>JAJEFO010000061.1 GCA_022820365.1 Silicimonas sp.
GCCCCGCCTGAGTCGAAACGGCGGCTGGAAGCCTCCGCAATGCGCCAACGACAACCAGCCGGTGATGAAAATCGCGCTTGCGGCATGATTCGCGAAGAACATCAAGAATACAAAAAGTGAACCATACAAGAATCACGCCCCTCCGACAAGGGCGACTTGAAAAACCGCGCAAAACACTACAGTTAGCACCCTGAGAGACTCAGAAAGAGGACCACGAATGGCCAACAAGAGCGGCGGACCATGGGGCGGCGGCCCTCAGAATGGCGGCAACGGAGATGCCCGCAGGCCAGGTCGGCCTGGGCAGCAGAGACCCAACATACCCGATATCGACGACATGGTGAGAAAGGGCCAGGAGCGGCTCTCTTCAATCATGGGCGGCAGAGGAGGATCCGGCCGACGCGGCGGTGGCGGCGGCGAGCGACCGCGGCTTTCGCGCGGTTCCATTGCCATCGGCGTGTTGGTCATTCTGGGCCTCTGGGCCTATTCCTCACTGTACTCGGTCAGACCGGAAGAGCAATCGGTCGAACTGTTCCTGGGGGAATTCTCCTCGATCGGCCAGCCAGGCCTCAACTTCGCGCCTTGGCCGGTGATGACCTACGAGGTCATCCCGGTGACTCGGGAACAGTCGGAAGACATTGGTGTCGGCCGTCAGGGCGACAACGGCTTGATGTTGACCACGGACGAGAACATCGTCGACATTGACTTTCAGGTCGTCTGGAACATCTCCAGACCCGACGACTTCCTGTTCAACCTGAGAGACGGACCGGAGACCGTGCGAGCGGTTTCTGAATCGGCGATGCGCGAGATCGTGGCGGGCAGCGAACTTGCACCCCTTCTCAACCGCGATCGAGCGATCGTGGCGCAGCGGGCCAAGGAACTGATCCAGGCGACGCTCGACAACTACGAAGCGGGCATCAACATCGTCCGCGTGAACCTGAACAAGGCAGACCCACCGCGCGAGGTGATCGACGCCTTCCGCGACGTCCAGGCAGCGGAACAGGAGCGTGACCGTCTCGAGCGCCAAGCCGACGCGTACGCCAACCGCGTGCTCGCAGGCGCACGCGGCGAAGCGGCGCAGGTTCTTGAAGTGGCCGAATCCTACCGCGCCCAGGTCGTGAACGAGGCCAAGGGCGAGGCCAGCCGCTTTTCCGCGGTTCTGGCCGAATATCGCCTGGCCCCAGAAGTTACCCGGCGAAGGCTGTACATCGAAACGCTGGAGAAGGTTCTCGGCGGCATTGACAAGATCATTCTTGACGAGGGCGTCAGTGACGGCCCAGGCCAGGGCGTCGTGCCCTACTTGCCGCTGAACGAGCTCCGTCGCGGAACAACCACTCCCGAAGGAGGAAACTGAGATGTTGAGAAGTGGAGTCCTTCTGACGGCAATTCTGGCCATTGCGGTCGCCATTGCCCTCTCGTCCATCTTCATCGTGGATGAGCGCGAGAAGGCGCTGGTTCTGCAGTTCGGCCAGATCAAGCAGGTCAAGACGGAGCCCGGCCTGGGATTCAAGATCCCCATCATCCAGGAAGTCGTGCGCTATGATGGCCGAATCCTGTCTCTCGACACGCCCGAAATCGAGATCACGCCCTCTGACGACAGGCGGCTGGTTGTCGACGCCTTCACGCGCTATCGCATCGGCCATCAGGACGCGGACATCGTCCAGTTCCGCCAGGCCGTGGGACCGGGCGGTGTGCGATTCGCCGAAGACCGGCTGTCATCGATCCTCATCGACGAAATCCGGGCGGTCCTGGGTGCGGAGGGCGTGACCTCGAACACGATCCTCTCCCCCGAAAGGGCAGAGCTCATGAACCGAATCCGGGCCAATGCCGACGCGGAAGCGGCGGCGTTGGGGCTTGACGTTGTTGACGTGCGATTGAAGCAGACCAACCTCCCCGAGCAGAACCTCGCGGCCACGTTTGACCGGATGCGCGCGGAGCGCGAGCGGGAAGCGACTGACGAGCGGGCCCGAGGGGCGGAGGCCGCCCAAAGGGTCCAGGCTCAGGCCGACAGGACGGTGGTCGAAATCGTTTCCGAAGCCAACCGCGAAGCCGAAATCGTCCGCGGCGAGGCGGATGCAGAACGCAACTCGATCTTCGCCGCTGCCTATGGCGCAGACGAGGGCTTCTTCCGGTTCTACCGGTCGCTTGCAGCCTACGAGCGAGCCCTCCAGGGACAGAACTCGACGCTTGTGATTACGCCTGACAGCGAGTTCTTCGAGTTCCTGGACGGTGTCGGCATGGAGCCCGTCGGCACGGCGGCAAATTAAGGGGCATGGAACTCGCGCTTCTCGGGATCGGCCTCGTGCTTGTCATCGAAGGCCTTGTTCTTGCCTTGCTGCCGAATCGGCTGGACGAACTGGTCAAGGCAATCGCGTCCTGGCCGCTGGAGACCCGTCGGGCATGCGGTCTTGGCGCCCTTGCCGTTGGCGTGTTTCTGGTTTGGCTCGCACGAACCTAGTACCGTCCGCACCAACCAGCCGGAGATGCCTTGGCGGCAGCCGGCCCGGATGACTGCCTGAATCGCGGCCGCAGGACGCCTTTTCTGCCAGGAATGTCGCGTAGAGACGCCCAAACGCCGCAAGTCTCCGGCAGGAACGGCTCATGTTCCTGAGCGTTTTTGAAGTGTTCAAGGTGGGCGTCGGCCCATCGTCCTCACACACCATGGGGCCGATGGTGGCCGCCGGACGGTTTCTCGAGACCCTCCGGACCTCCGCATTCAAGCCGCACGGCCTGCGCGCATCCTTGCACGGTTCGCTTGCGTTCACCGGCGTAGGCCACGCGACCGATCGTGCAGTGATCCTCGGTCTCGCGGGCTTCGAGCCCGACACCTATGACATGGCCAGAGCCGAGGCAGCCCTTAAGGATATCCGCCAAGAAAAGCGTGTCACGCCGGATGGACTCGGCCCGCTTTCCTTCGATCCCGAAGCGGATCTCCGCTTTGACTACGATACGCCGCTGCCGGGGCACGCCAACGGCCTCAGGCTATATGCCACCGACGGCGAAGGCGACGTGATCCGGCATGAAACCTACTATTCCATCGGTGGCGGATTCGTCTTGACGGAAGCAGAGCTTGCGGAAGGCGGGAGCAAGGATGACGGCCCGTCAGTGCCTTACCCGTTCCGGTCGGCGGCCGAGATGCTTGAGATGGCGAGAACCGACGGCAAGAGCGTTGCGGAGATGAAGCGGGCAAACGAGCTGACTCGAATGAGTTCCGCGGAGCTTGACACCGGTCTGCAGCGAATCTGGGACGTCATGAACGAGTGCATGGAACGCGGCCTAAGCACCGAGGGCGCGCTTCCGGGTGGCTTGAACGTGCGTCGCCGCGCAGCCGCGATTCGTGCCGGCCTGGAGGCCGAACGCGGCACGAACCTGACTGCCCCGCACGTCGTGAATGACTGGATCAGCGCCTACGCCATGGCCGTCAACGAAGAAAACGCGGCCGGCGGCCAGGTTGTGACCGCGCCGACCAACGGTGCCGCCGGCGTGGTCCCGGCAACCATCCGTTACTGGATGGACCATGTGCCGAGCGCGCGTTCGTCACGCATTTGCGAATTCCTCCTGACCGCCTCTGCCATTGGCGCGCTCATAAAGCACAACGCATCGATCTCGGGAGCCGAATGCGGATGCCAGGCCGAAGTCGGCTCGGCCTCGGCAATGGCTGCCGGCGGAATGGCCGCAGTGCTGGACGGCACGCCCGAACAGGTTGAGAACGCCGCGGAAATTGCCCTTGAGCACCACCTCGGAATGACTTGCGATCCCGTGAGGGGTCTGGTGCAGGTGCCTTGCATCGAACGAAACGGCCTCGGCGCGATCAAGGCGGTTTCGGCTGCATCGCTGGCGCTTCGCGGCGACGGCAAGCACTTCGTGCCGCTCGATGCCGCCATCGAGACCATGCGCCAGACCGGCGAGGACATGAGCAAAAAGTACAAGGAAACCGCTCTTGGCGGTCTCGCCGTCAACGTCCCGAACTGCTAGCCCCGGGCCCGCTCCTTGAATGCCTCCGGCCGCGCTTCGCGCGCCATATGGTCCAGTACCGCGTTCACGAAGCTCTTTTCTCGCCCCTCGGGGAAGAATGCCTTTGCCACGTCCACAAACTCGGAAATTATCACTCGTGGCGGTACCTCGCTCCCGACCAGTTCCGCACCTGCCGCGCGAAACAGCGCACGCAGAACGGGATCGATCCGGTGAATCGGCCACTTGGCCACAAGCGCGCGTTCCGTCATCTGGTCAATCCGCGCCTGCCAGGTCACGGCATCATCGACAAGCTGCCGAAACAGGTCCCGGTCACCCGCCGCCAGTTCCAGGCCGTCGAGCTCTTCGGCGAAACGGTGATCCTCGAACTCGTTCTGAACGGTCGTCGCCGACTGCCCGCTCGCCTCCATCTGGAACAGCGCCTGCACCGCATGGAGCCGTGCGACGCTTCGCTTCTGCTGCAAGAGGGTCATGAGAATCCGGAGACCTGAGCGGACCTGATTTCGCTCTCCGGTGGGGCAAAGCGCCGCTTGAGCGCAATGAGATGGAGCGCAGCGGCTGCAGCACCCCCGCCCTTGTTCTCATTGCCGGGATCCGCACGCACTGCCGCCTGTTCGCGTGTTTCCACCGTCAGAATGCCGTTGCCAATGCAGGCGCCTTCAGCACCCAACAGCTGCAGGGCCCGGTTCGAATTGTCACAGACGGTCTCGTAATGCGTTGTTTCACCTCGAATCACGCAGCCCAGCGCGACGAAGCCGTCGTATTCAGCCTGCCTGAATGCAATGCCAATGGCTGTCGGCACTTCCAGTGCGCCCGGAACCTTGACCAGATCGACCTTGGCCGCGACCTTCGCCAGCTCGGCTTGGGCTCCATCCACGAGATCAGCGGCGATATCAAAGTAGTACGGGGCGACGACAATCAGCACCTTCGGCGGAGTTTCGAACACCGGCAGTTCCAGCGTGTGGTGAGGCTGCCCGGCCATCAGCCGAGATCCGAAATCGTGCGCGTACCGACAATTTCGAGGCCATAGGCCTCGAGCCCCACGATCTTTGGTTGGGGTGAATTGGTCAATAGAACCAGTTGCGAAAGTCCGAGCGAGGACAAGATCTGTGCTCCCAAGCCATACTGCCTGAGCGTCTGCGGCGAAACGCTGTCTCCACCCTTCAGCTTCATTGTCGTGTCCCTGAGCAGCACCAGGACCCCGCGCCCTTCGTCCGAAATAAGTTGCATGGCATCGCCGAATTCGTTCCTTCGCCCCGCCGGCCCAAGGCCAAGCACGTCAAGCATCGGATCCAATGCATGCATTCTCACAAGGCAGGGTTCTGGCGAAGAAATGTCGCCCTTGACCAAAGCGATGTGCTCGTCGCCATGGGCGGTATCCGAATAGATCCGCATCTCCCATTCGCCGCCGAACTCGGACGTGACCGTCTTGCGGCTTGTGACGGCAACAAGGTTGTCGTGTCGTCGTCGATAGGCAATGAGCTCACTGATCGTGCCGATCTTCAGGCCGTGTCGCTGTGCAAACGCGACCAGGTCCGGCAGACGGCTCATCGTGCCGTCCTCGTTCATGATCTCGCAGATCACGGCGGACGGGTTCAAGCCCGCCAGACGCGACACGTCTACCGCAGCTTCCGTGTGGCCCGCACGCACGAGCACCCCGCCGTCGCGTGCGCGCAAGGGGAAAATGTGCCCTGGCGTAGCAATGTCGGCAGCCGTCGTGGACTGGTCGATCGCCGCCGCGACCGTACGCGCGCGATCATGGGCGGAAATCCCGGTCGTGACTCCTTCCCGCGCCTCAATGGACACCGTGAACGCCGTCTCGTGCCGCGAGGAGTTATGGGACGCCATCAGTGGAAGGCCGAGCGCGTCGCAGCGCTCGCCTGTCAGCGAAAGGCAGATCAGCCCGCGCCCATGCGTCGCCATGAAGTTGATGGCCTCGGGCGTCGCCATCTGGGCTGGAATGACCAAGTCACCCTCGTTCTCGCGATCCTCGTGATCGACGAGAATGAACATGCGACCGTTCCGCGCATCCTCAGTTATTTCCTCGATCGAGGAAATGGCGTCATGCCAGTGGTCTTCAACAGCTTGGGTGGCTTCTAGTGACATCTGTGGAGCCCGGACTATCCCATTGAGCCTCGCCAATAGCCCAGCGAAGAAACTAAAGCCAGAGGCAACGCCGCCGCCTTCCCGATGCCGAACCAATGTTCGCCTACGCATCCGCGCATTTGGCGGATTCGCGGCGAACCGTGAACGTCTTGTGCTGCGTCGCCCAAGCGCACGCGACAGCTGACGAGCGCATCGACTTCAAGAATCACCCTTTCGCCCGACTTTGCTTCAGCCATGGCCAAAGAGACGCACTTGCGAGTTCGACGTGCGGCATTTCTTGGCTCTCTTGTCGGCCACCTGATTTCAATGCGCCCGTCGAATCAGACGTCAAGGCCCTTGCGGGTCCCCGATCGTGCCAAGTAAGTTGGCCCGATCGGGAACGGTGCTTTGATGCGAATCCGACGGACCTTTTACATTCACCGCATTCGCCGCTAAGTTATCTTCAAGATCAGGGGGACGTCCCGAAATTTCGGGTTTTGCGTTACATCTCGAAAGCCATTGGCTGCCCTCAGGTCACAGCAAGCGCGCAAGCGCGCAGAAAGATACGGAGAATCTGATGAAACACATGAAAATCACTGCCGGCCTACTGACAGCAGCGACACTTGCCTTTACCGGTCCTGCCGCAGCGCAGGATCAGCAGTTCATTTCGATCGGAACGGGCGGGGTGACGGGAGTCTACTACCCAACCGGCGGCGCGATTTGCAGGCTTGTCAACCGCGACCGCAAGGAGCATGGCCTTCGCTGCGCCGTGGAGTCGACCGGCGGGTCGGTTTACAACATCAATACGATCAAGGCTGGCGAACTGGAGTTCGGCGTGGCCCAGTCCGACTGGCAGTATCACGCCTACCACGGCACATCAAAGTTCGCTGACAACCCGTTCCCCGAAATTCGGGCGATGTTCTCGGTACACCCCGAGCCCTTCACTCTGCTGGTGCGCAGCGACAGCGGCATCGACTCCTTTGAGGGACTCAAGGGCCATCGTGTGAACGTGGGCAATCCAGGGTCTGGCCAGCGTGCCACGATGGAAGTGGTGATGGACGCCTTCGGCATTGCCATGGACGACTTCTCCCTGGCCACCGAATACAAAGGTTCTGAAATGGCCAAGCAGATCTGCGACGACAACATCGACGCGATGATCTACACGATCGGTCACCCGGCCGCGGCCATCAAGGAAGCCACCACCACCTGTGACGTGAAACTGGTCTCCGTGACCGGTGCGCCGATCGACAAGCTGGTGGCGGACAATCCCTTCTATCGCGTGGCCACGATTCCGGGCGGCATGTACGCTGGCACCGACACCGACACAACGACCTTCGGCGTGGGCGCGACCTTCGTAACCTCCGCAAATGTGCCGGAAGAGGTGGCCTATGTGGTCGCAAAGGCGGTGTTGGCCAATCTCGACGATTTCCGTGGCTTGCACCCGGCCTTTGCCAATCTCGACGCCAATCAAATGGTCAGCGACGGCCTTTCCGCTCCGCTGCATCCGGGGGCCGAGAGAGCTTACAAGGAACTGGGCTTGATGGAATAAGGACATCACCCAGATTTCCTGAAACCTGCGCCAGCGCATCCCCGATGCGCTGGCGTACTTCCCTGTAAAACAAGAACCAACGACTGGCACGTGGGATGACAGACGCCGCGAACAAAACCGCCGAGGACATGGTGGCGGAAGTCGACACCGGTGGTCGCGATGCCGGTCCGTTTGCAAAGCGACTGATCTTTGCGCTCTGCATAATCTGGTCGCTTTTTCAACTCTACATCGCCTCGAAGGTGCCCGGGGTTCTGGCCCAGATCACGGGCATTGGCGATTTTGCCAACATCGTGGCCCAGGCGCGCTACGTCCACCTCGCCTTCGCGCTGAGCCTCGCGACGCTGGCCTTTCCGATGTTCGGTCACAGGAACCGCATTCCAATCTACGACTGGATCTTGCTGATCCTTGGCGTTGCCTCTTGCCTCTACCTAGTCATCTTCCGCTTTGAAATCGCCGACCGGCCGGGATTGTGGACCATGACGGACATCGTCGTCTCCGGCATCGGCATGTGCGTATTGATGGTGGCCGTCTTCCGTTCGCTTGGCCTGCCGCTGGTGATCATCGCCTCCGCCTTCCTCGCGCTGACCTTCTTCGGTGGCTACTCGGAATGGGTGGGCAGCGTCACCAACTATGGCGGTGCGTCCTTTGCCAAGGCGATGGGTCACTATTGGATGCAGACCGAGGGCGTGTTCGGTGTCGCGCTTGGCGTGTCCACGACAATGATCTTCCTCTTCGTGTTGTTCGGAGGACTTCTGGAAAGGGCTGGCGGCGGCAACTGGTTCATCAAGGTAGCAATCGCGCTGCTCGGCGCTCTGCGAGGCGGTCCCGCAAAGGCGGCGGTGCTGTCATCGATGATGACCGGCATGATCTCCGGCTCGTCCATTGCCAACACGGTTACCACTGGAACCTTCACCATCCCGTTGATGAAACGCATCGGCTTTGCGCCGGAAAAGGCCGGCGCGGTCGAAGTGGCCTCGTCAACCAACGGCCAGCTCACCCCGCCGGTGATGGGTGCCGCAGCCTTCCTGATGGTGGAATATGTCAACATTCCCTACTTCGACGTCATCAAGCACGCCTTCCTGCCGGCGATAGTCTCCTACATCGCGCTGCTCTACATCGTGCATCTGGAAAGCCTGAAGCTGGGCCTGAAGGGACTGAAGAAGCCAGGGCGGCAAATTGGCGTGATCATGATCCTGCTGCTATTCCTGACCGGTTTCCTTGGCATGGCGGTGATCACTTTCCTCGTGATCGGCTTCCGAGGCCTGTTGGAGACGGTGACGCCCGGCGCCTCGATCTATCCGGCGCTCGCGCTCTTGCTGCTGGCCTACCTGGCGCTTGTGTACGTGGCCTCGAGGTTTCCCGATGTCGTGGTCGATGACCCCAACAGCAAGGTGGTCGAGGCGCCACGGCTGACACCCACTTTCCTGGGCGGTGCGTACTATGCTCTGCCGATCTTCGTCCTGGTCTGGAACCTGATGGTGCGCACGGAGGATCTGGATCGTCTCTCGCCAGCGCTCTCGGCCTTCTGGGCGACAATCGCCATGATCATCGTGGCACTGACGCACCGGCCCTTGAAAGCGATGTTCCGCGGCAGTGCCGACAGCGTTTCGGCACAGGCTCAAACCAGCTGGCACGACTTTGTCGCCGGGCTTGAAAGCGGCGCACGCAACATGATCGGGATCGGCGTGGCGACCGGTGCCGCGGGCATCATCGTTGGAACCATCTCGCTCACCGGCGCTCACCAGATCATCGGCCAGGTGATCGAGACCATTGCCGGCGACAACCTGATGATCCTGCTGCTGCTGGTGGCCGTGCTTTCGTTGATCCTTGGCATGGGCCTGCCGACAACCGCCAACTACATCGTGGTCTCGTCGCTCATGGCGCCCGTCATCGTTTCGGTGGGCGCACAGTCGGGCCTCATCGTGCCGCTCATCGCCGTGCATCTCTTCGTGTTCTATTTCGGGATACTGGCGGATGATACGCCCCCGGTAGGCCTCGCCGCCTATGCGGCGGCGGCAATATCCCGAGGTGATCCGATCAAGACAGGCATCGTGGGGTTCAGTTATGACATTCGCACCGCGCTCCTGCCCTTCATGTTTATCTTCAACACGGATCTCCTGCTGATTGACGTGGGGCTGGCCAAGGCGGTGCTGGTATTCTTTGTCTCTCTAGTCGCCATGCTGGTCTTTGCCGCGGTCACTCAAGGCTATTTCATCGCCAAATCGCGCAAATGGGAATCCGTGATCTTGCTGCTCGTGGTTTTCATGCTCTTCAGGCCGGATTTCTTCCTCGATCAATGGCAGGACAGGTACGCGGAGACGACAGGCCCTGCCGCGCTTGCCGCGATTGAAGAACTGCCGGTCGGCTCGACGGCCAGGTTGCGTGTCTCGGCTCCAGACTTCGACACGGGTGAGGTGGGCACCATCACGCTGGCCTACACGGCCGAGGCCGAGGGCACCGGACTGAACAGGCTGGAAGCCGTGGGCCTGACCGTGCTGGAAAGCGACGGGATTCTCACATTGGAAGAACCCTTCCCGGGCACGCCCTACTTCGAGCAACTGGCCAATGACTATGATTTCTACGGCGACATCCCGGCCCAGATCGAGGCGGTTGCGATTGAAAACGACCGGATGCCCAAGGAAATCTTCTTCATCCCGGCGCTGTTGATCCTATTGGTCATTGTCGCAATTCAGCGCCCACGCGCCACGCAATCCGCGTTTTGAGCAACTGTCGGCACTTCTGCTTCGACACGTGTCGCGAGGTCGTGAACAAGTGCCTGGAACTCTCGTCACAGAATTTGTTGAGATGCTGATGCAGCGGGACGCCCCTGCAGAGCTTGATCGCAATGTCGAATAAGGCAATGCACGATTTCGCGCAGCTTGGCCGAAAGTTGTGCGGACACTCCTTCCGCAGATGTTCATGAGATTTCCCGCAGGCAATCCCTGGACTCGGGCGGGCCAGCCTTTCGATGGAAGCAGGAAGGGAAGACTCTCGCAACGAGCTTGCCGAAGCCAAACAGTAGTCTGGGAACGAGTTTGCCATGGCGAGGGCCAGTGTCCCTGCCCGCAATCAGACAGTGAGCGGATCCGCGTTGAGCCGCGAGCGCCTCAGGCTGCCTCGTTCAGGCGCGCCACGTAGCGGGCAAGCGTGTCAATTTCGAGATTCACCTTGTCGCCCGGCCTTGCCTCGCCCCAGGTCGTGACAGCCTTGGTGTGAGGAATGAGATTTATGTCGAAGCGGGCACCGTCAACCTCGTTCACTGTCAATGATGTGCCGTTCAATGCAACCGATCCCTTGGGAGCGATGAACCTGGCGAGTTCAGCCGGGGCGTCAAGATCCATCCTCGTGCTATCACCCTCTTCCCGGATGTCCCCGACCACCGCGATTCCGTCGACATGTCCCGAAACGATATGCCCTCCGATCTCGTCACCGACCTTGAGGGAACGTTCCAAGTTGATTCGCCAGCCCGGTTCCCACTGGCTTAGGTTCGTCCTGGAAAGCGTTTCCTCGCTCGCCTGCACGGCAAACCACGTGCGCGGGTCGCGCCCAACATCAGTCACGGTTAGACAGACCCCGTCACAGGCAACCGATGCCCCTATGTCGAGGTTGTCGGCCTCGTAGGAGGTTCCAATCCTGACACCGAGAACACCTGCGCGCTCGACGCTGAGGATTTCGCCAATGTCGGTCACAATTCCAGTGAACATCGCTTCGCCTTTCGCTGCATCGGTTCAGGTAGACCCGTTGAGCCGCTTGCGCAAGACTTCCGGCTTCGTCGACCTTGGCTCTCTGTCCGCCGCCCCAATTCGCTGCTCGAGATGACTGTGATCGACGCCTCAAGCGGCTTCATGACCGAGTGCAGTCGCGCGATCGTTCGGAGTCTTCCCGCAGGGTCAACTCAGTGTGAATTGCCTGGCCGCCAGACATGCATGATGTCCGTTCCGACCCGACGCTGTTCCATCAGCTCGAAACCCGGAGCCATGGAAAGTTGACTGATGCCAATGGTACCGACCGACGGCTTGCCCTCCGCCCCCAAGACCTTGCCCGCCGAAAAGACCACCAGTTGATCAACCAACCCTGCTGACAAGAGCGAAGCCGCGAGCGCTCCGCCTCCTTCGCACAAGACCCGTGTCAGGCCACGCGTTCCTAGCTTCCGCATCAGGCTCGTCACGTCGACCTGCCCTTCGGAAGCCGGCACTGGCACGAGTTCCGCGCCCGCCATTTTCCACCACACCGCGTCTTCGCGTGCTCCCTGCCCATGAGCCAGCCAGACCGGTCCTGCTTCTTCAGTCTTCTCCGTGAGGCGACATTGGGCAGGAAGCGCTTGGCTGCCGCTCACAACGATTCGGACAGGCTGGCTGGCGGCGCCCATGTCGCGCACGTTCAACTTCGGATCATCGATTCGGATGGTTCCCGCACCAACCATCACCGCGTCATGGGACATTCGCAGTGCATGGGAGACGCGACGGGCCTCCTTGCCCGTGATCCACTGGCTTTCGCCCGTTGCCGTCGCGATCCGTCCGTCGAGGGTAACCGCCAGCTTCAATGTGACAAGCGGGCGACCCTCCGTAACCCGCAACAGGAATCCCGCGTGAGCTTCCTGCGCAGCACCCGCCATGAGGCCTACGTCCACGGTGAGTCCGGCCTCCCGGAGGCGTTCGATACCGAGTCCAGACACCCTGCCGTCCGGGTCCTCCATAGGAACGACCACGCGGGTCAGGCCGGCCTCAATCAGCGCATCGGCGCAGGGCGGCGTTCTTCCCACGTGAGCACATGGTTCCAGCGAGACATACGCCGTCCCCCCTGTGGCGGCATGCCCCGCTTGCGCCAATGCACGCGTCTCGGCATGCAGCGTGCCATGAACGCCGGTCCATCCGCGCCCGACAACACGACCGTCCAATACGATCACGCACCCCACCGCCGGGTTTGGCCACACGCGCCCGAGCCCCCGGCGCCCGAGCGCCAGTGCATGCGCCATGTGGCGGGCGTCGATTGCAGTCACTCGTTCCTTTGGGCGGGCCGCAGCTCGCTCACGAACTTGTCGAAATCATCCGCGGCCTGGAAGTTCTTGTAAACGCTTGCAAATCGGACATAGGCCACCGTGTCGATCCGATCCAGGCTCTCCATCACGATCTCGCCGATGGTCGTCGAAGGAACATCCGTCTCGCCCATGCTCTCCAACCTGCGGACGATGCCGCTGATCATCTGGTCGATTCGATCCGGTTCGATCGGGCGCTTCTGCATGGCGATGCGAATAGAGCGCTCCAGCTTGTCGCGGTCAAAATTCTCCCGCTTGCCGCTCGACTTGATGACCACGAGATCGCGCAACTGAACGCGCTCGTAGGTCGTGAACCGTCCGCCGCATGCCGGGCAGAACCGTCGTCTTCGAATCACGACATGATCTTCCGCCGGACGCGAGTCCTTGACCTGCGTGTCGGTACTTCCGCAAAACGGGCAGCGCATTATTCGTCCCTCCTGACTGTGTCTAGGGGAACCTGCCCCTCTTCTGCACAGGCACTATAGGGCACCTCCATCATTTTGGGTAGAGGCCAATTCAACCCGCCATATGCGCCAGAGACTGGCTATTTGTGGCAGGCGCGGGCTCAAGCACCAGGAACCTCGTTCCGGTCGCGTTGAGCCGCACTTCGGAAGCGACTTCAAAGCCTCGTGCAATGAAATCCTCGACAGCGTCAGCGCTTCTTGCATCCGAAAACACGGGAAGCCCTGAGCCGAATCGGACCGGCTCGATCGTCAGGTGCACGCGATCAATGGCGCGATGGGCAAGAAACCAGTCGTGAACACGCGTGCCACCCAGAATCAGGCCTCGAGACAAGGCATGGATCTTGCAAACGTGCTCCGGAAGCATTCGCGGGGTCAGGTGCTCCGGATCCATCCAGAGCTGAGATGGTCTCTTCCAACCACTCACCTTGGTCGAGAACACGATCCGCCGCCGGTGCGGCTTGTCGGCCGCTTCGTGCGTGTGCCGTCCCATGATAGACCAGTCGGCGGCCTCCACGTCGCGAAAGAAGAGTTCCTGTTCCTCCGCGCTTGCCCAAGCCTGGGGAGGATCCCCGACCGAACGTGCGATGAACCCATCCTCGGAGACAACGACCGCAAGAAGATATTTGCTCATTCCGACTTGAGAAATGTCTCGAAGGCGTCGGCATGGTCCGCGTGCCAGCGCGAAAGTGCAGGGCGATTCTCGATGATGTCGCCTATCGCCCAAGCCATGCGCCTTTCGTCCGTGGCACGATCCACGTCGTTGTCGGGACAGAGAATGTAGAAGTCGCCCCTGTTCAGGCTCTCCACCATGAATCTTGCGGTCTGTTCCGGGGTCCAGGCACCGTCCGGCTTTTCAGTCCGGCCATGGCGCGTCAGGTCGGTGAACACAAATCCCGGAATGAGAAGGTGCGCGGTCACGCGACATGCTTCCGTGTTTCGCAACTCATGGGCGAGCGCCTCGGTAAAGGCCTTCACGCCTGCCTTGGAAACGTTGTAGGCCGGATCCCCCGGCGGCGTCGTGATGCCCTGTTTCGAACCGGTGTTGACGATCGCGCCGGCCCTGCCGCGCTCGATCATTCGCGGCGCAAAGGCACGGCTGCCGTTGATGATCCCCCAGAGATTGACGTCCAGGATTCGTCGCCAGTCGCCACCATCCGCGAACATCGCCGATCCCGGCTGAATGCCGGCATTGTTCATCAGGATGTCAGTCCCGCCGAACCGGTCGGCAATCCGCGCCTCAAGCGCTTGCAATGCACTCAGGTCCGATACGTCAACCGCCTCCGCCAATACCTCTGGCGCGCCCGCAGCCTTCAGCCGCTCGGCAGCGGGTTCCAGCAGGGACTCGCGATTGTCCACGATGACGAGTCTCATGCCGGCGTCGGCAAATAGCTCAGCCGAGGCGAGCCCGATTCCAGACGCCCCCCCGGTAATCGTGGCAACGGATCCTGAATTCAAAGCAGGGTGCGGCATGCCGGCACGTCCTCTATGCGCGTCGAGAATCTCTCGACCTTCTGCGAGCGCCTCCAGTTTGGCAAGCACTCGTTCGCCGCCTCCTCCAGTCGTTCAACATCTTTTTCGCGAAGAGCATGAAAGCAAGCCTGCCGAAACCTCTCGCTTTCGGAGAAAGTCACGCAATGGATGCGGTGCCCGACGGGCAAGCTCCTTTGCCCGACACGCAGTCCTCAGGCCTTGAAAGCCGCCTACTGGTCCAGGAAGCTCCTGAGCTTTCTCGACCTGCTCGGATGCTTCAGCTTCCTCAGCGCCTTTGCCTCGATCTGCCGGATGCGCTCCCGGGTCACGCTGAACTGCTGGCCCACCTCTTCCAGCGTATGGTCGGTGTTCATGCCGATGCCGAACCGCATTCTCAGCACGCGTTCCTCCCGGGGCGTGAGAGATGCCAGAACCCGGGTCGTCGTCTCCTTGAGGTTCTCCTGGATGGCGCTGTCCAATGGCAGAATCGCGTTCTTGTCCTCGATGAAGTCGCCAAGCTGGGAATCCTCTTCGTCTCCGATCGGCGTTTCCAGCGAGATCGGTTCCTTGGCGATCTTCATGACCTTGCGGACCTTTTCGAGCGGCATCTGGAGCTTCTCGGCAAGTTCCTCAGGCGTCGCCTCGCGACCGATCTCGTGCAGCATCTGACGACCGGTGCGCACGAGCTTGTTGATTGTCTCGATCATGTGCACCGGGATCCGGATCGTACGTGCCTGATCGGCAATGCTGCGCGTGATCGCCTGCCGAATCCACCAGGTTGCATAGGTGGAGAACTTGTATCCCCGCCGGTACTCGAACTTGTCCACGGCCTTCATGAGGCCGATGTTGCCTTCCTGAATGAGATCAAGGAATTGCAAGCCCCTGTTCGTGTATTTCTTGGCAATCGAGATCACCAGGCGCAGGTTCGCCTCGACCATTTCCCTCTTGGCCTGGCGAGCCTCCTTCTCGCCTTTCTGGACCTGCGAGACGATGCGGCGGAACTCGGAGATGTCGACACCCACGTACTGGCCCACCTGGGCCATATCCCCACGCAGTTCCCCGATCTTCTCCGACGACCGTTCCACGAAGGTCGTCCAAGCCCGGCCAGACTTTTCGCCCATCCGGTCGAGCCAGTTCGGATCCAGCTCATGGCCGCGGTATTCGTCGATGAATTCGCGGCGATTGATGCGCGCCTGATCGGCCAGCTTAACCATCGCGGAATCAATCGACATGATTCGACGATTAATGCCGTAGAGCTGGTCCATCAGCGCCTCGATCCGGTTGTTGTGCAGATCCAGCCCGTTAACCATGCCGACGATTTCCAGGCGCAGCTTTTGGTACCTGTTCTCTTGCCGCGTAGAGAAGCTGCCGTCTTCTTTCAGGGTCGCCGCGATGCGGCTGTCCTGCAGCTTTGACAGCTTCGCGTAGTCCCTTGCAATCTGCGTCAGTGTCTCGAGAACGCGGGGCTTGAGAGCCGCCTCCATGGCCGCAAGCGACATGTTCGCGGTCTCGTCGTCCTCGTCATCATCGTCTTTCTGAATCGGGTTTCCGTCAGCGTCCAGTTCCGGCTGATCTTCACCTTTCTTCGGCTGCTTCGCACTCGCCGTGTCGACGGCGGCCTCCTCTTCCTCGTCGTCCGCCACGTCCATGGAATTCCCGAACGTGGCTTCCAGGTCGATGACGTCTCGAAGAAGAATCTCCTCGTCCAGAAGCTCCTGTCTCCAGATCGTGATTGCCTGAAATGTAAGCGGGCTTTCGCAAAGTCCCGCGATCATCGTGTTCCGGCCAGCCTCGATCCGCTTGGCGATCGCGATCTCACCCTCGCGCGAAAGGAGTTCGACCGATCCCATCTCACGCAGGTACATCCTTACCGGGTCGTCCGTACGGTCGAGCTTCTCGGTCTCGGTTTGAGCAACCGCAAGTTCGCGGGAACTCGAGGTTTCGGCCACTTCGGTCGAGGCTTGCGGCTTCTTGCCGTCGTCGTCGGTGTCGGCGTCCTCTTCATCCTCGATGATGTTGATGCCCATTTCCGACAGCATCGACATCACGTCTTCGATCTGCTCGGACGCAACCTGATCGGGCGGCAAGACCCGATTCAGCTGATCGTAGGTAATGTAGCCTTTCTCACGAGCCTCGACGATCATCTTCTTGACCGCCGCCTGGCTCATGTCCAATACGACTTCACCTTCCTGATCGTCCGTCTTCTGCTCGTCGCTGGTGTCCTTGGCAGCCATTCGCCACTCCCGGGAATCTCTGGTGATTCGGCGTCCAGCGAATCATCTGGCGCGAATCAGTGATTCTCTACCCGCACCTTGACCCTTTTGCCATATCGTGAGCGTCTCACTAGGTCCTGCCGCGCGGCTTCTCGTAGTCCAATCCCTCGATCAGGGCGTCGAGCTCGCCTCTTTCCTTCCGATCCATGCGCGCGCCGTTCGGGCCGAACTCGTACTCCGTCTCGTCCTCCGCGGCCACTCGGTCCGATCCGGTCAATGTCTGGGCCGCCTCGCTGAGACGGTAGGTCAGCGATTCGTCGGCGTCTCCCTTGATGTCCTGCATCGCCTCCTGAATGTCCTTGTGCGCACCGCGCTTGGCGACAAGGTTCTCGAATTCCTTTGTCACCGTCAGAGCGACAAATTCCTCGCCCGCACCAGGCTGCATGGCAGGCGCGATTTGCACATGGCGGGAGCGGAACAGCTTTTCAAGAGCCTGTGAGCCACAATTTTCCTCGACGGCCTCGCGGCCTGAATCTTCTACCGCCAGAAGCGCCTTGCGCACGGCCTCGTGCTCGGGCCTCGTCGTATCAAGCTGCTCGAGTTCGGCGACAAAGCGGGGCACGATTCCAGGGTGCGTCACGAGGCTGGCCAGGATCACCGCCTCTTTCAGGTGCTCGTGAGCCCGAGTGTCAGCGGAAGCAAGCGCACTCGTCTTGGTGGCAGCCATCGGACCTGCCGCCTCTCCAGGCCATCCCGCACCAGGCGCGCGCCCCCTGCGCCGCGCCGGGCGGCGCGCGTCGGACAACGACCTCATCAGGTGAAAGATCTCGTCGTTGTAGTGATGCCTCAGCGACGGATCCTGAATCCGCCTTACGGCCGCGCGCAGGTTGCTGTCCAGCGTCGCCCGCCGCTCCGGGCTGTCGAAGCTCCTGCCCTCGGTCTCTCGCCGCCACAGCAGTTGCAGCAAGGGAAGGCTCTCCTCGACCTGGCGCTGCATGGCAGCCGTGCCGCCGGATCGGATCAGGTCGTCAGGATCCATCCCCTCGGGCATCATGCAGAACCTCAACGACTTTCCCGCCTCCAAGAGCGGCAGCGACAGGTCCGCGACTCGAACTGCGGCCCGAAACCCGGCTTCATCCCCGTCGAGGGCGATGACCGGTTCATCATGCATCTGCCAGATGA
Source organism: Silicimonas sp. (assembly GCA_022820365.1). Taxonomy (GTDB): domain Bacteria; phylum Pseudomonadota; class Alphaproteobacteria; order Rhodobacterales; family Rhodobacteraceae; genus JAJEFO01. The sequence goes on from JAJEFO010000061.1 coordinate 17,968, forward strand.
GCCTCAACTGCTGCTCGGTGACGGCCGTTCCCATCGGCGCGACCGTCGTGTCGAATCCGGCTTCGGACAGGGCGATCACGTCCATGTACCCTTCCGCAACGATCAGCGGCGCCTTGCCGCCCGCCTTCCGCGCCGGTCCATGGTTGTAGAGGCACCTGCCCTTGTCGAAGAGCTCGGTCTCCGGAGAGTTCAGGTACTTGGCGTAAGCGTTCGGGTCCATTGCACGCCCTGCAAGCGCAACGGCAACGCCCCTCGGATCGCGAATGGGAAAGATGATTCGGTCGCGAAAGCGATCATATGGCTCGCCGCCGTCATCGGGACGCACCGCCAGGCCAGCATCGATCACGAGATCGGCCGCTACGCCCTTGCCAGTGAGAAGCGTGAAGAGATTCTGCCGTTCGTTGGGCGCAAAGCCGATCTCCCAGCGGGTCAATGCCGACTCTGACAGTCCTCGTCCTGACAGGTAGTCCCGGGCAGCGGCGCCCGCGCCGGCCCGCAGCTTCAAGCGGTAGTGCTGAACCGCCTGTTCCATGACCTCGGCGAGCTGGGTTCTCCGGTCCGCCTTCTGCTGTGCCTCAGGGTCCGGCTTCGGCACCTGCATGCCCGCCTCGCGAGCCAAGATCTCGACCGCTTCCATGAAGGAGACGTTCTCGGTGTCCTGAACGAATCGGAAAACGTTGCCCTTCGCATGACAGCCGAAGCAGTAGTAGACGCCCTTGCGGTCGTCCACGTGGAAGGACGCCGTTTTTTCCTGGTGAAACGGGCAAGGCGCCCACATGTCCCCCTTGCTCTGTTTCGATCGGCGAGCATCCCACGTGACCTTCCTTCCCGCGACCTGGCTGAGCGAGATGCGGGAGGTCAGATCATCCAAGAATCCGGGAGGGAGACTCATGCTGCAAGTATCCCTGCCAAGGGCGGCCTTGTCCAGAACTCCGGCGCGTCAAGCGGAGGAAATTCCGGCTGCCGGGGATTGACCGTTTGCCGGACGCAACGCCCGGGACCTCGGGACACGGAGATGAGTGTCGCCCCAGATCCCGGGCTTGAAGCTCAGGTGTTCAAAGGCCCTTTGCCTCGTAGCTGGCAGCCACGCGTTCGATCGCGACAATGTACGCCGCAGTGCGCAGGTCGGTCACGTCATTCCGGGACCGCCAGGTTTCGCGCATTGCCTGGTAAGCGCCCCGCATCGTGTCATCGAGCCCCGAACGAACAAGTTCCAGTTCTCCTGCGCCTCGCAGGTACTTGTCCTTGAAATCACCTGCAAGCGACCAGGCATCCCCAAGATGGTCGCTCAACCTTTCCAGTTCGTTGACGATGAGCATGTGCCGCGCCTCCTCCTGGCGACGCTGCATGCGGCCAAAGCGGATATGAGTGAGGTTCTTGACCCACTCGAAATACGAAACCGTCACGCCTCCCGCGTTGGCGTACATGTCGGGGATGATGGGCACGCCTTTCGATCGCAGGATCTCGTCCGCCCCGGCTGTCACGGGTCCGTTTGCAGCTTCGATGATCATGGCCGCATTGATCCGGTGGGCATTGGACAGGTTGATCACGCCCTCAAGGGCTGCGGGAATGAGGATGTCGCATTCCTTTTCAAGAATCTTGCTGCCATCCTCGACATGGATTGCATCGGCGTATCCTGTGACGCCACCATGGCGCTTGATCCAACTGCCCACAGCTTCGACGTCCAGTCCGTCGTCACAGACCAGGGCGCCGTCGTGCTCGATGACTGCGACGACTCTGCAACCGTCCTCTTCGCTCAGGAACTTCGCGGCATGGAAGCCCACGTTGCCGAGGCCCTGAATTACAACGCGCTTGCCGTCAAGCGTGCCGAAGAGGCCCGCCTCGGCCATGTCTTCCGGATGGCGGAAGAATTCCCGCAGCGCATACTGGATGCCCCGTCCCGTCGCCTCGACCCGACCTTGGATTCCGCCGGCATGAGGCGGCTTTCCGGTCACGCAGGCGCGTGCATTGATGTCCGTGGTGTTCATCCGCGCGTACTGGTCCGCGATCCAGGCCATTTCACGCTCACCGGTGCCCATGTCCGGGGCCGGCACGTTCTGGCTGGGATGAATCAGGTCCCGCTTGGCAAGTTCGAAGGCAAATCGGCGCGTGATCCGTTCCATTTCATCCGCATCGTATTCCCGGGGATCGATGCGGAGACCTCCTTTCGAGCCGCCGAACGGCGTTTCGACAAGGGCGCACTTGTACGTCATCAGAGCAGCCAGCGCCTCCGCCTCGTCCTGGGTGACACTGAGCGAATAGCGGATCCCTCCCTTGCACGGTTCCATGTGCTCGGAGTGCACGGAACGGTAACCGGTAAAGGTGTGGATGCTCCCCCTCATCTTCACCCCGAACCGCACAGTATAGGTGGAGTTGCACACGCGTATCTTGTCCTCCAGGCCCGGCGCGAGATCCATAAGCGCAACGGCGCGATTGAACATCAGGTCCACGCTTTCGCGAAACGTCGTCTCTGTCCTTGCAGCATCCATCTGGTGTCTCCAATGGTTCGCCATTAGGTCGTGAACACAGCTTAGCAACGGTACCGTGTCCTTGCATCTCGAATCTTATTGCACTTAACCGAACGTGTCCTGAAGTGATCTCGGCGGAATAACGAACGGCCCTGGAGGAAGACATGCGCGCAATCACTTACGAGAGCTTCGGCCCGGCGAGCGACGTTCTGGCACTTGAAGACATTCCCGATCCCGCGCCTGCGCGCGGCGAAGTGCTGGTCCGGCTCCACACGTCCGGGGCCAACCCGTCCGACGTCAAGATGCGCGCAGGCGGACGCCCGGGCGTGACCCGGCCACCTTTCCCCAAGATCATTCCGCACAGTGACGGCGCAGGCGTGATCGAGGCCGTGGGCGATGACGTCTCCGATGACAGAATCGGCGAGCGCGTTTGGACGTGGAACGGCCAATGGCAGCGCGCCTTCGGCACGGCCGCCGAGTACATTGCTCTGCCCGCCAGCCAAGCGGTCACCCTGCCAGACAACGTGGGCTTCGAGGCTGGCGCAGTACTTGGCATTCCCGGTCTTACGGCCTGCCATGCTGTTCTCGGCGACGGGCAGGTCGAGGGCAAGACGGTTCTTGTCAGCGGCGGTGCTGGAACGGTCGGCCATCTGGCCATCCAAGTCGCCGCCGCGTCAAATGCACGTGTGCTTGCCACGGCACGCGGAAAGGCGGGCCTCGCGGCGGCGGAGTCCGCAGGCGCGTCCCATGCCTTCGACTATGCGAGCGACACGCTGGCCGACGAGATTCTTGAGTGCACGCACGGCAATCCTGTTGACCGCATCGTTGAAGTCGAATTTGGGAAGAACGCCGAAACCAACGCCCGGGTCATCGCGGAGCGCGGCACGATCGCGGCCTTCGGTTCTGCGCTCGACATGACGCCAACGCTGCCCTTCTATCCGCTGATGTTCAAATCCGTGACGATCAAGCTCCTGCTGATCTACCTCCTGTCGCCGGAACAGCGCGAACGGACCATCAAGGACCTGACAGCCCTCCTTCTGCAGGAGGCCTTGGAATTCCGCATCTCCGACAAGTTTGACCTCGCGGATTGTGCCATGGCGCACGATGCCATCGCTGCCGGAGGGCGAGCGGGGTCGGTCATATTGACGATCTGAAACCGACAGGTCCGCCGCGACGACGGCTGGTCAATTCCGGCCCATCCCCTGCTCTTCCCGTTCCGCAACCATGTCCGCCAGCAAGTCGGCCATGGCCTTTGCCTGGCCACCAGACAGGGTTCCTCCCACTGCAAGGCGCCGCCCTATCTGCCACCAGAGTCCGGGTGCCCATCCCGCGGTTCCCGGCTTCTTCAGGCGCACCATGAATCCGTTCGGGGGCCGAAAGGCCAGGGCACCGCGGTCGACTCTAGCGACGTCTTCGACGCCTGCCAGGGATTTGCCGCTGATGGTCCGCAGGCCGGCACGGGTCAGGACAAGGCCATCCATGGTCGCCAAGCGAAGCCGGTACGCAGCCCAGAAGATCCCTCCCCCAAGCAGCACGAAGAACAGCCGCCAGAGAACCGGCATCTCATCGAATGCCAGCTTGATCATCAGAAACCCAAGGAAGCCCAAGGCCAGAATTGCCATCCACCGGCGTACCGGCGAAGGGCTGATTTCGAGCACGATCTCTTCCTCGTCATTCATCGCGACATCTTCGGTTTCTTTACGCATTTGATATCCAGTCCGGCCCAGGTCACGTGATGATCGTCCGCATCTTCGGCCTCGCGACGCGAACCTGTTGCGCGGCACGACATCGGCATTCCGGTTTTAGGTGAACGGGTCTCTGATTCAATCGAATTTTCTCCCTGCTGGTTTTTTGCCGCATCCGCAAATAGTCTCCTGTCCATGCGCATCGCTCTCGTGTCTCTCATTTTTCTGGCTGGCTGCATCGACTGGCCAGACACGGGAAAAGCGCCCAGCCTGGACGAAATCGGATCCTGGCCGACACTCAAGCCAATCGGCGAAATCATCGAACGGCAATCCGCGGCGAATCCGACGGCTGACGACCAGTTGAACGCTCGTGCAAACAGGTTGAAAAGCCAAGCCAGGACGATGAGGCGCGAAATCGCCGATCGCGATGACATCGAGGCGCTCCGCGACGAGTTGGCGCGATAGCCGCATTGCGTCTTCGCCGCCAAGCGGCTAACGCGCACAAGATCAGTACGGAGTTACCCAGATGACGAGCCCGTTACGTCTCGGAATTGCAGGCATCGGCACGGTCGGTGTCGGAACGATCCGCATCGTCCAGAATCGGGCCGCGCTCTTGAAGGCCCGCACGGGACGCGACATTACGATCTCGGCGGTCTCGGCAAGAAGCAGGGACCTGGATCGGGGAATCCGGATTGCGGATTACGATTGGGCGGACGATCCCGTCGCTCTGGCAAGACGTGACGACGTGGACGTGTTCGTTGAGCTCATAGGCGGGGCCGACGGGGTTGCGAAGTGGGCAACCGAAGCGGCCATCGCGGCTGGCAAGGACGTTGTCACTGCCAACAAGGCACTTCTGGCCATCCACGGGCAAGCTCTCGGCGAGGCGGCGGAAGAGGCTGGCGTCTCCATCCGCTACGAGGCGGCTGTCGCGGGCGGTATCCCTTGCATAAAGGCGCTGTCGGAGGGGCTTGCAGGAAACGAAATCACGCGCGTAATGGGCGTCATGAACGGCACCTGCAACTACATCCTGACCCGGATGCAGTCGGCTGGCCTCGACTACCAGACAGTATTCGCGGAGTGTGAACAACTGGGCTACCTGGAAGCGGATCCGATTCTCGACGTGGGCGGCATCGATGCAGGGCACAAGCTCGCTATTCTCGTTGCACTGGCCTTTGGCACCAAGGTTGACTTCGACGCGGTCCACATCGAGGGCATCGAGCGAATCTCGATTGAGGACATCGAGCAGGCAGCCGACATGGGGTTTCGAATCAAGCTCCTCGGCGTTGCACAGAAGACGGCGCGCGGAATTGATGCGCGGATGTCACCCTGCCTCGTGCCTGCGGAGTCGCCGCTTGGCCAGCTCGAGGGTGCATCGAACATGATCGTGCTGGAAGGCGACAGCGTCGGGCAAGTCGTTCTGCAGGGTGCCGGTGCCGGAGAAGGCCCGACGGCGAGTGCGGTCATCGGTGACATCTGTGACCTGGCCCGGGCTTCGGCACGACCGGTCTTTGGAAAGCCGGTGGGCGAACTGGCGGAGGCGAAACGCGACGACGAAGCCGCTTCGGCAGCCTATTACCTGCGCATGCAGCTCGTCGACAGACCGGGTGCGCTTGCCAAAATTGCTGCTGTCCTTGGGGATGCCGGGATCTCGATCAATCGCATGCGCCAGTACAGGCACACGGAAGCCACGGCGCCGGTCCTGATCGTCACTCACGAGGCAAAGCAGGAAGCGCTGCACAAGGCCATTGCGAACATGGACGGCACTGACGTGCTCGCATCTGCGCCAGTGGCAATCCGGATCGAGAAAGTCTGACGTTGCGACGGCGCCATGATTGTGCCGCGCATTGCATCCCAGAGCCGAGCACGCCGCCCAAGCGTCCGACTGGCCAGCGCATGATCACGGTTGAGATGGCCAACTGCACGTACTTGCGGATTGCCGATCTTGGGGTCGAACGGGTTCAGATCCCGTCAAGGAATGGCCAACCGGTTGTCGGCGTCATGCATGCGGAACCGGATGGACGAATTGAATTGCCTTTGCAGGCAAAGACGATCCAGCAATTTGCATACGTGTTGCACACATCGCGCGCAGCCTTGGCGACATGCGGGATCCTGAACATCGGATGATCGACCGTCAGAGAAACTGCCAGACACTTGAACTGAAGAGCTCAGCACCGAGCAGCACGACGACCACGCCTCGGACGACCCAGCTTCGAAACCGCACGAGGAGAAACATCGACAGCAAGACCGACAGGGCCACCTCGAATGTGCCGACAATGCCTGCATGTGCATGGCGATCCCAGTAGCTGATGGAACTTTCGAAAACCCAGTCCGAGATCGGCCAGAAATGCTGGCGCGCGTCGTGCGTGTGAAACGGGAAGTCCAGCGCGAGATGAAGAAGCGCGGCGCTTGCAAATGCCAATGCAAGCGGCCTTCGCAGCAATAGGGCAACAACGAAAATGACGCCCCAGAGAACGAAACTGTTGTCGACGGCGAATACCGACTGCCAGGCATCGGAGTAATAGTAGTCCCGAAAGACGACGCTTGGCGAAATGCCCAAGACGAAGATGGAAACCGACGCCATCACGTAGAGCGAGACATCCGGTGCGAGCGCCCCAAGAACCGCAGCCTGGAAGCTTCCCTTTCGATCCGGACTGGAAAACGCGGCGGCCCCGAAAATCAGGTGAGCGGGTGTGTTCACAGGATCAGCGCCTCAAGCCGTCATTTGCCAGCTTCGCATCCGCCCGCGCTCTTAAACTCGTCCTGAACCGGCATGCGAATTTGGCATCGGAGTGGATTGTCGAATTCACATTCAGGTACTTCACGGATCAGGCACACCACAATTCGGCGCAGCGACACGTTGTCTGCAATGGAAATTTCCGTCGTCTCAGTCCCCCTAGAGAGCGACGGAGCCAGTGCCCGTCGCAGTTGACGCCTCACGGCTCGAATCAGGGTGGTGCCGAACTTGAAGGTGGCCTGCCGCGTCTCTTCGCCCAAGCCTCTGCCTGAAGTTCGCGTCGCAGCAATTCGCCTGAAGTATTGGACGCAATAGATTAATCTAAAATAACAAATATCTGAACTCCTGCGGCATGAACCAAGTTCATCCACTGCCGCTCGGCGAGAACAAGTAATTCGGATGCCGCGGACCCGGTCATTCGAAAGCCCTGTCTTCCGCCGCCCGGCCGGGTTCGCCCGACGGGCCCAAGTCCTGCACGGGCATCCTGATGCAGCCTGAAACCAGGCGTGTGCCAACGGCAGCCCCGCGCCCAAAACCGGAGCGGCGGCTCCTCTGCCGGCCAACACGCCAGGCAGCAAAGCTGCGCCGACTATTCTTGACCGATTGCGCGCAGGACACGGTCGAGTTTCTTGCCTTGCGGACTGGCGTAACGGCTAGGTGCGCCCCTTACGGCGTCATAGTAGGCTTGCGGGTCATAGATCGGAACGTCCAGACCCAAGGACTCGGCCGTAAGGACGCCGATCGCGTCCAGGATCTGGTAGGCGGCAATGTGGCGATCAATTTCGACCGATACACGGTTTGTCTGGGCGTCAAGGAGTTCCTGTTCCTGGTCCAGAACCTCAAGCGATGCACGCGCGCCCAACTGGAACTCTTCCCGCACGCCTTGCAATGCCAGTTGCGCCGCGCCGACCTGCTGCTCGGATGACTCGATGCCGGCCTCAGCGACTGCAAGGCTTGAATAGGCATTGCTCACCTGCTGATCTACCATAAGTCCGGTCGTATGGAGTTGCGCCCGCACCTGATCGCGCTGCGCTTGCGCTTTCCGCAGCGCCGAGGGCATCGTGCCCCCCTGGTAGATCGGCCCGCTAAACTGGATCCCGACGCTGGCCGTCCCGTCTCCATCGTCGTTGAATTCCATTCCTGCCGTTCCGGAGAGGGTTGGAAGCCTGCTGCGTGCAGCACGCTCGACACCGATGTCCACGACCTTCGTCTGGTGCTGAACCTGCTTCAACTGAGGATTGTGCTCCCGAGCCATCGCACGGGCTTCCTGCTCGGAGTCCGGCACACTCGGTGGATCAGGTGGAGGCAAAAGGGTACCGGGGTAACTTCCGATTGTTGCCCTGTACTGTTCCCTGGCCCTTGCGAAGCTGCCTTCCTCCGCTGCAAGGCCGCTTCTCGCCGCAGCCAACCGGGCCTCGGCGACCGATACGTCGGTACGGCTCAGTTCTCCTACTTCGAATCGGTCGCGCGTTGCGCGGAGATGCTCAGTCAGGAGTCGCACGTTGTTTTTTCGGAGTTCGACGAAGGCCTCCGCACGGCGCACGCCAAGATAGGCCGTGACCGCGTTCAGCAGGACCGAGTTCTCCACGTCCACCAACGCGGCCCGGGTTGCCAGAACGGTCTCTTTCGCTGCATCGACACCAAGCTTGCGTCGATCGCCATCGTACAGGCCCAAGCCAACCGACAGGGAGGCCGCAAGCGAACCGCCGTCGTTCGGCATCCGGTTCGAATAGTTCGCTCCGAGCGTGTAGTTAATGACCGGGCGGAGCGCAGCGACGGCCTGCGCCACATCTTCGTCGGCGGCCCGCAGAACAGCCCTGTTCTGCTCGATGAGCCCGCTCGTCCGGTACGCCATAGCCAAGGCGTCGGACAGGGATTCCGCCATCACGGGCTGCACGGTCAGCGCTGCCCCGATTGCTGCCAATCCCGACTTTCTCGCCCAGCCCAGCATCTCGCGTCTCCAATTCCTACAGCGCGAACTCGCGCCGTTTCTCGAATCCCGGCAGAACCGGCGCCGTTGCATTGAAGGCAAACCGCCAGCTGACGCCTTGCGCATCCTTGTATCCCACGCGCGCCGTGCCGAGTGCATCTTCCAGAAAGATCGCCACAATGCGCCCGCCCTCTTTCAACTGGTCGACAAGGGCGTCCGGGATTTCTTGCACGGCACCCTCGATGAGCACCACGTCATAGGGACCATGCCTCGGGGCACCGTCCACCAGGGCGCCACTTGTGACCGCCACATTGTCAGCCGATGCCTCGCTCAAGGCGCGTTCCGCTTCGCCAGCCAGATCAGCATCTTCTTCCAGGGCGATCACGGCTTCGGCCATGCGTGCAGCCAGCGCCGATGAATATCCAAGACCTGCTCCCACATCGAGCACGAGTTCGTCAGGCTGGATGTCCGCCGCCTGAAGCAACTTCGACATCGTGCGTGGAGCAAGCACCACTCGCCTGCGCCCCAAGGGCACGTTAACGCCCGCATAGGCCGCGTCCATCTGCTCGGACGGCACGAAAAGTTCGCGCGGGACCGAAAGCATGGCGTCCAGAATCCGGAAACTCGTGACATCCGAGGGACGTACCTGGGTGTCAACCATGGTTGTGCGACGCTGAGCAAAATCTGCCATTCAGCGAACTCTTTCGATTGGTGGCGTAGCGTTATTTCAAACACAGATGTCGGGGGGCGACAAGGTCTCCTTCGAAGCCGTCCATCTGCGCATGCAACACCTGTCCGACGTGGTTTCTGCCTGCTTCGCGACACAATGCCACCTGGATGGCCGCGCGACGGGTTCGCTACTTGCGTTCGCTAGAAATGCAGCCTACTTCAGTTGGACCTCTTGGCGAGTTGGCGGAGTGGTTACGCAGCGGATTGCAAATCCGTGTACACCGGTTCGATTCCGGTACTCGCCTCCAAAGTTCCCTTGTTCAGTCCCCATCACCTCATGACCATGACCGTCGGCAGGCTAAACTTTCTTGAATTGGCACCGGTGGGCGCCGATTCAGCGCCAAGTGTTCCGAGGCGCTGCACCTCGCGTCCACTGGTCTTGAACGTTTCCGTGCCCTGACTTCAAGCTTGCCCGCGGTCTCAATGCCACGACAGTTCAATCCATGATGTCTGCTCGCGCCAATCAAGCTGCTGGCGCTCCTCGCATCTGAGACACGCCATTATGAGCTGCAATAGTAGATTGGACAGCGGATTTGAGCTATTTTTACAGATCATGGATTGAACGAACCAGTTAGATCTGATATATATTACTGCATCTCAATTATGCAGCAATCAGCAAAAGTATATCAAAAATGAGGTATGAAGCAGAGGAATTGGCGGCAACCCTCAAAGCTGCTCGCGAAAGGAGCGGGATCAGCCAACGCGCGCTGAGCGCACGCGCCGGTGTGCCGCAATCGCACATTTCCAGAATCGAAAGAGGCCATGTGAACCTTACTGTCTCAAGCTTAACGGCCATCGCCAACGCCCTTGATCTGGACATCGCTCTCGTTCCGCGGCAGGCCATGCCGGCAGTCAAGGCGATCTGCCGCAGCGCTGGCGATGCGCGGCAATCATTGCCCGATGTCAGAAAGGAACTTGCCCGCATCGCGAAACAGCTGGAAAACCTGAAGACGCTGGGAACCGAATTGTCAGCGTACGAAGATTTGCATCGAAAATTCCGCGAACTGCGACAGTTCGAACATCTCATCAGGGACAAAGATGCCCTGATCAGCATCAAGAAGAACCTCAAGGCCATTGGGCGTACCCGAGATGGCCATGTTCGTCTGGGTGGTGTCGCGCAGCAAATTGCGGACTTGAGCAATGCACTCGCACATGGCGGCATGAGGGTGGATCAACCGAGGTCGCCACGTCCTGCGTATCGCCTTGAGGAGGACGATGATGACTGACGTCAATGTCCTAAACGTGAACCTCTACGGAAATCGAGTCGGAACGCTGACCAATGTAGGCGGCGACCGAACGATCTTTGCCTTTACTGATGCGTATATCGAAGACGCTGAGAGACCGACCCTAGGGCTTGCCTTCAAGGACGAGTTTGGCGAACTGATGACGGAGTTTCGGATGTACCAGAAACGCGTCTCGCCTTTCTTTTCGAATCTGCTGCCCGAAGGGCGCTTAAGGAGGTATCTCGCCGAACAAGCAGCCGTGAACGAAGAGCGGGAGTTCCATTTGCTTTGGGCGCTGGGGTGTGACCTGCCTGGCGCTGTCACGATCACTTCAGCAGACCGAGAATCATGGCCCCCAATTCGCACCGGCGGTGAAGATGGCCATGGCAACGACCATCGCGAAACCGCGCTGCGTTTCTCGCTGGCTGGCGTTCAGCTCAAGTTCTCGGCCGTAATGGAGCCAATGGGCGGACTTGCCATCCCAGCCTCAGGAGACGGCGGTTCTTGGATCGCCAAGCTACCTTCACATAGATTCGATGCCGTGCCAGAGAACGAGTTCTCGATGATGAAGCTCGCACAGCTTGTCGGCATTGACGTTCCTGAAATCGACCTCGTCTCGGTCAACGCGATCAAGAACCTGCCGGGCGGAACTGACGGACTTGGCAGCAGTGCTCTCGTCATCGAACGCTTTGATCGCCTCTCCGACGGCTCGCGCGTGCACATCGAGGACTTTGCACAGGTCTTCGGGATCTTCCCGGAAAGGAAGTACAGAAGCGCGAGCTTTCGAAGCGTGGCACAGGTTGTCGCCACCGAATGTGCCGAAGCAGACATCACCGAGTTTGTCCGAAGGCTGACCTTCAACATGCTGATCGGCAATGCCGACATGCACCTGAAGAACTGGTCGCTGATCTATCGCGACAGGCAACACGCGTCTCTCGCGCCAGCCTACGACTTTGTCTCGACCATACCCTACATTCCGGGCAACGATACGTACATGAAGATCAGTCGAAGGAAGGGGTTTTCAGACTTTTCCGTCGATGAATTGGCGCATCTCGCAGTCAAGTCCTCAATCCCGAAGAAGATGGCCATCGACACCGCCAAGGAGACCGTGTCTCTCTTCCGCGAACTTTGGACCCGGGAAGCGCCGAACCTGCCAATTGGCAAGGAAGTGATTTCCAAGGTGGAATCGCACATGACGAGAGTCCCGATCCTGCGTGAGCTTTAGTTGCAATGCTGTTGCCATAAACGCAGTTCGGGACGATTTCAGGCGTCCAGTCGTGTTTCCTGCGTGATACCCGGCCGCGCCATCGCGAGTTCGGCTGCCAGCGAGACGTGGTGGTCGAGAAGGGTGATGGCGAGCATCATGATCTCGTTGCCGCCCTCGATCCGGCAGGCGACGGCCCGCACCGGAAGCTCGCCACGGCTTCGCCAAAGGTCGCGGCCACCAATTCCTCGCCCGTGGGGGCACTGGGCAGCCATCGGCGAGCCATCGGGCTCGGTGATCTCGGCAAGAAACCGCGCTCGCAGATGATGGTGCGCACCCACGTCAGGACGTTGTTGTCCGCGGTCAACGGCCAGAAACAATCCGCCGCCAGCTTCAGAACCACGGGTTCGTTGATCAAGGCGCCCCGATGATCACACATCGGGACATGCTTGCCGTGATTCACCGAATTGCTCGACAAGGCGCGCACTGAAACGATCTGAACAAGACGCGCGGCGTCCGACCCCGACCTCCACCTACCGCTGAACAGCGACGTCCCACCGGCTGGCAGCGTTCATCAGGCGGTCGTGCTCGGCATCAGGGTCGCCGTACGTAACCGGCATCAGCATCTTGTTGTAGGGCGAAAGGGCGGTCACGCCGTCCTTAACGGTCGCCTCGTAGTACGGTGAAACGCGAAGTCGCGGGTTGGGGCCGATTTCAGCCATCTGTAGTCACCCTTTCGCTTCCCCAGACGCAATCGGTCGAGGTCGCTCACGTTCCCGGCACCGATCACTCGCCGAGACCTGCCGCATGCAGTGCGCCCGTCCTGGTGATCATCGACAGGGTTTGCCGTTCACGAAAGTCCAGTCAGGCCAATGCTGCTTCCTGTCGATTCTTCAAGCCCTTCTCAATCCGTTCGTTCAGTGTCCGCGCCAATTGTCGTGACGCAGGATTTCGCGCGCAGCTTGACGGACCAATGATGTAAGAATGCCGCACGCGAAAGGAATGTGCAGGCTCGCTCTTCACCTCGACCAGCGAAAAAGTTAACGGCATCGGCGTAGTGTTCATGCTCAGCTTGCAACGCTGCCACCTTAACTGCCCCCGCCCCTTCTTGGCCAAATCCCTCCGCTTTGCGGGAAACGCCGACGTCGTTCGTAAGAGGCTGCGTTCCTCTCGCAGCAATCCGGCGCCGCCCGCGCGGGTCAACACATAGGAGAGCACAGATGGCGCACTGGTACACCGCCGATCTACACTTCGGCCACGGAAACATCATTCGGCTCTGCAACCGGCCGTTTCGCGACGCCGACCAAATGGACGCGATCCTGATGGAGAACCTCAAGAATTGCGTGGACCGGGGCGACCATCTTTGGATTGTCGGCGACTTCGCGTTCGGCAGAAGGTCGAAAGACACGGTCTGGTTGCGCGAACTCTTCGACCAGCTGCCGGGTGCACGCAAGCACCTGCTCATCGGCAACCACGACAATTTCCATACCCAGGAACTGCCTTGGGACAGCCTGGCGCATCTGGTCGAGCTCAAGGATGGCCCCAAGAACAGCCGGGCCAACACGTTGTGCCATTACCCCATGGTGACGTGGAACCATTCGCGGCGCGGCGCGTTGCAGCTCTTTGGCCATGTCCACGACAATTGGGCAGGCACACGGAACTCGGTCAACGTCGGCGTCGACCTCTGGGACTTCATGCCCGTGCGGATCGAAGAGGTTCGGGAGCGCGCGAAGGAGCTTCCGGTGAACTTGCACTGGGATGACGCGGAACCGGGCGCAGACTTGGGGTAGATGGCCCAGCCAATCTTGTCCGTCGCCGATTGGAAGGCGATCTGCTCAACACGCATTACACCGCACCTGCAGAGGGGAGCGATAGTGCATCAGCGTCCATCGGTGCTTGCCGGAGCGCCTGACGCTCAAAGGCTCCTGATCCCGTCGCGTTGGCAGACCGCTCGTGACATCGTCGACGACAATCCTTGTTGGATGTTGTCGCCTCGTTCAGTGCAGCAGTGCAACTCGGAATGGCGCGCAAGGTGACAACAAGAGCACGGTGTTTCAGCCGTACATGAACTCAGCTCGTTGCGTCGGCGCAACTCTGTTGGCAGCCAGCAGAGAGCTTCCTCTTGCCCTCACCGTCGTGCGTGAGGCGGCAGCCTGAGGCCGTCTGACTCGAGTTCTGCCCGATCCCGGTACCCGATCAGGATTCCGGGCGGTTCGCGGGCATCTGTCATTGCCTCGACCTCTTCGGCCGTTCTGGTGATCCGGTTGTGGTGCTGCCGAGTCCACTCGAAATGCAGTCCGCGCAATCTCTCGACCTGTTCGCCAAAGGCCGGGTCACCTCCCAAATCGACCAATTCGTCAGGGTCGGCTTCCAGGTCGAACAGCAAAGGGCGCATCTCTTCGACATGCACATATTTCCAGCGCCCGTCGAAGATCATCGTCAGCCGGGCGTTGCCCTGATCGACCCCAACCGCCCTGCGAGCATCGCGCGTGGCATAGTCGTATTCGGATACGCAGAAGTCTCGCCACGGCGCCTCCTGACCATGAAGCAATGGCTGCAATGACACTCCCTCATGAATGTTTGGCTTGGGCTGGCCGCCAAAGAACTCGACAAAGGTCGGTGCCAGATCGACGCCTTCCACAAGTCGGTCCACAGTCGTTCCCCTGGTTGCATCCGCTTCTCGTCGCGGATCGTACACGATCAAGGGAACGCGAGCCGAGCAGTCGTAGAACAGGTCCTTCTCGCCCATCCAGTGATCACCCATGTTGTCGCCGTGGTCCGAGCAGAACACGATCATCGTGTCATCCAGTCGCTCGCACTCCCCAAGGTAGGTGAAGAGGCGACCCAGATTGTCATCCAGTTCCCGGATCAGGCCCATGTAGACCGGCGCAACCAGGTTGCGCACTTCGTCACGGGAAAAGTTCTTGCTTACGCGCATGTCCATCCACGCCTGCATGAGCGGATGGTCGGACTGACGCTCGCCATCGCTGCGATTTACGGGCGGCAGATCGGACGCCGAATACATGTCGTTGTACGGGGCTGGCGCCAGATACGGCCAATGCGGCTTGATGTAGCTCAGGTGGCAAAGCCAAGGCTGGTCGCCCTGCCCTTCGATGAACTCGATCCCGCGCGTCGTGAGCCAAGCCGTTTCCGAATGTTCCTTCGGCACTCGCGCAGCGAAGGGCGCATTTTCCAGCACCCAGCCGGACCGCAAGTCCCCGTCCGGGCCAGTCGCCGTGTTGGCCCATTCCTCCCACGGGTTGTCCCCGTCCATGCCATGATCACGCAGGTATCGGTCATAGTCCTCGGCATGCCGTGACGGATAATCTGAATGATTGGTGCCGTCGTCGCGCACGAACACCTCGAACCCGCACTCGCTGACAAGCGCACCGATGGTTCCTTCCGGCTCGATCCCGAGCCGCTTCATGCCGTCCAGGTCGGGCGTCATGTGCGTCTTGCCAACCAGGGTGCACTTGACTCCGATCTCGCGGAGATGATCCCCTAGGGTCGGCTCCCCGACGCGAAGCGGGAACCCGTTCCAGGTGGAGCCGTGGCTGCGGACGTAACGGCCGGTGTAATAGCTCATCCGGCTCGGACCGCAGATCGGGGACTGAACGTACGCCCTGTTGAAACGCACGCCGCGAGACGCCAGCCAATCCAGGTTGGGCGTCTCGATATGCCTGGCGCCGTAGCAACTGAGATAGTCCCAGCGCAGCTGATCCGCCATGATCCATAGAACGTTCAATTCAAGATCCCTTCCTGCCCTTGCCTTCGTAGTGAACGCGATAGCTCAGCGGAAAGAGCTCGAGATCATAGCGGTCACGAATCAATCCCCAGATGCCCTTGGGTGCCTTCAGCATCACCACGATGGCCACTGCGCCGAGGATCATGAGGTAGATCGTGCCAAAGTCCGCCAGCGTTTCCCGAATCGCGAAGAAGACAAGCGTGCCGATGATCGGCCCTTCCAGCGTGCCGATCCCGCCGATGACGACGATGAAAATCACGAAGGCAGTCCAGTCGTTGACCGAAAACGCGGCATCAGGCGAAATCCGTAGCTTCTGGAGAAATATCAGCCCGCCGACAACCGCGGTCAGCGCAGAAGTCACGACATAAACTTCCAGCTTCGTCCGCCAGATATCGATGCCCAGGCCGGATGCGGCAGCCTCGCTGTCGCGGATTGCGGTAAGGGCCAGCCCCCTGCGCGACCTCAGGAACAGGTAGATGGTGCCGATGACCACGACGGCGGCCCCCAGCGCCAGCCAGTAACTCAGGGCCTCGCGTCCCGACCTGGAGGACGAAAGCGACCTGACAATGCCGACCGGCAGCGACGACCCCGAACCGCCGCCCAAGGCGGACACCTGCGCAAATGACAGGCGAAACACCTCCGCCGCCACCCAAGTGCCAATGGCGAAGTAGGCTCCCTTGAGCCGAAAGATGAGCGTGGCGACAGGGACCGAAACCGCCGCCGCGAGGCCTCCAGCTGCGGCAATGGCCGCGATCGGGTGCAGTCCGCCAAACACGGTCAGGGCAAAGAGCATGTAGCCCCCAAATCCGACATAGGCCTGCTGCCCTACCGAAACCAGACCCGCGTAGCCTGCCATCAAGTTCCACAGGCAGGCCAGGGACAGGTACAGGTAGATCTCGCCCATGAGCCGCATGTCGGCCCGCCCCGCCCACCAAGGTGCAAGCGCAAGCATGGCCAGCACCAGCGCCGCGACGAGCATCGCGATGCGCGAGGCCCGCGTCGCGCGCGTGACTGCAGGGGCGCTCAATGCTCCACCCTCGGAAACAAGCCGTTGGGGCGAACGGCAAGAACGACGAGAAACGCGACATGCCCCGCCAGCAATTGCCACCCTGGATCGATCTTTGCCCCCAAGGTCTGGGCGACGCCGAGAATCACGCCCCCGGCCAAGGTGCCCCAGAGATTGCCAAGTCCGCCGATTATGACGGCCTCGAAACCGAATATCAGGCGACCGCCCCCGATTGCCGGATCAAAGCTCGTCCTGACACCAAGCAGGATGCCGGCAATTGCCGTCACCGCAAGCGCCAAGGCCATTGCCAGGCCGAAGACATGCGCCTTGTTCAACCCCATGAGCTGGGCAATTTCCTGATTGTCCGAGACGGCACGGAAGCCACGTCCCAGACCGGTGCTGTAAAAGACCCACTGCAGGACGGCGATGACGGCAACCGCGATGGCGAAGGTCAGGAGCGGCAGGATTCCTACCGCCAAACCCCCAAGGGAGATGCTAGCCGTCTCGATCACGCCTCCATTGAGCTTCTGCGGATCGGCGGAATAGCCTTCCAGCAGGGCGTTCTGAATGATGACGGACAATCCGAATGTCACGAGAAGCGGCGGCAGGATGTCATCCCCGAGTGCCTGGTTGAGCAGCCCGCGTTGCAGCGCGTAACCGATCGCGGCCATCACGGGCATAACGATCAGTAGGGCGACGAACGGATGCACGCCCAGGACCATGGTCGTGCTGAGGCCGATATAGGCGGCCAGCACGATCAGGTCGCCATGGGCTATGTTGACCAGCCGCATCACGCCGAAGATCAGCGACAGCCCAGCGGCGAACAGCGCGTAGAGGCCGCCCAGCAAGACGCCTTGAACCAGCGCATTGACCCATTCGATCATGCCGCCGTCGCTCCAAAATATGCCTCGGTGATGTCCTCGCGGCTTACCTGGTCCGTCCGCTCTTCCAACGAAACCCGCCCTTCCTGGAGGCAGTAGACGCGTGAAGACACCGCCAGCGCCCGGGATATGTCCTGTTCGACCAGGAGCGCTGTCATTCCCTCTCCGATGATGCCGGGCAACACGTCATAGATCGTTCCGATCACGACCGGGGCAAGTCCGAGACTGATCTCGTCGAACAGGATCAAGTCGGGATTGGCCATCAGGGCCCGACCGATCGCCACCATCTGCTGCTGCCCGCCCGAAAGCGATGTGGAGGCCTGGCTGCGTCGCTCCCCGAGAATCGGAAACATGTCGTAGACCTTGTCGAGCGACCAAGGTCCTGACCGACCCGTCTTGCCGCCGAGCACGAGGTTCTCCTCGACCGAGAGCGACGGAAACAGCTGCCGCCCTTCCGGCACAAGCGCAATGCCCAGGCCAGCAATCAGATCGGCCCGCAGGGATCCGATCGGCTGGCCGTCGAAGACCACTTGGGCCGGATCATTCCAGGTCAACCCGGAAATTGACCGCATCAGCGTCGTCTTCCCGGCCCCGTTCGCTCCGATGATCGAAACGACTTCGCCCCGTTCAATGGACATGTCCACGCCGTAGAGTGCCTGGAAATCGCCGTAGTGTGCGTCGAGCGCATTCAGGGCCAGCAGCGAATCAGGCATCAGGGTCCATTCCGAGATAGATCTCCTTGACCTCGGCGCTGCCCATGATCTCCCGCGGCTCGCCTTCGGCGATCTTCTTGCCGAAATCAATCACGATGAGCTTCTGGACGACGGCCAGAAGTGCATGCACGACATGCTCGATCCAGATGATCGTCGTGCCCTGTGCGTGCACCCGGTTTATCGTCTCGATCAGTTCTCCGCACTCCGCGTCCGTCAAGCCGCCCGCGATCTCGTCCAACAGCAGGAGCTTTGGCCTGGCGGACAGCGCGCGGGCCATTTCCAAGCGCTTTCGCTCCAAGAGGGTGAGCGCGCCAGCACGGATGTTGGCCTTGGGCAATAGGCCCGTCGCTTCCAGAACCTCGATGGCATGAATTTCCGCCGAACCGCCGCTCAACCCGGCCCCTTGGGTTGCACCGACGAGGGCATTCTCGAAAACCGTCATTCCGCCAAATGGCTGCGGGATCTGAAACGAGCGGCAGATTCCCAGCCTGCAGCGCTCGGCTGCCGACACGCCGGTGATGTCGGCCCCGCCGAACTCGATCCGCCCGGCGTCGGGCCGCAAGGCGCCAGTGATCAGGTTGAACAGCGAGGTCTTGCCGGCGCCGTTCGGTCCCAGAATGCCGATGGCGGCACCCTGCTCCACGACAAAGCTCGTCTGATCGGCAACGACAACGGCACCGAACGACTTGCTGAGATCCGAGACCGACAGCAAGGCCGACAAGACCCCGGCCCTCCCCTCTCAGCTGAGCAGCTTCAGCGTGCCGCCGACCGGAATCTGCGGCGCGTGGGCATTGGTGGTCACGACCAGGTCGAAGCCGTCGCCCTTCTTCTGCCACTGGCCCGCTACAAGCGGAGTCTTGGTGACGTTCGGAACCGGCCCGCCCGCCCAGTTCACGTCACCCACGATGGTCGAGAGATTCGTCGACTTGATCGCATCGAGCGTGGCCATCGGGTCATCCAGGTCCGCCGACCGGGAAATCACGTCCCGAACGACCTCGAACAGTGCATGCTTGAACCCGATGGGCTGGGTCCATGGCCGCCCGCTGGCAGCCGTGTATCCGTCCGCCAGTTCCTTCGCGCTTTCACCTGTCAGCGACGATTTGAACGGATGCGTCGGCGTCCACCAGATCTCCGAGGTCAGCCCGTCGCCACGGTCGCCGAGCGACTCGATGACGGACGGGAACAGAAGTGCCTTCCCGATCGTCACGACCTTCGGTCGGAAGCCCTGCTGTGCAGATTGCGCCCAGAAGGTTGCGAAGTCCGGCGGGATCATGTTGCCCGTGACGATCTCGCAACCGGCCTCCTTGAAGGCAGCGATGTAATTTGAAAAGTCGTCATTGAGCGGCTGATAGCGACCGGGGTCGACCAAGGTGAATCCGGCATCCGCGAGCGGTTTCGGAAATCCAAGTTCCGGATGACCCCAGGCATTGCCGTCCGCATCATTGGGGAAAAGTCCGGCCACGGTCTTGGACACGCCCGAACCGCCCCAGAGATCGAGGAAATTGGCGATCACGTCCTCGAGGCCCCAGAAGAAGTGGTACGTGTACTGGAAACCTTCCGCCGGGTTGCCGTTGCGACCGAAGAAGTAGGGCTGCCACGGGCAGTCGGTCGTAATGCACGGAACCTCGTTGACCTCGGCCTGGTCGGCGACCGGATTGGTCGTGTCAGGAGTCGACGCGGCGACGATGAGATCCACTTCCTCGCCAAGGATCAGGTCGGCAGCCACTTCGGCCGCCCGGTTCGGGTTCGACTGGCTGTCCTTGGAGATGATCTCGACCCCGTAAGACTTGCCGTTGTTGGAGATTCCGTCTGCGAATGCGGCCTCGATGCCCTGCAGGACATGCTCGTCCGCCTCGGCGAACCCCGCCAACGGCCCGGTGCGAGGGCTGACATGACCAACCCGGATCGTCGGATTTGCCGCATATGCGCGCGTGGATGTCAGCAATGCGGGCACCGCCACCGTCGTGGCAAGACCGCCAAGAACCCGTCTTCTCGTTGTTGCAAGTGCCATTGTTCCTTTCCTCCCTGGATTTGAGTCAGTTGGGCAGAATTGCCTCGAGTTTCGTCAGATGTTCGGCCATCCTCGCCTTCGTCGCGGCCAGGTCTCCGTCACGCCAGTCGCGAAAGCCCGCGCCTGCCGCCATGCCGACGCGACCCTGGTCAAGAAGCTCTTGCAGATACGTCGATGGGGCGGGCGAAGCATCAAGATCGAACAGGACCTGGTTGTGGATGTCCTGAGTCAGCTCGATTCCTATAAGGTCCGCGTTTTCGAGCGGCCCGAGCACGGCCATGCGTCGGCCAAAGCTGGCCTTGACCACCTCGTCCACTGTCTCGGCGGTGCAGACGCCCTTTTCCACGAGCGAAATCGCTTCGCGCCAGAGCGCGTGCTGCAAGCGGTTGCCTATGAATCCCGGCACGTCTCTTTCGACCATGACCGGAGTCTTGCCGACCTCCGAGAGCAGTTCGTGCATGGACTCGGCGCAGTTCGAGGCCGTCCATTCGGTTTTCACGATCTCGACCAGCGGAATCATGTGCGGAGGATTCCACCAGTGCGTTCCCATGGCGCGATGCCGCGACTCCAGCTCCTCCATTATCGCCGTGATCTGGATGACGGACGTGTTCGATGCAAGCACCGCATCCGAAGGCGCGAATTCCTCGACTTCCGCAAAGATCGCCTGCTTGAGCGCGAGCTTTTCCGGCGCCGCCTCGAATACGCATGCGGCACCCTCTGTCGCCGCGCGAAGCGAATCGCATGGTTCAATCCTGTTGAGGGCCTTGGAGACTTCTGGTTCGCTCGCGCCGAGTAGCCGCAAGCTCTCGGCAATCCTCTCGGGAGCGGATTGCATCATCTCGCTGGAAGGATCGGTGATCGTGACCCGCCGCCCGGCCCTTGCGAATGTCAGGGCGATCCCGTGGCCCATCAGGCCGGCGCCGATTACAGCGATCTGACGATCCCCGGTCATTCTCCTACCCTGCCGTATAGCCGCCGTCGGCGTAAAGAACGTGTCCGGTGTAAAAGTCGGACGCGCTTGAGGCCAGAAACAGAAGCGGCCCGGCCAGGTCCTCAGGTTCTCCAAGCCGCCCCTTTGGAACGCGGGACAGAAACCCCTTGCGAACGGCCCGTGCGTCTTCGTTGTCCTCGAACATCCACGCGGTCAGCGGCGAGCGAAAGACCGTCGGCGCGATCGCGTTCACCGTGATGCCCGTTGGCCCGAGCTCGCATCCCAAAGCCTTGGTGATTCCGTCCACTGCGGCCTTGGAAGCGCAGTAGGCGGTGTATCCGGCGGGATGCCCCAGCAAGCCCCTTGCGGATGACATCAGCACGATCTTGCCGCCTTCTCCTTGGGACAGCATCCGTCCGGCAGCCGCACGCGCCATCAGCCAGCTCTGCGTGACATTAGCATCCATCACGGCATCGAAAGTCGAGGGGTCCATCTCGTCGATCCTGGCGACCCTGTTCATGCCGGACGCGACAACGAGAATGTCGAGGCGGCCGAACGCCGCGGCCGTTTCCGCCACGAGGGTATTGCAGTCCTCTTCGCTGTCAGGACGGGAATTGACCTCGTGAATCTTGCCCTTGCAGGCTGCCGCCACCTGCTTCAAGGCGTCGGCGTTTCCGCCTGCAAGGACGACCTTGCAGCCGGCACCGGAAAGACATCGCGCAGCGACCCCGCCGAAGGCACCGGTGGCGCCCGTGATCAATGCGACCTTTCCGGACACGTCAAACAGGGATAGAGGATCGTCCAGTGACATCGGCCTACTCCGGTCTCTTGCCGTCGGGATACGGAATCACGACGATCATCTTGCAGACGTGGTTGCTGCGGTTCTCGATCTTGCGAACCTCGTTCGGCGCGATCCTGCAGCTGTCCATCGGCTTCAGCACCGTTTCCTGACCGTCAATGATCACGGTCATCTCGCCTTCGAGCACGACATAGACCTTCTCGAACGGCGTTGAATCCGGTCCGGCCCCGCCGCCCGGCAGGAACTGGGACAGGCCGACCCACTGGTTTTCCGGGCCGCCGTCCTCGAAACCCTGAAGCCTGAGCCCGGTGACGCCCCAGTGGTTCGGGGCATCATAAGATTCGGCATCGGCAAATCGCTTGACAAGCATCAGAACGCCTCCCCAGCCTCGATGCGATAGTTCTGCCCTGAATCCATCATCGCGACGAGGCGAATGATGCAACCGTCCCCCCGATCCCAGTTCCACGGAAAGAATGCGAAGGTGCAGCGCCTGCCGGTCAACCGGTCAAGGTCGCCTCCGACATTCTCGATTCCGAGGATGCCGTTCGAGAACAGCTTGTTGTGCACCGGCTCCCATTCCGGGAAATCGTCACTCCAGTCGCGTCCGCCGGACCATTCGCGGTACTCCGCTTCCAGGTGCGGCAGGATCGGGCCGTTTCGCTGCGGACCGATCGCGGTGGCCAGCGGGTGGTCGTTGGCCTGAGTGTCGTGGCCCACGACCTTTATTCCCTTCTCCACCATCCAGTCCGCCGCCGACGGCACCAGGCCCGGACAGTATGCAAAGTAATCGCCATCCTCGTACTGCTTGTGCCAGCCGGTGTTGATGATCAGGACGTCGTTCTTGCGGATCGCGTGTCCGCACGCCTTCTCAAGGTCGTCGCCCGTGATCGACTCCCACTTCTTCTTGGGCACGTTCACCACCAGCCCGGAGCCGAAGAAGTGCGGCAGCGGCACCTCGTCGATGAACGGCGTGCCCTGGACCACGTGGGCCGGAGCGTCGATATGGGTGGTCACGTGCATGGTGGTCGTGATGGTCTGGCTGAGCACGCCGGACTTGGCCATGTAGTGCTGGCGATCAATCTGCACATCCTTGAAATACGGCCAGTTTGGACACTGAAAACCGTAGCGATGGCTGAGATTCACGAACTCCAGCCCCATGTCGTTGTCGTCGTTTGCCTGGAAATCTATTCCGCGAATGGTGACGCTCATCGTTTCTCCCCAAAATGCAGCATCTTATTCCCGCATTATGGTACATTTGTATCGCATTGCAGTCAAGTGTTGCCTTGCCGTCGTTGCCCAGATAGGCTGCAGGGGACCAAAACCAAGGACAGGCAGCACGGCGGCGGAGCATTGGACGGAGAATCAACTCATAGGAATCAGGGCATTCAGGTCATTTCCCGGGCCGCGGACATTCTCCGCCTTCTGGGCCGAGAGACGGACGGCCTCAGCCTTGGCCAGATCGCCAAGAGCGTGGCCCTGCCGCGTTCCACGGTGCAGCGCGTTGTCGCGGCGCTCGCCGTCGAGGGATTCATCTCGACAGAAAAGGGATACGGAGGAATTCGGCTGGGTCCGGAGATCCTGAGCCTTGCCCAGGCCACGGCGTCAGACATGAAGGATCGGCTTCGCCCGTTCATGAAGAACATTTCGGACGAGACCGGCGAAACTGTGGACCTTGCCGTCCTTGAAGGGGACAAGATGCTCTTCATCGACCAGATCGTGGGGAGCCAGCGGCTTCGAGCGGTGTCAAGGATCGGGGAGACTTTTCCGCTGACGACAACGGCAAACGGAAAGGCGGCGCTGGCCTGCCTGCAACGGGAGCACGCTGAAAAGCTGATCGTTGCAGAAATCGAGGGGCAGGGTTCGAATTCAAGGACGCTGGACGAGATCCTCGATGAAATCGAGCAGATCAAGAATGGCGCCTTGGCCAAGGACGAGAACGAGCATTCTGACGGAATTTGCGCTCTCGGATTCGCGATCAAGGACGCGAACGGCGACATATTCGCCCTGTCCACGCCGGTTCCGAGCACCCGCTACGAGCAGATCAAGGGCTCCATGAGCGACGTGTTGGACAGATGCCTGAAGAACATGCGGTGATGCAGAACCTGCATCATCTCGGCACAATGCCTCAACGGAATCCCCTCGTCAGTTCCTGCGAGCATTCAGGCTCCGCAGCCGTTTCAAGCACTTTCGGGTTCGCATTCGGATGCTCATTGGACTGATGAACGGATGAAGGTCCCAGAGGATCTGCGTGAAACCGCCAAGAAGTGCTACGGCGTCGACCTTCATTCGAGCTTCGCCGCCCGTTGGATGTCCGAGGGATTCGTGCACCTTTTCCGACCTCCGATGAATCGCGCGAACGAAAGGCAAGAGACGAAGAAATGGCTCAACGATAACATCTCTTCAGAAGCATATCGCAAGACGATGGTGAATTGCATTCCGACAAGTCCGGGAAAACATGCCGAGTCTGTTTGGCTCTATGCGTTCAAGAGCGACGAGGACTTGATCATGTTCAAGTGCTATTGCTGACCATGACTTGACAGGCAACCCTGCACCGGAAATTACTGTCCCGAACCTTGCCGGAAGGACGCAAGAAGTCAGGGCGATTCCGACCGGTTCACGCCACAATCTGACGAGGGCATAAAATGAGCGGACCAGTAGACCCCGAAGCACAAGAACAGACCTACACCATGGGCTACAACGAGGAGTTTCAGGTGCTCCTGCGTCGGAGGAGTGCGGCCAACAATGCTGCCCATCTGCTGCCGAAACTCAGTTCAGGCATGCGCGTCCTCGATGCGGGTTGCGGCCCGGGCACGATTTCGATGGGTCTGGCCGACGCGGTGGCTCCCGGAGAATTCATCGGAGTCGACATCGAGGAGTCCCAGGTCGAAATGGCTAGCGCGGCGGCGTCTGCCGGCGGCCATGAGAACGCGGAATTCCAGGTCGCTGACGCCCTGAATCTTCCCTTCGAAAGCGATTCCTTTGATGTCGTTCACGCCCATGCGACCATAATGCACGTGCCGGACGCCAACGCTGCCGTTGCGGAAATGATGCGTGTCCTGAAACCCGGCGGGATCATATCGAGCCGGGACATGATCCTGTCCTCGTGCTTCACCGAACCGAAGCATGGTGACTTCGACAATGCCTGGCATGTGTTTGGCAAGCTACTGTCCGCAAATGGCGGACATCCAGAAATGGGCAAGGAGATCAAGGGTGTGCTGCATGCTGCGGGATTTTCCGACATTTCGGTGAGTGCCTCCTTCGAGTGTTTTGCGTCCAAGGAGGATGTGGATTTCTTCCACGGGTTCGCGCAGGGATGGTTTTTTGCTGACCAAACCATGGCGGCGGCTCAAAAACTTGGCGTGGCCAGCGCTGAAGACATGGACCGTTGGCGCGAACTGCTAGACCAATGGCAGACTGACCCGGCAGCATTTTCGACGATTGCTTGGGGTGAAGTGCTTGGTGTCAAGCCTGGATAATAGCGCAACCAGAACTGCCAACCATCGAAACCCGCCCGGCGGAAGTGACACATCGTGTTTTTGCAGGACTTGGTTGCCTTGCCACTCGAACTATTGAGCGGATTGCCGGACACCCGTACACGCACTGACGAGCGGTCGAAGATTGTCCAAAGTCGGATTCTGTCCTGATATCGAAAGGGCGCACCGGCCAGTCAGGGAAATCGCGCAATTCAGGTTGGGCCAGCAATGCCCAATTCACTACCTAGCACTGGCGAATCCGCGACGCCTACGACCTGTTCAGTCCTCGAAAAATTCCGCGTGCGATTTGCGGATTCCTGCAATGACATCGTCGAGCCTGGACAAGTGTGCCTTGATCGCATCGATCAACTCGTCCTCATCGCGTCTGCGGAGTGAATCCGCGATCAGCGTGTGGTCCTCGAGGAGCTCCTCCATCGTCGCCGGTTCGGAAAGGCTCAGGACACAGATGCGATCAACTGCCGCCTTGTTTTCGGCAATGGTGCCAATCATCAAGGCGCTGTCGCCGGCATCGCAAAGGTGCTGGTGGAAGTCGTAGTCCAGTGCATGGAATCGCTCCACGTCGCGCCGTTCTATCGCCGCCTGCTGATCTTCCAGATCCTTTCTTAACCGCTCGTGGTGCAACGGAGCGGCCGACCTGCAGGCCCGCCGCAGGATTTCGCATTCCACGGCCATGCGGATGAACCGCGCACGCTTGATCTTCTCAGAGGAAAACTGCCGAACTACGGTCGCCTTTTGCGGGCGAACCAGCAACAGGTCCAGATTCGCCAAGCGGATGAACGCTTCGCGCACCGGTTGGCGGGACACGTCGAACTGCCCCGCAACCTCGATCTCGCTGATCCGGGTCCCTGGCAGGAGCCGCAACGACACGATCTCGCCGTGCAGGTAGTCGAATACATCGTCGGCGTTCGTCCTGCGGTCAACTCTTGCCAATGACTGCGCCATAGAGACTTCCTTGTGCCCATGCGTCACTACCATACCAGATCGCGCAACAAAAGCCGATACAGATCCGGCATTGCGTTAAAGAAAGTCTGGAAGGCAATTTGTGAGAGTCGACACTTCCCTCCAACGCTCGTTCCTGCGTTGCAGACACTAGTCCCGAACTGCCGTCCCTTTCGATCCTCGACGACAGCGCTTGCCTCGATGTCGTTCCAACGCCTCGCCGTGGCGGGCAAGTGCCTGGAAGCTGCGCTGGCCAAGTGTCTTGAAGGGCCCGTCAGGGGATAGACATGCCAGCGCCGCGTCAACCCTTTCCGCCGCGGACCTCACAGTGCTTGCCCCGCGGACTTGCCTCGACATGAGAGACTGCCCACGACGTTCAACGCCGGAAACCGGGCTTGGTTGCACGCACCGCCGAAGTCGCTTGGAGTGAAGTCCGACCTGCAACCCCGGCACATTGCATTCCCAACCCGTTTCGCCAAAGATGGCGGCCAGCATGGACAAGGAAGATATCCCTTTCGACGAAATGTTCATGGCCGGCGGCGGCATCCGTTGGCCCTATTCGGGCTATCATCAATGGCTGGAAGACCAGCACGTCCGACGCCTTCAGCAGAAGTCCTCAGAAGCCGATGCGCTGTTCCGAAGCGTCGGCGTCACGTTCAACGTCTACGGCAACAAGGACGCCGACGAACGGCTGATTCCATTCGACATCGTTCCGAGAATCATTTCGGCGGCCGAGTGGTCAAAGCTGACTCGCGGAATCGAACAACGGATCAGGGCTATCAATGCATTCCTGCACGACATCTACCATCGGCAGGAAATCATCCGGGCCGGTACGTTGCCTGCAAATCTCCTCACCGGCAATTCAGCCTTCTTGCCGCAGATGATCGGAGTCACGCCGCCCGGCAACGTCTATACGCACATCGTCGGGACCGACATCATTCGAACGGGCGAAAATGAATTCCTCGTTCTTGAGGACAACGCCCGGACGCCCTCAGGCGTCTCCTACATGCTGCAGAACCGGGAAACGATGCTGCAGATGTTTCCTGACCTGTTTTCAGCCGTAAGCGTGCGGCCGGTCAGCGATTACCCAAGATTCCTTCGCAGGTGCCTGTCCGATTGCCCGCCTCCGCGTTGCGAAGGCAGGCCGGTCATAGGAGTGTTGACGCCAGGCATTCATAATTCTGCCTACTTCGAACACGCCTTTCTTGCTGACCAGATGGGAACAGAACTCGTCGAAGGCCATGACCTCCGCGTTGTCGGCGGGCGCATCGCCATGCGGACGATTCGCGGCTACGTGCCCGTAGATGTCTTGTACCGCCGTGTAGACGACGACTTTCTTGATCCCTTGAACTTCCGACCTGATTCCCTGCTCGGCGTTCCGGGTATCCTGGACGTCTACCGCGCCGGCGGCGTGACATTGGTGAATGCCCCAGGCACTGGAATTGCCGACGACAAGGCCATTTATTCATACATCCCGGACATCATCCGGTTCTACACCGGCGAAGCTCCGCTCTTGGGCAACGTGCCGACCTGGCGCTGTTCGGAACCGGACCATCTGGCCTACGCGCTCGAAAATCTCTCTGAACTGGTCGTGAAGGAAATACACGGATCGGGCGGCTATGGAATGCTCGTCGGCCCTGCCGCCAGCAAGCAGGAGCTCGAGGATTTCAGGCAGCTCCTGTCTTCCCGGCCTGACAACTACATCGCGCAACCGACCATGTGCCTTTCGACAGTACCGATCTTCGCCCGAAGCGGGCTTGCACCCAGGCATGTCGATCTTCGACCCTTCGTCCTGGTTTCTCCCGACAGGATACATATCTCGCCAGGCGGGCTCACGCGTGTTGCGCTCAAGGAAGGCTCTCTGGTCGTCAATTCGAGCCAGGGCGGCGGGACAAAAGACACCTGGGTACTGGAGGATTGACATGGTCCTGGGTCGAACCGCTGACGGTCTCTTCTGGATGTTTCGCTACCTGGAGCGAAGCGAAAACACTGCCAGGCTGGTCGGGGCCGGTCTGCGGATAGCCCTTACCCGCTCTCGGTCCGGTGCCGAAGAATGGTCTTCAATCATAAGCACCGCCGGTGCGACAGACGCGTTTCTTGCACGACATCAGGGCTATGAATTCGACGGCGTTGTTGACTTCATGCTCCGGGACCGGAGCAATCCGTCAAGCGTCATGTCACTGATCGAAGCGGCCCGGAACAATGCAAGGGCCGTTCGAACCGCTCTGACGAGCGAGGTGTGGGAAGCCACGAACGAAACCTGGATGTCGCTTCGGAGCGCCTTGAAAACGCCCGTAACGCACCACGGACTGCCTGACGTCCTGAGCCTGATACGCCAGCAGAGCGCCTATGTGAGAGGCGCCCTGCACGGCACGATGCTCAGGAACGAGATGTTCAATTTCGCCAGGTTGGGCACGTTCCTTGAACGTGCCGACAACACCGCCAGAATCCTCGACGTGAAATACTATGTCCTGCTGCCGTCCGTCGTTCACGTCGGTGCACCCATCGACAACGTTCAATGGGAAACGATTCTTCGGTCCGTTTCTGCCGAACATTCCTATGACTGGCTGAGCGAAGGCGATCCCGATCCGGCTGGAATTGCGAGATTCCTGATTGTCGACGGACGCATGCCGCGGTCGATGGCATTCTGCTGCAACCAGATCCTGGAAAACCTTCGCCACCTTGAATCAGACCTGCCGAACCCTGCCCCGAGCCCAAGCCTGACCCTGGCGGAAGAACTCACCAGCAGCCTGCGAAGCCGCGACATCAACGAAGTTCTCGAAGAAGGGTTGCATGAGTTCATTCAGGAATTCATCTCCAGGCTGGGCAATCTGGGCGGCCAAATCGAAACCGATTACCGGTTTCACGCGTGAATTCGGTTCGGAGCCCGTCGCATGCTGCTCAAGATCTCCCACAAGACGTCATATCAATATGATCAGCCAATCCACGTTGGCCTCTTTCAGCTTCGGCTGCATCCGAAGAGCGGCCGGGGGCAAGACGTCCGATCCTGGTCCACGCAAATCGAAGGTGGCGTAAGGGAGGTCACCTTCACGGACCAGTTCCACAATCAGGTTGATCTTGTCAGCGCTCATGCCGACACGAATGAAGTTGTCGTTACCTGTGACGGCGAGGTCGAGCTCACTGATTCCAGTGGAGTTTTCGGAGCCCATCGCGGAAACGTTCCCTTGTGGCTGTATCTGCGGGCGACGGAAACAACCACGCCCGGTACTGGAATTCGCCAATTGACCGAGGACTTTGCCGCTGAGTGGCGAAAGGGTTCCACTGACAGCGACGACATCAGGTTACTGCATGCGCTGTCGGCCCAAGTCCTGTCCAAGATGTCTTACGAGCCAGGCACGACCGACACGACAACCGGCGCCGAAGACGCCCTGGTCGCCGGAAGGGGCGTGTGCCAGGATCACACGCATGTATTTCTGGCCGCATCCAGGTGCCTTGGTTTCCCCGCCCGCTACGTGAGCGGATACCTCGAATCCGGCGACAGCGGCAGCGAACAGGCGGGACATGCCTGGGCCGAGGTTCATGTCGATGGATTGGGCTGGGTCGGGTTCGACGTATCGAACGGGATTTCTCCAGACGACCGGTACGTGAGGGTTGCAACGGGGCTTGACTATCAGGACGCCGCGCCCGTCCGGGGAATGCGATCAGGAGATGCGGTTGAATCGATGCAGGTTTCGTTGCAGGTGACCCAGCAATGACTTCGTCTGGGCAAAGCGGCTTCCAGGCCTGGTCCGGACGGCAGGGACTCCCCGGATGACCTATTGCGTCGGCATGCGGCTCAATCGAGGGCTGGTGTTCATGTCGGACACCCGAACCAACGCAGGCAT
The DNA here is from genome assembly GCA_022820365.1 of Silicimonas sp. Taxonomy (GTDB): domain Bacteria; phylum Pseudomonadota; class Alphaproteobacteria; order Rhodobacterales; family Rhodobacteraceae; genus JAJEFO01. The sequence continues at coordinate 48,305 of JAJEFO010000061.1, forward strand.
CGACAACGTCTCTGTTCACAAGAAGCTCTTTCGCTGGGACGTGCCTCGAGAAAGGGTTCTGACGGTGATGACGGCGGGGAATCTTGCAACCACGCAAACGGTCATCAACCTCATTGAGGAACAGGCGCAGTCGGGCGACGGCAGCCTGTCCATTCTCAATGCGCCGTCGATGTTCCGGGTTGCCCGGTTGATCGGAAAGATCCTGCGCGACACGATCCATGAAATCGGTCCTGAAGGGAACAAAGAGTCGTCAGCATTTCGGGCGAGCATAGTCGTGGGCGGCCAGATTCGGGGCGAGCCCCCGAGAATGTTCATGATCTACCCGGAAGGCAACTTCGTTGAATCCGGTCCAGACACGCCTTACTTCCAGCTTGGCGATGCCAAGTACGGAAAGCCGATCTTGGCAAGGGCCTATCGTCCAGATTTGTCCTTTGAACATGCGATCAAGCTTCTCATTGTTTCGTTCGATTCAACCATCAAATCAAACCTGTCAGTCGGGCTTCCACTCGACCTCAGCGTCTATGAGGCAGAATCGCTGGTCCCCGGGCCGACGCGCCGATTTGCGGAGAGCGACCCTTACTACCGGACCATTTCGAAGGGGTGGGGCCAGGCCATTCAATTGGCCTTCGATGCGCTCCCTGACTTTTCGTTTGAGGACAGTTGACTGCCGTTCAATCTGAGAGGCAGCGTCCGCAGCCCTGCAGCAGAAGGTCCGCCACTCGATCTCTTCGCCGTCTCGATCGATCACACAGGCATGATGGCTCAGCGGTCAGTTGCCGCCAGAACAGGCTTCAATTCCTCAAGCACGATATCTGCCGCCATGATGGCAACTGTCGGTGCAGAAAACTACCATCGCGGCACCTTTCCGACGTAGTCGGGAATGTACCGGAGGATTTCCTCCGTGTCGTCCCGATCCTTCACGGAATTCTCCCGATAGAGTGCATGCAGTTGCTGCAGCGCCTCGCGATCCAGCGAAACGCCGAGGCCCGGCCCGCGCGGAACCGCGAGCCGCCCGTCCCTGAATTCAAACCTCTCCCCTTCAACCACGTCATGGCCGGTCCACGGATAATGTGTGTCGCAGTCATGGGACAGGTTTGGCGTGGCCGAGGCGACGTGAAGCATGGCGGCAAGGCTGATCCCCAGATGCGTGTTCGAGTGCATCGACACGCCCATTTCGGCAGCCGCGCACATCCGGCCCAGAGTCACGGCCCCTGTCGCGCCACGCCAGTAGTGATGGTCCGAGAGCACGATCTGCACCGCGCCCTTCCGGTGCGCCTCGAAGACCTGCTCGAACTCCACCACCACCAGGTTGGTCGCGAGCGGCATGTCCGTCTGTGCCGCAAGCTCCGCCATGGCGTCCATGCCTCGCACCGGATCCTCAAGATATTCCAGGATGCCGCCCAGGGTTTTGCAGATCCCTGCAGCCGTCTCGACCCGCCACGCCCCCATCGGGTCGATGCGAAGGGCGTGATCCGGGAACCGCTCTCGCAGCTTCAGCATGGTCTCGATCTCAAGCTCCGGTTCCAGCACGCCGCCCTTCAGCTTCAGCGACTTGAACCCGTGCTCTCCCGCGAGTGCCTCGGCTTCCTCGACGAGCGCGTTCGGGGACATGACCTCACCGAAGAGATCATCACCGAACTGATCCGAGGGCTTGGCAAACTTGAAGAACAGATAACCCGCAAACCCGACCTCGTCGCGCACGGCTCCGCCGAGCAGGTCGCAGACCGGTCGACCGAGTGCTCTGCCTTGCAAGTCCAGACAAGCTATCTCGAACGCGCCATAGATGACGTCGACCGCCTTGTGGTCCGTGAGCATGGTCGGGCCGTTGATCCCGCCTGCATCCGGCAGCGCATCCGACACCCGGCGCGCCAAGTCGTTGAGGTTGAACGGGTCCAGGCCTGTCAGCGCATCCGCCGCCTGCTGCAAGCCAAAGAGGCAACGCGCCTGCCCGTATGTTTCCGAAACCCCGACCAAGCCGTCATCTGTCTCGATCTCGATGATCGAGCGAAGGAAGTACGCCCCATGGACGCCCTTAGTGTTCAGAAGCGGCACGTCAGGCACTGCTATCGGCGTGATCCGCACCGTCGCTACACGCATGTCCTGCCTCCGCAAAATCTACCTATTGTCCTTTCCGCCGAATCAGGCATACTTGTATACAAGTTTGCGAAGCAGGCGACGTCAACGATAGATTGCACGCGCCTCATGCCGACCAGGGGGATGGATGTCAGCAGTCGTCCTGAAGGACATCTACAAGCGCTTCGGCGCCATTCAGGTCGTTCATGGAATCAACCTGGAGGTTGCCGCGCACGAATTCGTCGTGCTTGTCGGCCCCTCCGGCTGTGGAAAATCCACCACGCTCAGAATGATCGCCGGACTGGAGGAAATCTCCGAAGGCACCCTGACCATCGACGACCGGATGATGAACCGCATCGCTCCAAAGGACCGCGACTGTGCGATGGTGTTCCAGAACTATGCGCTCTACCCGCATCTCAACGTCGCCGAAAACATCGCCTTCGGTCTGCGCATCCGGCGCGTGAAAAAGGACGTGATCGCCAGTTCGATCATGGAAGTCGCCGAAATCCTCGGACTCACGGAATTTCTCGACCGTCGTCCCGCCGATCTTTCCGGCGGTCAGCGTCAGCGGGTCGCGATGGGACGCGCCATCGTGCGCCACCCGAAAGTGTTCCTGTTCGACGAGCCGCTCAGCAACCTCGACGCCAAGCTCCGCGCTCAGATGCGCGCCGAGATCCGGCGCCTGCACAACCGCCTCGGCGTCACGTCGATCTACGTCACCCATGACCAGGTCGAGGCGATGACGCTGGCGGACCGGATCGTGGTCATGAACGACGGGCGAATCGAGCAGATCGGCACACCGATGGACCTGTTCATGAATCCGGTCAGCACTTTCGTTGCGGGCTTCATCGGTTCGCCGCCCATGAACCAGTTCAAGGGAACCCTCGCAAACGACGCCGAGGGCGCTTCCGTTACGATCGGCGGTGCCAGGATCTCGCTTCCCGACACTGTCCCAAGCGACCCGGGCCGCGAGGTGATCATCGGCATCCGCCCCGAATACGTCTCGCTCGCCTCCGGAGAGGCCACCTCGCCCGTCGCGATCAAGCTCGACCTCGTCGAGCCCCTTGGATCCGAAGCGCTGCTCCACGCGACGATCGGAGAGGATCCGTTCATCATCAAGGCAGAGACGTTCGGCGACGTGAGCCATCTCTCGGGCTTGACCGAAGTGCACGTCCCGGCAGCGATGGTGAAGGTCTTCGACGCCGAGAACGGTCACGTCCTCAACCGAGAGCCGACGCGATGAGGTTCGCGCTATGACCGACCTGCCCGCATCCTCGGCCGGTTCGACCACCGGTGTCGGCGAAACGGCCACCCACGCCGCCGCGAAACCCATGCGCGAACGGCTGGTCTGGCTGATCGATCACTTCAAGCGCGAATGGCAGATCTACGTGATGCTCGCACCGATGATCATCTGGTTCCTGCTATTCCTCTACAAGCCGATGTACGGGCTGCAGATCGCGTTCAAGGACTATTCCATCTTCTGGGGCATCGTCGAGAGCCCTTGGGTCGGCTGGGAGCATTTCGAGACGCTGTTCAACAATTCTCAGTTCATCAGAGCCGTCAAGAACACTGTCATCATCAGCGCGCTCAGCCTCATCTTCGGTTTCCCGGTACCGATCATCCTCGCATTGATGTTCAACGAGATCCTGCACGCACTCTACAGGCGCACCTGCCAGACCATCGTCTACCTGCCGCACTTCATCTCGACCGTGATCATCGCCGGGATCGTCATCACGGCATTTTCGCCGAGCGCAGGAATCGTCAACACGTTCATCGGCTGGATCGGCATCGAACCGGTCTATTTCCTGACCAAGCCGGAGTGGTTCCGACCGATCTTCATCGGCTCCGGCATCTGGCAGGAAGCCGGATTCAGCTCCATCATCTTCCTCGCGGCCATCGCAGGCGTGAACCCCTCGCTCTACGAGAGCGCGGTCGTCGATGGCGCAAGCCGCTGGCAGATGATGTGGAAGATCACCATTCCCTCGATCATGCCGACGATCATCATCATGCTGATCATCCGGATCGGCAACCTGATGGAAGTGGGCTTCGAGCTGATCATCCTGCTCTACCAGCCCGCGACCTACCAGACGGCAGACGTCATCAACACCTTCATCTACCGCCAGGGCCTGCAAAGCGGCCAATACGACCTGGCCGCCGCCGCCGGCCTCTTCAACGCCGTCGTCGCCTTTGTCCTCGTGATGACCGCAAACTCCATTTCCAAGCGCGTGTCGCGCACGTCGCTGTGGTGAGGGAGGAGACGGCATGCAGAACATGAACCTCTACTCGCGCGGCGATCGGCTCTTTGTCCGGGCGAACATGGTCCTGATCGGACTGTTCACGCTCTCGACGCTCTATCCGTTCATCTACATTGCAGCCGTGTCCTTCAGCTCTGGTTTCGCGGCGCGGGCGGGACGTGTGGTTCTGAGTCCCGTCGACGTGACGGTTGCGGCCTACGCGCGCGTCCTGTCGGAGCCCCAGTTCTGGAACTCCTATGGCAACACGTTCATCTACACGATCGGAGGCACGATCACGAGCCTGATCATCATCATTCCGGGAGCCTATGCGCTGTCGCGCCCGCAGCTTCTCGGGCGACGATTCTGGAACCTGATGGTCGCTTTCACCATGTGGTTCCATGCCGGAATGATCCCGTTCTGGCTGAACATCCGGGACCTCGGGCTCCTCGACACCTACTTCGGCATCATCATCGCGTTCGCCTGCAACGCATTCAACATCATCCTGCTGCGGAACTTCTTCGAAAGCATCCCGAGCTCGTTCGAAGAAGCAGCACGAATGGATGGCGCGAACGAGTTCCAGGTTCTCTGGAAGGTCTTCGTGCCGCTGTCCAAGCCCGCCATTGCAACGATCACGCTGTTTTGCGTCGTCTCGCGCTGGAACGGCTTCTTCTGGGCGATGGTGCTCCTGACCGACGAGGGCAAGATCCCGCTGCAGGTTTACCTGCGCCAGACCATCGCGACTCTTTCCGACGACGAGGAATTCTCCTCGACCCTTATCGACGCCCCATACAGCGTCGAAACCGTCACGGCCGCGATCATCGTCTGCTCGATCATCCCGGTGCTCTGCTTCTACCCGTTCGCGCAGAAATACTTCAACAAGGGCATCCTTCTCGGGGGTGTCAAGGAATGACCAGAAGTTCGCAACCAAGGAGGAACTCATGCGACATCTGACTTTGGCTTCAGTCTTGCTGACCTCGATGGCGGTAACCACGCCCGCCATCGCGGATGGCCACCTAATGATCGTGGACGAGCCGCTGGAGCTGACCATCCACATGCATCACAAGCGCTATCCCTCGTACAACGAGGACTGGCCAGTGGAACAGGAGGCACGTCGGCTGACCAACATCCACCTCAAGAACGCGACCGTCGGCTCGAACACCGACAACAGCGGGGAAGCGATCAATCTGCTTCTCGCGTCGGGCAAGCTTCCTGACATAATCGGCACGTCGCGCATCAAGGATGTCGTGAACCAGTACGGGCCACAGGGCGCCTTCATGCCGCTCAATGACCTGATCGAAGAGCATGCGCCGCACCTGAAGGCGTTCTTCGAGAAGCGCCCCGACATCAAGGCCGCGATCTCTGCCGCCGACGGCAACATGTACTACATCCCGTACCTGCCGGACGGAAAGTACGGTCGGGCCTATTTCATCCGCTACGACTGGCTCGACAAGCTGGGCCTCGACCTTCCGCAGAACGTCGACGAGGTGAAGGCGGTGCTTGAGGCGTTTCGCGACGGCGACCCGAACGGCAACGGACTGAAGGACGAAGTGCCGTATTTTGCCCGCCAGTGGGAGGAACTGATTCGTCTCGTGACGCTCTGGGACGGCCGCTCGTCCGGATCCGACACCTATCATGACTTCTATGTCGACAGCGGCCAGATCAAGCATCCTTATGCAGGCGAAGGCTATCGCGATGGCATCAAGAACCTTACCGAGTGGTACGCCGAAGGCCTCATCGATCCCGAGGTCTTCACGCGCGGCTCTTCGGCCCGCGAATACCTGCTCTCGGAGAACCTGGGCGGAATGACCCACGACTGGTTCGCTTCCACCTCGGGCTACAATCGATTGTCGAGCGAAATCGGGGGTTTTGTCTTCAAGGCGTTCGCGCCTCCGGCCTCGATTTCCGGCAAGCGCATCGAGGAGCATCGCCGCATCCCGATCAAGCCGGACGGCTGGGCAATCGGCGGGACCAACAAGCACCCGGTCGAGACCATCAAGTACTTCGACTTCTGGTTCTCGCCCGAAGGCCGGAACATCGTGAACTTCGGTGTCGAGGGCGTCCACTGGACCATGGAGGACGGCAAGGCGATCTTCACGGACGCGATCCTCGGAACCGGTCGGCCGGTCAACTCCCAGCTCTACGAACTGGGTGCGCAGCTTCACGCGCGCGGCTACTTTCAGGACTATGGCTACGAGATCCAGTGGTCGAACGAGTTCGCGCTCGAAGGCATCGCCCTCTACGATGAGGGTGACTACCTGATCGACCAGTTCCTGGGCGTCGCCTTCAACAAGGACGAACAGGCGGTCTACGACAAGTACTGGCCGTCGGTCCGTACCTACATGCTCGAGCGCCAGCAGGCGTGGATCCTGGGCACCGGCGACGTCGAGGCCGATTGGGACGCCTACATGGCCGATCTCGACAAGATGGGCCTGAACGACGTGCTGGCCGCAATGCAGTCCGCTTACAACCGCCAATACGGCGGCTGAGGCGATGAAACTCCGGGCGGCGCGGACAGTCCGCGCCGCCCGACTTGCTTACCTGCTTCGGACGCATCCGATGGACGCAACAGTGCCAAATCCTGCGCAGATTCTGCCGTTGGACGAACCGCCCGCCGGCCGGTTGACGATCCGGTATGCGCCGGATGCCGACACGGAAAGCGTCGAGAACCCGCCGCGTTTCACGTGGATTCCCGCCATCGAGGACGAGGCGTCCTACGCCGTGGCAATCACGTGCGAGGACGGGTCGGAGCGCGTATTCCCGGACATTCCAGTCAATTTCCTGACCCCGCCAGAGGCGCTCCCGGCCGGTGACCATGCCTGGCGGTACTGTGTCTGGGCCGATGGAATGCCTGCTGGCGAATGGAGTCGGGAACGGAATTTCACCGTCGCGGAGGACCTGCCGAACACACCGCTTGCGCCACGCTCGACGCGGTTCGACTCCGTATCCAGGGCACATCCCCGTCTCTGGCTCGACACGGAGAGGCTCAAGGAATTCCGGGCGGCACTTGCCAAGAACCCGGACCATTGCGGCTGGCGCACGTTCCACGATCGGTCAGTCAAGCCTTGGGCGGACCGGAAACCGATGTCCGAGCCTGCGCCCTACCCGGACAACAAGCGTGTCGCCTCGATCTGGCGGCAGACTTACATCGACTGTCAGGAACTTATCTATGCCGTTCGCCATCAGGCGATTGCGGGAAAGATCCTGAACGACCCGATCCTGACCGCGAATGCAAAGACATGGCTGATGGAGGCCGCAAGCTGGGATCCGGACGGCACCACGTCACGCGCCTATACGGACGAATGGGCGTACCGTGTCGTTCTGGCCCTCGCCTGGGGCTACGACTGGCTTCACGACGATTTGGACGACAGCGAGCGCGAAACGGTTCGCACCGCTCTCCTGGCCCGCACCAGGCAGGTCGCCGACCACGCCATCCAAAACGCACGAATTCACCTCTTTCCCTTTGACAGCCATGCCGTGCGTTCGGTGTCTGCCGTCCTGGTTCCCGCCTGCCTTGCCATGCTGGGCGAAGAGCGCGAGGCCGAAGACTGGCTGCACTACTCGGTCGAATTCCTTTCCACGATCTATTCGCCGTGGGCCGACACCGACGGCGGCTGGGCCGAAGGGCCGCACTACTGGATGACCGGCATCGCCTATCTCATCGATGCGGCCAACCAGCTGCGCAGCGCCTCGGACATTGATCTGTACCGGAGGCCGTTCTTCCACAGGACCGGCGATTTCCCGCTCTACACCAAGGCTCCTGACACCCGCCGCGCGACCTTTGGGGACGACAGCACCATGGGCGACCTGCCCTGCCTGAAGCTCGGCTACAACACGCGCCAGTTTGCCGGCATCACGGGCAACCCTGCCTACCAGTGGTACTTTGAAGAGATTCGCCGCAACGATCCCGGAACGGAAATGGAGTTCTACAACTGGGGCTGGTGGGACCTGAACTTCGACGATCTCGTCTTCGCCCACGACTTCGGATCCGTGGAGCCGAAACCCCCTTCCTCGGACGACCGTTTGCGCTGGTTCAAGGGCACGGGCTGGGTCGCCATCCAGTCACACATGGGCGACCCGGATCGACACGTCCAGTTCGTCATGAAGTCCAGCCCGTGGGGCTCGATCAGCCACAGCCACGGCGACCAGAACGCGTTCTGCATTTCTGCGTTCGGTGAGGATCTCGCGATCCAGTCCGGCCACTATGTCGCCTTCAATTCGTCGATGCACCGGAACTGGCGACGCCAGACCATGTCCAAGAACGCGATTCTCCTGAACGGCAAGGGCCAGTACGCTGGAAGTGACAAGGCCGAGGCGATCAAGGCGGCGGGACGGATCATCGATGCCAAGGACGCCGGCGATCACGTGTTCATTCGCGGGGACGCCACGGCGGCCTACCGAAGCCTTGTGCCCGAAGTCACGCAGGTCCTGCGCGACGTATACTTCGTGCGGGACAGCTATTTCGTGATCGTCGACCAAGTCGATGCGGCTGAGCCGCTGACGCTTGACTGGCTCTTCCACGCCAATTCGCCAATGGAACTCGGGGCAGAGACGTTTCGCTATCGCGGCAAGCGCTCAAGCATCTACGGCAAGTTTCTCTGGTCAGAGGCCGGACACCCGCAGATCGATCAGACAACCGGGTTTCCGGACGTTGATCCGGACGAGATCGAGGGGCTTGCCGAAAGCACCCATGTCCGCGCTTCGTTTCCTGCAGCGCATTGCCATCGGATCGCAACGCTGCTCGTGCCGCACCTGTCAAGCGCGCCGAGCCGAATCTTTCACTTTCTCGACGACCAGGGGTACGACTGCGAGTTGTATTTCACTGGCGCGGACGATCATTCCTTCAAGGTCGTCATCCCGAAATCCTTCCAAGCCAGATAGGACAACTCATGTTGCAGACACAAATCAGCGCCTCCGATGCGCAACTGAACCTCCAGGGAAAGACGGCCATCGTCACCGGCGGCGGGCGAGACATCGGGCTTGCATGCGCGCTTCGGCTAGCTTCTTCGGGCGCTGCGGTTGCCATCAACTACCACAACTCGGCGGCGGGCGCCGAGAACGCCGCAACCGAGATCACGGCGGCAGGCGGCAAGTCGTTTGCCCTGCAGGGCGACATGACATCGGACGAATCCGTTGCCGCCCTCGTCGCCAGGACCGTCTCCGAACTGGGTGACCGGATCGACATCGTCGTGCATGTCACCGGCGGGCTGGTCGCCCGAAAGAAGATCCCTGAAATGGATGTAGATCACTGGAACCACGTGATGGACCTGAATGCCACTTCGTTCCTGCGCATCGTGAAGGCGGCGTTGCCCCACATGACCGAAGGTGGCGCCATCGTCGGACTGGCAAGCCAGGCCGGGCGCGATGGCGGCGGACCGGGCGCCATCGCCTATGGCGCGGCAAAGGGTGCAATGATGACAATGACGCGGGGCATGGCCAAGGAACTCGGTCCGGGCATACGGGTCAATTCGGTCTGCCCCGGAATGATCGACACCGATTTCCACAACGTCTTCACGAAGCCGGAGGTCCGCACGCATGTGGCAAGCATCACGCCGCTGAAACGCGAGGGCGCGCCGGAAGACGTTGCAAACCTGGTCGCCTATCTCGCTTCGGACCAGGCCGCGTTCATCACCGGCGCGAATGTCGACATAAACGGCGGCACCCTGTTCTCGTAGGCGGAACGTGGCAATGGAAGATCCTGCGGATACCGGCGAATCCTACGCAACGCTGGCGCTGTTTCAGCCACCCACGGCGCACAAGGAACTGTTTGCCGATGCGTTGGCGCAGGCTCTTGCCAAGGTCGAATCCCTGGTGCCGAAATTCGGCCTGCGCAATCCCCGGATGGGTATTCAGGGCACCCTCACCTATGAATTTTGCACCGAAGACGAATGGGTTGCGAGCTTCTGGACCGGCCAGCTGTGGCTTGCATATGCGCTGACCGGGAACGAGCGTCTTAAGAACAGTGCCCGCGCCAGGCGCCCGTATTTCCGTCGCGTGCTGGAGAACCCGGCCTGGCACGACCACGATCTCGGCTTTCTGTTTCTGCTTTCCTGCGTTGCCGACTTCAAGCTGACCGGCGACAACGATGCGCGTGCCATGGCGCTGCGCGCAGCTGACTTTCTCGCGGCACGCTGGCGCCAGCCCATGCCCTTCGTGATGTGCTGGAACCCGATGCTGCGCGACGAACCGAAGTTCAGGGAGCGAAAGACACGCACGCTGAACATCGACAGCCTGCAAGGCATGTCCCTGCTCTATTGGGCACATCGTGAAACCGGACAGCCGTCGTTCCGCGAAATTGCGAACATGCACAACGAGACCGCAATCCGCCACCTGGTTCGGGACGACTTCAGCTCGTTTCATGCGTTTGAATTCAACCCGGCCACCGGTGCGGCAATCAAGGGCTATACGCATCAGGGCCTGCACGACGACAGTTGCTGGTCGCGCGGCCAAGCCTGGGCCATTCACGGGCTGGCGCAGAGCTTTCTGAACACCGGCATTGAAGTATACCGGGACACGGCGGCCAGAATGGCTGACTTCGTTTCGGAGAGGCTTCCAGATGACGGCGTGCCGCTGTGGGACTACGACTTGCCCGAAGACGGGCACCCATACCGCGACTCGTCGGCAGGTGCCGTGACGGCTGCTGGCGCCTACACACTTGCCCAGGGATTCGGGTCCGGCCCGGAAGTTGGAAAGTACACCGAGCTTGCCGACCGGATCCTGAGCGGGCTCTTCCGGCATTGCGACATTGCCGGAATCGATGAAGCCGAAGGATTGCTCAAGGAGGGCGCAGCATTCGTCGAACTCGGACGCGCCGACAACCTGCTGCCCTATGGCGACTACTACTATCTCGAAGCGCTGATGCGCGCGGTCGGGCACACCGAATTCTACTGGTAGCCGGGCTCCGAGCGTGGACTTCGTGTATCGGGTGGAGGATCACGTAAGGGACGGGATGAACCTGCGTGAACCGGTTGCTTGCCATCTGCAAAGTCGATGCCATTTGCTGAAGTCTCCGGTGATGCGCGACGCCCAGCGCGGGCTATGCCACGTAAATTGCATTGTGTTATTGTGTTCTGGTCGGCAGTTGTTCCAACTTTTGGAGGCGCGATCGGCAGTTGCCGATGGAATAGGCAGCTCAAACATTCTGGCAATTGTACATCGCGGCATTCACCGTCGACCGTCGTCATGAAGATTGCCTTCGTTCCGGCATTCGTACAGGTGCTACCGTGCCTGGTTTGCAGTTAGGAATCTCGCCAAGAAACTTGCCCTCTTTCCCGGTCATGAACCATCTACCATTGAATGCGTGGTGGTCAGTTGTGAGACAAATCGCATTTCGAGGAGGGGAGTTCGGCACATGCGGTCAAGGCACCATGGAAGCGACGAAAGGGGTAGCACGACAGTTTCTTGAACTGGATTCATCTCACCGGACTCGATGGCAGCAATGCGGTTCTTGCATCTCTTCGGCAGTCTCGCGCAAATGCATGCGGTTTACGAACTGAGCCTGCATCTGCCCGCACCTGCGGGAGGTCACGTCACTTTGTCTCCGGAGTTGCCCCAGCCATTTGACTCACGGACGATGCGTTGAACGGTGCAATTGATGACTTGGAATCGAAACGCCACATCGTTCCTCGACTGCGAAAGCACCACGAACTTCTGTGGAAATCACGCGATCAAGCAGCCTACCTGTTCGACTGATGGGAGGCGAGCATGCCGATTTCGGTTCCAGACGCGAATGAGAAAAATATTTTGAATCCGTGTGTTGCGTCCTCCCGGCAACGAAAGTGACATCGGTGCAACCTCGAAGTCCCAATCTTTTGCGCTGTTTCTGTTGTTACATTTGTTTCTGTTATTTCACTTGAAAATCGGAAGGGCTCACCGCAGATTCAGGCCAGAAGGAGACCCTAGATGACCTCAGCAAATGACTTGGCCAGTGACCTAGCCAAGGGGTTGAAAAATCGACTCCCGACGGAAGCCGAGATTCACAGCGCCGCGCATGCGGCCACTGCGATTGCCGTTGCCATGGAACTCGACGACGGGTTGAGGATTTCCGGCCAAGACGGCGAGGCGGTGAGAATTGCCCCTGCTGTCGGTGAACTAATCGTTGAACTCCTAGGCCATGTCAGCGCCGGGAATATGGTCACTCTCGTGCCGGTCAGTGCCATGCTTACCACGCAGCAGGCAGCGGACATTCTGAACGTGTCGCGACCACATCTGACCAAGCTCCTGAAACGAGGAGAAATCGCCTTCGAGGAAGTCGGTAAACATCGCCGTGTCCCGCTGCCGGCACTGATGCGGTACCGCACACAGAAGGCACGGAAGCAAGAAGAAGCGATGAAAGAACTCTCCAGGCTGGGTCAGGAGTTCGAACGAGCGTGAGTCATGTCGCCAATCCGTTTGTCGTCGTTCTGGACGCAAGCGTCCTCTATCCGTTTCGGATGCGGGATATCCTGTTCACTTTCGCACAGCACGGCCTATTCCGAGCCCGCTTCACAACCGAAATCATCAACGAGTGGACGCGAAGCCTGATCGCCGGCAGACCCCAACTGGAGGCCAGCGTCCGGCGACAAGCCGCTATTGTCGGCGAAGTCTTCGATGAGTGCTTCGTCGAGGGATACGAGCCACTGATCGCAAGCCTCAACCTGCCAGACGCAGATGATCGGCACGTGTTGGCAGCGGCGATCAAGTGCTCGGCCCAGACAATCGTCACCGAGAACAGACGCGACTTCCCGGCGGAAATTCTGGAACAATATGGCATTGAAGCTCTTGGGGCCGATGACATGCTGGCGAACACCTACGACCTGTTTCCGATAGAAGGAGCACGAGCACTTAGGACAGTTCGGAAGAGATACGAAAACCCGCCATTCTCGCCCTCGGAGTTCCTTCTGGACCTTACAAAATGCGGCATGCCGAAGCTTGCGGGCATGTCACGAAACGCGATCGAGCATCTTTGATCTTTTCATCGGTCCGCCACCACGCGGCGGCGATGCCACCGCTCTCAGAACCGACACTTGATATGGTCAACCTTCTCTGAGCCCGAAAGAACTCGAGAGGCATTCCCAAACGGCCGAAACGGAGCACAACAAGCGCCGTAGCCAACTGCCCCTTGCTTTGCGTTTCACAAAGCTGCCGAGGTGAACTTGACACAAGTATTTCGATGACATTCCCGGCATTCTGGAACAACCAAACCTCAACGCTTGCCGCCAATGCGGTTACGACGACGCTTGTAACCAAGATCCGGTGCAGCGACGGCAAGTCAAATATGGCCAGAATTTGCGTTCAGGCGGCACTTCGGACAATTGGTAGGGATCGACCGCATTCATGAAGAGTCGGGTAATGCGCTCGTAGACTCCTCCGGGCATTTGCCTCGTCTACTTCGTAAGCCGAAGCGACCAAACGGTTCGCACCGATCAAACTCAGTTTCGGAACCTGACGCCGTGCGTCTGTCCGTCAAAAGCACATTCGCCTGAACGCGGTCGCATTTTTCCGCGACGTGAGTCAGGCAGTTCCCCTGACAGGACGATTGTTCTCGATATTGAATTTCATGCCGTCCAGAAGCTCTTCCAGATCAGGACGTGCAGCAGGTCCGTTGGAAACGTCGGCAAGCATGAGCGTTCCGTCCGGGCGAATTGCAAATGCACCGGGTTCAGCAAACAGGCCGGTTGTTTCCGCTTCGGAGAGCGGTTCGGAAACGAATAGATCGAGCGACCGCATTTGCGTCTCTGTCAGACCATAGCAAAGGTCAAATTTCCAGCCAAACTCCTCCCTGTCCGTCAAGGCCTTTTCCCTGCTGTCCGCCGAGACCACCACGACATCCATCGCGGCAACCCATTCCGGCAACGCGTCGTTCAGCTTGTTCAGGAAACGCTTGCACCGCGGACAATGGCGGCCACGATAGACGAACAGCATCGTCCAGCGATCCTTGGGCCCGCCGATCGAGATCGATCCATCCTGATCGACGGTTGGAAAGTCTAGCCTCTCGACTGGCGCACCGACGCGCGGTTTGCTTGAAGTCATGTTGAGTTCCTTCGAATGTTCACGGGAGTCGCTTCGGCACCCGCCGAAAGTGCCTTCATTCGTGCCGCTCGACAACCATGTCGTCCCAGCGCCGCCACAAGAAATTCGCTGCCGCCCAGCTATGACTGACGCACGGGCGGTGAATTCGCACCCGTTCGTCCGTCTTGCAGACCGGCCAACTCGCCGTCCCTGTACAAGCCAGTTCGGTGATCCCGCGCCCCTGAGTTCTCGACAGCAGTCTCAAGCGGCATCCAACATGCCAGCCAACTCTGGATTGCCGTTGTCAGGTGCACGTTCAGGAAAGACGTCGCTCTTTCTTGATCTGGTCATAGGCAATGTTTGCCTCAGAAGTCTTCTTGGCACCAAGTTCGTGGAATTCTTCGGGCATCCCCTTTGCCACCAACTTGTCTGGGTGGAAGTCCTTGATGATATTGCGGTAGGCCTTGCGGACTTCTTCGTCCGTCGCGTCCCGGCTTACGCCTAGAATCTCGTATGGGTCTTCCTCGTCAGGGACTGCGGCAGGGATGTACGTGTGTTCAATGCGCATGCATTGCTCCCGCGAAAACCCGAATTCGCGTGCGACACGGTTGATGAAGTCTCTTTCTCCGCTGTGGTAGGTGCCGTCCGCAGCGGCGATCTGAACAAGGCCGGCTAGAATCTGTTCGAGCATGACCATGTCGTTGCGAACGATGGCCGCGATCTGCCGGGCGTAGGGCTCGAAACCGGCCGAGTCTGCCTTCGCGGCATCGAAAATTGCGCCGACCTCCGCCCTTGCCTCCTCCGGAAAGGAAACAACGCGCTTCAAGGCATCGATTTCATCACGGGTCACCCGGCCATCGGTCTTGCAGAGCTTCGCTGCGAGCGTAACGAACGCCACAGCAAATGCCGTTTGGACATCAACTTTCGAACGGTTCCATGGACCAGCGCGATTTCCAGCCTTGGGCCCGACAACCGGAGATGATCCGCGCTTGTCCACAAGGTGCCCGAGCGCCAGTCCGGCGATGGCGCCAAGCGGTCCACCAATTGCAAAACCGGCGGCACTGCCAAGGATTTTTCCGAATACGGCCAGGTTGCTCGCTCCTTGCGGCTGTCAACGCGCCGGATCTTTCCGGCTGTCGTCGCGGAATTTCGCGAAGGTATAGTGTACGCGCTTCGCTGATCCAAGTGTCCGAGAAGATGGCGTCGAATAAGACAGTCGTGACGCAATTTGTGATCCTGGATCAGCAGATCTGATGTCTCTGAAATTCCGTGAAGTCGTGGAAGATCTGTGCGACCGAGTCGAGAAATGCCCCTCTTTTCACACCGCAGCGCCTTCCATCATTCGAAGCTCTTCCTGCTATGAAGACCGCCAAGACGCGGCAGCGCCCGGACACTCCGTTCGCGGAAATTCGCATCAAAGGGTGATTTCGCACGGGGCAAGTTTCAACGCTTTGTTCTCCTCCCATTCCAGCGCCGCCTCTCAAATCCTCAAATAGTGCGCCCTAACTGATCGGCCTTCGTTTTCGTCCATGGATCTGAACATCAAAGCTTTCGAGGAATTTGATTGCTGCGGCGGTGTCTACGTGGACCATGGCAGCACACGCGCGCGCATCGAGTTGGCCCAAAACAGCAACGAGAGCATCCTGGCTGGCACGCGGGCACCGCTTTGTACCTGGTTGATGGAAATCGGTGCGGATGCCAGCCAAGACCTTGTCAAAACCATGGCCCTGAACTTGAACCCGGAATCTCATCTCGGCTTCGCGAATCATTGTCTGCTTGTTTGTCGAGCCTCATTCGCAAAGCCGACGACGACGCGATTGTCGAATGGGGAATCCGGCAGTACGAACTGCTGCTACTGCAAATTCGCAAGACTTGCCACCTTGCGATACAGGTCGTCCACGGAATGGCGCAGGCGCGAAAGCTTCTCTTCCTTTCCAAGCGTTTCGCCCATTTGGACCGACCGCGGGCGGTCAAGCTCCGCCGCAAATTCATTGCACTCAAGGTTCCGACATAGATGCACACCGAACTTGGTCGATCGTTCGACCTTGCCCGGCGCAACAAACGTCGCAATCCCGCCTCTGTCATGAATCGTCTTGCACCATTCGCACATGAATTTTCTGAGCCCGGTGGATTTCGTGGCACTGCGTTTCAGGCGAAATGTCCGAAGCTCGGAATCCGGCCAGCCGAATGACACGTGGATGACAGAGCCGGATTTATGTATCCATTTGAAGAAGGCGCGGTCTTGGGTCGCGAGGTCGACAAAATCGTTCGCCGAAAACAACTTTCGGTACTTCTTTTCCACTGTTTCGAGTATGTCGTCTTTTTTAATCATGCTTACGTCAACTCTTTGATGTGAAGCCAGTTCTTACCCCATCCCCAGGCATTCGGAAAAGCCGAATTCGCGCCGGGTTCGACACGTGCAAGAACCGCGGCCCAACATCATGAAGTGCGCCCCAAACTCTGCAACGACGCTCGGCCGGGCGTGCCGACCCGTCTTCGATCCGGATCGCGCGATTTCGGGTGTCAAACGAAATCTCCCGGCGTGATGGACGGGCAACCGACCGGACCCGCGTAGCAATTCCAAAGCCGCATGATCGAGAAGCACGCCTGTACGCCGCCCTCCACATTGTGCCGCCGACTGAGCCGTTTCCGGCACCGAAAGCTGGCGCCCCCAGAACCGAAAATTTGCGCCTGCACGTTTCCGGCCTTCAGGCCGCAACCAGATTCATCAGTTCCTTCCAGCGATGGCAGGCAACATCATGTCCGCCCTCGGTTTCAAGCGCCGGCTCCTGAGACTTGCAGATGTCTATGGCATGCGGACAGCGCGTCTGGAACTTGCATCCAGGAGGCTGATCCGTTGGCGACGGAATTTCCCCTGCCAGCTTCTGGGCTGTCTTGTCATCGTCCGGATCCAGTGACGGAATTGCCGAAAACAATGCCTTGGTGTACGGATGCCGTGGCGCCCCGAACAGCTTGCGCGTCGGCGCGGTTTCGATGAGCCGGCCCAAGTACATGACCGCCACATGATCGCAAGTATGGGCCACGACCGACAGGTCGTGACTGATAAACATGAATGTCAGCCCCAGCTCGTCCTGCAACTGCTTCAGGAGATTGAGCACATCCGCCTGGATCGACACGTCGAGCGCGGCAACGCTTTCGTCGGCAACCACGAATTTCGGTCCGGAGACGAGTGCCCGCGCGATCGAGATGCGCTGGCGCTGCCCGCCGGAAAATGCATGCGGGAACCGCCTCAAATGCTCGAGGTTCAACCGGCATCTCGCCGCGATCTCCCGAACGCGCTCGTCGGTCTCCGCCCTGCCCTTCGTCAGCCCCATCACTTCCAGGGGTTCCGCAATTATGTCCCGAACCGTCATTCGGGGGCTGAGCGCCGCATACGGGTCCTGAAAGATCAGCTGCGCGCGCGTGCGATAGTCCTTGAGCTCCGCGCCGTCCAGGTCCTGAAGGTCGTAGGCAACCTCGCCGTCATCATAATGTGCAGTCCCCGCGGAAATCGGCACCGCCTTCAGAAGTGCGCGTCCCAGCGTCGTCTTTCCGGAGCCGGACTCGCCGACAAGTCCAAAGAAGGAGCCCTTTTCGATCTCAATCGAGACGTTGTCGACCGCCTTCAGGAGCTGCTTGACGAACAGTCCTGACCCGATCGGGAAATGCACCGACAGCCCCGACGCCTGGATCAGGGAATGGCTCATTCCGCGGCCTCTCGATAGATGTGGCAGGCCACGCTGTGCGTTTCGTCCAGCCTGCAATTCATCGGCACAAGCGCCATGCACTCCTCTCCCACAACCTGCGAACATCGAGTGTTGAACACGCAGCCGGCAGGGCGCTCGAGCGGCGACGGGATGTCCCCGGGAACCGGTGTCAGAGGCGCGTCAAGATCTTCCAGCTTGGGCAAGGCGGCGATCAGACCTTGCGTGTAAGGGTGTCGGGGATTCCTTATGACTTCGCGGACCGGACCTTCTTCAACGATTCGACCAAGATACATCACGTTCACCCTGTCGGCAGTCTGGGCCACGACGCCGAGATCGTGGGTGATGAAGATGATGCCCATGCCGAATTCGGAGACCAGATCCTTCATCAGGTCGATCACCTGGGCCTGAATGGTAACATCCAGCGCGGTCGTCGGCTCGTCGGCAATCAGCAGCGACGGGTTCGTGGACAGTGCCATGGCAATCATCGCTCGCTGGCGCATGCCGCCGGACAGCTCGAAAGCGTATTGATCGAAACGCCTCGTCGCATCCGAAATCCCCACACGGTCAAGCATCTCGACCGAGACGGACTTTGCGGTGCCCTTCGACATGTCCGAGTGCAGCAGCAACTGCTCCACCATCTGCTTGCCGATCGTGATGGCCGGCGCAAAGCTGGCCATTGGTTCCTGGAAAATCATGCTGATCGCGCCGCCGCGGACCACATTCAATTCGCGCGGCGTCCTCAGCGACAGCACATCGACCGTCCCGGTGTCTGTATGAAGCGTGAT
Source organism: Silicimonas sp. (assembly GCA_022820365.1). GTDB lineage: Bacteria > Pseudomonadota > Alphaproteobacteria > Rhodobacterales > Rhodobacteraceae > JAJEFO01. The sequence continues at coordinate 67,091 of JAJEFO010000061.1, forward strand.
CCGGGACTCCGGCGAATAGACCGCATTTCTCGCGTTGAGATGCATAAGCGACTTTGCCGTCACGGACTTCCCCGAACCGCTCTCGCCGACAAGGCCCATCACCTCGCCCTTCATCAGCGTGAAGGACACGTCCTCAACCGCGGTTATCAGGCCCTCGTCCGTCCTGAACTGGAGCGTCAGATTCTCGACCTCGATCAGCGGCGTCATTTCTGCGCCTCCGAATATGGGTCCGCCGCGTCCCGGAGCCCGTCGCCGACAAAGACGAAGGCCATCACAAGGGCTATAAAAAACAGGACCGGGATGAAATACCATTGATAGTTCAGCATCACGTCCGCGCTTGTCGCCTTCTGCAGCAGGACGCCGAGCGACGAGACCGGATCCTTGAGGCCAAGGCCGATGAACGAAAGCGCAGTCTCGGAAAGGACCATGTAGGGGAACGAGATCACCAGGTCGACGATTATGTATGACGTGAAGGACGGCAGGAGATGTCGCCGGATCACGTGTGCGGATGACGCGCCGCAGAGCTGGGCGGCGAGCACGTATTCCTGGTTGCGCTCGGTGAGCAGGTGGGTCCGAACGCGGCGCGCCAGTGTCGGCCAACCGATGAAACCGAGAATGATCGAGATGTAGAAGAACCGTGCTTCGGCACTCAGTTCCGGTGGCATGAAGGCGGCCACCGCCATGAACAGGGGAATCGCGGGGACCGTTCGAACGGCATCCGTGATCATCTGGATCACCCCGTCGATCCAGCCGCCGTAATAGCCGGACACGCCTCCTATGATGAGGGCAAGGACGAAGGCGATGAAGACGCCGATCATTCCGACCTGGAGGGATGTCCAGATTGCGTGAAGCGTCCGGCTGAAGATGTCCTGGCCGTCCTCGTCCGTGCCGAACAGGTGGATCTTCCCGTCCTGCACCCCGAACAGGTGCCGGTCGCCCGGGATGAAACCGAACAGGCGGTAGTCATCGCCCTTCGGAAGAATGGTGAGATAGTTGCGCTCGTCCTCGTTGACCGTGGTCACCCAACGGAAATTCGTCTTGAGGGACCGTTCGCGCTCGACGGCATGGATGAACGGGCGCAGGGAGCAGCCGTTCTTGTCGCAGAAATTGGGGATTTGCGGCGCGCCGTTCGTGTAGTCCTTGTTCCGGCCGCCGATGGTCGGATCATAGGGCGACAGGAACGGCGCGAAAATCCCGGAAACGATGAGAACGACCAGGACGGCGGCTGCCACCATGGCGGCCCGCTGCTTCTTGAAGCGCGCCCAGATGAGCTGGCGCTGGGAAGCCGTGAAATAAGCCTCCTTGGAGCGCCGCGCCTCCACTTCGACTGCCTTATCCGCCACGTCGGTCATCGGATGATGCTCTTTCGAACGCGAGGATCAATAATGGCGAGCGCCACGTCCGTCGTGAAGTTCAGCGCGACGATGGACGCCGTGAGCAGGAAGATGATCGCGCCGGCAAGCTGCTGGTCGTTCGACCTGGCCAACGCCTCGATCAAGAGCGCGCCAGCATCGGTCATGACCAGGATCAAGGCCACGATCGGCAGCTCGTTGAAAATCCGGTTCAGATCGAACCCGAGCGAGTTCACGATCGGCCCGAGCGCGTGACGGGCCGGATAGCCCCAGAGCAGCTTGCGCCCATGAACGCCCCGTGCCGCGGCCGCAGTGACGTACAACTTGCCGATCTCGTCGAACATCAGGGCGCGAACGGTCTGGAGCGCAAATGCCGTCGCGGACCATCCCAGAATGAAGATCGGCAGCCACGCATGCTTCAGCAGGTCAAGGAACTTGGCAAGTGACCATGGCGCATCTCTGAATTCGCTGGAGAACAGCCCCGTCAACGTCTCTCCGAAATACACCGTCGCGAACAGCATGATCATCAGCGCCAGCAGGAAGTTCGGCATCGCAAGTCCGAGGTAGCTTACGATGCGAAGCGAGTTGTTGAGGAACGCGTTGTGCGACGCGGCAGCCAGGATGCCGACCGGAATCGCGATGATGTAGGCCAGCGCCAGCGAAGCCATGCAGATCGAAAGCGACAGCCAGAACTTGTCACCCAAAAGCTGGGCGATGTTGACGCGCAGGATGCAGCTGTCGCCGAATTCGCCCTGGAACGCGTTGACGATCCACAGAGCCCATCGCTGCAGGAACGGCTTGTCTAGCCCAAGCCTCTGGCGTTCCAGCTCGATGTCGGCGACCGAGATGCCGGATCCCTGCGTGTTCTTGAAGGCCAGATACCGCTCGGCGCAATCGCCGGGCACTAGCTCCATAAGCGAAAACACCACGAGGGACACGATGACAAGGGTCATCGCAGCCATCAAGGCGCGTGTGACGACAAACCGCGCGAAGTTCAGCATGGCCGATCCCGCTTCCGCGCCCGGTCAAGGCACTTCACGATGCCCCGGACGCGGGTCCCACTCATCTGCCGGGGGCAAGTTCGTCTTGCCCCCGGCACGCAGCAAAGCAAACCTTTGCCTATTCGTCCAGCCACCATTGCGTGGCGCGGTACGGATAGGTCCGGTAGTACTCGTAGCTGTGCGTCTTGGTTTCGGTGAAATTCTTCAGCGCGTTGCGGAAGATCATCGGCGCGGGTGCATTCACCGTTCCTATGAACAGCAGTTCCCTGGCCATGGTCTCGGCCATCCGGGCGCCGACTTCGTTGAACTCATCCGAACCCTGCGCGGCGGACTGCAGCGAATTGATGTCATCCATCATCTGCTTGGCCCAGTCAGCAGGTTCCACACCGGCCGAACCGCCTGAATCGACCCATTCGGCCCAGAGCATAGCGTTCCGGTTGCCAAAGTAGTTCTCGAAAGGCGGCACCCACAGTTCGTTGTTGCCAAGCACGATGGCCAGAGGCTGGCCCTTCCGCCACATCGAGACATCGAGCTTGTTCGACGATTGCGCCGACCGGTACTCGTCCGGCGTCACTTCCTTGACCACCGAATCGATTCCGGCGTCCCGCCAGTATTGCGCGACAAGCTCCACGGTCTGGCCAGCGATTCCCTGCGTCGAGAAGTTCATGTTCAGAACAAGCTTCTCTCCGTTCGGCAATTCGCGCATCCCGTCCCCGTCGACATCGTTCATGCCGAGCGCGTCCAGCCTGGCCGCTGCTCCGTCGGGATCGAACTCGGCCATATGGCCGTGCACCGCGGGATCGGCGAAGTCTGGCAACGGCGAAAACCCGACATAGGCCTGCGGGTTGCCCTGACCGAAGAAGCCGATCTCGTTCAGTTCCTCCCGATTGATGGCAAGTGACATCGCCTCGCGGAACGACCGGTCGCTGAACACCGCACGCTTCGCCGGGTCTTCGTGGGTCACGTTGAAGCCGAAGGCCCCGATCGTGATTTCCGGCTTCAGATGCACGGTGTAGTCACCCTTTTCCTGCGCTTCGAGGAGGATGGGAGCGGAGGCGAGCTGGAGCGATTGCGCCTTGTAGTCGACTTCGCCGTTGACGATCTTCAGGATACGGACCTCGTTGTCATTGATGTATACCTCGTCCTGCTCCGAAATGTAGGGCAACTGCTGCCCGGTCGGATCCACCTGGAAGAAGTACGGATTTGCCACAAGGTGACGACCTTCGGTCGTGTCCGTGATGTAGATGTGGCTTTCCAGCGTCGGATGAGTGTGCTTGGGCAGGCCGTCCACGAGAGCCGCTCTGGACAGCATCGGCGTCGGCGTGTCCGTCCAGTCCGAATTCCCGTAATACGCCAGGATCGCGTCATATCCGTTCTCGAAGCCAAGCGACTGCGCATAGCTGTCCGCGTCCGCATTGATGTCCGGATGGAACTGGCCAAGGAAGTGCATTGGCTGGAATCCCTGCCCATAATGGGTCGCGAAGTGGGCCAGAAGGCCGGGCTTCGGCGCAGGCAGGTTGAAGATCACCGTCACGTCATCCGGTGCATCGACCGTCATCGTCTCGCCGCCCACGGTCACGTAGTCCTTGGGCTTTTCGAAGATGTTGGTGTCCAGCATCAGCTTGTCATGCCAGAACTTGACGTCCGCGGACGTGAATGGCGCGCCGTCGGACCACTTGTGCCCTTTCCTGAGCGTGAACGTGAGCTTCGTGAAGTCGTCGTTCCACTCCCATGACTTCGCCACGTTGGGAACGATAGTCTGGAGATCGTCGGAGTAACGCACGAGATTTACGTGACGCACGGAAAGGAAATCGGATGTCCCCGCCTCGGTCGCGTTGGACAGGACGTCAAGCGTGCCGCCATACTTTCCGATGCTGTCGTAGGGCACCATGACAAGCGGCTCTGCGGGAATGCGTTCCGACAGCGACGGAAGGTCGGGATTGCCGACGATCTTCGCATTCAGCGCGGCCGCCTCGGGATTGCCGCTGAACTCCATCGTGCAGCCCGCTGCCGCCTGGAACTCCGCAAGGTCGTACTGCTGCGGAAACGCACCTGGCGCGACACCTCCCATGTCTGCCACCGTGATTCCGGGACAGTTAGCGAATGCCAAGCCTGGCAGCATCGCAACTGCAACTCCGGATAAAAGTACCTTCTTCATTCTAACCCCCATGATTGGATGACGTTGGGCTGGCCAGCCTCGCTGAACATACAAAGACCGCCATACTTGGCTCGCTATTCACGAATGGTCCCCCCAATGATTCGGGCCATTCCAGCGCCCGACCAGCCCCGTCGACTGATTGCACCGATTTTGCAACGGCACTGTGACACGGATTCACAATTTTTACCACTCGTCAACAGTTTCCTGTCCTGACGCCGCCGTCACCAACCTTCGTCATTGCGAATGTTCCCTCGGCATTCGACATGCGATGACGGAGCAACTCGCCCATCAGGCGTTGGAGCAGTTCGGGCGCGCCAAGGTCGCCTGCAATGTTGCGAGATTCGCCGTCGCGATCCATGTCGAACAGGATCGGCGGAAGGTCGCAACCAAACTGGACCAGCCTGAACCGCCCGCTTCTGAAGACCGCGAGGCTGGCTTCTCGGGACCGAACTCCGAGACGCCGCATCCATAGAGTCGGTGTCACCGGATCGCCGAAATCAAATTCCGACATGGAACAGGCGCGGGTCTCGCCCTGCGCGTCTTCAAGGAGTGGCAGAAGGCTTGTTCCGTTCATCGCATGCGGAATCTTTGCGCCGAGACGATCGAGAAGCGTGACCGAAACATCGATGGATTCCGTCATTCTTTCGACGACTTGGCCGTGCGTGTCCGGACGGGACGGGTCACGGATGATCAACGGAACGCGGAAGGCCGCTTCGTGGAACGTGCCCTTTCCCCACAATCCGTAATCTCCAAGCATCTCGCCGTGATCAGAGGTGACAACCAGGATCGTGTCGTTCCATTGTCCGCTTGCCTTCAACCAGTCGATCACACGACCGACATGCATGTCCACTTCGCTTGCAAGCCCAAGATAGATCGCCCGCAGTGCAGCCGTCGTCTCCGCAGAGGCGTCCAGGTCCGGGAAACCGACCACCATCGAGGATGGAGGTTGCCGTTCCTTGGCGGGGGCGACGAACGGGTGTCGACCGGGATCCTCTTCCCCGCGCAGCGCCGTCGCGGGCGCCGGCATGTCAGCAGGATCGTACATCCGATTGAAAGGTGCCGGTGCGACCAAGGGGGGATGCGGCCTGATATAGGTCAGAAGCGCGAACCAGCCGGGTGCTGTGCCGTTCATTCCTTCAATGAAGCGATCAGTCAGGAACGCAGTGTCGCTGTCCGCCGCCGCATAGAGCGCCGGGTCTGCAATCCTGTCACCGTCGGGCCGGTAGGTTGCCGGGTATTCAGGAAGGGGATTTCCCTTTGCCGCCAGATGGTCGCGCCAGGCGCGGTCGTCCGTTTCCAGTCGCATGCGCAAGGATTCTTCGAAGCCTGGCATTAATTCATCGTAGCTCTGGAGTCGCGGGTCATCGGCGTCGAGCACGCGGGGGTCGTGCGTCGTATCCGTATATCCGTACAACTGCGGCAAGTATCCGACTGTTCGGGCGGCGGTAGCAATGTTCGGCGTGTCATGGCGCAGCGGCGTTCCGTTCCTGACCGCCCTGTGATTCATTGCGTATTGCCCTGTCAAAAGTGACACGCGGCTCGGTCCACAGGGCGAGACCACCGAATAGTGGTTCGCGAACATGACTGACTTGTTCGCGAGTTCTCTCAGCCGGGGGAGCTTAGCGACCTTGGCCAAGCGACTATCGCCCATCAGGTCACCCCGGAACTGGTCGATCAAGATAATCAGTACGTTCGGCGTCTCGGACATCACGGCTCCCAGATTGCAAGGCGATCATGTCTACGGCCAGCGACATGTAAAGCCCTGCTGAGTGACCAAGGGAAAGTACGACCTCGCGATCCACTGGATAACGGTCCCGAACGCTGGGTGCTGCTGTGGATGCCGACATGGCTGGTCAAGGCGGGAATAATGCTTCGAAGCAAGGCTAAGCCGAACACCGTTGGTCGAAACGACGACTTTCCGTCGTATCAAGCCCACTTCGCACCAAGATTCGCAAAGGTTACCGGATCCGAATGAGCCAGACGCGACAGCCTTGTTTGCAGACAACTCGCCCGCCGCGCCGAGAACCTGGCAGGCCGTCGCTCCGAATGCTCAGGGCACCGTCCCGGTCTTGGGCGGGTTGAATTCGTCCCGAGAGCCTCGACAACAGGCATGGCTTTACAATTTAGTGGCAGCATTCCATGCGATGTGCGACGGGTACGGATACCACCCCGACACGTCACGGAAAAAGGAAACGGCGACGATGCACGGAACGCGAGACCCCGCATTCCTCCCCGCTCCAAGGGACGGGGCATCCTGCGGGGTGCGCAGATGAATTTATTTGGAAAGTGTCAACATGTCGCGAGACGTGGCGGGACATGCCCATGAAGCGGTATCGGCACACCGAGGGTGAGGCGAATACGTCCCCTGCCCGAAGCGACTGGACCGCGCAGGAAAGCGATCCACCGACACGCGAACTGCTCCGTCGGGATGCTGACGCCTTCCTGCACCAATCGCTTTCCTCGCCATGCCTGTCCACGATCACAAAGGCGGAAGGCATCTGGATCGAGGATTCCGCTGGACGTCGCTACATGGATTTCCACGGCAATTCGGTACACCACATAGGTTACGGACATCCGCGACTTGTAGAGGCCGTCAAGCAGCAGATCGACGCCCTGCCCTTTGCGCCACGCCGCTTCGCCAACGAGGTTGCGACAGAGCTTGCGGAACGGCTTGCCGCGCTCGCCCCGTGGCCGGCCAAGGTCCTCTTCACCACCGGGGGCTCGGATGCGAACGAGGTGGCCCTGAAGATTGCCCGTGCGGCGACCGGCCGATTCAAGACGCTCTCGTTCTGGGACAGCTTTCATGGCGCCGGGTTCGGCGCCTCATCGGTCGGCGGCGAGGCCACCTTCCGAAGCCACATTGCGGGGCCGCTCCTGCCAGGCACAGAGCATGTGGCGCCGTTCAACTGCTTCCACTGCGCCTACGGCCATCCCGGACCCGATGTCTGCGGTCTGGCCTGCGCTACCATGGTCAACTACACGCTTGCGCGCGAAGGCGATGCCGCCGCCCTCATCGCCGAACCAATGCGCGCGACACCCGTGATCCCACCTCCCGGCTATTGGCGGGCCGTCGAGGCCAGCTGCCGTGAACACGACACGCTTCTGGTACTGGACGAGATTCCAACGGGTCTCGGCAAGACGGGCCGTTTCTTCGCCCACGACCATGACGGTGTCACCCCCGATATCATCACGCTCGGCAAGGCCTTGGGAGGCGGCATGCTTCCGATTGCAGCCGTGATCGCGCGGGCGGAACTCGATGTGGCGGGCGATTTCGCCATTGGCCACTACACCCACGAAAAGAACCCGGTGACTGCGCGTGCAGCGCTGACGACGCTGGACATCATCGATGACGACGGGCTTGCGGAACGCGCCGCGCGGCTGGGGGAATCCGCGATGAACCGGCTGCGCGAGAAGCTCGGACCATGCAGCGCCGTGGGCGATGTCCGCGGTCGTGGCCTTATGTTTGGCATCGAGATCGTCGCGGATCGGGACGCGCGGACGCCAGACTCCGACTTGGCTGAGCGAATTTGCTATGCCTGCCTTGGGCAAGGCGTGTCTTTCAAGGTCAGCGCAGGCAACGTCCTCACGCTTTCGCCACCGCTGACGATTGCCGAAGATGATCTCGCTCGCGCGCTGGAGATCATCGAGACCGCAATTCTCGACCAATCCTGATCGACGCAATGCAGGGGAGCTGTTGCGTCACGGTGAGACTCGGACCGCCTCCTGGTTGGGGCAATGTGTTCGAAAATGCACAACCGGTAGCGGAATGATGTGACGGGAAACTGCGTGGTGGTGGCACACCGCATTTCAGTCCGCAATTCGCATGAGCGATGCGCTCAGGACCGTGCGTCTTGGGTGAGGGAGTCCGGAACCACGATCTTGAACGTGCAAGAGTTCTTTCACTTTCCAGCTGAATTGGAACCTGCGTTGCATCACATCCTTCTGAACCATTTCCCAGGAATTTCTACAGTCATGTCTCAACGCGTCCTGATCCCAATGCCCCTCGACAAAGAAAGCACTTCTTAGTGGCGTTGAAGCAAGGCAATGCGGTTGGAATTGGTTCCCTTTGATCCGTTTGCCACCCCCCAGCAGTTCGCCGTTTTCGTGAACTCTTGATCGTTCACCATGACGCCGAGGCGTTCGAACGGCAGACCCTCGGCGGCCAGCCAGACCAGCCGTTCGAGCAACACCTTGCCATTGCGCACTTCACCGACCTCGAACGCGACGTATCCCCCGGGGCACAGGATGCGGGCCTGCTCAACCAGAACGCGACGAACCATCTCCGTCCACGCGTCTTCCGTGCGATGCATGTCGATTGCAATTGCGTTTGGGTCAATGCCCGCAAACCAGCAACGCAGCCAGTTGTCGGCAGCATACTGCACGATGTCGAGGAACGGTGGCGAAGTGACGGTCAGGTTGACCACACGATCGGGTATGCCCGGTACATCCCAAGCAACTCCGGTATGCAGACCCGAGCGAACCTGGCTTGGCGCGCAGCTGTCCCGAAGGAGGGACTTGGACTTCTTGAGGATCACTGCCGCAACGTCACGCTCAGGCGGAAGGGTGCCCAGTTTCTCGTTGATTCTTAGTTGGGCCTTGACGGATACGGCCTGGTTCGGCGGCATCGAACGACCTGAGAAGAATCCAGAGGAATGCCCGGAAAGTCGATTGATCGCCACCATGCGAATCCAGTCAGCCACCGGATCTACTTCATCAGCATCGAATGGCGCGCGTTCGGCAATCCAGAGACGCAACGCTTCCAGCTTCCTGAGCGTCGCCGGGTGGTAGAATGCGAGCAGATCTTCGCGTTCTAGCACACCCCGCGACCAGTCGACCGACTTCAGTGCGGCATCCACCGCTTGAAGTGAGATTGCACGCAACCTGGGCCGCGTGAGCAAGACCGACAGCGGGTTGACGTCATTGCCGAATGCCTGCCGCTGCATCAGCGCCGCCTGCAGGGGAGTCGTACCGCGCCCCATGAAAGGGTCGAACACGATGTCGTCCGGCTTGGTGAGCCGAGCAATGAAAAACTCGGGCAACTGCGCCTTGAAGCAGGCCCGGTATGAAATCTCGTGAATCGAGTGAGCCTGACGCTGCCCTGCCGTCCAGAACTCGTTTGTTAGGTAAGGTACGCCATCCACTGTCTCGACAACTGTGCCTCGGCCGAATTCATCAAACCCAGCGAGCTGGTCGACGAAGACTTCGGCGGTTTTGGCAAACTGGGCCTGCTCAAAGAGGGACAGCTGGTTCATGGCAATTCTTGCATTCTCTTGCCCTAATTGCCCGCCACATACAAGATATAGTTGCAAATCGATATAGGCGTAGCAGGTTTAGGAGGGCGTTTCGAGCAACCGCGAAACCTACAGCGTGGTCAGCGGACAACGAAACAGTTGCAATTCTCAAATTCGGCGACGCGCAATTGGAGATTCTCTACGACCGGATGAACACGGTCGTACTCCGGGAAGACACCGCGTAGTCCGATCAGCAGGAGGTGCTCGATCGAAATGCTGCGACGCAAATTTCTCGAGTGGATTGCATTGCCAACTGCGCCGAGATATATTCAAAATGAATACTTGTGCGGAGAAAAATCCATGGCCAGCACATCAGTGAGTCTGGGACCCCATTGGGAAGGATTTATCAGAAGCGAAATCGAAAGTGGCCGCTACAAAAACATGTCTGAAGTCGTGCGGGCCGGATTGCGCGAACTCGAAGAACGCCGCGAAAAGCTGAATGCTCTGCGTGAACATTTGGTCACAGGTTACGAGCAAGCACAGCATGGTGAATTTGTTGATGATGCCTCGCCTGAGGATATTGTCGCAAGGGCCAAGGCACGCGCGGCGACCAAGGAATGACACGAACCTATCGCCTGACGCCTGCTGCGCTCTCTGATCTCGACAAGATTGCTGACTACACACTGTCGCAATGGGGCGCAGATCAGATGGAATGTTACATTCTGCAACTCACGAACAGATGCAATTGGCTTGCCCAAAACCCGCAGGCGGGTCGACCGCGTAGCGACATCCACCTTGACTCTTTCTGCTATCCGGAAGGCAAGCATCTCATATTTTATTTGCAAGATTCTGTGGGGATCAGTGTCATTGGTATTCCGCATCAATCCATGGATGTCATTGCATATTTCGACCAGTGATCATCACAAATGGTCGAAAGCTCACATTCAAGATCATGGTTCCACTCCTCGTCTGCAAACCCAAGTGAAAACATTGCCGCGGCAGGAGTGCATCTCCAACTGCATCCCGAAGCCTCTTCCGGTCGTCAAAGGGCATTTGTCAGATTGGCAAGACCGTGGCAGCGCAGATATATATGACAGGCTGGATGATCTTTGGCTGTTGCGCTCAAACATCCGGTGTTGGATTTCTCAAGGCTCCAGAGCGGTAATGACGCAAGCACACGAATCTGACCGGCGCACATTGAGTAAGGCTAGCGGCATACTCCTACGTCATTCCGGATTCTGACTTTCAAATCGCGCGCTCTGATATACCTCATCGAGGATGATCTCGACCAAGTCGAATTGCGACTGGCCGTTGATGTCCTCGAAGTAGATATGGCTCGGCCAGGACTGGCCCACGTGGTTATCCGCCGGCAGATCGACCGTCTCGCAGACCCGCTTGACCGCAGCAACGTGTCGGCGCGCCTTTTCGGCGGTCTCCGCTTTGGCCACTTCCAGATCTTCGATGCTGTTGCGGTCGATCTCGGGCGAACCGATGCCCACTGTCAGTGGCAGGTTCCGCTCGATCGCCTGCTGCTCATAGAAAGAGACGTCCACCCTGTCGGCCTCAAGCCGCATGATGAAAAGCGGATTGACGCTGACCTTGGCATCGGTCAGTTCCAGAAGCCTGCCGCGCTCTGTCGGCGCGTCAGTCGAATCGCCACGGCCCCGGCGCCGCGACACACGGCGTTTCCTTGTCACCTCGGCGACGAAATCGCCGCGGTAGTTGTTATCGAACACTCGGTCCGCATAAGGCTTGTTCCGCAGCATGTGGCGGATCGAGCGGATCGACATATTTTGGCAGTTGTCCTGCCCGATGAAGAACGGCGAACCGGAGGCATCGGAAAGCTCGATCCAGCCATCGGGGAATAGTTCCAAATGATGGTCCATCCACGGCCCCAGCACCGTATCGCCCAGATGATCAAGCATGGCATTGACCGTATCGGGTTCATTCACAACGTCCGCCAGAAGCGGCTCTTGTCCATAGATATCCGCCGCTAGGCTGTAAGGCGCCGAAATCTGCAATGTCGGTGCGGCCCCTGTCAGATCCTGTGTGGCCGCCAGGATGGCATCTACGGCTGCCGGGGTGCCGGTCGAAAAATCTGGCGTTTGCAATTCGTGCCAGTTGTCGCGCGTGATCAAAACCTCGTCTGGATCCGCGCCCGGAGGGAATCTGTCGGGGTACATCATCTTTTGGCCAAGCGGCTCGCAGGTCCAGGCATAAAGCGCCCAGGTCATATAGAACTTGTGAACCCCGAGAAGGCGCGAGACCGCTAGGTTCGCCCGTGCGTAGCGATAGGGATCGTTGTGATAGTAGTCGTGGGACTCGATGCCGTAGAGATCGAACAGGATCGCAAGGCCGAGCATGTGGACCGAGGCAGTGGAATGCACACGGTCGGCAGCGGTCAGCAGTTTGAAATTCGAGTCGAAGTCACCAGAGATGACCGCATCGAAAAAGCTGGTCAGTTCCTCTTTCGCGTCCGCATTGCCCGCCTGCCAGCGGCGCAGCAAGGAAAGCCCGCGCGGGAATGCATAATCCTCGATCCGTGGCATGCGCTATGTTCCCGGACGCGACGTCATGTGCACCGCGGTCCTGCCCTTTGCAAGGCCAGCGTCTTCGCGGAATGTGTCGCGCCAAGACAATCCGTCCTCGGTTGCGCCAACAGGCCGGTATTCGCAGCCGATCCGACCAGCATAACCGCAGGACCGCATGGCAGGCAACAGATCGCCATAGTCGATCTCGCCGGGAAACGGTTCGGCCCGACCCTCTGCCGACGCGATCTGCACGTGGCCGATATTGTCTGCATGCAAGCTGAAATTGGCCATCAGATCGCCACCCTCCCGGTAGATGTGATAGCAGTCAAACATGATCTTCAGCCGGGGATGCCCGATCTCTGAGATCACATCCGCAGCTTGTTCGATAGTACGCAGAAAATAGCCTGGCAATTGCTCGGCGCAGACCGGTTCGATCAGGATGGTTCGGTCGGTATGGCCCAGCGCGTGTCGCAAGGTCTTCAGGAAGGCCGCATGCGCAGCCTGCCCTAATGTCCGGCCCGCCAGCACATGGATCGCATCGGCATCGATATCCTCGGCGATCTCTATGGCCTCGTCGACATCCCTTTTCGCCTGATCGCCCTGGCCGGGAATGGCGGCACATCCAAAAGTCTCTTCCATGCAAACATTGATGCCACCCACCGGCAACGCGGTTTGCGCCAGCACCTCTTTCAGTTCGCGGCGATCGGTTCTGCGCGCTTCGTCGTGAAACTCAACCGCGTCGAACCCGTGGATCGCAGCCTGCCGGATCCGGTCCAGGAATGGGAGGTCGCTCCACAGAAAACCTGTGTTCGCCGAAAATTCGTATCGATTCGCCTGTACAGGTTTCACGGGATCAGCACTTCGCGCACCGTCGCAGCATCATTGAGACGGTCCATAGCAGCATTGAGGTCGTCAAAGCCGATCGTTCGGGACAACAGGCGATCCACAGGCAGTTTCCCGTCGCGGAACAGCGCCAAGAATCGCGGAATGTCGCGCTTGGGCACGCAGCTGCCCATATAGGAGCCTTTCAGCGTACGCTCTTCTGCGGCAATGCAGAGATGCGACAGGGTGACTTTTGCCTCGGGCCCAGGCATGCCGGCCGTCACGGTGATGCCACCGCGGCGTGTGGCTTCAAAGGCCGTAGCCAAGGCCCGCGAAGAGCCCGCCGTCTCGACCGCGATATGGGCGCCACCCTGCGTGGCCTTGCGGATGTGTTCGACACAGTCAGTGTCGCGGGCGTTGACCGTCAAATGAGCACCGAGCTGTTTGGCAAGCTCCAGCTTCTCATTACTGAGATCAATCGCCGTGACATGCCCCGCGCCAGAAGCGATCGCGGCCAGCAGCGCACTGAGTCCCACGCCGCCGAGACCGATCACTGCAATGCTCTCGCCGGGCATCGCGCCACCGGTGTTTACGACCGATCCGACGCCGGTGATCACGCCGCAGCCGAAAAGCGCAGCGTGTTCGAACGGAATCGACTTGTCGATCTTGACCAGCGCATCCTTCGGGATCACCGCATATTCCGCAAAGCCGGCGATGCCCGAGTGGTGATGTATGGCTTCGCCGTCCTTGTGTAGTCGGGTCGTGCCATCGCGCAGCACGGCCGCCGCATTGGCGCGGGTCGCAGGTTCGCACAAAGCCGGTCTGCCGACATGACACATTTCGCAATCGCCGCAGCTTGCAACATAGGTCGGCACCACATGGTCACCGATTTCGAACCCATTCACACCATCACCCAGTTCGACGATTACGCCCGCTGCCTCGTGACCGATGACAATCGGCATCGGCTTGCCACGTTCGCCAGTGATGGCGACCAGATCGGAATGGCACAGACCTACGGCCTTTATCTGGATCAGAACCTCGTCGGCTTTCGGAGGGTCAAGCTCGATTTCCTCGATGCGCAATGGCTTGCTGTCGGCGAAGGGCCGGGGCAAGCCGGATTGCCTCAAAACAGCGGCCTTGATCTTCATCTATTCCCTCCGGATCGCGACCTTAGCGCCAGCAGGCCGGGTGCCTAGGCAACCGCTTCCTCTAGCGCTGTTTCGAGAATATCCAACCCCTCGTGGACCACGTCCGACGGAGCCGACAGTGGCACTAGCAGGCGGATCACGTTACGGGCCGGCCCGGCAGATACGAGTATCAGGCCTTTCTTCAAGGCGATAGCCACCACCCGAGCGGTCAGGTCGCCGTCGGCCTCGCGGCTGTCACGGTTCTTGACCAGTTCAATTGCGTTCATGCAGCCTAGCGTCCGGACATCTCCGATACAATCGAGCGAATTGCGCTGTGCCATCTTGCGCAGCCGCGCGTCGATGACCTTGCCTAACTCCATGCCACGCTGCAGAAGGTTGTCCGCCTTGATGACATCCAGCACTGCAAGTGCGGCCGCACAGGCCAGCGGGTTGCCCCCGAAAGTCCCGCCCAGACCGCCTGGAGGCACCGCATCAATTATGTCGGCCTTGCCAACGATGCCGGAAATCGGCAGCCCGCCCCCGATGCTCTTGCCGACGCAGGTCAGGTCGACGTCGATGCCGAAATGTTCCATCGCGAACATCTTGCCGGTCCGGCCCATTCCGGTCTGTATTTCGTCAGCGACAAGAACGATGCCATGCTCGTCGCAAAGCTCGCGCAGATAGTCCACGAATTCTGCGGTCGCAATATTATAGCCGCCTTCGCCTTGAACCGGTTCAAAGAACACTGCAGCGATCTGTTCGGGCGGGCAATCGCTGCGGAATAGAATGTCAAAGGCGCGTTTGGTGTCGTCTAGGCTGACGCCATGGAAATCGTCGGGAAACGGCAGTCTGTAGATCTCGGACGGGAACGGCCGGAAACCAATCTTGAACGGGACCATTCGCGCGCTCAGCGCCATACCCATGTAGGATCGGCCATGATAGCCATTGGTAAATGTAATCAATGCCGGGCGCCCGGTGTGATAGCGGGCAATCTTGACGGCATTTTCTACGGCCTCGCCGCCAGCCGAGAAGAACAGGGATTTCTTGGCAAAATCGCCGGGCAACAACGCGTTCACGCGCTCGGCCAGCGCGATGTAGCTTTCGTATGGAGTCACCTGAAAGCAGGTATGGGTCAGGCGGTCGAGCTGATCCTTGATCGCGTCAACAACCCGTTCGTCGCGGTGGCCGACATTCTGGCATCCGATTCCGCCGCAGAAATCGATATAGCGCTTGCCCTCGACATCCCAGATCTCGGCGTTTTCGGCCCTGTCCGCGATGAAAGTCGACGAGTAGGCGATCGCCCTTGCAACCGCGCTGTCTCGGCGCGCTTCGAATTCTTGGTTGGTCGTCATGTCCCGGCTCACGCTGAATTGCTGGTTGGGGCGGCGGCCTGACCGGAGTAATGCATGCCCCGGTCAGATCCTTAGCTAAATGCAGGTCTCAGTTCGGCAATAGGTCGTTGACCTCTTCCACGAGCTCTTCCTGCAACGCCTCCATATCATCGGAATCGCCGGTCACGATAGACTCCAGACCGTCATAGATGACTTGGGTGATCGCGAGACCGTTGTCGCCGGGATATGCGATCCAGTCGCGCAGCAAGCCAGCCTGGCGAACTGCGGTGTGCTTATTGGGATTCTGCGCATAGAAGTCGGCCAGAAGATCGTTTGCGGCCTTGTTCGGCGGCATGTAGCCGGTAGTCTCTGCCACCATTGCTGCGCCGACACCCGAAGTTGCGAACTTGATGAACTTCCAGGCGGCTTCGATTTCTTCGGGGTCTTCCGAAGTGGATACGAACATTACCGAGTTGCCGCCTGCCGGCAGACCCATGGGTGGCTGTCCCATGCCCGGGAACTCACCGGTCCTAACCTCGAAATCGCCCTTCGAACGTTCGATCGCGCCGACAGCCGAGGTCGACCAGAAGTGCATAGCGACCTCACCGGCTGCAAACGGCTTGCCCGCGTCGCCGACCGACAGGTTCAGCATGTTGCACTCGCGGAAGATCTTGCGCATCGTCTCCAGTGCGGCCAGTCCGGCCTCGCCGTCGAAGTTGATCATGCCGTCCTTCAGGATCGGCTCGCCCTGGCTCCACATCAGCGCCTGGAAGAACCAGTTGCCGGTGATGTTCCAGCCCCAGAAGATCGGGTTCCTGAACCCGGCTTCATGCAGCTTCTTGCAATTGTCGATGACCTCGTCCCAGGTTGTGGGCAACTCGGTGATGCCAGCCTTGCCCAGAGCATCCATGTTGTAGTATCCGACCGGAAGCGACACCGAGAACGGCAGCCCGTAGACCTCGCCGTCGAATGTGCCGAGATCCAGCATCGCCTTGTGATAGCCGTCCTTGGCGAAGTCGGGTTCATTCGCAATAAATGGCTCCATTGACTTGGCGATGCCCTTCGCAACCATCAGCGCCTGCCGGTTCAGGCCCTGGAACGTGACATCGGGCAGGTCGCCGGCGACGGCCTCGCGCAGAATTGTGTTGGTCGCGTCTTCGTAATTTTCGTAGGTCGCGCGGAATTTCACCTCGATGTCCGGGTGCGCCTTCGTGAATTCGGGCATCATCCGCTCGAACGTCACGTCAAACAGGGCGGAGTAGGGATAGCCAACTTCGATCTCGATCGCGTTCGCAGCGGTTCCGGCGGCAGCAACCCCAACCGCCGCGATTGCCGCATAGGTTCGTTTCATTTTCATTTTCGTATTCTCCTCTTATCGGTTTCGGAACCCAGCGTTTTCGACTCTTGGACGGGCCCCTTCTTTATCCGGCAAATTTTCGTCGGCACCGGAATCTCTGTGATTGGATCTATTTCATGCCGGTCATCGTGATGCCTTCGATGAACCGCCGCTGCGCCAGCAGGAATATGATGACCAGCGGCAGGACGATGACTGTCGTCGCAGCCATCATTGGACCGTATTCGTTGCCGTCGAGGTCGGACTTGAACATCCGCAAGCCCAAGGGCGGGGTCATCAGGTCGCGGTTTCCAGTAATGACGACACGCGGCCAGTAATAGTCGTTCCAGTGAGCAACGACCGAGAATATGCCAAAGGCCAGAAGTGCGGGTATCGCAGTGGGCAGCATGACGCGCCAGACGATGGCAAATTCGCTCATCCCGTCCATGCGGGCAGCGTCGATCAGATCGTCAGGCACAGTCATGAAGAACTGGCGCATTAGGAAGATCCCGAAGACCGAGATCGTCCAAGGTATGATCAGTGCGGCATAGGTGTTGGTTAGCCCCACCTTGGCCAGCATGATGTACAAGGGCAGTGCAATGGCGTGGACCGGAATCAGCAAACAGAAGATCACGAGGCCGAATACGACATCCCTTCCCCAGAATTTCAGTTTTGAAAGCGCATAGGCGCATGGCAGCGCGACCAGAACCTGAATGACGAAAATCGACACCGTCACAAAGACTCCGTTCAGCATGTATCGCACCAGCGGCGCTTCGCTGAATGCGGCCGTGTAATTGTAGACGATGGGTCGCATATCGCATTCTTCGGCCGGCTTGCCGGCCTTGATGCACCGGCGGTCGGTCATGATTTCCTGGCTGCCGACAAACCCGCCGGTGTTGGATTCGATCTCGGCCGGAGATTTCAGCGAATAGGACAGCATCAGATAGAACGGCAGCAGCACGACTATCGCGCCGGCCAGCAGCACGCTGTGTTTAAGGAACTCTCCCAGCCAGTTAGTTCGCGCCATCATGCGTAATGCACTCTTCTGTTGACGAAATAGACTTGGATCAGGGTCAGGATCAGAACGAAGCCCAGAAAGACGATGGTGATGGCCGAACCGATGCCAAGCAGGTTCTGTTTCACGCCCTTTTCGAACATCGCGTAGACCATCACATATGTGGATTTCGACGGACCGCCGCGGGTCAGTGCCTCGACCGTATCAAAGACCTGGAACGAACGGATCGACGAAATCGTGACGACAAAGACATTGGTGGGTCCCAGCATCGGCCAGGTCACCAGACGGAAGCGCTCCCAGGCACTGTCGGCCCCGTCCATATGGGCGGCCTGATAGAGTTCTCTGGGCACCGATGTCAGCCCGGCCAGATAGAGCACCATGTTGAACCCGAAGCCCTGCCAGATTCCGATGAAAGCGATCGTGCCCAGCGCATAGTTCTTGTCGCCCAGCCACAGCGGGAAGTCCTCGGCGCAGGCGTGGCCGTACCAGCTCTGCAACGGATCACCGCCCAGCCAAGATCCTGACAGCAACGCGTGCAACCAGCCGACATCGCAGCCCGAGCGCAGGATGTCATTTACGACGCCGACGATCGGATGCAGGGCAAATTCCCACACGATCGCCATCGCAAGCAAGGTCGCCATGACTGGCAGAAAGAAGACGGCCTTGTAAAGCTCGCCGCCGATGCGAAGGCTGGCAATCAGCAACGCAGCGCCCAGACCAAGCGCCACTGATATCGGCACGACCAACAAGACATAGGTCAGTGAAGCCGTGAACATTTTCTTGTAAGTCGAACGGCTTACGAGCCTGTCATAGTTTTCGACACCGATCCAGTTGAAGCTCGGATTCCCCAGATTGTAGTCGGTGAATGACAAGACCGCGGCGACGAAGACTGGGAGAATCAGCAGCCCCATCATCAATATGATGGCCGGCCCGATGAACCAAAGATGAACCCGCGAGCGCCCCATCAGCTTGTCTTTCGCATCAGCTGAGGTTCTGCCAGTGCCACCCGTTTGCCGTCAGCGCCGAACACACGCGCCATGCCGACTTCGCCGGTGAACCAGACGTCTTCACCGACATCCGCAAAATCGGCCTCGTGGGGCTTGGCCCGAATCACGGCCTTGCCCTCGATGCCCTCGACCGCCAGGTGCAAAAAGACATCCGAGCCCAGGTTTTCCTTGTATGTCAGCCGCCCCGAGAAGCAGGCACCATTATCTGCGGGCTGAATGTGCAGATGTTCGGGGCGAAACCCGACCGACAAGGGCCCTTCGGAGGGCACCGCCAGCGCCTCCTCCACGGCCACCCCCAGGGCGGTGATCCGCCCGGCGCTGTCGCCTCGCCCGGGCAGGATGTTCATTTTCGGACTTCCGATGAACTCGGCCACGCGGATGTCTCGCGGGTCCTCATAGACTTCATCGGGCGGACCGAGCTGCAGAATGTCCCCGTCCATCATCACCGCCATGCGATCTGACATCGTCAGCGCTTCGGCCTGATCGTGGGTGACATAGACGAACGTGGCCCCGAGTTCGCGGTGCAACTCGGACAATTCGGCGCGCATGTGAACCCGCAAGGCCGCGTCGAGATTGGACAACGGTTCATCCATCAGGAAGGCGGCCGGATTCCTGACCATGGCCCGGCCTAGGGCCACGCGTTGCCTTTGTCCGCCGGAAAGCTGGCCGGGCTTGCGGTGCAAAAGCGGCTCGATCTTGAGGGTCTCGGCCGCCTTTCGCACGTCGTCTTCGATCTTGGACATTTTGGCGCGGCGCCCTGGTGCAAGGTACCCCAAGAGCGGAATTCTCTGCCAAAAGTTCATGTCCCGCAGCTGCAGCGGGGTCACGAGGTTCTGCCGCACCGTAAGATGCGGATATAGCGCGTAGGATTGAAACACCATTGCCAGATCGCGGCGACTGGGACGAACCTCATTGACCACTCTGCCGTCGATTTCGACGTCGCCTGTCGTTTGAGACTCCAACCCGGCGATGATCCGGAGCGTGGTCGACTTTCCGCACCCCGAAGGGCCGACGAGCGTCAAATACTCGCCATCGGCAATGTCCAGATCGATGCCGTTCAGAACTCTGAGAGTACCATATGTCTTGGTCACTTGGCGAAGCACGATACCAGCCAAGGTTCTTCCTCCCTGAAGGGACATGTTTTGGGCAGGCCAGACATCCCTTCGCTGCTGTTCGTCAGGCGGGGCCCATGTGCCTTGGGCTGCATCTTGCTACCGGCCATCATCATCTGTAAAATACTAATATGTGAGCTTTAATCTCAGGTTTTCTTATAATGACGCCGTTCCGACAGCTGACCTATGTGGTAGCCGTGGCTGACCACGGCAGCATTCAGGCTGCCTCGAAGTACCTAGCCATATCCCAACCGGCGATCAGCGCGGCAATCCAGAAGGTCGAGCACGAATATCAGTTGAAGGTCTTCATCCGCGAACGCCCACACCGGCTCGTCGTCTCACCGGTCGGACAGCGCTTCATCGCTCAGGCACGGCGGTTTCTCGAAGCCGCGCAGGAATTCGACAGCGATGCCCGCAATCTCAGGCATTCGCCGCAAGGCGTGATTCAGGTTGGCTGCTTCATGCCGACGGCCGCCTTCATCATTCCAATTATCCTCAAAGGGTTACGTGATCGCAGCCTGGATATCTCGTTGCAGGTGCACGAGGCGGATCTGGATGAATTGAACAACTTGCTCGCGCAGGGAACCATCGACGTTGCGCTGACCTACAACATGGCGCCCAGTCCGGCGATCGAGTTCGAACCCCTCATGGAGTCATCGCCCTACGTTCTGATTTCAAAAGACGATCCCTTGGCCCGGCAGGACAGCATCTCGCTCACGCAACTGGTCAAACGTGACATGGTCTCGCTGAGCCTACCAATCACGCAGCAGTTCTTTCTGTCATTTTTCTCGCAACTGAATCTGCGCCCCAAAATCAAGCATCAGACCAAGTCCTATGAGCTTGTGCGCAGTCTCGTAGGTGCCGGCGAGGGGTACGCGATCCTGATCATGCGCCCAGTCAACGAGCGAGCCTATGACGGCAACGAATTGGCTTATGTTCCGCTGTCGGGCGACATCCCGAAATCGCACTATGGGCTCGCCTTTACCAATCGATCGGTTCCAACACGGCTGGTAGAGATATTTTCCGACGTCTGTCGCGAGCTGCTGGTCACGGAAAAGAAAGCTGAAAAATACTATGTCAGTTCGACCTCAGGAAACTCTGGTTGAAGTCCGCCGCTGCAGCCGTTCGAGGCTGATGCACCCCGGCTCCATTCGTCACATTCTCGCGCGGCAGGGCATTGCGCATCGGCGCGCCGTTCCATGTGCTCCAGGACAGGCGCTGCGTGTCGCTGCAGGTGATGAACAAGGTGGCGCAGTGACCGAGAGAATCTGGTTCAACTTCGAATTGGGCCAGCCTCACCTGCACGCCTGTGCGTGCAGGAAATTCACTGACTGCCGGTTGCAAGGTACCCCGTGATTGCCCAGCAGTGCGGCAGTGGCCCCACGGTCGGCGGGTATGTGCCGTCTGTCAACGCCCGCCCCCGGACCGCACAGGCAGCATGTGGTGGAAAAAGTGCTGGGGAAACTGAACGGCGAGGACCAGATTCCTCGCTGCCTTGCCAGCGCTATCGCTTGCCCAGCCGGTACCTGCCGCTCGGGCCGATAAAGAGGCACCTGATTCCCGGTTCTGTTGTGTGACGATATGTTCAGACAATTCGGAGGCTTAGTGGTGACACGGATTCAAATTTGGTTGCTCCAGCTTTCCTGTCTTGTCCCGCAAGCACATTGTCTTGTTTGACTTTCTGGTGCCCCCAGAGAGACTCGAACTCCCGACCCCCTGATTACAAATCAGATGCTCTACCAGCTGAGCTATAGGGGCACGGCGGCGTCTCTAGCAACGCCAAGGCAGATGGGCAAGCGTGATCGAGACGCAAGACACGTGCGGCCCTGCCTATGGCACTCTGAATCCGTGGGGAGCGGGTTGAATGTGCGCATTCGCAGGGTAAGCCGCCAAAGCGATCGCACATCCGAAGGCTGGAACAAGGCCGGAAAATCGGCCTTGGGTGCTGCATATTGTGACTACAATTGATAAATGTAGATCATTCTTGGAGGGCGGCAAATGTCTTATCAATACACGCTTCGCGACGCGAAAGCTCGCCTGTCCGAGTTGTTGGATCTCGCCGCCGCAGGAAACGTTGTGGAAATCACTCGGCAGGGAGCCAAAAAGGGCCGCTTCAATTTGGTTTCGGTTGAAGGAGCCTTCGGGCAGCGTCGGCCAGGCGCACTGAAAGGACGGATCGTGGTTCCGGAAACTTTCGATGACGAAGATCCAGACATCATTGCTGGCTTCGAAGATTTGAGGTCCCGTGCGGATACTCGTTGATACGCAAGCCCTGCTCTGGTGGCTGATGGATTCGGAGAGGCTCGGATCGAAGGCGCGACGCATCTTCACCTCCGACGAACCGGTCGTCAGCCCGGTCGTATTGTGGGAAATCGCAATCAAGGCGAGCCTTGGTAAACTCTCGGCGGACGTCTCCGAGATAAGCCGAGTCATCGCCGAACAGGGAATTGGGAGACTTGGTGTCTCGGACCGGCACATGATCAACCTGCAAGCCCTGCCCTTTCATCATCGCGACCCATTTGACCGAATGCTGATCGCGCAATGCGAAGCCGAATCCATGCCCCTTCTGACTTCGAACGCAAAGATCGCGCGCTACGGCATAGCAATTCTCGACAGCACACAATGAAGCACAGACAAAAACAGTTGCGTGGCTTCACGCGCCAAAGTGAGTGACCAGGCGCTGTCCTGCCTCCAGGCCGCACAGCATGGCAATCCTGAACTCAATCACCGCCGGTTCCAGTCCAGAAAGCGGCGTCTAGGGTCGAACGGATTCGGGCCGCATCATCGCGGACGGCCACTATGAAAACGCGTTACCGCGTATTCATCATCTGACGAGCCAGCAACGCAACGGCCGTCATGCTTACAAGGATGACCAGGATTGCAGACGGCGCCGCCTGCACGATCTTCTCCAATGAAGCTTGCTCGTACGCCCGCGTCGCAAGTGTATCGAAATTGAATGGCCGGAGCAGCAGCGTCGCTGGGAGCTCCTTCACAGAATCCACGAATACCAGCAGTAGCGCCGTAGCCACCGACCCCCGGATCAGCGGCAGATAGACCCTGAGAAGCGTGCCACCGGCAGACTGGCCGAGTGTCCTGGCCGCCATGGGCAAGCTCGGCGCGACACGCGCGACGGCCGCATCCGCCGCACCCTGTCCAATGGCAAAGAACCTGACCGAGTATGCGTAGATCAGGGCCACGACGCCTCCCGTCAGCAGCAATCCGGGATCCCAGCCAGTAACGCCGAGAATGCCGTCGGCCAGCGCGTTGTCGAACGCCGCCAACGGAATCAGCAAACCCAGTGCCAACACGGCTCCGGGCGCTGCATATCCGATCGTGGTGATCGGCAAGAGCATTTGTGGTCCCTGCCGCCCGGACAATCGCGTCCCGTATACAAGAAACAGTGACGCCGTGACGGTCACGACGGCCGCCGCGCCCCCCACCATGAAGGTGTTTGCAAGCGCCGCGCCCAGTCCTGGCGCCAGCCATCCCTCGGAATTCGAGAGCGCATGGTTCCCCAAGACCGCGACCGGAAAGGCGAAGCCGGCCAAAAAAGGCAGCGCGCATGCCATTGAAGCCATCCAGCCCACGGCACCCGACAGCCCGATCCGCTCGATGCGGTGATCTGTCCGGGACATCCTGTGAAACTTCATGCGCCGACGGCTGGCCCGTTCGAGAACCACGAGAAAAAGGATCATCCCGAGAATTGTGCATGCAATCTGCGCAGCCCCGCCCGCGTTCCCGGCTTCCAGCCAGACGGTGAAGACCCCGGTCGTCAGTGTCTGCACGCCGAAGTAGTCAACGGCACCAAAGTCGTTCACTGTTTCCATCATCACGATCGCCGTGCCGGCCATGATCGCCGGCCGGGCAAGCGGCAGCCCGATCCTCAGGAAGCGCCGCCGGAATCCCGCCCCGAGCGCGCGGGCGACCTCGTGGGCGCGTCCGGACTGCTCCCGAAACCCAGCCCGCGCAAGCAGGTAGACGTACGGATAGAGCGATGCGGTCAGTACGAAAATCGCGCCATAACGCGATCTGATTTCGGGAAAGCGGTAGTCGGCGGCACTTTCCCAAGCGAAGATCCCTCGCAGACTGGTTTGCACGGGTCCCGCATATTCAAGAAAGTCGACCAGCGCGTAGGCCCCAAGGTATCCCGGCACCGCCAGCGGAAAGAGAAGAAGCCACTCAAGCCATCTCGATCCGGGGAATCGGCAGCACACGATCAGCCAGGCAGTGCATGTCCCGATAATGGCCGACAGGAGGCCAACCGACGCCATGACGCTCAACGTGTTCGACAGATAGCGCGGCAAGGTCGTGGCCGCCAAGTGCCCCCAGATCGGTTCCGTCGGATGCGCCGCAATCCAGATGACGGAAATGATCGGCATGAGCACGAGCGCCGCTATCGCCAATGCCCCGAGACTCCACGCATCCGGCACAGGAAGGCGCATGCGGCGCATTAGTTGAGTGTTTCGCTCGGCCATTGCGCATCGCCTATCTTGAAACAGGCGTGCCTGTCCAGTTGCGTTGAGCGCCGCTCCCGGACCGAATGCCACGCAAGATCTCTTGCCGATGCGGCAATCCGAAACGAGTCGTGTTCTCGAAAACGTCCGTCAGACAAAGAAAAGTCCGCCCAGGCGCGGGTCAACGGACAAAGGCCGCGTCACATGCCCAGCGCTTCCTTGTACATCTGAAGGATTGCCTCTTCCTCGGCAACCTCGTTCTGGTCCCGCTTTCTCATGGCAATCAGTTTGCGCATGACCTTCGTGTCGTAACCACGTGATCCGGCCTCGGCCAGCACTTCCTTCTGCTGGCCGGTGACGACCACCCTCTCCTCCTCGAGCGTCTCGTAGCGCTCGATGAACTGGCGAAGTTCATCCGCCGCAACGCGATAGGTCTGTTCGGTCATGTCTTTCTCCGGCGGAAAATGCGTGTCAACGTCTGGCGCTCTTCGATATTCCGCAAGCATTGAGCCGACAAGGGTTGATCCGCTCCTGCACGCCTACTATTCGGACACGCCAAAGATCTGTCACGTGAGGAAGCATGGACATCCTTGTCTGGACAGGAGCCGCGGTGACGCTTGCCGGCGTTGCAAGCCTGGTCTGGTGCATTGTCGCGGTTCAGCGGGCTCGGCGCGAAGCGCTGGATGAATCAGCGATGAAGGCCAGGCTCCAGAAGGCGGTTGCCATGAACATGGGCGCGCTCATGCTGTCCTCAATCGGGCTGATGATGGTCGTCGTCGGCATACTGCTCGGATAGGGACGTCGAGCCTCAGCCAGCCCGTCCCGCAGCTGCGCTCTCCGTGTCCGGCAAGGTGACCCGAAACGCTGCGCCGTCAAATCCTGCAACGTAATCGACCTCTCCCCCCAGGCGCTTCATGACCTCGCGGCAGATTGCCAGCCCGAGCCCCGCGCCACCTCCGGCCCTGTGATCGTCGGCGCGCGTGAATTTCTCGAACATCTCCGCCTGGGACTCCTCCGGAATGCCGGAACCGTTGTCGATGAAGTCGACAACGTGACGACCGTCAACCTCGTGCACATGAACCCTCAGGCGCGGTTCGGGGGCGTCACAGTATTGCCCGGCATTCGAGATCAGGTTGATGAATACCTGCGCCAGCCGATCGCAGTCGGTGCGGAGCGGCACTTTCTCGTCACTTCCTTTCCGATCGACCGCCAGCGCCGCATCGGCACCCAGCTGACCGGTTGCAACGAACGCCCTGTCCAGAACCGCATCAAGCGTGTCTTCCTGCCGGTTCAGGATGACCTGCCCGCTCTCGAGCACGCTCAGGTCCAGCAGGTCGTCAAGAAGCCGCGTCATGCGGACCGCCTCTCCATTTATGGTCTGGCTGAACTTCTGGCGATCCTCCGCCGACATCGACTCGCCATCCATCAATATCTCGCTGAACGATCGGATCGAGGTCATTGGAGTGCGCAACTCGTGGCTGACCTGGCTGAGAAAGTTGTCTTTCTGGAACGAGAGCGCGACGAGCTTCTCGTTCGCCTCACGCAACTGGCCCGCGGTGTTCTCAAGCTCCCTCGATTTTGCCTCAAGCTGGCTGGAATACTCGAGGATTTGCTGAGCCTCGTCAGCGACTCTCATCATGTCCTCAACCGAAACCGACACGCCGCCCGTAATCTGAGCGGTCATCGCGTGCGCGGTCGCCGCCCCGACGGAACCCGCAAGTTCGCGCTCAAGTCGTTCGACAAATGCTGGCGTCACGTCCGGAAGAGATGCGCTTTTGCCCTGTCTTTGGGCCTCCGCCCTGAAGAGCGCCTGAGCGTCTGTGGCGCCAAGAAGACGTTGCGTCATCATGAGGAGGTCTTCGGCTTCGACCGCACCGCTGCTCCAGCCCCGGATTCCACCTGAATACCGGAATATGTTGACGAATCGGGCGCCCTGGAGGCGTTCAAGCGGAGTCTGGGAGCTAAGAAGGGAGAATGCCAGGAACGACCCGGTATTCAGGACCATTGACCAGAACACGGAGTGCACCAGCGGATCCAGCCCCTCTATTCCGAAGAGTGCGTGGGGACGAAGCAGCGTGATGCCGAGCGGGCCATGCGCAAAGATCTCCGGCGTCAGAATGCCGGTCGCTCCGAAACTTGGCAGGAATGAGGTCCAGATCCAGACCACCAAACCAACCGAAAGCCCGGCGGCCGCGCCAACCCGGGTTGCGCCGCGCCAGAAGATTGCACCCAAGAGGGCGGGCAGTACCTGCGCAACGCCTGTAAACGACACCAGGCCGATCGCGGCGAGCGCTGCTCCTCCGCCCGAAAGAACGAAATAAAGATACCCGAAGAAAAGGATGCCCGCGATTGACAGGCGGCGCGACAGGATCACGACGTGGCGCACGTCGCCCGAAAGGGCGGCCCTGCCCTCCCTCAAGTTGAGCCAGATCGGCATCACGACATGGTTCGAAACCATGGTGGACACCGCGATTGCCGCGACGATCACCATCGACGTCGCCGAACTGAAGCCGCCCAGAAAAGCCAGCATCGCGAGCGCGTTTCGATCAAATGCGAGCGGCACGGTTTGCACGAACAGATCCGGATTCGAGCCTTCGGGGCTCACCGACAGCCCGGCGACGGCGATCGGGACGACGAAAAGGCTGATCAACAGGAGGTAAAGCGGAAACGCCCAGCTTGCGGTTGCAAGATGCCGCTCGTCTGAGTTTTCAACGACCATCACCTGGAACATGCGCGGCAGGCAGATGAATGCGGCCGCAGACAGGAATATCAGCGTTGCCCACCGATCCGCTCCGGTGTCCCAGCTGGATATCGGGGACGCATCTATGGCTTGAAGCGTTGGGCCCACTCCACCGCTGACAACAAAGACGACGAACATTCCCACGGCCATCAGGGCGGCAAGCTTGACGACCGCCTCGACGGCAATGGCCGTGACCACCCCGTGGTGCCGCTCGTTCGCGTCCAGGTTGCGCGTTCCGAAGATGATCGTGAAGAGCGCTAGCCCGGCGGCGATCAGAAGCGCCGTGTTCCGCAAGGAATGCGGGTCCGACGCCGATCCAGACTGCGAGAATGCGTCCAGGCTCAGGGTCACGGACTGAAGCTGCAAGGCGATGTACGGGGTCGTTCCAAGCACTGCCAGGCAGGTCACGAGAACGCCAAGCGCGTTCGACTTGCCGTAACGTGACGAGATCAGGTCGGCGATCGACGTGATCCTCTGCGAACGGCCAATCCGCACCAGGCGGCGCAGGATCACCCACCATCCGATCATGACGAGCGTCGGGCCGAGATAGATCGTCACGAACTCCATGCCGGAGCGCGCCGCATACCCGACCGCGCCGTAAAAGGTCCAGGCTGTGCAGTAGACGGACAGGGACAAGGTGTATACCACCGGTGAACGGAGCCATCGGGCCCGTCCGCGTTCGGCCTGCTTGTCGGCCCAGAACGCCACTCCAAAGAGCAACAAGACATAGGCGACGCAAATGCTGACCAGGACGTCGAAGCTCACGTCTTGGGCTCCTCGTGCCGGCCTTCGCGGGAGCGTTCGGAAATGCGCGCGATTCTTGACAGTGATCGTGACAGGAAACCGGACAGGCCGATCAACACCATCCACACCGAGAACACGTATACCAGCGCAGAGGATGTCGCGCGGCCAGTGGCCCAGAGAATCGGGATCACTATCAGGACAATCGCGAGCAGCGGCAGGAGATTCGCGGCGTCAATCACACGCCGCTGGCGTGTCGAGGTCTCGGACGGCGAATTCGGCCCTGGGTCGGACATCAACGCACCAGTTCACGTGCGCTCGCCAGCATCTCGGCGTTCGAGAAGGGCTTGGTCATGAACTTGTTCACGCCAAGCCTATCGGCCAGCTCCTTGTCCTTCTTCTGCCCGCGCGCCGTCAGCATCATGACCGGAATGTCCCGCATTGCCTCGTCGGCACGCATGTCGCTCAGAATGTCGTAACCGGACCTGTTCGGCAGCATGACATCAAGTATCACGAGATCGGGATTCCGGTTTCGCACCGCTTCCAGCGCATTCCCGCCGTCCGAACATGTGTCCACGCGCCAGCCTTCGCGCGACAGGATGAACCTGATCGCCTCGATTATGTTCGGCTCGTCCTCGATCAGCAGGACCCGCGTTTCCGTCACCGTCGATCCCCTCCCCGGATGATGGCGCTGGTCGCAAGAATATGACCAGACCGGCCAAGAGTGTCAAAGCCGTTCGTCCGACAGGGTCGAGAATACCGCAGGCTCGCGCCGCGCCGGGCACATCTTCTCGGCGCAAACCCGACAGGTCGTTCCGGCCCGGAGAATCCTGTTGGCCTCACGACCGCGCGGCCATGGCCGGATCAGCATCCACGACATCATGACCGCAGGGCCCTCGAACCCCAGCGGGTGAGTGATCTCCGCAACCGCATGCACGTCGAACAGGTAGTCGTCGCGCCCGCTCATCGCCAGCGTTTCGCGAACCGGAACCATCGGCTGCTGGCCGACCCTGAAGAGCGGCCAGAGCGGGCAGGCCCCGCCATAGCGAGGCAGATCGAAGTCCGGCAAGGGCTTGCGAAAGGTCAGCGTGCCCGAGGCGTCGCACCCGACCAGGCCGAAAGACCCGTGATCCCGCAAGACATCAGGATCCAGTGTTGCGAGGCGACGGAACAATGCCGGCAGCGGCGCACCGAGCACATCCGCAAGGGCAAGCGGCTCTTCCGTATTTCCGAGCGCGTCTTCAAGCGACGGCTTCGGAATTGCGGCCGCATCTGCCGCGTATTGCTTAAGATAGCCATGGGCCAGTTCCTGCGCCGCCAGAGTCCTGATCTCTTCCGCACCATCCACGATCGCTTCTATCGGTGCCGCGGCATCACGCTCAAGCTCGTCAATCGTCCAGCCGCGCGCGATCAGCCATTGTTCGACCTCGTCCTGCGGCAGCGAACCCGTGCCACGGTCATCGGCTTCGGCTTCCAGGTAGCCCACCAGCGACTCCGTGGCATCTGCAAGACGCTGGCTGTCCTCGTGGATGTTGCGGGCGAACCTCCGCTGCCATGCGGGCTCGACCGGATCGCCGCCTGCCAGGATGCCGCTGGCGGATCGGATTGCCGTGACGCTCGTCAGCACGTTGTGCATCGATGCCGAAAGGAAGGGATCGTGGGTCAGGCGATCATCGAGACGCTCGACCACCTGCTCGAGTCGGGCGCTCTCGCGGAACTGCGCCTCGATCAACCGTGCCCAGCCAGGGAAGCGGCTGGCGAGCTCGTCGGCCCTGCCGCGCTCCGCCGCCACCTCGTTGTGCTTGTCGGCAGCGGAATCCAGCGATGCCAAGAGCGCTGACTCCACCCCTTCGCCGATGGCTTCCGGATCGGCGCCGAGCGCTTCGGAAATTCTCAGAAGCAGGGAACCACCGATTCTGCGGCGGTTGTGCTCGATGAGATTGAGATAGCTCGCCGAAATCCCGCAGGCCCTTGCAAGCTCGGCCTGTTTCATTCCGAGTGCCATCCGGCTGTTGCGGATCCGCGTGCCTGCAAGCAGCGAACGGCTCATGGGAACCTCCCTTTCTTTCTGGCCGGTTTTGCAACCGCGCGAAAACTAATTTACAATCTTTGGACCTATCTTGTCTATCAATTTGCAAGATTATTTTTTTGTTTCATGTAATTGTTGCACTATTTTCAATTCATGCCCGATGATGATGGCACTCTGTAAACGTCGATCACTGTGCTGGTTCGCATGTCAGTCTGGTCGGCATTCCATCCACACGGGAGGACACCCATGTCAAAGAACGAACTAACCCGCCGAAGCATGCTGAAGGCCGGTGTCGCCGGCCTGGCAACGCCAACCGTCTTCGCAGGCGCGGCCTATTCTTTCACGAACGACCCGCAGGGCGGTGCGGTCACCCTCGGCTTCAACGTGCCGCAGACCGGGCCATACGCGGACGAGGGCGCGGACGAACTGCGCGCCTACCAACTCGCTGTCGAACACCTGAACGGTGGCGGCGACGGCGGCATGATAAACACCTTCTCGTCCAAGACCCTCGACGGCAACGGCATCCTCGGCCAGAAGGTCGAGTTCGTCACTGGCGACACGCAGACCAAGGGGGACGCCGCCCGCGCATCAGCGAAGTCGATGATCGAGAAGGACGGCGCCATCATGATCACTGGCGGCTCGTCTTCGAGCACTGCCATCGCCGTGCAGGGCCTCTGCCAGGAGGCGGGCATCATCTTCATGGCAGGCCTGACTCACTCGAACGACACGACCGGAAAGGACCGGAAGGCGAACGGTTTCCGCCACTTCTTCAACGGCTACATGTCGGGTGCCGCTTTGGCCCCGGTGCTCGCCAACCGCTACGGCACCGATCGCAAGGCCTATCACCTGACGGCGGACTACACCTGGGGCTGGACGCAGCAGGAATCGATCGCCAATTCGACGGAAGCGCTCGGCTGGGAGACCATCAACAACGTGATGACCCCGCTGGCGTCCACGGACTTCTCGTCCTACATCGCGCCAGTTCTGAACTCCGGCGCCGACGTCCTGGTGCTCAACCACTACGGCGGCAACATGGTGAACTCGCTCACCAACGCCGTCCAGTTCGGCTTGCGTGACAGGGAAGCGAACGGCAAGAACTTCGAGATCGTCGTGCCCCTTTATTCTCGCCTGATGGCACGCGGCGCCGGCGAGAACGTCAAGGGCATCCTCGGCTCCACCAACTGGCACTGGTCGCTGCCGGATGACGGATCGAAGGCGTTCGTGCGGTCGTTCGGCACCCAGTACGGCTTCCCGCCCAGCCAGGCCGCCCACACCTGCTACGTGCAGACGCTGCTCTATGCGGATGCCGTGAACAGGGCCGGCAGCTTCAATCCCTGCGCCGTTGTCGAAGCCCTCGAAGGCTTCGAGTTCGACGGCCTTGGCAACGGTCCGACGCTCTACCGTGCCGACGACCACCAGTGTTTCAAGGACGTGCTGGTCGTGCAGGGCAAGGAGAACCCGACCTCCGAGTTCGACATTCTCGAGGTCGTGGAAGTCACGCCGCGCGCGCAGGTCGAGTATCCTGCGGACCACCCGATGTTCGGTGGCGCCGAGGCCAGCCTCGGCAGCTGCAACCCCGGCGCGTAACGGCACAACGGCTGCGGAGGCGCCCATACAGCGCCTCCGCAACACTCTCGAAGGTGACAAGAAACGGCGCTTCCCTTACCTAGGGGCACGCCACTCTCAAATCGGACAACCGGGAGACAGAACCGTGGACGCCTTACTCCTGCAAATCCTGAACGGGCTCGACAAGGGATCGGCATACGCCCTGATCGCACTCGGCCTGACGCTCATCTTCGGCACGCTCGGCGTCGTCAACTTCGCGCATGGCGCACTCTTCATGATCGGCGCGTTCTGCGCAGTGTTCATCCAAGGCCTGCTGAACCTGAGTTACGAGACAATTGACGAGACGCAGAAGGACTTTCTCGGAAACCCGCTGAAGGTCAAGACACCCTATCTGGAGAACTGGTTCGGCCCCGAAACGGGCGGCGCGATCATAGACTGGTCCGTGCCGCTGGCGATCCTATTCGCCATCCCGGTCATGATCGCCGTCGGTGTCATAATGGAGCGGGGCTTGATCAAGCACTTCTACAAGCGCCCTCATGCCGACCAGATCCTGGTGACCTTTGGCCTGGCGATCGTCTTGCAGGAAGTCATCAAGTACTTCTACGGCGCCAACCCGATCCCGACCCCCGCACCCTCGTCGCTGACGGGCGCATTCGACTTCGGCGTGCTGCTCGGCTTCGACCCGAACGCCATCATATACCCCTATTGGAGGATGATCTATTTCGTGTTCGCCATTGCGATCATCGGAAGCGTCTTCGCCTTCCTGCAGTTCACGACCTTCGGAATGGTGGTGCGCGCGGGCATGGCTGACCGCGAGACGGTGAGCATGCTCGGCATCAACATCGACAAGCGGTTCACCATGATGTTCGGCATCGCCGCCGCGGTCGCAGGGCTTGCGGGCGTCATGTACACCCCGATAAACCCGCCAAACTACCACATGGGCATGGATTTCCTTGTCCTCAGCTTCGTCGTTGTGGTCGTGGGCGGCATGGGGTCGCTCCCGGGTGCCGTCCTTGCAGGGTTCCTGCTCGGCATCCTGGAGAGCTTCGCATCGACGACCTGGGCCACGACGACAATCCCGGGCATCAACCAGGTCATCATCTACGTGGTCGCGATCATCGTGCTGCTGACCCGCCCGCGCGGGCTCATGGGCCGCAAAGGCGTGATGGAGGAGTAAGGACATGCTGGGTCTCAACAAGAACGATACAACGCTGTTCGTCGTCATAATCATCCTCACGATCCTGGCGCCGTTCCTGCTCAACCCGTTTCCGACCGAGAGCACGCTTGCTCAGTTCAACGCGGGCTATCCGGACCTGATGGAGAAGTTCGTCGTCTTCGGCATCTTCGCCATCGGGTTCAACATCCTGTTCGGCCTGACCGGCTACCTTTCCTTCGGTCACGCCGCGTTTCTTGGGGTCGGATCATATTCCGCTGTCTGGATCTACAAGCTCTTCACCTACAACGTGATTCCTGCACTGATCCTGGCCGTGATCGTCTCGGGCATCTTCGCGGTCCTGATCGGCTACGTGTCGCTCCGGCGCTCTGGAATCTACTTCTCGATTCTGACTCTGGCCTTTGCGCAGATGAGCTTCGCGCTCGCCTACTCCGTGCTGTCGAACCCGAAGTTCAACCTCACGAACGGGGAGACCGGGTTGCAGATCTACGCGAACGACCTTCAGCTCTTCCACCGCGAGAGCCTGCCGGACTTCCCGCACATCTTCGGGCTGTCCATGGGCTCGACATACAAGCTCGGGGTCGGGCCTTGGGAGTTCCAGTTCAACGTGGCCTACTATTTCTGCGCGATCATGATGATCCTGTCCTTCTACTTCGCGATCAGGCTATTTCGGTCGCCGTTCGGGATGATGCTGCGCGCCGTCAAGTCGAACCAGCAGCGACTGAACTATACCGGCCTCAATTCGCGGCCCTACATGCTTGCGGCCTTCGTGATCTCGGGCATGTATGCAGGCTTGGCCGGCGGCCTCCTCGCGGTGACCGACCCCCTGGCCGGCGCCGAAAGGATGCAGTGGACCGCAAGTGGCGAAGTCGTGCTGATGACAATTCTCGGCGGCGCCGGGACGCTGATCGGCCCGGTTCTCGGAGCGGGCTTCATCAAGTATTTCGAGAACATCTTCTCGAAGATCAACGACCAGGTTCTCCATCAGTGGTTTACGTTCCTGCCGGACGGCTTAGAGAATCTCCTCGTCGCAATCGTCCATCCGTTCATCGGCAAGGGCTGGCACCTGACGCTGGGCATTCTCTTCATGCTCGTGGTCATTTTTCTTCCTGGCGGACTGGTCGAGGGCGGACAGCGCATCGCGCGCACTGCCCGCCGCCTGATGAGACGTGACAAGGCTGCCGACGCATCGAACGTCTCTGCAGAATGAGGATGTACGAAAATGGCTATTCTTGAAGTCAAGGGTGTCAACAAGAACTTTGGTGGCCTTGCCGCGCTGTCGGACGTAAACCTCTCCGTTCAGGAAGACACCGTCCACGCAATCATTGGCCCGAACGGCGCCGGAAAGTCGACATTGCTTAACTGCCTCGTGGGCAAGCTCATGCCTGATTCCGGATCAGTCATGTTCGACGGCCAGTCGGTGCTCGGGCGCAAGCCGCACGAAATCAACCAGATGGGCATCAGTCGCGTGTTTCAGACGCCTGAGATCTTCGGCGATCTAACGGTCCTTGAGAACATCATGATCCCCTGTTTCGCCAAACGCGACGGGGCATTCCGGATGCATGCCTTCGAGCAGTTCGCCCACGAGACGGAACTCATCGACAAGTCCGACGCGATCCTCGCGGATGTCAGCATGGCGGGCCAGCGGGACGCGCATGCTGCATCACTGAGCCGGGGCGACAAGCGCCGGCTCGAAATGGCCATGTGCCTGGTGCAGGAACCGCGGCTTCTGCTGCTCGACGAGCCGACGGCCGGCATGGCCCGTGCGGACACCAACAACACGATCGATCTCCTCAAGGAGATCAACAGCAAGCGTCACATCACCATGGTGATCATCGAGCATGACATGCATGTCGTGTTCAGCCTCGCGGAACGGATCACGGTCCTGGCGCAGGGAACGCCGCTTGTCGAGGACACTCCGGACAACATCAAGGGCAACCCGAAGGTGCAGGAAGCCTATCTGGGAGAGAGCCAAAACTAGCGTTGAGGATGCCGTCGGCGACTGCCGCCCAAAACACGCCAAACCCGCCCGGGAGGGAGACGAAAATGCCCGAAGACCGAGGATACAACAAGCACGCCAACAATGCCACGACGGCGCCAGCCTACCTGAGCGTCTGGAACATAGAGAGCTTCTATGGCGAGAGCTACATCGTCCAGGACGTGACATTCAACGTCCATGAAGGCGAAATCCTGGCCCTCTTGGGACGCAACGGCGCCGGCAAGACATCGACGCTGCGCACGATCGCGCGCATGGACAACCCGGAACTGCGCCACGGCGAGATCTGGCTTGACCACAAGCCGCTTCACTTCGTTGCAAGCCACGATGCTGCCCAGAGCGGAATCGCGCTTGTTCCCGAAGATCGTCGGATCATTCCCGGCCTGAGCGTTGAGCAAAACCTGAAGCTGGCGCAAATTGCGCCGCCAATCGGATGGTCGCTTGAAAGGGTCTACGAGCTTTTTCCGCGCTTGGGCGAGCGGCGCAACCAGGACGGCTCCACCCTCTCCGGCGGCGAGCAGCAGATGCTCTCCATCGCCCGTGCGCTGGCCCGAGACATCAAGGTGCTGCTCTTGGACGAACCCTACGAGGGCCTGGCCCCGGTCATCGTCCAGGAAATCGCAAAGACGCTGAACGTCATCCGCGACCAAGGCATCACGACGATCATCGTGGAGCAGAATGCGGTTGCAGCTCTCAAGCTTGCCGACCGGGCAGTAATTTTGGACACTGGCAAGGTCGTCTATGACGACAGCGCGCAGCGGGTTCTAGACGACGAGGCGCTTCGCGCAAGATACTTGGCGATCTGACCGAAGTCCGGACCCCGGACACAAGAACGGAGGAAGAGAATATGCTAAAGCAGCGTGACGGGATGTACTGGCCGGATGCGGCAATGGCTGTGGCCGCCCACGCTGACAAGGGGACATACGAGGCGATGTACAAAGCCTCGATCGAAGACCCCGAGGCGTTCTGGACCGAGCACGGAAAGCGGCTGGACTGGATCAGGCCCTTCTCCAAGGTCAAGAACACTTCGTTCGCTCCCGGCCAGATCGACATTCGCTGGTTCGAGGATGGAACGCTCAACGTTGCGGCCAACTGCATCGATCGCCACCTTGCCGAACGCGGCGACCAGACCGCGATTGTCTGGGAGCCTGATGATCCGGAGGCATCCTCCCTCTTCATTACCTATCGGGAGTTGCACGGGGAAGTCTGCCGTTTCGCAAATGTCCTGAAGAAACTCGGAGTCTCAAAGGGCGACCGGGTCGTGCTTTACATGCCGATGATCCCGGAGGCGGCCTATGCCATGCTGGCATGCGCCCGAATCGGGGCAATTCACTCAGTCGTGTTCGGCGGGTTTTCTCCCGATGCCCTGGCGGCACGCGTGAACCAGTGCGAAGCGGGCGTGATCGTGACCGCCGACGAGGCGCCGCGTGGTGGACGGAACACGCCGCTGAAAGCCAATGCGGACAAGGCGTTCGAGAAGATCGAGATCGATGCCAGGATGCTGGTGGTCCGCCGTACCGGCGGCGACATCGCCATGCAGGACGGGCGCGATCATTGGCTGCACGAACTTGCGTCGGACGTTTCCGACGACTGCCCGCCAGAGGAGATGAATGCCGAGGACCCCCTGTTCATCCTGTATACGTCCGGTTCCACCGGCGCGCCGAAGGGCGTCGTGCACTGCACGGGCGGCTACCTGCTCTATGCCTCGATGACCCACCAATACGTCTTCGACTATCATGACGGTGACATCTTCTGGTGCACCGCCGACGTGGGATGGGTCACTGGGCACAGCTACATCGTCTACGGACCTCTGGCGAACGGCGCGAAAACGCTGATGTTCGAGGGAGTCCCGACCTACCCTGACGCTGGACGCTTCTGGGCGGTCTGCGAAAAACACAAGGTCACCCAGTTCTACACCGCGCCTACCGCCATCCGTGCGCTTATGGGCAAAGGGCCGGAGTTCGTGGAGAAATACGACCTTTCGCCGCTCAAGGTGCTCGGCACCGTCGGGGAGCCAATCAATCCCGAAGCCTGGGAATGGTACCACAAGGTCGTTGGCAGGGAGAATGTCCCGATCGTGGACACGTGGTGGCAAACCGAGACCGGTGGCCACATGCTGACACCGCTGCCGGGCGCGACCGCGACCAAACCCGGTTCCGCCACCCTGCCCTTCTTCGGCGTGCGGCCAGCGATCCTTGATCCGCAATCCGGCGACGAGATAGACAGCATGGAGGCGGAAGGCGTGCTTTGCATCAAGGACAGCTGGCCGGGCCAGATGCGTACCGTCTGGGGTGATCACGAGCGATTCGAGAAGACGTATTTCTCGGACTACAAGAACTACTACTTCTCCGGGGACGGCTGCCGCAGGGACGCGGACGGCTACTACTGGATCACGGGACGCGTCGACGACGTGATCAACGTGTCGGGCCACCGCATGGGCACCGCCGAGGTCGAAAGCGCCCTTGTCGCCCACCCGAAGGTCGCGGAAGCAGCCGTGGTCGGCTATCCGCATGAAATCAAGGGCCAGGGCATCTATGCCTACGTGACGCTCATGAGCGGAGAGGAGCCGACCGAGGATCTGCGCAAGGAGCTTGAGACCTGGGTACGTTCGGAAATCGGCCCCATCGCCAAGCCGGACCTGATACAATGGGCTCCGGGGCTCCCGAAGACTCGCTCTGGCAAGATCATGCGCCGGATTCTCAGGAAGATCGCGGAAAACGACTATGGTGCGCTCGGCGACACATCGACCCTTGCGGAACCCGAGGTCGTCGACGACCTGATCGGGAATCGCATGAACCGGGGATGAGGCGCGGCCCGTCCCGCACTGCCCTCTCACCGGTTGCCGCATCCTCGCTGCGCAGGATTCGAGACCAGGCAGTTCGCCTCGACGGAGCATTCGGCCTTTCCCTCTGCGCGGCTCGATGTTGCGACTTGCGTCCCGCATCCGGACCTGTTGGGAGAGTGCGGCGCGTCCTGACGCCTTCTCGTTCCCGTGCCGTTTGCCCTTCCCGCTGCGCGAGGCGCGTCCTATAAGCGTCGCCGTTCATCGAGTCGCCCCACTGCGGGCACGTGGACTGATGCGAGGAGCGAAGGGACATGCGCAAGGCCAAGGTCAAGCGAAAGACCGCGGAGACCGACGTTTCCGCAATGGTGAATCTCGACGGTTCGGGCGCGTTCGACAACAAGACCGGCGTCGGATTCTTCGACCACATGCTCGATCAGCTTGCCCGGCACTCGCTGATTGACATCACGACCCGCGTCTCTGGCGATTTGCACATCGATGATCACCACACGGTCGAAGATGCCGGCATTGCACTTGGCCAGGCGCTTGCGCACTCTCTCGTGGACAAGCGCGGAATCCGCCGTTACGGCAGTTGTCTCCTGCCCATGGATGATGCGCTCGTGCGCAGCGCGCTCGACCTGTCGGGCCGCCCCTACCTGGTGTGGAACGTCGAGATGCCGACGCCGAAGATCGGCAGCTTCGACACCGAACTCGTGCGAGAGTTTTTCCAGGCGTTCAGCACGCATGGGGGCATCACGCTGCACGTGGACATGCTGCATGGATTGAACAGCCACCACATCGCGGAGGCCGCGTTCAAGTCCGTTGCACGCGCGCTTCGCGACGCGGTCGAAACCGACCCGCGCAAGCTTGACGAGATTCCTTCGACGAAGGGTGCCCTCTGAGGCGATGCTCACCGTTCTCATAGACTACGGCGCAGGCAACCTTCATTCGGCGGAAAAGGCGTTTCAGCGCATGGCCGCCGAGGTCCAGGCCGGAGAGGTCCTTGTCACCGCTCAGGCCGAAGAAGTCGCCCGCGCCGACCGCCTCGTGCTGCCGGGAGACGGCGCGTTTCCGGCTTGCATGCGCGCGCTCCGGGAAGAGCGCGGCATCTTCGAGGCGCTGACGGAGGCAGTTGAGGTCAACGGGCGTCCGTTCCTCGGCATCTGCGTGGGCATGCAGCTCATGGCGCGCAAGGGTCACGAATACGAGGAAGTGGACGGGCTTGGCTGGATCAACGGCGAAGTCAGCAGGATCGAACCGGAGGACGGCGCCCTCAAAGTGCCGCACATGGGATGGAACGAGCTGGTCGTCGATCGCTCCCACCCCGTTCTTGATAACATTGCGAGTGGCCAACACGCCTATTTCGTCCATTCCTACCAGATGGAAATGGCCGAACCCGCCGAACGGATTGCCCATTGCGACTACGGGGGCGAAATCACGGCGATCGTCGCGCGGGACACGAAGGTCGGCACCCAGTTCCATCCGGAGAAGAGCCAAGCCGCAGGTTTGCGACTGATCGCCAACTGGCTTGCGTGGCGTCCCTGACGGCAACTGCATCGTTCAGCGGGCTGCCCGGCCTCCGCAAACGCCGCGACATGGGGCTCAGGGGGGCAGCCGTGCGGACCAGTCAAGACGGTCGAACGTGCAGGGGGCGGGACAGGGCTGTGGGCTTGCGACTTCGGCCCGAACAAGGCTACCCTCCACCTGCCGGCCCATTTCCATAATCACTCTCGCAGGAGGATAATTGGTCATGACAGACTTTCTTGAAGTGGCGGGGCCCAGCCAAGGCGCGTCGGGTCGTTCACGCATCTCCATCCTCGGGATACGTTCTATGGTGTCCGAAACTTGTCGGTTTCCATCGGTCGGTGGTCTCTTCAGAACCGCCGTCCGAGCGATTTCTGCTGTGAAATTGACGTCTGTCTTGTTTGGCCTGTTCGTGCTGGCCGGCGTCACGACCCATGCGGAGACAGCCTGGGCGCAGGAAACCTGTCCGCTCGCTCCCGGCGTCACGCCCCCACCGGATCCGAAAGTGACGGCGCAAGATGTGGAAGATGGCAGCGCCACCCTGATGGAATTCGCGCTAGGGGCGACTGAGAATTTCAGGAGCCGGGGCTCGGAGACACTGACAGGGGCACAGCTCGCGTTCGCGGGTTGTCGGCTTCGCCTCGAGGGCGGTCCTTGGCGTTCCGGTTCGACGTATATCGTGACGCTGACGCTCGACGGTCGAGTGTTTCTTCACGCCAAGGACATGTCCCTGTCAGCCGGCAGCCTGAAATCTTCAGTCTACGCCGGGATTCTTGCCGCACTCGACGTCGACCGGAGCGTGTTGGCGGGCCTGACTTCACAGGATCCCGCCGTGAGAAGCCAGGCACAATCCTCACTTCGCCAGCAGATGCAACTCGAACCCGACGGCCCGTTCGACCTAAC
This sequence comes from Silicimonas sp., assembly GCA_022820365.1. Classification (GTDB taxonomy): domain Bacteria; phylum Pseudomonadota; class Alphaproteobacteria; order Rhodobacterales; family Rhodobacteraceae; genus JAJEFO01. The sequence goes on from JAJEFO010000061.1 coordinate 107,020, forward strand.
TGGCCCTGCGGCAGATGGACGGCCGGGCATCCCGGGCGCGAGCGGCTACGCGGCCGCTTATGTCTCGGCCAATACGGTGCAGCCGTTGGTGCTGCTCGCCGGGTTCGATCTCGACGCCTCTCATTTGATGGAAGAAACCATCGATTTCGGCGATCCCGCGATCACCGCCAGGGAAGTAGTGGACCGCGAGACCCTGAAGGCATTTGTCACGGAAGCGCTCCGATTCCTTGGCGGAACCCTGAGGAACGCACGCACCACGGCGGAATCCAGAGCGGCATTCGCCAAAGCCAGGCTTGCGCTCAGAGATCCGAACGGGCCATGGAGACATGGCTCTGTCTACCTTTATGTATTGGACCGGAACAGCAACATCATCCTGTTTCATGGAGCGTTTCCGAACAGATTCGAGCTCCGACCGCTGGTGCCCACCGTCCGAGACGTGGTGACTGGGAAGCTCGTCCTCCCGCAGGTCCTCGAGGCTGCAAGCAGCAGCCCGGAAGGCGGCTTCGTGGAGTACTACTTCGACGACCCGTCGGACGATACCGACAGAGCCGACATCCCCAAGCTGGGTTATGCAAGGGAGTTCAACAGGACGACCACAGCAAGCGACGGGACCGAAATTACCACGAGACTTGTCATCGGCTCAGGCGTCTACCTCAAGGCGCCCGAGACCACCGCTACGCAACAGAACACGGTGATCACGTCCGTTCTGCCCCAGATGATGCGCGCAATGACGGCGAGCACGGTTGATGCCGTGTCGAGCCGCATTCGGCAGGCGATGTCCGATGCCCCGCCCGCCAGTGAATTCAGCCTGGCAGGCGCCTCCACTCTCCCGGATGCCCTGCTGGTTAATCGGCAGGCGCTGGAAGATGGCACGCTCGATCTTGCTCAGGTGCTCGACGGGTCGTCCTTCGTTATGCCCTTGAGCGCAGCGGACGTCGGGCAGAGGCGAAACTTGACGTTCTGGGGAAGCGGAGACTACCGCAAGTTCTCTGGCGGCAGCCAGCAGGCCGTGACCTACGACGGCAAAGTGACGAGCGCCAACCTCGGCTTCGATACCAAGCTGGGTGCAAACCTGCTGGCGGGAGTAGCACTTGCGCAGGCGTCGGGAAAAGCGGGCTACACGGATTCCAATTCACGTTCGGGCACACTCACGTCCACCGTAACGAGCGTCAACCCCTACATGAGTTGGAAGGCTTCAGGAGGAATCAGTCTTTGGGCGATGGCCGGCTACGGTTCGGGTGACATCGAGGTCAATGACTTGACCGCCGCGCAAACAAGCGACCTCTCGTGGCGGATGGCGGCGGCTGGCGTCAACGGACCACTGGTGGCCAGCGATCAGTTGATTGCCCGGGGCACGACGAACCTGACGATAAAGGGCGAAACCGCATTCACACGCGCCGGGATTGACGGATCCGGGACCATCGAGAGCATGACCCTGAAAGCCAGCCGACACCGGCTGATGCTCGAAGGGTCGCATGTCCAGGATCTTGCTTCGGGGGTCACGTTCACACCGTTGATCGAAATTGGTTTGCGGAGTGACGGCGGGGACGGCGAGACTGGTACCAGCATCGAAGCCGGGGGCGGCCTGCGCTATGAAGACCAAGCCGCCGGACTGACCGTGGAGGCCCGCGTCCGGACACTCCTGGCGCATAGCGGCGACTATGAGGAATGGGGCGTAAGCGGTCTGATCAAACTAGATCCAGGCCCTGCCGGCGTGGGACTCGCTTTCAGCGTGCGGCCGATGTGGGGCCAGACAGCCAGCGGTGTGCAACAGTTGTGGGAGACAGGCGTGACCGGCGGGCTGACGCCGGTTGGCCAGGCGAGCGAGCGGCTGGATGCAAGCGTAAGCTACGGAATGCCGGTGTTCGGTGGGCGTTTCCTGGGAACGCCGGAGCTGGGCCTTGCGCATTCAGAGGTTGGCGACGAATGGCGACTGGGCTGGAAGCTTGCGCGCGCTGAGAGCAAGCGCGCTTCCTTGAACCTCGCGCTCGGCCTCGACGCGACACGGTGGGAACCCGCGACCGGTGCGGCGCCAAAGCAGGGGTTCGGGCTCAGCGGGACTGTAACTTGGTAGATGAAGTCGACACGGGCGGTCAACTCTGGGCGGCATCCGTAGTCACATAGATCCTGGGAGGCAATGCTGCTGACTTGGGAGCCGCACGACGTGCCCGTAGCTGCAGTCGCCTGTTTCTCAGGGGAGGTGGGCAGCGCGGGAAACTCCCGGAATGCCGATATGGAGTTGCTCATCGAATTGCAGGGATAGCAAGGCAATCGGGGGAACAGGGATCGCCGCCCGCTTGAAGGTGGTCGAGGCTACCCGGGTCGCGACAGGGATTCCGAGTGCGGTGGGGATCGGGACGACTTTCGGGCCGCCGGACGGCGAAGGCTTCGTATTCGTTGCTCATTGGGCTTGACGCATCATTCATCGGACAAATCATGATCGTCGCACGGGAATCGGGGGTCAATCGCGTTCTGCCGAAGGTCGAGATGAACCTTGGGCGCCAGCGGTGATCGACGATCTCGGCTGACGCGTGCAGGGCTCGGAGCACCCAGCCGGCGCAAAGAGACGGGCGTGATGGACGTGGCCAAAGACCTGAACACGCTCCAGTTCGTCAGGATTCAGCTTGATCGGTGCATGCCGGGAAGGTGCCTGTTTCCCCGGCGTGGTTCTCGCTGCTGACGTCATGTGTTCGATGTTCCGCGGTCCGCGTGCTAAAGATCTTTCGAGCGCGCGCGATATTGCGTGGGTTGGAGAATCGTTTGGTCAGGGTCGTCCTTGTGGACCGTGGTATCGCAGAGAAATGCCCCCAAACTGCTTGAGGAACGGCCCACGAGTGCCACGGCATCTCCCGAGAGATTCTCGTTTTCAACATACAAAGGCCGCGGTCTGGAGTGCCCATTGCAATCTCATTGCATGGCACTGCAACATGGCAAACACCAATCAGTACATTGAAGGCTCGTTGCGAAACAGGCGAATCGCTTTCCCATCGAGGGATGCCCATTGGAATCGAAATAGGATTCACGCGCGGAATGGAAATGGTCGATTGCATCCGGCACTGATGGCGGCACCTGGGGAAGGCGCGCTACCCCGGCAACCTGAAGCTGCATATCACCGTCGACTGCGGTGGCTCCAACGGGAACCGGGCCCGGTTGCGGGGAGTCGAACTGCAGAAGCTCGCACGCGGACTCGGCATAGAGATCAGCGTGTGCCACCTGCCGCCAGGGACCAGCAAATGGAACCGTGTAGCGCACAGGCCACTTTCTTTCTTCAGCCAGAACTGGCGAGGCAAATCCCTGTACAACCTCACGACCATCATCGGCCTGATCGGCTCCACCAGGACCGGAACGGGGCTGAAGGTCTGTTGCGACAGGGACACGAACGACTGTCCGACCGGTATCAAGTTCAGCAAATCGGAGATGGCCGCCCTGGATATCCGGCGCGCAGACTTCCATGGTGACTGGAACTGCACATTGCTTTCAACTGCCGAAAGCGTTGCGGTCATTTCGTGACGAACCCTCAGTGCGCACTTGCACCGCACCTCCGTCAACACACCCTGCCCATTCGTGACGGCAGACGGAAGCCGAAACGCAGTTGACCGTTCCGGTCTCAACTGAGATTCAGTCAGCCCATTGCCAAGGTCGCGTGTAGACCCCCAGGGTCTTCGTGACTGCAGCTTCATCCGCCTCGCCTCGCCCATCCAGCCTGGCAACCAGCCCGAGACGCTTGTCCTCAACCACGTCAGCAACGCGGGCGGCATGGCCGTCTGTCTCAAGCGCCGCGTTGTACACGCGCCGTATGGCCATCCTTCGCAGGTCAGGCTTGAAGATCTTTCCGACAGCGGTCTTCGGAAGTTCGTCAACGATCTCGATGTATTTGGGCAATGCGGCCCGCTCGGAAATCCTCTCTTCGGCGAAGCCGGTCAACTCGTCCGGCGTGACCGAAGCTCCGGCGACAAGTTCCACGTAGGCGCAAGGCAACTCGCCAGCATGGGCGTCAGGCTGCCCGATGGCACCCGCAAGGGCGACACTTTCATGGCCGGCCAGTGCCTCCTCAATGACTGCGGGATCGATGTTATGGCCGCCACGTATGATCAGGTCCTTGGAGCGTCCAGTGATCCAGATATAGCCGTCGCCATCGACACGACCGAGATCGCCGGTGCGCAGGTAGCGTTCGAAATGGTAGAGATCCGCGTTCTTCTCCGCCTCCGTGTAGGTGCTGCCCGCAACAACCCCGGGATTCGAGACGCAGATCTCGCCCACCTCGTCGATGGCGCATTCCTCAGGTCCGTCATCCGTGACCCGCAGGATCTTCACGTCCGTGTAGGGAAACGGGATGCCTACGGATCCCACTTTCTTGACTCCTCCGATCGGGTTGCAAGACACAAGGCAGGTTGCCTCGGTCAGGCCATAGCCTTCGATCACTTCCACGCCGCACGCCGATTCGAATTTCCTGTAGAGCTCGATCGGCAGCGGAGCGGAACCTGAAAACGCGGTCTTCACGGATGAAATGTCCGCATCCACCGGCCGCTGCATCAGCACCGAGAATGCGGTCGGTACGCCGATGATGAACGTGGCCTTCCACCGCTCCACCAGTTTCCAGAAATTGTCGAAAACGCCATCCCCCCGGTAGCCCGCAGGCGTCGGAAAGACGACATGCGCGCCCGAGCAAATCGCTGACATCAAGATCGGATCGACCGCGAAGACATGGAACAGCGGCAACGGACACATGATGACGCTGCCCGCATCGAACAGGATCGAACCGCCCAGCCAGCCGTTGTAGACCATGCCGTCATAGCGATGCTGTGCGACTTTTGGCATGCCGGTCGTTCCGCCGGTGTGAAAGTATGCGGCCACCCGGTCTTGCTCGGGCGGCGCAAAGTCAAGTGTCTTGTTTTGGCGACTAAGCTCAGCATTGAAGTCCAGAACTCGTGCCTTGTGCGTTGCGGGATTGCGGGGACGCAACAGGGGCACGATCCATGACTTTGGTGGCGTCAGGTAGCGATGGAGATCAACCTCAAGCACCGTTGCGACATCCGGCGCCTGTGCGACGGCGGCGGCCACCTTCTGCGGCACGTCTGTCTTCGGAAATGCCTTCAGCGTGACGACGACGGTTGCGCCGGTCTCGCGCAGCAGGGCGGCAATCTGGTCGGTTTCGAGCAGCGGATTGATCGGACTCACGATTCCGGCCGTCATGCCTCCGAGAAGCGCCACTGCCGTCTCGGTCGCGTTGGGCAGGACATATGCAACGACATCGTCCTCGCCGATTCCCAGCTCGCGAAACATGTTGGCCGCCTGCGTCGTCCGGTCCAGCAGTTCGCGCCAAGTGAGCGTTTCCGCCGGATCCTTTGGCCCGGACAGCAGCTGATAGGAAATCGCGTTGCCGTCGCCATGGGCGGCGGCCGTGGCCGCCAAGGCGTCATAGACGGATTTCGGGACGTCGCGTGCATCCCAGCTCATCTCCGATTCAATTGCATTGCGATCATCGACGCTCGTGAATTCCATGTTCACCTCCCCGTCAGTCATGGAAACCTTCGCCCGAATTCCGGCATCTGGCAAGATCGGATGGCCCCGACGACCGGATGCCATCATTCATCCGGCGAAAGTGCCGCCTTCCGTGAACTGAAGTCGGGCCAGGCGAGCATAGAGCCCGTCATCCCCGACAAGGCTGTCGTGCGTCCCGGTTGCCACGATCTTCCCTTCGTCGAATACAAGGATGCGGTCCGCTTTCTTGACTGTCGCGAGACGGTGGGCGATCACGACTGTCGTGCGATCCTCGGCCAGCCGGTCCACAGCTGTCTGCACTGCTCTCTCGCTTTCGGCGTCAAGAGCGCTTGTGGCCTCGTCGAGCAGCAAGATCGGCGCGTCGCGCAGGATAGCCCTGGCAATCGCGATTCTCTGCCTTTGTCCCCCAGACAGCATCACGCCCCTTTCGCCCACCTGCGTTGCATAGCCGTGGGGAAGAGCGTCCAGAAACTCGTGGGCGGCAGCGGCGCGGGCGGCCTCTCGGATCTCGTCATCGGTTGCATCAAGCCGACCGAAGCGAATGTTCTCATGCGCGGACGCGGCGAAGATCACGGGCTCCTGCGGCACGAGGGCAATATGGCGGCGAAAGTCCGCCCGCTTGACTGTTCGCAGGTCCCGCCCGTCCAAGAAAATCGCGCCAGCGACCGGGTCGTAGAAGCGCAGGAGCATCTGTATCACAGTCGACTTGCCAGCCCCGGAGGGGCCAACGAGAGCAACGGTCTCTCCTGGCTGAACAGTCAGGGAAACATCATTCAATGCGGACATTCCGGGCCTAGACGGATACGAGAAGTGCACGCCTTCGAAGGCGATTTCCCCACTCACCGGCACCTTGATTGGAGACGCATCGACCGGATCGCTCATGCCGTCGTCGGCGTTCAGGAGCTCGACCAGCCGCTCGGTCGCGCCGGCGGCGCGCATCAGTTCGCCCCAGATTTCGCTCAGGGCACCAACGGAACCCGCAACCATCACCGAATAGATGACGAATTGGACAAGCTCACCCACCGTCATTGCGTCCATGCGGACATCCCGTGCGCCCACCCAGAGAACGCCGACAACGCCGGAGAAGATCAGCGCAATCACGATCACCGTCATCAGGGCGCGCGTGGCGATCCGCTTTTGCGCGGACAGAAACGACTGCTCGGTCACGCCAGCAAATGCCTTGCGGCTTTCGGTCTCGTGCGTGAACGCCTGCACGGCCTGGACGGACACTAGGGACTCGGACGCGTTCCCCGAAGAGGCCGCGATCCAGTCCTGATTTTCGCGGCTGAGCGTACGGAGCCGTCGTCCAAGCACGATGATCGGAAAAACGATGACCGGCACAAGGAGCAGGACGAGACCAGCCAGTTTCGGCGATGTCACGAAGAGCAGCGCCAGCCCGCCTGCCAGGATGAGCACATTCCTGAGCGCGACGGACACCGACGAGCCGATGACAGACAGGATCAGGGTCGTGTCCGTCGTCAGGCGGGAAAGGACCTCGCCAGTCATGACTTGCTCATAGAATGCTGGGCTCATTCCGATCATGCGGTTGAAAACCGCGATCCGGATGTCTGCCACCACGCGCTCCCCAAGCCGGGTGACAAGGTAGTAGCGAAGCCCCGTCCCGAGAGCGAGCAGGAGCGCAAGGCCGAGTGCAGCCGTGAAGTAGCTGTCGAGAAGATCGGCAGCGGAGGTTTCGAATCCGTCAACGACCCGACGGACGGCGATCGGCAGCACGAGCGACACTACGGCGGTAAGCACCAGTGCAACGGATGCGACTGCAACCATGCCGCGATAATGTCGCACAAAGGGCCAGAGCGCCCGTAGCGCCCGGACATTCCGGGACTTGGCTCGGTTGTGCCCAGAAATGTCCGTCATTCGGCTCCCTCTTCGAACATCCGACACTTAAGCCTTGAAATCGTCACAAGGCGCCGAATGTCGACCAGATTGGGTTGGAGCGGGTAGCGGGAATCGAACCCGCACCAAGAGCTTGGAAGGCTCGTGTGATACCATTTCACCATACCCGCCCGGGTGGTCTCGTGCTTATGTCATGGGGTATGGGGCGTCAAGCGTTGGACAAGCTCCAGCGCCCACGCTCTTGTACAGATGACCCGGTCATCACTGGCGGCGGAAGGAAGCGCATGCCGCCTCTGAGAACTGGAGTCCATGGCTGCATTTCACCGAAACCAATATCGTGTAGGAATTCTGGAATTGGACCGACTTGCGGTTCGCTGCCTCATGTTGCATCCCGCAACGAACGGTCTCGAAGGGGATTTGACATGCAACCCCGTACACTGCTCGAAGCGCTCGAACTTTCTTTCACCGGCAAGTTGAGAGCCATCTACGATGTTCTTGACGGCAACAATAAGCCGCGGCCGGCACGCAAGGATCAACTCGTCTCGGCGATCAACCGGATTCTCTTGAACAGGGTCGAGGCCGAGTGGAACAGCCTCACGAGACACGAAAAGCTGGTAGTTCAGGAAGCCGTCCACAATCCGCGCGGACTGCTTGACGTTGACAAGTTCACGGCCGTGCACGGCAAGGGGCCTGGCAAGCGGTTCACAGTTTCGAGGTACAACAACAGCAACACGGCGACCAAGCTCAACCTGTTCCTGCACTTGGGAGACAGGCACGACTCGCAGATCTGGATTCCCGAAGATCTCCAGCAATCCATGAAAGGCTTCGTCCCGAGGCCGAAAGAGCCGGAAGTGCGTTTCCTGGCCGAGCTACCGCCAACCGTGGATCTGGTGTCTTACCCGTATGTCTACAAGTCAGGAAAATATGTAAGGGAGGCGACAAGATCCACCGTTTCGATCGAGTGGCGCAACATGGAAACCACAGCAAAGTCGGGCCTGCTCGCGATGTTGAGCTTGATCGACGAAGGCAAGGTTTCGGTCAGCGCATCTACAAAACGGCCGTCGCAAGCATCCATGAAACGGATTGCAGGGTCGCTTGATGGCGGCGACTTCTATGCGTCCACCGAGTCTGAGGCCGAAGTAGGGCCGATCCAGGCATTCGCCTGGCCTCTGCTGGTACAGGCGGGACGGTTGGCGAAGCTGGACGGCTCTCGGCTCGAGCTTACAGCGGCAGGACGCAAGGCACGTTCGGCACCTCCGCACGAAACGCTCAAGATGATTTGGAACCGCTGGCTTTCAACCAAGGTCATCGACGAGTTTTCTCGAATCGAGGCGATAAAGGGACAGACTCGTGGCCGGGGGAAGTCAGCCATGAGAGCGGCGGAATGGCGACGCGGTGCGATTGAAGAGGCGCTCGCTCAATGCCCGCACCGAGGAGTCGTATCGGTCGATGACCTGGCCAGGTTCATGGTTGCCACGAACCTCGGATTCGAGGTGACTCGATTTCCGGGGACACTCTATGTCGACGATCCTCACTACGGGCGCCTGTATGGCGAAAGCGCCACGCGCTGGGGCGTGCTCCAGGACCGGTACCTGCTGTGCTTTCTCTTCGAGTATGTTGCAACGCTGGGCTTCATAGACGTTGCCTTTGTCCCGCCGGACGGGGCGCGAAAGAAGCCTTGGGAACCTACGGGATACTTCGATGGCTCCTTCTTGAGCCGGTACGACGGCCTGAAGTTCTTTCGAGTGACCGCGCTTGGAGCCTACTGCCTCAACGTGGTTGACGAATACAGGCCCGGGACCCCCCGGAAATCGACACCTGTGTCGGTCTTCCCGGACCTTCGAATCGTTATGCAGGGTGGTCGTCTGGATCAAGAGGAACGGGCCTTCCTGCGCAGCTGTGCCGACGAAGAGGAACCGGATTCCGTATGGCGCCTCAGCACGGAAAAGATGCTGAAGGCGGTCGAGACGGGTCTGGACACCGGGACCGTCCGGGAATTCCTGTCCGCGCGAGATGAACAGCCGCTACCCGAACTCGTCGAAGGATTCCTGTCAAGGATCGAGTCGCGCGCACGTTCAATTCGACGTGCCGGAACCGGGGTCCTCTTCGAATGCGACAGCGAGGCAACCGTCGAATCGCTTCTTTCTGACAGCAAGATCGCAAAATTCAGTTCACGCGCAGGCGAAAACAGGATTGTCGTCAACACATCTTCGGAACAGTCGTTCCGAAAGGCCGCACGAAAGATGGGGTTCGGATTCGACAACGGATAGCTGCCCGTTCGTCAGCTTCACTGTTTGGAGATTCTTCACGCATTCGCACTGAACGAGAAACAGAGTTCATTCCTGAAACCGGAATCCGAAAGGACTTGATCCGGGAGTTGGACAAACGGTCCAATTCCAAATGCCGCTTGATGGGTCTTTGCCCGAACAGCGCAAGGAGTTTGGTTTCTGAGTTCGAGAACATCAACAGAGCTATGACGAACCCTCTCTGCGAGAATTCTTGGCCGACTTGCCGACGCCTCACGCGGTCATTCGGAGCCAATTGCCGAAGCGCCGGGCCAAAATGGAACGGCATCGCCCAAATTCGCCATCACCCGACGTCGCGTAGACACGTCATCCTGACAATGTCCCGTACCGCACTCGCCACTTTCCGCACGCTTTAGATGCTTGGATTGCAGTGACAGGCGTCCGGGACGCGGTAGCCCCAGTTCACGGTTCCTTTCATCTTCCCTTGCGTGTGTGTCCCGCCCCTTCTCCATTGCCTGCCTTTCCTGTACCGGCGATCACTTCGGGCCAGAGGGCATCAAGTGGGAAGATGATGGCATCGAAAGGCGGGAGCGAGACCGGCGCGTCACCGGCAAGTGTGGCCAGCAGCAGCCACTGCCCCTCGCGCAGCTCGAATGCCTCGAGCGTCCGTGCATCGGGGTCGACAAACCAGAGGTGGCGGACTCCCTCGCGAGCATAGAGCGCTCGCTTCTCACCCAAGTCCAGCCGCCGGGACCACCATCGCCATAGTTGAACGGCGGGCTGATCTTGGCACTTATGCCGGAACTCGCCCAGGCATGGCGCGACGCTGGTCTCGGATGGGCGTGGAGGGTTCCGCCGATCACCTCTGCGACCTTGTGAGGCGGTGCGTCGAGCACGTGCTGATAGGTCGACCGGCGGGCTTCCTTGCGTCCAGCCCGTGCAGTCATGGTCCCTGCTCCTCCTGTTACGTCTGGCTTCCCGCCCACTCGACCTCACCAATCAAAAACAGCCCGTCGCGGCACTCATGGACGACGCTTCGCCTACCTGCAGACGTTCCTTGCCCAGCACCTTGGAGTCCCGACAGACGCATCAGGACGCCCCGGCCATGTCGCAATCTTAGTCACCTAAAGAACGTGACAGCCAATTTGCCCGGATTTGATGATACCATCGTCAACTACATGCAAGGATCGCCCACCGCATCCGCAGGCATTGGTCTCCGAAGTTCATGTGCAATCCTGCCTGGTCTCTTCTGGCTCATTGCCACTGAACCTTCTCGGATTGCCGCAGTCTCGATCCGAGAAGACCCAATGCGTGCTCGTCGGTTCTTCCGCAAAGGCATCGGTCATCGGACAGGCAACGGGCCAATGGCATCCTCGTTTGACCTGCAAATCAGATTCGTACGGGCACGACACCTCCAGGCTTCATGCAACCTTTGGCTTTCGGCACGGTCGGTGAATTCGCCCGACATCCTGATCGACCGGACCGAGGCGCTTTCCTGCGCCAGACCTGCAGTGAGCATCTACTTTCCGGCTCACTGGGTCCGGATCGCTTCTTGCCCAGTGGGACATGCCACGGTGCCAAAACAAGAAGTGGGCCCGCAAGTTTTGAGGGTGGAGTCACGCCGCGTTTTCCGATCCAGCCCCATCCGAATGCAAATTTCACGCTGGGCGTAGACCGAACATGAACATGAACATGAACGGACGGAAGAAACGCATGGATACCTCACCCTCGATCTTGCTTCAGGTCTGCAATTTGGTACTGAAGGCACATTGGACCATCGAGTGCACGGACCATGGATCAATCGACACCTCAGATGTCAGTTGCCATCGTGGGCTACAGCTATCGTATGCCGGGAGGCATCCGGACCGACGACGACTTCTGGCGCCTGCTCAGCGAACGCGAAATCGTCCAGGAGCCGATCACTGACCGGTACGGCAGGGGCTATCGACCGATCGGCGGATACTCCGGTCCGAGCCGGTTCGCCAGCCCTTGGGAAGGATTGATCCGCGACGACGGCGAAAAGCTCTTTGATCGCGGGCTTTTCGGGATGTCCCAAAACGAAATGACACTGACGGATCCCCAGATGCGGATGCTGCTGACCAGTGCCTGGGAAACCTTCGAGCGTGTCGGATGGGACCTGCACGGACTGCGCAACAGTCAGACCGGGGTCTTCATTGGCGCCCAGGTGCCGGCGGTGGCGAGCTGGCGCCCGATGCATGGGGCCGGACCGTTCGACGTGACGACCCTCAGCGTGGCGATGCTGGCCAACCGCATTTCCTATCACTTCAACCTGATGGGCCCCTCGATCACCTACTGTACGGCATGTTCCGCCAGCCTGACCGCGCTGCATTCAGCAATCAACGCACTTGTGTCCGGCGACTGCAGACAGGCGCTCGTGGGATCCGTGAACTATCTGGGTACATTCAGGCTAAGCGCATCCTTCAATGCTCTGGGAGTCATAAGTCCCGATGGGAAATGCCACTCCTTCGACACCGAAGCGAACGGCTACATGCGGGCTGAAGGAGCGTTCACGTACGCGATCAAGCCGCTCAAGGCGGCTGAGCGAGACGGAGACCCGATCTATGCCATTGTGGAAGCGACAGCCGTCAATGCGGCCGGTGCCGCTGATGGAACGGGTGGCTTGGCCCAGGGGCGCTACATCACTGCGCCGACCCGGCACGCGCAGGCCGATCTTATGCGCACGGCCTGCATACGTGCGAGTCGGTCTCCCGGGGATTTCGACTATATCGAAGCCCATGCGACTGGCACCGCGGTTGGAGACCGCATCGAGGGGAATGCGATAGCCGAGGCATTCGGCGGCTTCGAGCGGGCCTCGCCGCTCCGTCTGGCCAGCGTGAAGAGCAACGTGGGGCACATGGAGGCCGCGGCATTCCACTGCGCCCTCTTGAAGGTCCTCATGATGATGCAGCGGCGCACTTTTGCCCCGATCTCCCGGAACTTCCTGGTGCCGAATCCAGAGATCGATTTCGAAAGTTGCCCGATGCAGGTGCAGACGGAGTGCGAGCCATTCCCAGATCATCCCGTCACAGTTGGCATCAATTCCTTCGGCTTTGGAGGGGCGAACGGGCACTGCGTGGTACGGGAATATCGTCCGGAGGAACCTCGGATCTGGTCGGTGCCGTTGGCGCCAGAGGCCGGTTTCATGGTCCCCCTGTCTGCGCGCACGACCGAGGCGTTGACAGAAAACGCCCGGGAATTGCGCCGGACACTCGAAAGACGCGAGTTAGATCTCTATACCTTGGTCGGCAATCTCAGCCGACGACGCACCCATTTCGGAACCCGCACCGCCTTTGCCGTGCGCAACCGAGAGGCGCTGATACAGGCACTGGACACATTCGTGGAAGAGCCCTCGCCGGTCACCACGGCGGCTGAGGAGGCGCCCCGGGTACTCATGGTGTTCTCCGGACAGGGCACGCAGTGGGCAGGTTGCGGACGTGATCTCTACCTTGCCGACCCTGTGTTTCGCCGTGTTGTCGACGCCATCGAGGAGCAATGGCGCGAGCACTCCGACTACTCACTGCGCGAGGCGTGCTTCTTTGCTCCGCAGGAAAAGCTGGACGAAGTGCAGTTTGCCCAGCCAGTGATCTTTATGCTGCAGTGCGCCATCGTCGAGTGGCTCAAGACTTGGGGCGTCTATCCAGCCTGCGTGGTCGGACACAGTTCAGGCGAGGTCGCGGCTGCCTACGCCAGCGGGGCACTCACGCTGGCGGATGCCACTCGCCTGGTCTTCCATCGCGCCAAACTCCAGCAACGCACTGCCGGCACGGGACGCATGCTCGCCATCGGTCTTGATCGCCCCGGGGTCGAAAGTCTGCTTGAGACTTTGCAGGCAACCGCCCAATCCATGAATGGACTGCCGCCGGGCGTCGAGATTGCCTGTGAGAACGCACCGGCCAGCACCGTGATTTGTGGCCATGAGTCTGCGTTGCAACCCATCATGGAGGAACTTGACCGGCGCAACTGGCAGTTTCAGCTGCTGCCGGGAAACATAGCCTTTCACTCGAGTGCGATGGACCCACTCCGGGATGACGCGCTGACAGACCTCTCTTTCCTGAACGGACGCGAATTCAATGCCGAGGTGCCATTGGTGTCGGCGGTAACCGGCGCGAAAGAAGAGCGGCTGGACGCAGAATACTGGTGGTCAAACATCCGCCGGACCGTTCGTTTCTCCGCCGCGATGGAAACTGTCCGCCGCGACCTTCAACCGGATGCCGTGCTGGAGATTGCGCCGCACGGCGTCCTGCAACCCATGATCGCGCAGTGCCTTGAGGGTTCCGAACCGATGCCTGCCTGCATCCCGACACTCATGCGGGATTCAGATGCGTGTCTCGGCGTCCAAGCGGCCCTGGGAGCCCTGTTCCGGGCCGGCGTGGCGCTGGACTTCGCCGCGCAGTATCCGCGCCCGGAGCCCATCGCCCACCTGCTGCCCGGGCATCCGAGGGACGACCGGGTCGCGATGGACATCATGTGCGACGATGAAATGTTCGTCCGTCAGGGGGAATACTCGCATGGCCCGCTGGTTGGTCACAAGGTGCCTTCCAGTCACATGATGTTCGAGGCACGCCTTTCGGAGCGCGATTTTCCCTGGATGGCGGACCATCGCGTCCATCATGCAGCAATCATGCCCGCCGCCGGCTACATCGAGTTGATCTTGGAAGCCTTCGAAGGTGTTCCCGTTCACATCGAGGTCCTTGAATTCCTCCAGCCCTGCCCCATCCCGAAGGTTCCGGTGCGACTGCAGACCACCCTCCACCCGGTTGCAAATGCACCGGACACCTACACCTTCTCCATTTCGTCCCGACCTTATGATGTTGACGCCAGGAGCGAGCTGCATTGCCAGGGAAAGGTCCGACGGACGGACGCCAACCATCCGGTGAAGGTGCCAATGCGACTGGAGGAGATAGACACGAACCGGTTCGCCCCTTCCATTGTAGCCGACGACAGCGACTTCTACGAACGCCTCGAAGCCGTTCTTAGCGAGACGTTCCAGTATGGACCCCACTTCCAGACCATCCGGCGCGTACTGATGGACACCGCGACCCGGGACTCCCTCGTCGACATCGAAATGGATGAGACGTTGTGGACATCCGGAAAGGTCGAGGGCTACGTCTCGTGCCCCCCGCTTTTCGACGGAGGCTTGCAGATTTTCCTCTTCAATCTCCTCAAGTGGGCGGACCTCTTCGCCGTGCCCCGCCGTGCGGAGGACGTGACCTTTCTCAAGCCGCCGAGCGGTCCACGGATCACTTGCCACGTGACCAAGCCTGAGGAGGACTGGCTCGACGTAAATGAACGGGGTCAATACTCGGTACGCTTGGGCGAACGTTCGGGCGGCAGCATCGGCTTCTACGACGGCGACACCGGTGAACTGGTCGCTTACATCGGCAAGTACACTTATTTCACCTCCAACCCGCACTGGAACGACGTACTGGACAGCAAGCACGTGGTCTCCTGGCAGCCAAAGTTCTTCCCCGGTGGTCAGGGACTGGATGAATTGTTGCCATCCGGCGAGATTGGATCGGCCGAACTGATCGCCGCGATGCAGCGCCCGGTATCGGGCATGTCCCGATCCTGCCGTGTGCTTGAAATTGCCGGAGACCGGGAGTCGAACGAGACCGCCCTCAAGAAATGCCTGGATGAACTCAACCGCGGGGATGCCCAGGCCGAATACTGGCTTGCCAGCGACAGCCGGGAACGGACGAGGGAACACTTCGAAGAGTTTCACTCAAACGAAGCGGCGCTGCGTTTCGAGCGTCTCGATCTATCCGATCCACCGACACTGGACAAAGGCCTGCTGCGGGCGGGTGCCGTCGAACTCCTCTTCCTGCACCGGTGTAGTTTTCTGCTTTAATCCGATCCGTCTGGCAGGTTTTTTCCCGGATAGTTTCGTGCACGGATTGCCGGATTTCCGAGACAACGCGGGAAGCCGGGATTCCGAGGCGGCTGATCCTCTTTCCCGGCAGACGCCCT
>JAJEFO010000133.1 GCA_022820365.1 Silicimonas sp.
GACTTCTCCACGCAAACGGTCTTGGGATCAAGCACGAGGACATTCATCGACAGCCACGTCGACGAATAGCAAAGCGGCGGAGGCGAATTGTGGGCGGGGCGGGCAGCATCGACGATTTCCCAGTCATTCCTCGTGAACAGCGCTCTCTGATCATCCGGCAAACGGCGTTCGGGATTGTTCAGGATTAGGCCTGGCCTGATTGGCGTGAAGGTCGCATCGATATGGATCGGGTACGGGTCTCCTGGAAAATTGGTCGCATGTACCCTGTGTTCCGGAAAGTGACGCCGAATCCATTCGATTCCCTTTAGGTTGGTCGTGAACCCGTGCTGAACAACGAGGTCCTTTCCGAATCGCAAGACATCTGCGGCGTCGAACAGCGGTTCCTCCTCCGTCGTCACGAAGTATTTTTCTGCAGTCCACTCCAGCCGGGTTTCAATGCTGATGTTTCCGGAAAGGTAGTCGGGGCGATAATCGCTTTCGGTCAGCCTCGGTTTTGGCGCAGCCTCATGCCGGAAGTTCCGGTCCTCCTCCCAGTACCTCGTCAACAAGGGACGGTAGCACAGGTATTCGAACCAGCGGCAACGATAGGACATCGTCGCTTCCAGGATTTCATTCCCGACCGTCAGCAGGACATCGCGTGGTGGCATGCATCCGAACCCACTGCCGGTTTCGAAGTCCGGAGTGACTACGGGTTGGGAAAAGTCTATCGGAGTCGGGCGGTCAACCCTGATACCGCGACCGCGCAGCATTTCTGCGAACGCATCAAGCAGTTCGTTGCCATGGTCGATCATGTCTTGGGGTCGTTTGCCCCATTGCCCCCTCATGTCGGAGTCCTCTGGGACCTTGGCTTCTAGGGCCGGTTCCGGCGGCGGAATATGACAATCCGTTGCGTATCCGACTATGACGTGCTTGAGCGGGTCCCATTCGTTCCAACTGTTGACCTGCGTCCTTTCAGGTGACCATTTCACGGTTTTCATCCTGTTCATGCGACCTGCAAGGTCGCGGGCGTTCCCGACGATCGATTCGGCGGCGGTCGACGAACTTCGCAACCGCATGGCGAATCGCCAATCTGCCGAATTCGATCGTGAAACATTTGGCGACCGCTCCGGCTACAGTCAACAGCATCGGGCTTCGCACGTGACTGCAATCGGTGAAACGACCGAATCAGTCAGCGGGAGCAAGGCACGGGATCTGGATTACGCATTCGCCTATATCCCGGTGCCCGGTGCCCGGTGCCCGATGCGCCGGGCGCAGAGCGCAAGGAACCGCCATCCGATCCAGGCGTCGCGCGCGCCGCACTTGAGCGCCGCCGCCGTGAAGGCGGCCAGCGCAGGCCACGCGCCGCTGCCGTCGTCAGCCGCGTACCAGACGGTCTTGCTGATCTTCCATGGCGCGCCGAGATAGTGATGCTCGTCCATGTGTGCGCGGGAGCGCGGCTCGTCTTCCGACGCCACCGGCGCAACGGTCAGCCTCGCGAGGCCAATTGCCGCTCCGAATTCGCTTTCGGTCAGCAGACGTCATGGACGGCTTGAATGGGAGTGTTGGCCGGTTCAGGGATACCCATGCAGGAAGTGCCGATCACTCACAGAAAAAATTCGCTCCGTCCCCGGCTCACCACTTCCGTCGGAATGTTCCATTTGCGCGGTTTGAGCAGAATTCCTGCGGAGTGCCATGCTTTATGATGCAACCGTCCTCCGCGATCTCCATCCGGCCAAAAGTCTTGAATGCTTCGTTGAAATTGTGGCTGTTTTGCAGTTCCGACACGGGCGTCGTGCGCGCCAGTCCCAATACCGCTTCATGTCGCACCTCAGATTTCAATCCAGACCGATCCGTTTTCGATCTTTACGGGATAGGTTGCAAGATTGACGCAGGCGGGCGCGCGCTTGGCCTCCCCGGTGCGATAGTCGAAGGTCGCGTTGTGCTTCGGGCATTCGATCTCGTAGTCCATGACAAGTCCGTCTGCGAGATGGACTTGCTCGTGCGTGCAAAGCCCCTCCGTGCAGAAATACTCGTCATCGGGACTCCTATAGACGGCGAAGGTGCGGTCTCCGTGGTCAAAACGGACCAGATCTTCGGCTTCGACATCGTTTGCGCCACAGGCACGCACCCAGTTGGGCATCACTTCATTCCGCTGCAATGACAGGCCGTTCGTAGGTCGGGGTAGCGCCAGCGCCTGCGGGCAACGGGCGCCGGATGTAGTGGTTTGGATCGGCTTGCTGGCGCATCACGGCGGGAACCATTTCGCGGTAGCAGGCCAAGAGCGACGCGTAGGCGGGAGGGCAGTCCGCCTTGATCTCTTCGTGCAGTGCCGGAAGATTGTAGAACGGCACCATCGGGTACATGTGATGTTCGATGTGGTAATTCATGTTGGAATATATGAAGCGGAAGAACGGGTTCAGATAGAAAGTGCGGGAATTCATGCGGTGGTCGGGGACGTCCTCGGCCAGGCCCGCATGTTGCGTTGTTGCCAGGATGTGGTGCAGCCAAGAGCCGTAAAAGGTGGGCAGGCCAATCAGGAAGAGCGGCAGCCAGCTTTGCAAGGTGACGGCCGCAAGCCCGACCAAGGCGAGCACCAACAGGTGCGCCCGAGATGCCGCGAAGGTCTTTGGCCATTCACTCTCCGGCAGAAAGCTCTTCTCTGCTTCCGTCAAGTTTCCGAAGGCGATGCGGACCATTTTCCCCAACTCCTTTGTAATGGCAGGAATGTACAGCAGGTTCAGCACCCAGTTTCCAATCGACGGCGGACGCGGGAAGGCGATCTCCGGATCGCGACCGACGATGACGGTTTCCGAGTGATGCCGCGTGTGGCTCCAGCGCCAGAGATGCGGGTTTCTAAGCGACATGAACGACGCGAGATGATAGAACGCGTCGTTCAGCCAGCGCGTCTTGAACGGTGTGCCATGTCCGGTTTCATGCCAGCGGGAATCCGCGCCGGAGCCATAGAAGACGCCGTAGACCAGAGCCACCGGCCAAGCCCAAGCCGTTCCCCAGACCGCGACCAGCAGCACACCCGTCGCAACGACAAGGCCCAGCCATGTTCCGTAGTTGGTGAGCGCCAGCCGATCCGAGCGCTTCATGAGCTCCTTGATTCTCTTGCGCGGGGCGGGAGACGCGTACCACTCGGCGCTGCCAAAACCGGAGGCTTTGGCGTTCGGTCCGGTGAGCGAATAGTCGCGGCAGGCATCAATGGGCATCGTAAGTTCCCCCATAAGGGACTACGGCTTTCATTGCCGCGATAATGCTGTCCAATCAACTCCTGCATTGATAGATTTTATCAAACCTATCAAGACCTATCGATTCCTTGAAAGGAGCAATCAGATGGGCGAGCGACGCGTCACGATGGCCGATGTAGCCAGTGCGGCCGGTGTTGGAATTGCGACCGTTGATCGCGTGTTGAACGGGCGCGCCAAGGTGCGCCGAGAAACTGCCGAGAGCGTTCTGGAGGCTGCGTCTCGGATCGGCTACCATGCGAAAGGGCTGATAGCGGACCGCGTCGCCGGTGCGCACCCCTTTTGCAGACTCGGGTTCATTTTGCAGAAGGAGAGCAAGGCGTTTTACCGGACGCTTGGCCGCGCAATCGAATCTGCTGCCGGGGACAGGGCTGACACCCGGGTTTCTACCGACGTGTCATTCGTGGATGCGCTGTCTCCGGATGATCTTTCAAGTCGGATCGGCGACATGGCGGGAAGGGTCGATGCGCTCGGCGTAGTTTCGATTGACCACCCGAGCGTGACGTCTGCGATTGACTCCGCCACAGAGGCGGGATGCCACGTCTTTTCAATGCTCAGCCCGCTGAGCGCCACCTCTGTCAAGGGCTACATCGGCATTGATGGCCGAAAGGCGGGCCGCACTGCCGGATGGCTGATGCGCCGGTATCTCTCGGAAGGAGAGGTGGGCATCCTTGTCGGCTCGCATCGCTATCTGGGCCACGAAGCGCTTGAAGTCGGCTTCCGGAGTTACATGCGCGAGCAAGCCCCTGACGTCCTGTTGAAGGAATCCCTTGTTTACCTAGACGATGCAGCAGTCGCTTATGAGGCGGCTTCGGAGCTCTTGCGGCGCGCGCCTGATCTGAGCGGGCTGTACCAGTGCGGTGGTGGGGTGAGAGGTGTCCTCAAGGCGTTGCAGAGTGGCGGGCGTGCCGGGCGGATCGTTTACATTTGTCACGAGATCAATGCGGCATCGGAAAGCGCCTTGCTGGACGGAACAATCGCGGCTGCAATTGCCACGCCGATTGAAAGCGTTGCGTCAAGAACCATTGACGCGATGTTGCTTGCTGTTCAGGGCAAGCAGCAGAAGCCAATCGGGGCGCTGGATTTTAGCATAGTCACGCCCGAAAACGTGTAGCGTCTTCATCGCGACCCAATAGCGCTTGATGAGGAAAGGGACATCCCGACGATGTTCTCGCGGGTCACAACGCTGATCGGCAATGGATGCAAAGTCGTGGGCCGGTTCTCGAGGTGAGCGATCATGGCGTCTGTCGCCGATGCTGCAACATCGCGCATATTGAGGTGGAGCACGATGTCCATTGTTTCGTCGAGAAGGTAGGATTGTGTCCGCTCGGTCAGGTTGTGTCCGATAAAGACAAGCTCGTCCGCAACATCGACTTCACGCAATGCACGCGCGATGCCTTCGCTGCCGCCTCCCACGTTGTAAATTCCCACGAGATCTGGATGAAGGTCTAGGGCCTCCCGAACAACCCTGTAGATTTCAGAGGCATCGTCGTGGCCGTTGATGGCGATCGCATTGTCGATATTGGGAAAGCCGCTGCGCAAGGCGGCGCGAAACCCCATTTCGCGATCCTCGTGGATGCGATAGAGTTGACCGCCCGTGACAATGGCTACGCTCCCTGTTTGCTGGGCCAGCCGTCCCATGAGAAAGCCGGCGGTCCGCCCGGCTGCGCGATTGTCGGCGCCTGCAGTTCCAATCAAGTGTCGGTTGGCAAGACCCGACAAAAGGCCGAGTGTCGGGATGCCCAAACTGTGAAGATAGTCCACAGCGTTATGCACGCGCGGGTCTTCCAGGGCCTGGAATGCCACTGCATCAAGACCATGCCCCGCACAGGCGCGGAGCTTTCGGGCCAGGAGGGCAGGCTCCATTTTCTTTGTGAAGACACACTCGATCGTTGCATGACGCAGCGCGCCGAATTCCTGAAAGCACTGGCCCAGGAATTCGGTGGGCGCCCCCGCGAGTTCAGGCAGAAGCACCTTCAGGCGCCACGGTTTCTTGCTCGGCCCAGCCGGGATCCCTTGTTCGATGGCGGCCTTTGCCTGTTCGACACGCTGGCGGGTCTCTTCACGGACTCCTTGTCGCGCATTCAGCACCCTGTCTACGGTAGCGGTGCCAACGCCTGCCCGTCTGGCGATTTCCACGACAGTGGCGCGCTTGGTAGGAACTTTGTCACCTCTCATGATCCCAGTTCACATCAGAGAACATCAAAGTCAATGCGTGATCCGCCAGTTTGATGCGATCTAGGCATCAATACGCATCAGTTGATGGTTTCCACTTGCCCTGAGGAACGCCCTTGTGAATTCGTGTCGCCACTCGAGACGAGGCATTGGCCAATAGAAATTCGGGGACATCCCGGATATCTTGGCCATGCCTTCGTCGACACATGGAGGATCACATGACGACAATGACAAAATACCTTGTTGGCGCAGCCGTTCTTGCGCTGACCGCAATTCCGGCAACGGCGCAGGATCACAAGCTGCGCATCCAGACCCACTTCGGTGCTGAATCCACGCCCGGGCAATTGATCCAGCGTTTCATTGACGAAGTGCAGACCATGACCGGCGGCGCGGTCGACATCCAGATGCACTACTCGTCCGAAGTCGTCGCCCAGAACGAGGTGATGAGCGCGGCAAGCCAGGGAATTCTTGACTGCGACATGGGCGGGATCACCGGCAACGTCGGCAAGGACGCGGGCTGGATGCTCGCCGGCGACATCATGGGAGGCTATGACACGCCTTACCAGTTCCTGTCGTGGTTCTACCATGCCGGCGGCAGGGAAGTGGTTCAGGAACACCTTTACGACGCACAGGACATGCACGTAGTCGGGTTTTGGCTTCAGGGCCACGAATCGCTTAGCTCCACCGCGCCCTTGGCAGGCTTCGCGGACTTGAAGGACTGGAAATTCCGCTCTCCTCCGGGACTGGAAACAGAGATCTTCGCGTCCTTCGGTGCAAAGCCTGTGGTGATGGACTTCGGCGAGGTTCCGAACGCTCTGCGCACCGGAATCGTGGACGGGGCCGATGCCTCGACACTGAATACCAACGCAAATCTCGGTCTCTTTGACGTCGCCAAGCATGCGACCTATCCGGGCTTCCACTCGATGCCCGCCGAACAGCTGTCGTGCAACAAGGGTGCATGGGGCAAGCTTCCGGCGTCGGTGCAAAAAGCCATTGAAGTGTCGCTTAAGGGCATCGCGCTCGATCTCGCCCTGTTGACCGAAATTCGGGACAACGAGACCGCCACGCGCATTCAGGCCGA
Source organism: Silicimonas sp. (assembly GCA_022820365.1). Classification (GTDB taxonomy): domain Bacteria; phylum Pseudomonadota; class Alphaproteobacteria; order Rhodobacterales; family Rhodobacteraceae; genus JAJEFO01. The sequence goes on from JAJEFO010000133.1 coordinate 6,487, forward strand.
CGAAGGCGTCACGCTCTATGACTGGTCAACCGAGGACCGCAAGGCGTTCCGCGAATTCGCACAGAGCCGCTGGGCCGACTGGGGTGCCAAGACACCCGCCGCTCAGGCCGTGCTGGACAGCCATCTGTCGTTCATGAGGTCGGTCGGACTCGTCAACTGACTTTGTCACTCTGGAGGTGGGCAGGCCCCATTGCCTGCCCATCACCGACTAAGACCTCCGGTTCGAGGGAAGCCGCGCATGGACGACCGAGCAAAGACGCTCGTTGAATCGAGGGGTCCGATCAGGGGCATCTGGGCATACGTACTGGCCGGCCCGGACAGCCCGCGCGTGACAGTCTATGACCGCATTGTTACATCGATTTCGCGGGTGATGATGTTCCTGATCCTCGCAGGTGTCTTCGTAACGTTCTTCGAAGTGGTCATGCGCTACATGTTTGCCAGCCCAACGCTTTGGGTCAACGAACTCACGCTTTGGCTGGGGAGCATCGTGTATCTTGCCGCCGGGCTCTACACGATGCAGCGACGTGCCCATATCCGGATCACGGCGGTCTACGACATCGTCTCGCCCAACATTCGTCTGTTCTTCGACTATCTCGCGATCTTCGTGCTCGTCGTCTACGCCGTCCTTATGGTGATTGGCGGCTATGACGTGGCATGGGATGCCTTCATTACGTGGGAACGTCTGGGGACAGTTTTCGATCCGCCAGTGCCCGCAACCATGAAGCCTCTGGTTCTGATCATCACCTGCCTGGTGGCGCTTGGCGCAGTGAACAATCTGCTGGTCGACTGGTACGGTCGCGGAACCAGGAACCCGGACTGGGCTGAGGCCGATCACAACGAAGGCGTTTCCGGACTGGTCGATTCGAAGACCGCCGAGGAAAGCAATCCTGGGCAGAAGCATCGATGAAGTCCATCCATCTGCCGATCGCGTTCTTTGCACTTACCGTGGCGATTGCCTTGGTCGTTCCTCTCGTTCTCTTGGGCGATTTCCGCGCGGACCTTGGCGTCGGAACCTTGTCGCTGCTGCTGCTGGTCGGCATATTCATCCTGCTTGTCGCCGGCGTGCCGCTGGGCTTTGCCACGGGTTTCCTCGGTGCGATTATCATTTGGCTGAATTTCGGCGAACCTGGTCTCGGGCTCGTCATGCAGCGCGTCTACGACCTCGTCGTGACGCATGCCATCATCGCGGTGCCGTTCTTCATCGTCATGGCGTCACTGCTGGAGCGCTCTGGCATCGCCAAGGACATGTACGATGCGCTGAACGTGGCGATGGGAAAGACTCGAGGCGGAGTTGCCATCGTAACCACGGTGATGGCCGTGATCATGGCGGCAATGTCGGGGATCATCGGCGGCGAGATCGTGCTGCTGGGGCTGGTCGCGCTGCCGCAAATGCTGCGGTTGGGCTACAACAAGCACCTTGCCATCGGAACAATCTGTGCGGGCGGCTCGCTTGGCACTATGATCCCGCCTTCGGTCGTGCTGATCATCTACGGCCTGGTCACCGAGACGTCGATCACCAAGCTCTTTACGGCGTCCTTTATTCCAGGGCTGATGCTTGCGGGAACCTACATCCTTTACATCATCATTCGCACTCGGCTGAATCCGTCACTTGCTCCCTTGCCGGAGGAGTCCGGCGTGGACGTGGAGCAGCTGGACGTCAACTCGAGGATGGAACTGGCCCTCAACCTGACGCCCTTCGTGATCGGGTTTGCCTGTGCCGTTGTTGTCAGCTTCCTTGGATTCGGTCGGACAGAGCAGATTGCGACCCTCATCTTCTCAAGCGCGACGACGGCGCTGTTGCTGGTCGCATGGCTCCAGAGGACGGATGACTATCCCATCGCCAAGGGCCTGTTGCCGCCGTTGATCGTGGTCGACCTTGTCCTGGGCTCGATTTATGGCGGTGTGACCGGCTACGCAGAAGCGGCCGCAATGGGAGTCGTCGCTTCCTTGGTGCTGATCTGGGTGCGGAGCGAGTTGAGCACGGTCATGGTGCTGGAAGGTCTGGAGCAGACGTTCCGCTCGGTCGGCACGATTCTCTGGGTTACGTTTGGCGCGACCGTTCTTGCTGGGGCTTTCAGCCTGTCAGGCGGAAACCGTTTTGTCGCAAATGCCATCTTTGGCCTGGATGTCGCGCCAATCGTGATCATCCTCGTGATGATGTGCATCTTCTTCATACTGGGGATGTTCATGGACTGGATCGGCATCGTGTTGTTGACCATGCCGGTCTTCATGCCGATCGTGAAGCAACTGGGTTATGATCCGATCTGGTTCGGGATCCTGTTCAGCGTGAACATGCAAATCGCGTTTCTGACACCGCCCTTTGGGTCAGCCGCCTTTTACCTCAAGAGCGTGGCACCGCCCGAGATTGACCTTGTGACGATCTATCGCTCGTTCGGGCCATTCATCCTGCTGCAGGCCATGATCCTCGCGGTCCTCGTGGCATTCCCGCAAATTTCGCTTTTCCTCGTGCGATGACGAGGTGGAGCAGGGACCGGGGGTGTCTTCCGGATCGGTCCGGCGTGATACGCGCTTGAAACCCCGCAAATTGAGAAACGTAAGGGTGAACTATCATGCGCGTCGGCGCGATTGGTTTGGGGGACATGGGATCCGGGTTCACGCAGAACCTGATTGCCAACGGGTTCGAGGCGACTGGCCTTGGCCCGAGAGAGACACGCCTGACCGCGTCTCATGACATGGGTGGCACCCCCGCAGGAATCGTGACCGAGGTTGGGGGAATTTGCGATGCCGTCTGCGAGACGGTGATGAATGGCGATCAGGCGAAGTTGGCAACTCTCGGCGATGCAGATCTGGCACGACATAAGGCTGAAGGTGGCGCGATCAACTTGACTGCGACCACGATGCCGCGTGAGCCCCGAGAACCCGGGTTTGCCACGAAGGGCTGCGGATTCCATCGCTTCGACGCGTCGAATTCGGGCGGAATTCCCGGAACGCGTGCTGGTGCACTGATGATGACGGCATCGCCAGGGATGCAGATCATTCTGGCGGCCAAGTCGAAGTGCCCGCAGGGAATGGAATTGGCCCGCGCACGCGTGACTGAAAAAGTCGTGGACACGGAACTGCATCAGGAAGGTCTGCAATGAAACTGGGCGTGATTTGTGACGGCATCAGTCGGGATCTGGAGCATGCAATTGATGTCATGGATGAGTTTGGGATCAAGTATGCCGAACTCCAATTCGTCGGCGACACAGAAGTCGGCGATCATAGTGCACAGGAGATTCGCGAGATTGACGCGCAGCTTCGCGACCGCGGCAAGCCCGTGTCCTGTCTCTCGCGCCACGTCTTTGCAGGCATGACCGTCGCCAATGTGCCCGGCGACGATCTGCACACAAGACACATGGATGCACTCAAGCGCGTGATCGACATGGCGCATGTGGTTGGCAGCCCGCTTGTCAGGATCATGACCAACAAGAAGGAGCAGATCCTCTGGGGCAAGAACGGCGCCGAAATCTGGAATGTCGCCCACGGTGCATGGGACAGGACCCTTCCGCTCATTGCTCCGGCTTGCGACGTGGCGCGCAACGCCGGGATTGCGCTGGTGCTCGAGACCGGCAACGGCACAATGGTCAACTCCAACTGGACCGCGCGAAAGCTCATCGATGATCTGGATGCCAAGGACGTGCTCAAGATTCTCTGGGACCCGGCCAACAACTGCTGGTGCCACGAAGAGGCCTTTCCGCGCGGATACGAGACGGCGAAGGACGGATACCTGGGCCACATCCACATCAAGGACGTCCGGGTCGACACGCCGTCGGCCACGCTGGAAGTGTGCCGAATGGGCGAGGGCCAACTGGCCCATCAGTTCCGGCCGCTCGCTAATGCCCTGCGCACCGACGGATATGACGGCGTGATCAGCTACGAGAGCGTGTATCATCCCGGCGACGGCGACTTCGAAGCCGGGTTTCGCCTCTGCTTCGACCGCTTCAAGGAAATTTTTGCGTAACGCGATGAAGACCGGCATCGCCACCGTCTCGATTGCCGGCGAACTGCCGGAGAAACTCGCAGCGATCGCGGCGGCGGGTTTCGACGGAGTCGAGATATTCGAACAGGATTTCATCGCCCACGACAGCGGTCCGCGCGACGTGGGGCAAATGGTGCGGGATCATGGGCTGGAGATCATGCTTTTCCAGCCCTTTCGTGACTTCGAGGGACTGCCGGAGCCGGACAGGACCCGCGCCTTCGATCGGGCCAAGCGAAAATTCGACGTGATGCAGGAACTGGGCACCGATCTCATGCTGATCTGCTCCTCGGTGCATCCCAAGGCCTTGGGCGGGATTGACCGTGCCGCCGGCGATCTGAATGCCTTGGGCGATGTGGCAATCGGACACGGATTGCGCGTGGGCTACGAGGCGCTGGCCTGGGGCACCCATGTCAACGACCATAGGGATGCATGGGAAATCGTGAGGCGCGCGGATCATCCAAGCATCGGTTTGATCGTTGACAGCTTTCACACGCTCGGGCGGAAGCTGAGTCCGGAAAGCGTCCGCCGCATTCCAGGCGACAAGATCTTCTTTGTGCAGCTTGCGGATGCGCCCCAGATCGAGATGGACTTGCTCTATTGGTCGCGGCATTTCCGAAACATGCCCGGCGAAGGCGATCTGGACGTGCGGGCATTCATGCAAGCGGTTGCCGCGACCGGCTACAATGGTCCGATCTCGCTTGAGATCTTCAACGACCAGTTTCGGGGCGGCAGCCCTCGGGCCATTGCCGAAGACGGCATGAGATCTCTCATGGCGCTCATGGATGACGTGAACCGGATTGAACCGGCTCCCCAGCTCGACATTCCGACCATGCCGCCTCGGACAGAGATCGAAGGGGTTGAGTTCATCGAATTTGCCGCCGACGAGGTCGAAGCAAGTCGGCTCGGTTCGCTTTTGGCGACTTTGGGCTTCGCTCATGCCGCTGATCACATCAACAAGGACGTCTCGCTCTGGAGACAAGGCGAGATAAACATCGTCATCAATACCGAGCGGGAGGGATTCGCGCATGCGACCTACCTGTCGCGCGGAACCAGCGTTTGCGACATCGGATTGCGCGTGAAAGATGCTGCTGAAACCGTTCGCAGGGCCGAGGCGCTAAAAGTGAAGCTGTTCCATCAGCGCATCGACCAGGGAGAACTGCACCTTCCTGCCATTCATTCGGTCGGCGGTGGCATCATGCATTTTCTGGACGCGGCAAGCGGGCTGACCGATGTGTGGGACGTGGAGTTCAAGGCAACCGGAAATGCGTCTGAAGGAGCCGGGCTGATCCGCGTGGACCATGTCGCGCAGACCATGGGCCATGACGAGATGCTCACGTGGTCGCTTTTCTACACCTCCCTGTTCGACGCGTCGAAGAGGCCGGTTGTGGACGTCGTTGACCCAGGGGGAGTCGTGCGAAGCCAGGTCATCGAGAGTTCGGATGCCAGCTTGCGCATCACCTTGAACGGTGCGGACTCGAACCGCACATTGGCGGGCCACTTCGTTGCCGGTCGCCTGGGATCCGCCGTGCAACACGTGGCTTTCGAGTCTGGCGACCTGTTCGAAACCGAGAGGCGCCTGCGCGCCCGGGGGTTCCAGGCGCTGCCGATCCCCGAGAACTACTACGACGATCTTGAAGCACGCTTCGGGCTGGACGGAGGCATGTTGGCGCGGCTTCGGGAGGGGAGCATCCTCTATGACGAAGATGACAGCGGCCAGTTCTTCCAGTTATACAGCCGGCCTTACGGCGACGGCTTCTTTTTTGAGATCGTTGAGCGTCGACAAGGCTATGAAGGATACGGTGCCGCAAATGCACCGTACAGGGCTGCCGCGATGAAGCGATTGGTGTCGCGGGAACCGAAGACATGTGAGCTCTTTCAGAAGTTGCCGCAGTCGGATCTCGAATAATCTGCCGCGGACAAGGATGTCGCGGTCGTTTCCTTAGAGCTCGTTGCTCTCGACGCCAGACGCGTTGGCCCTTTCGTGGTCAAGGTCGCATACTGCGGCAAGCTCCGCGCCGTGGTCGCGTAGATCGGACCACGCGTGAAGATGGTTCTGCGCGTAGAAGCCGCACCCGACCACTGCGACCCTTGCGCTTTGCTTTTGCGGCATCCTGTCCTCCAAAATGGTATGACAATATATATGTGCAT
>JAJEFO010000022.1 GCA_022820365.1 Silicimonas sp.
AACGACCTGCAGATCGGCATCCTGCACGATGCCAGGCGGTCGCGGACGTTCGGCCTGCCAAGCGCGGCGTCGTCCGACGCGCGAAAAATCTACCGCACGCTGGGGCTGAAGTGGAACCCGGCGCCGTTCGTCTACGAGCGAAGGGAGCGGAAGAAGCCGAGAAGACGGGCCGGCCGGCCCGGACCACGACGCCGGGAGCGCCGAAATGTAGTGCCCTTTCTCGAAAGCGGGCTCAATGATTTCAGACGCTTGCAAGCGAATAGGTCTGAACTCAAGAATGTCACTGATCGCGAACCGTCATCCCGCCACGAGCAGGATCATTGTCACGACCCCCCAAAGCATCATCTGATAATGGGTATTCTGCGCGCCTTCGTGACAGAACCAATAGCAGAACCAGTTGCCTCCCACCAAAAAGCCGGCCCAGATGCTGGTAAACAACAGTGCCCCCAACACGGCAAGGCTGCGACCGGTCGTCGGTTCAGCCAGGCCGAGAGCAGCCATCAGCATAGCGGCAAATCCTAACCATAACGCAATGGCCGCGACGATCTCCCAAACCACGATGATCACGAACAGCCGTTTCTGAACCGAAGCATTCGAAATTCGTCTATGCGCAACGGCCTCGTAGGCTTCGGGGAATTCCTCGCGCATGCGCGTCATGTCCAGGACTTCCGCCGTTACGGTGCTGTTCAGGGCGGAATGGAAAATGTTGTCCAGGACCCCGATCGTGAGCCACGCCGCCAGGAAGAAGACACAGGCTGTCTGGGCGACGAGGATGATCGTCTCGAGAGTCATGTCCCGTCCTCGACGTGATCGTCATTGGCGGGGCGGCAAGAGCCGCCCCGCCGTTGTGAACCTTAGGTCCAGTGAAGCAGTGCCGGCCGAATTTCGAACGAAATATGGTGAGCGCCACCGCCCAGGCCTTCGCGCGTGTGATTGTACAGCGAACGCCAGTAGGGTTGGATCGTGACGCCTTCCTCCTGGATGAGCGCCTCGCCCTTCGCCATCAAGGCGCGGCGCTGTTCAACGTCCGGAGTGGCCAGGGCCTGTTCCAGCAAGGCGTCGAAGTCCGGGTTTGCCCAGCCGAACTCGTTCCAGGCCTCGCCAGAACGATAGGCAAGCGCCCAGATCTGCACGCCGAACGGACGGTGATTCCAGTTCGTCGAGCTGAACGGATATTTCGCCCAATCGTTCCAGAAAGTGCTGCCCGGAAGAACGGTGCGCTTGACGTTGATGCCAGCATCCCGCAGCTGCGCCGCCACGGCGTCGGTCGTGTCCTTGCGCCAGGCGTCGGCGATCGAGATCAGTTCGTGCTCGAAATCCGCCATGCCAGCATCCTGGACCAGGGCCAAGGCACCGGCGGGATCAAACTTCGGATCGCCAATGTCGATGTATTCCGGGTGCGCTGGGCCGACATGATGGTTCTGGGCAGGCACGCCGCGGCTGTTGTAGCCGAGTTCCAGAAGAACCGAATTGTCCACGGCCATGGTGATCGCCTGCCGGACCCGCTTGTCGGCATAGGGCTTAACGCCGTCAATTTCGGCCAACTGGTTGGGACGAATGACAATGGTGGCCATGGTCACGACCTCGTTTTCGACCCAGCCGTTGAACGACGTCATGATGTCGATGTACTCGCCCTCGATCGTGTAGAGCATGTCAATCTCTTCGGCCTCGGCGGCCGCAACAAACGCCGAGGGATCGGTGCCGTAGTCGATATACTCCACGCGGTCCATCCAGGCGCCGTTTCCTTCGTTCCACCAAGTGTGGCTCTCGTTGCGTACCAGCACGCCCTTGACGCCAACCTCCAGGCTCTCGGGCAGGTACGGCCCGGTGCCGACAGGATTGGCGAGCATGCTTTCGGGATCGTGCGAACTGTGCACGATTGCTGCCGGGTAGTCGGCCATGCCAGCGATCAGCGAGATGTCGGGCCTGGGCAGATTCAGGCGCACGGTGTGGGCGTCGACAACCTCGACGGCTCCCTCGATTGCCTTGTTCGTGTCCGAATCGATCAATACGGCGAAACGGCCGGCCATCGAGTTGCCCTCGACATCCTTGTCGCACCAGCCAATGATGTTGCGCGCAACGTCCTCGGCAGTGAAGTCGTCGCCGTTATTCCACTTCACTCCCTTGCGAACGTTCAAGGTGTAGGTCTGGGCGTCTTCGGAGATGTCCCAGCCTTCCAGCAAGACCGGCAGGAACGTTCCGTCGTTTTCGTAGGAGACAAGATTCTCCAGCCAGCCTCGGGCGTAATTTGCGATCTGCGACCAATCGAACGTGCGCGGGTCCTTCAGCGCGCGCACTTCCATCTGGATGCGGACGGTCCCGCCCATCTTTGGTTCGCTGGCGGCCATCGCTGGCGCAGCATGACCCAGCATTCCATATGCAGTGGCAGCCGTCGCGCCAAAGGAACTGGCGAGCGCAAGGAATTCCCGGCGATTGACCGGGTCGTCGCCGACCTTCTTGGCCTGTTCGGAAACCACCTTTGGAAGTGGCTTTCCCGTGCGTGTCAGGTATTGCATTTGTTGTCCTCCTTGTTTGGTCACTTACGAGGCCTGCGAATGGTCAGCAGATGCCATGAGCCAAGTCGGGATTTGCGCTTGGGGATGATTCGGTCCAAAGGGGCGTTCGGACATCAACATATGGTGGCAAGGGGCCGTTGAACGGCAACCCCTTGCCGAGTGAAAGGAGATCAAGAATGTCGAAAGA
>JAJEFO010000064.1 GCA_022820365.1 Silicimonas sp.
GAAATGGAAAAGTCGCGGCACGCACGGCGAATTTTCGCGGAATCCGCCGAATCAGGGGGCATCGCCGGATCCGGCCTCAAAAATGTTGTTTGATTTCAGCGCACTAAAAAATCGTCATCCGCCATACAGAAATCGCACCCCGTAGCCGCGCACTGATCCGGCAGGTCGCCGAGCACGTACTCCACGCGCGGCTTCGGGGGCGGCGCGTTGAGAATGTCCTAGACCCAGCGTTCAGCATCGGCGCATCCGTCGCCCTCTGGCGGTGGCGCCTGGTTCACGCAGTCCGCCGCATTGTCCGGTCAGGCAAGCCGAACATGGAAGTGGTAATGATGACCCCACCACGGACGGACTTTCCGCAGCCACCGTCGGTCGCCAGTCTCGTCCTTGCAAATCTGAACCTTGGCACCGGGAAACACGAAGATTCTCGCGACACGTTCGTCCTGGGCGGCGGCGCGCAAGATCGCGTGGTGCTGGGGCGTCCAGTTGTCGTTGACATAAGCGCCCTTGGCTCGCCTAGTCGAAATGGATGACAGCTCCTGCTCCTGTCGCGAAAGGTCGAGCCGCGAAGCCGGCAGCATCCAAATGTCAACGTCAAGCCCGATCTGGTGGCTGCGGTGTCCGGACACCGGGCCGCCGCGCGGCAGCCCGAGATCACCCACGTAAAGTCCCACCCATCCATACTGCGCCGCGGCGAAACGTGTCAGCTCCTTGATCATGTCGATCAGTTCCGGATGCCCCCAGTTCCTGTTTCGTGACAGCCTCATTGCCTGCCAGGTAGGCCCTGTCTCGGGCAGCCGGCTCCCTCCGGCAAGGCAGCCGCGGGCATGACTGCCGATGGGAGCACTGCTTTCGGGCGACGGCGTCTTCTTTGCAGCGAAGAGTTCCTTTGCGGTCGGTTCGGCGGATGCAGGAGCGGCAAGCGCGCATGCGATGGCGAAAGTCTTGAGAATCCGGTTGTTCATTCTTTTGCTCGATCTCCGTTAGGATCGGTCCATTTTATCAGGAAGGCACCTGCAGCGAAAAGTGAAATTATGGGCGTCACTCCCAAGGCCACGCTGCTGCTCAGAGCGGTCACGATCCCCGATCAGGACGGGTGCAAAATGATATGCGGACGGATTCGTTTCGAAAAAGGAGAAGACCGTTCAGATCACTGCCAGAAAGTGGGCCATGTCGTGAATTTTTGAACGGCTTCTATCAGTGATGACTTGGTTGGTTTGGCATGACCCCACCTGCCGACACGTCGCTTCCAATGCCCTCAACCGTGTTGCATGCGGCATGTCCCTGCAGAAGCCTTGCAAGCAGCAAGATCTTGCGCACTTCTTCACTCCTCATACCACCAGACATCAGGCTGGAAACCGATCCAGTCCCCATACATCGGCAGCCTGTCCGGGTATCGCAGCTGCCTTGCATGTGCGATCCGTGAAACAGGTAAATGCCAGATTGGAATTACATAGCGCCCTGTTGTCAGGACCCTGTCAAGGGCCTTGGTTGCGGCGACGAAGTCGTTCTGGCTCCCGGAAGTCAAGAGCCGCTCGATCATGGCCTCGACTGCAGCACTGCGGACCCCCATCCAGTTCCGGCTCCCCTCTGTATCCGCCGCTTCAGAGCTCCAGTAGAGGTTCTGCTCGTTCCCGGGGGATAGCGACATGCCTCTCGCATACCACGTCATGTCGAAGTCGAACTTGTTCGTGCGCTCCTTGAATTCGGCGGCATCCACCGTGGTGACGGTGAGGTCGACGCCCATGCGCTCCAACGCCGACGAGTATATGTCCACGATCTGGTGCGTCTCGGTGGCCCCGGAAGAAAGGAGAATCTCGAAGCCGAAGGTATCTCCAGCCTCGTTACGCAATTTGCCGTCCCTAAGCGACCAGCCGGCTTCGTCCATCAGCGTCAGCGCGGCGCTCAGGTTCTTTCGATTTCGCTCGGTGCCGTCTCCGATGGGAAGGTCGTAGCCTTCGAGCGCGCCCGGCAGGAGTTCCGTTGCAAAGGGCTCGAGGAATTTCCGTACGCTGCCTTCGGCGGGCCCGCTGCTCATGCCAAGGATCGAGTTCGAAAAGTACGACGTGATGCGGGGTTGAGGCTCGCCATTGATCGTCTGGTTGATGAATTCGAAGTTGAAGGCCGTGATCAGGGCCTCGCGAACCCGCCAGTCCTGAAGCTGTGGTCGCCGCGAGTTCATCACGAGGCCGCGTATTCCGGAGGGACGCTTGTGAGGGATCAGGGACTTGACCACGTCTCCCGACTGGACAGCCGGGAAATTGTACTGGCTGTTCCATTTCTGAACACTGGTTTCGCGCGAGGTGGTCAGCAATCCACCCTTGAAGGCTTCGAACATCGCTGTGCCGTCAGCAAAGAACTCCATCCTGATCTCGTCGAGGTTCGCCGTACCGCGTCGAAAGGGGACGACGCCGTTGCCCCAGTAGTCGGGATTCCGGGTCAGGACCACGTAGCGCCCGGGCTCAAAGTCGGAAATCACGTAAGGTGCGGAGGAGATCGGAATGATGTCGGTGCCCGATTCCGAAAAGTCCCGACCCTCCCATTGCGACTTCTTGAGGATTGGCCGGAGACCAAGGATCAGCGGAAGTTCGTCGTCGCGCACGTTGGACGTGAATCTCACGGTTCGCTCGCCCGTGCGTTCGGCGCCGGCCACCTTTTTCCACGATCCGTGGTAGCGCGGATGCCCCAAGGTGCCCAGCGTTTCGAAAGTCCAGAGGACGTCATCGACGGTAACAGGCGTGCCATCAGAGAACCTGGCTTCCGGTCTCAGCGTGAACTCGACCCAGGAGCGGTCGTCAGGAACTTCGATTGATTCGGCAAGGAGGCCGTAAAGCGAGAACGGCTCGTCATAATTGCGCCCCATGAGGCTCTCGTAGGCGAGGAACCTGAGCTGCCACGGAACGCGACCTTTCAGGATGTGCGGATTGAGCGAGTCAAAGCTTCCGACTTCTCCCTGAACGATGCGTCCACCCTTGGGTGCATCCGGGTTTGCATAAGGCAGAGACACAAAATCCGGTGGTAGTGCGGGGGCGCCATACATAGCTATGCCGTGTCTTGGCTCGGCATGCCCTGATCCTGCCGTCGCCAAAAAGGCCGCAGTCAGCGCAAGTCTGCGATATGCGTTCATCGTGGTGGGCGTCCTTCTGCCAACTTGCTTTCGGGCGGCGTAAAGGGCGTTTCCGGAGTTGTCAAACACCGAGCCGTCGTCCTCCGCCGCGTCGAGCGCGCGGCCGAGCCTGCGGTACTCCTCCGGTGTCAGGAACAGAGCTCGCGGGGAGTTTCCCTGTAGCGCCGGACCGAGCGGCACAGGTTGGGGCGCGGCTGCGTCATGCCCCACGCCTCCGCAAGCCGGAACATCCAGGCGATCACGCCCACCATCGTGTTCGCCTGTTGGGGCTTGTCCCGCATCTTGTGATGCAGCGCCGAATAATGGGGACGGTCCACCTCCGAGAGCCTGAGCCCGCCCAGTTCCGGCAGGATGCAGAACCGCATGAGCCGCCCGAGGGACTCGACCGCGTTCGGGCGGCAGTTGACCTTCACGTGCGCCTCCATGCAGCGCTCGGCAAGATCGGCAACGGTCGGTTCGGCCGCAGGCGCCGCGGAAACCGGGTCGAGCCCCCGTTTGATTCTGTCAATGATCTCAGCGGCCTTGCGCCGCGCCTCGTCGGGCGGCATCTGGGCAAGGCGTCCGAGCGCGACGGGTGGACACCAGATTTTTTGGTCAAGCTGCAACGATCCGCTGGGCCTTCCATAGGGCGAACTGTTCCCACCGCAAGTTCTTCCAGCAGGATTTCAATGCCAGCAGCGCGTTCGCGCCCTGCACCGACCATCTGCATCCCGACCTCTTGAAGCGTGTGGCGACCATCTGCTTGCAGCAGCTCTCGATTTGTCCACTCCCAATCTGCATGCCGCGCGCCCGGTATTCGTCGTAGCGCATTCGCTCCTTGTTCGCCTCGAAGTAGTCGATGCACTTGGCCACGTCCTTGTTCCGGTCACGATGCGGACGCAGATCCGCGATGACGCGAGCGACGTTCCCGTCGAGCAGCCGGGCCTTGACCTCCGCCAGGCGTGCCTTGTGCGCGTCATCGCACCTGACCAGCGCCTTGAGGGCCGCAGAGGCGTATTCCAGCATGCCGAATTTCCAACTATGCCGAGTTTCGTCCATAACCTGTTGAATCCGTTCGCTTCCCCGCCCGGTTTCTCGGCATGGTCACAGGCTCTCAAGAAAGGCCATGACCTGCCCCTCCGGCTGGTACCTGCCGGGCGGCACGTCGACCGGCCTTGTCCGTTCCATGGCGTTCTCCTTGATTTTCGGATCCGCATGCAGGTACTTCATCGTCGACTCGACTGACTGGTGGCCGAGCCAGAGCGCGATGATCGTGATCGGCACCTCCTGCTGCAGCAGGGTCATGGCTGCGGCGTGACGCAGGCAGTGCGGACTTATGCGCCTTTCCCCGAGCGGCGTCGACCGCTGCCTGCAGCCCTTGCCGCTGACGCGGACATGGGCGCCCGTTCCAAGCTCCACGTCGCCGCGGTCGAGTCCGGTCAGCTCGGACACCCTGATCCCCGTCTGCACCATCAGCAGGAGCAGCGCCCGGTCCCGCCGTCCCTGCCGGGTCGCGACGTCCGGCGCGGCTACGAGGGCCTTGATCTCCTTCTCGTCAAGCCATTCGACCGGTCGCTGCTCGAAGCGCTTGGAGGGCATCGCGAGCACCTGCCGGCAATGCTCAAGCAGCGCCGGCTCGCAACGGGCCACATGGCCGTAGAACGACCGGATCGCCGTCAGCCTGAAATTGCGGGTGCGGGCGCTGTTGCGCCGGTCGCATTCCAGATGGTCGAGGAAACGACCGACGAGCAGGTCGGTTGGACGCTTTCCGATATCCCTTTCCGCGAAGTTCAGAAGCAGCCGGAAAGCGTCTCGGAAGCTGGCCGCGGTGTTCGGGCTTGCGCCGAGCTGGCTGATCAGCCTCTCGGTGAAGAACGCCTGGACGTGCGGGGGAAGGGGATGTCCAGTCATGCCCGCTCTCCTCCTCCGGTCGACGAATCGGCCCGGGCGCGGGCCTGCAGGATGGACGCAGCGGCGGGTCACCGCCCGTCCGGGTGCGGTCGCGGCCGCGCGTCCCCATGAGCGGGGCCGCGAATCAAATGGACGACTTCACTTCTTTGGCGGAAACTCATCGTTCCTCCACGACCTTTTTGCGACTTTCGCAACATCATCGGGCCGCAGTCGGTCTGCAGTCCCTGAACCCTGCATTCTTTGATCTTTCCGCACTCCCCGCACCAAGGCCTCCCCGCCGATGTCATCACATCGTGACCAGCCGATCCAGCTCCTTGTACTCTGCTGTCCGCCGTCCCACGCCCGTGCCACCAATCTGCCACGCCGGGTTGGATGCGTCTTCGAGTTCCCCGCAGCGCTGCCAGCTGGCGCGCGGCAGCGCGGCACTTCGGTTCGAGCGGGAGGAGGACGTCGAAGGTCTTTCGGGCAAGCAGGACGACGGGAGCTCCAGGAGGCAAGAGGCGAGGTTTGCCGTCATGCACACCATCAAGGGGCAGGATCCCGAGACCTACGCGGTTCTGAAGGACAGTGGCAGGGAGACTTACATCTGCCTCATCGACAGCGCCGCGGTGCTATCCGGTCGCAAGGGGGCCTCGGAATTCGTTGCGCGGACATCCCGGTTGCTGAGATGTACGCAGCGAGGCGTCGTTCTCACGCAGGCGTGACCGAGCATCTGGGAGACCACCAGCAGACCGTACATGATTGCGAGGGAGATCAAGGACGATGTTCGGGTCTGTGGCCTGTTTCTTTCACACTTGGGCTACAGGTCTCCCCAATGGATCGGCGAAGATTTCTTTGCGGGAATGGATGCGCTGCGCCTGAAAGCGGAACGGACAGGCAAGGACGCGACAGCTGTGGTGTACGACTCGAACATGGAGTTGATCCAGTCCGGCGACCTTGATCTCGTGTCCTGCGACTTGGATGAACCGGCATTTGTCGTGGGCGACTGCGGACCATTCATTTGTCGGGATACGGAACTTGGGGTGAATGACGAGAGACGAAAGGCTGATGATCAGAAATGGGCACCTGCCGAACAAGGGATGTGGATGGCGTTGCATTGCGAGCCGAATGTGTGCAGCCTCTACGGGATTCGCAGCCAGGGAGCCGGAACATGGAACCGTCGGATTCGACTTGCTTCTCATCGCGCCTTTCATGCTAATGTTCACTTCGCCCCGGACGCGAGCCGACAGGGTACGCCACGCACGCGCTGCGGAAACCGCTGAACCACCCTTCGCAGCGCATTCGCGCGATTCCGCCGTTGCCTGCGGCACTTGCGCACGCAATACGGGTCCCTCCCTGCGATTTCGGGTCGGAACTTCCGTCCCTGCGATTTCGGGTCGGAACTTCCGTTGCCGGACACGCTGGACCGTCAAACCCCGGCAACATCGCGTCCGGACGCGGCCAACGTCGGGCCAATGGCCGGGGACAGGTGAACTCAGGCCGCATCGGCGATGATTTCGAGCACTCCTCCTTCAGCCTATGTCAAGGGTCACGCCAAGGCGCGATCAGCCGACCCGGACGCTGCCGACAATCATGTCCGGCACACCATGATCGGGGATCCCGAACTCGATCCGGTGATGGAGGAGCTTGCCGGATTGCCGCGTGACGAAATGCATCGGTTCATCGCCGCCGGCATCGAGGGCAAGGCCGGAGCGCTCCGCGACGCGCCTGGGCCGCTGCGGGACTTCTTCGAGGGAATTGACGACATCCCAGCGTGGTTCGATCACGAGAGCCTCACCCCCGGAGTCCGGGCATTCCACGAAAATGCCGGTCCGGTGCTCGCGGCCTTCGTGACCGGCACGCTTGTCGAGGGCTTCGCAACCCTGATCAGCAAGTCGTTCTTCCTGACGGGTCGGGTCATCGACAAGGGCGTCAGGCGCCTGAAGCAGAACAACCGTCACCAGATCGAGATTTTCCACCCCGGGGGATTGCGGCGGGAGAACGACGGCTGGAAGCTGTCGGTCAGGATCCGTTTCGTCCATGCCCAGGTGAGGCGGCTGCTGGCGGAGTCCGGAGAGTGGGACGAAGACGCCTGGGGAACCCCGATAAGCGCAGCCAGCCTGGGCTACGCCATCGCCTGTTTCTCGGCGCGAACGCTGGCGCACTCGACTGCGCTCGGTGCCCGCTACGGTCCCGGACAGCGCGAGGGCTACTGCGCGGTCTGGCGATACGCCGGCCATCTCATGGGAATCCCCGAGGCCGTCCTCTACGCGACCGAGGAGGAGGCGCGGCACATGTTCAGGATCGGGATCCTCTGCGAGCCCGACCCGTCCGACGAGTCGGCGATCATGGCGAACGCGCTGATCGGTTCCGCGCCCATGGTCGCCGGCATCTCGGACGCGACCGAGCGCAGGGACCTGGCGAACCGTCTCATCTACCCGATTTCCCGCGCGCTGGTCGGGAGCGATCTCGCAGACCGGCTGCGCTTTCCGGCCTGCACGCACGCGAGGGCGCAGCGGGTCCTGCTCCTGCACTGGCTCGACACGCGGCTCAAGGGAAGCCTTCCGCACCTGTTGAAAGGGCGCCGGAGCACTATGGAGCAACTCTTCGAAGTATCATGGTACGACCCAGCGGGCCTCGCCTACAGCCTGCCGGACCACGTCGACGCGGAGCAGTCCTCGCATTGGTAAGCGCCCGAATGCCGCGCGTTCGACGGTCGAGGATCGTTTCCTGCACGGTGTGCTGCGAGCGACCTGGCGAAGCCGTCGCGGCTCTCCGCCATTGCTGACTGCAGCGGTGCGGTTGCCCGGCATCGCGGAGTTCGGCCGGTTCGGTCCGCACTGCCGCTGCCCTGGCTGGTCGACGGCACGCCGATGACGTGCATGCCGCGACGCCATCGCCAGGCAAGATGCTGCATGCGGAATGTGCAGATTCACGATCCAGACGGTCCTGAACGAATCGGAACTCGCGGGACCGGGCAACATGCCGTTCAACAGTGCGGTGACCTTCTTCGCCGCCCGGGGCGCTCACCTGACCACCCGTCTGGACTCCGTGTTCAGGTCGAGGCATGCAGCAGCCGCGGTCGCGCTGGCGCTTGTCGTCCCTGGCATCCTCGGGCTGCGCTTCAGCGTGTCGCTGGCCATGGCGTTCGTTGCAGTGGCGATCCTGCGGTTCGCCTGGGGATGGCTGGACGCGACCTGCACGACCGCCGTCAACGAGGAAGTCCCGGTTGACGGCCTCCGCGCTGCCATTCTGTCGGCACTGTCGCTCCCCGCCGGTCTTCTCGGCATGACCTCGCACGCCGTCTTCGCTCTTCTCGGCCTGTCCGCCGAGAGAATGCTCGTCGTCTTGGCCATGACCGCTGCCGCGGGCACGACGTTGACGGTTGTCGTCCTGGTCCGGCACCGCAGAAATGATGGAATCGATCTCAAGTCCTGCGATACTCAGGATCGCCGTCTGCCTGCAAGGCAGTCATCTGCCATCCTGCAATGGATGCGGGTCCAGGTGAGCGAGCCACAACGCTTGTCTGACATCAGCGCCAGGCACACGCATGACTTTCTTGCGTCGTTTCGCTTCCGAAGCCGTGACGAAGGATGAGATCATGTGACTCGGGCTTGACGATTGAAGGTGGTTCACAAGTCTTCGCTTAATTTGCTCATCCCCATATTGATAGGGAATATACGAGATTAGCCACGGGCGGCTCAACTCGCCGCGCCAGATTCCTCGCCGCTCGCCTGATACCGCGAAGGCTTCCGCGCTTCCTCGAAACGTCATTCCCGCTTAGGCGGACCGATCGAAATAGCCCGTGCTATGTTCTCCGACGTGTCCGGAATCGGCTCTACGTCGGGGAATCGTTCCTCGCGCACTTCATCTTCATTGGAGGCACTTCGTTCTCGTTTGAGTTAACGGTGGTGGTAGATGTTTTTAAAGACCGAAGTCGCCAAGCAGTTCATCGGTTATGGCGTCCGTGATGATTTGCATTCCTTGGTCGACGTAGGCGTCGGTGACCGCGTCTAGGGCTTGGTCGACTCCGTCTTCTTCGTACTGGGTGGTCGTCTGCGTCTGATGCTGTCGCGACTGGGTTGTGGTTCGCACCTGCTGTGTCGGCTGGCCGGTTGTTTTCCGGCTGGCTGTTGGTGTCAGGTTTGATTTGCCTGGGTTGGCGGTGTTGGCGTCGCAAAGGCGGGCGGCAAGTTCCGCCATTGCGGTCGCTCCGGCCAGGCTGAATGTGCGCTGGATGAAGCCGTTTGGTCCGTGGCTGGAGAATGTCGCGGTGCGACCGCGCATGATTGCATCTATCAACGCGATGCGGTTTTTCCTGCTGGTGAAGGTCGCGTGCTCGTCGTCGGGGTTGGTTAATTGAAGGGTGCGGTTTCCGATGTCGATTTGTGAGGTCGCGTTCGGATTTAACGGCTCGGATGACCCGATATGGACTCCGGCTTTGTCGGGGTCTTTTCGGGAGTATGTTATGGCGAGCAAGGCGTCGAGTTGCCACGCACCAGTCTCTGGATTATAGGCCGTGTACGCGGCGCATTTTCGTTCTTCGTGTAGTTCTCTGTTTTCTACAAGGTCAAATTTGACTTTGATGTGTATTGCCCAAGCTTTTTCAGAGACGACCGCGACTTGGATGTCCGTGTATCGGTCAACTGTTGCTGTCGTCGGTTGTTCGCTTGCTTCTGCGGTTTCTGCGGCAGTGCCTGGGTCGCCTAGAACACCTGGGATGTCGGCGGCGTGCGCAAGATTGGTCGCGCCGTAAAGCGCGAGCACGGCAGCGATTCCAATCACAGTTTTCATGTTGGGAACCCCTGTTTCGTGCATGATCGAAAAAGTCACCCAACCTTACAACCTAATGCCGCTAGCGAACAAGGCCCCGTCGACGATCCAGGTGTATGCCGCTGTACTTCATCCGGTCCCCAACCACGGACTTGCGGGCACCCTTGAAGACCCCGGGTCCAGACGTACTGAGCGTCTTCACGCAAATTGATGGTGCATCAATCACGCAACCTCATGGATCTATGCCGAATTTGCATCGAGTGTGGTCCGAGAGAACACGCCAGCCAATTCGTCGCGCATGCCTTGATCGCGTCACACGCGACAAGAGCGACGAAAATGCAGTCCAGTGGCGAGATTCAAGGTAATCGCAGTTGAAACTCAAGGTGTCAGCGCATTCACGTCCTTAGGTCATTTCCCTAACCCGCGAGATCACGCTTGTCCCAGAGTGAAATTCGCGTCGTAAGCGAAACCCGGCTGCGGTCGCGCTAGGCGGCGGTCGAAGGCACCCGTGCGGGGTCCCGCGACGAAGTCCGGTGTGTTGAGAAACCAGCGGGCATTGCGGTTGCTCCAGGCATGACCGGAAGCTGCAACACTGCAGGCCAGAAAGCGCATCCTGCAATTCAGCCCCGAGTCTATCGCCGCGACCGGTCAGTCACGGGACCCATCCGCGCGAACGATACGAAACGTCAAACCGGCGAATCGCATGATGCCAGTCCGTGCCGACGTCTGACATCGGGACAGGCAATGAAAGCTTCTGGCCCGTTGAGGGTCCTGCGCACCCGTGCCGTGTCTGCTGTACGAAGCAGCCCCGCGCCCCGAAAAAACTGTCAAACGTCTGCGAATCGAAATTCCGGAGACCGCCCCGAATGCTCGCATCGTGCACGAAGTGAATCACCTATACAAATGTAGACCGTTGAAAGAATCTGGGTGGGCCACCTTGTCCAGAAGAATTCAGCTATCTTGACCTCAAACTAGGGCTATCGCACCCTGATGATGTACCGGAGTTCGACGAAGGAAGGAAGAATTGAGGTATACTCGTTTCCTTGGTTATCGGTGTACAATTCCAAGTTCTTATCATTGCTCAATGGCTGGTTGCCTTCACCGTCGTCGCCGATTCCGTTGCCCCAGTCGTCAACCCTAGTAAATTCTTTGTTCTCATAGGAATACCACCCGTCGTTCAATCTCTTCGCCCAAAGATGGGAATGGTTTAGATCGATAGTATCTTTTCCGCCGGTTCGAGAACCCTCCTTGTTTAGCTCCTTTGAGGCTCCACGAACAAACTTCGATCTTAGATCCGGCAACTGAATGCCACCCTTCTCGGCGTTGGCATCGAGAAGGATTTTGCTGCCATCAGGAGCGTCTCTACCATCGCATATCACCCAGCCATCTGGTACATGTTCGTCTAGGCCAAAAAACGGAAGTATCGCACCCACCGGAATATTCTCAGAAGGTGGACTAGGTGGCTTGGAATCGGGACATTCCTCTGGCGTTGCTGGTAGCCAAATGCCTTTGCAAGTCAACGGTGCCGCACGAACAAAGTACTGAAAGAGCGCCAATACAATTGCCACCACCACAAGACCAAGTAAGGCGAGACTCAATCGAGCCAAAACAGGCTCGTGTCGGTGGTTCCACAGGCTTGACCACATTGGCATTTCTCTATCTCTCCTCTCCTGTACCCTTAAATTCCCTAACGTATGTGTCTTTGCTCACATCCAGTGACATGAGGTTTTTAACCGCGTATTCGACGAAGCCACGCTGTCCTTCGAACTGGCAGTAGGCCAATCGGACATCTCAGCGAGAACATGTGCCATCCTGTTACTGTACGCCCACCTTGCTAGGGGAGGCGACAAGAGCGCAACCCCCGTAAAGTAAGGATCGATGCTGGCCTCCGAAGACTTGAGACGTCGCAAAATGGTGAACAGGGCGGTACCAAAGACGGCGACGCTTGGAATCACTGCCGCATTCACATGAGGCCAAAATCCGGTGACGAGTTCCTCGGCCGAAGCAAGAAAGTCCACTTCCATTGTAACCTCCCTATCGATGTAATGCTTTCAGTGACTACCCCCCAAGATCCAGCCTAAATCTTTGTCGACCTCAATTCATCCTCCTGACCCTCTGCCCCGAAATTCGTAGAGATTCGTCTCCATCATCTTCTTGCGTCTATCAAGGCGATGCGGTTTTTCCTGCTGGTTAAGCCCGCGTGGTGGTCGCCGACCCGCTTTGAACTCTGAACCAAGACGCCCGAAATTTCTAGGGTCTTGGATGTTGCTGAAAGTGAGCCCCTCGTCTGCCTGAGCTTCCAAAGAGAACATCCTAATGGGAAAGACTCCTCATGTGGTACCGATCATCACCTTCGTGTTCGCCAAATCGGTACGTCTTTCAAGAGAACGAAAAACAAGCCAGTAAGATTTAGAATCGGAAACCAGATGATCGTAATCTTTTCACGACTCTTTCTGTTCGTGTCGATCTCTTTCTGCAATGCAGAAATTTTCTCTCGCCGCAAATTTATTGCATGCTGCGACTCGAGCCGAAGTTCGTTTATCCAAGAAGTTGCTTCACCTAAGTTTGTTATGTCACCTGCAGCAACCGGTTGGAGGAGAGCGTTTGCTTTTTCCTCAAGTGAAGGGTCGTCCGTGTCGTCTTTGCCACTTGCAGCAAACATGTTCGATATAGTGCGCCGTGGAAAGGCGCCATTCCCTAGCGGGTGCGAATCCCGCCCGGCAACTGTCGCTCCAGCCGGTAGCAATCGGAGCGGGTGATGGAGGCAACGACATGGCCTGAAGCACTCCGATGCAACGGGTCGCCTTGGGCGACTCAGCAACCATGCGGGCCGCAACGCGAGTGAACGCTGAGCAGGCCTCGAAACGTGTAATGCGGAAGCCGACCCGTCTGTATCGTGGGGAAGGCTGCCACCGGCCGGGAAGCGAGCGACGCGAGCACCGGACGGTTCCGCCGGGGTAGTGGCGGCGGCACGCATGGAAGAGGGGAACGGTAGCAACACGGGAAGCCCTGTCGGTGGTGCGCACACACCAACCGGACCCCCGCGAGGGGCAGGCCGGGCCGGCAGGGTGACGGATGGGCTCGTATTACCGCGGAAGCCGGGTAATGCCGGTGGAGGGAAGGAGCCCTGGTTCGAGAGCGACACGCGAAGGAGGAAAGGCATGACCACTGGCAGACGCCTATCAGGGTCAGAAACGGTTCGGAAACTCCAGACCGTGTTACATGCGAAAGCTAAGGAAGAACCCGACCGGCGTTTCCACGCGCTGATCGACAAGGTGTGGCGCGAGGACTTTCTGCTGGAGGCCTGGAAGCGGGCCCGCCGCAAGGGTGGATCGGCGGGGGTTGACGGCGAGACGATCGCGGATATCGAGAAGGCGGGCGTGGAAAGCTGGCTCGGGAACCTGTCGCGGGATCTGAGGGACGGGACCTATGTGCCGCAAGCGGTGCGTCAGGTCATGATCCCGAAGAAGGAGCCGGGCAAGTTCCGTCCCTTGGGCATTCCGTGCCTCAAGGACCGGGTTGCGCAGACATCGGCCATGCTTGTGCTGGTGCCGATCTTCGAGGCGGACCTGCAACCGGAACAGTACGCCTACCGGCCGGGACGCAGTGCGAACGATGCGGTCAAACGCATTCATCACCTGCTGTCGCAGGGGCATTGCGAGGTCGTGGATGCCGACCTCTCGAACTATTTTGGCGAAATACCGCATGCCGAGCTCATGAAGAGCATCGCCCGCCGCGTCAGCGACGGGCGTCTCCTTGGGCTCATCAAGGCATGGCTGGAAGCGCCGGTGGAAGAGGACGACGGGGAAGGCGGCAAGCGCCGCACGAACCGGGCTCGCGCGGAGCGCAAGGGGACCCCTCAGGGCTCCCCGGTGAGCCCGCTCTTGAGCTCCATCTACATGCGCCGCTTCATTCTCGGCTGGAAAGTCATGGGCCACGCCCGGCGGTTCAGGGCGGAGATCGTCAATTACGCCGATGATTTTTGTGTTCTCGGAAAGGCCTCGGCAGCAGAGATGCTGG
>JAJEFO010000003.1 GCA_022820365.1 Silicimonas sp.
TCTTTCGACATTCTTGATCTCCTTTCACTCGGCAAGGGGTTGCCGTTCAACGGCCCCTTGCCACCATATGTTGATGTCCGAACGCCCCTTTGGACCGAATCATCCCCAAGCGCAAATCCCGACTTGGCTCATGGCATCTGCGGAACTTATTGTCCTCTCGGCGAGAACGGGCAACCCGGTTTCACGGCCAGCACCGGTTCTGGAGCCGTACGGACCTATCCCGCCACCCGCATGGTGACGTTGATTCGGCCACCGTCGGGCAGAAGGGACGACGAACCGAACCGGATCCGGTCAATGCCGTGATATGCCAGCCGCGCCGCACCCGAGAGCACGGCCACGTCGCCGGAATTCAGCCAGATGGATTGCGTCGGGCCGCCACGGGTCACCTGCCCGATCCGGAACAGCGCGTCATCTCCGAGGGAAATCGAAACGACCGGCCAGTCCAGATCGACCTCGTCCCGATCCTGGTGCAGTCCCATTTTCGAGCCTTCGCCGTAGAAATTGACGAGACATGAGTCCGGTGCGCGATCAACGCCCGAAATCGTCGACCAGACATCAAGCATTGCGATCGGAATCTCGGGCCAGGCTTCGCCATCCGGTTGGAGAGAATCGTATCTGTAGCCGGCGCGGTCCGTGACCCAGCCGACCTTTCCGGCGGCACTCATTCTTACCGACATCTTCTTGCCGCCTGGCGTTTCATACCTGCGCAAGGGCGCCTTTGCGGCAACGTCGCGCAAGTCGCCCACCATTTTGCGCTGCAGGTCCGGGGCAAGAAACCCTTCCAGATCTTGACGCCATTCACATCCAAAGGGGTGCCCGACATGCGCACACTATAGCTGGATGTCCGCAAGGTTCCATCGGGCACAAGATCAAGACTGCTGCCCTCCCGGCACCAATGCCGCGAACGCACGCTGATCGTTGCCGCGTCTTTCGCCCCGTATCGTGCCCGCCGAGCGGCGTGCTGCCGAATTTGGCGCCGGCTGTCCGGACGCAAGTCGGCGAGTCGGCTCGGCGGGTCGTGTTCGCTTTCGGTTCAGACCCATTGTGAATTCGCTTTCCTGACCTGCTTGCAGGCGCCAAGACCGCTACCTATATACCCCACGAACCCGTGATCGCCCCTTGATGCGTCACGACTTATGGGATGGGAAACCGGTGCCGAACCGGGCCGGTTTTCCGGACATCGCCGAAAGAAAGAGGACACAGGAATGGGCAAAGTTATCGGTATTGACCTGGGTACAACGAACAGCTGCGTCGCCATCATGGATGGGTCCCAGCCCCGGGTGATCGAAAACACCGAAGGCGCGCGAACCACGCCATCAATCGTCGCGTTCACCGACAAGGAACGCCTTGTAGGGCAACCGGCTAAACGCCAGGCAGTCACGAATCCGGAGAACACCGTTTTCGCGGTCAAGCGCCTGATCGGACGTCGTGTCGACGATGCCGAGGTGACGAAGGACAAGAAGATCGTGCCATATGCCATCGTCGATGGCGGCAACGGTGATGCTTGGGTCGAGGCGGGAGGCGAAAACTACTCGCCGTCCCAAATCTCGGCATTCATCCTTCAGAAGATGAAGGAAACTGCCGAGGGCTACCTTGGCGAGGACGTCGCGCAGGCCGTCATCACCGTGCCGGCCTACTTCAACGACGCGCAGCGCCAGGCCACGAAGGATGCGGGCAAGATCGCCGGGCTCGAGGTGCTGCGAATCATCAACGAGCCGACCGCCGCGGCCCTGGCCTACGGTCTCGACAAGAAGGAGACGAAGACCATTGCCGTCTATGATCTCGGCGGCGGCACCTTCGACATCACGATCCTCGAGATCGATGACGGCCTCTTCGAGGTGAAGTCCACGAATGGCGACACGTTTCTCGGCGGCGAGGATTTCGACATGCGGGTCGTCAACCACCTGGCCGAGGAGTTCAAGAAGGAGCACGGCGTTGACCTGACCGCCGACAAGATGGCGCTTCAGCGCCTGAAAGAGGCGGCAGAAAAGGCAAAGATCGAGCTTTCGAGCTCTTCCCAGACCGAGATCAACCAGCCGTTCATTTCGATGGATCCTGGCTCGGGTACGCCGCTCCACATGGTCATCAAGCTGACCCGCGCAAAGCTGGAGAGCCTTGTAAGCGACCTGATCAGGAAGTCGATCAAGCCGTGCCAGGCTGCCCTGAAGGATGCCGGCATCCCGAAGGACAGCATCGATGAAGTCGTTCTTGTCGGCGGCATGACGCGGATGCCGAAGGTCATCGAGGAAGTCACGAAGTTCTTCGGAAAGGAGCCGCACAAGGGCGTGAACCCCGACGAGGTCGTCGCCATGGGCGCTGCCATTCAGGCCGGCGTTCTCCAAGGTGACGTCAAGGACGTTGTCCTGCTCGACGTGACGCCGCTTTCCCTGGGCATCGAAACGCTTGGTGGCGTCTTCACCCGGCTCATCGATCGCAACACGACGATTCCCACGAAAAAGTCACAGATCTTCTCTACCGCCGAGGACAACCAGAATGCGGTTACCATCCGCGTCTTCCAGGGCGAGCGCGAAATGGCGGCGGACAACAAGATTCTCGGTCAGTTCAACCTGGAAGAGATTCCTCCCGCGCCACGGGGAATGCCCCAGATCGAGGTGACCTTCGATATCGATGCCAACGGCATTGTCAGCGTGTCGGCCAAGGACAAGGGCACCGGCAAGGAACAGAAGATCACGATCCAGGCGTCGAGCGGCCTTTCGGACGAAGAAATCGAGCGGATGGTCAAGGATGCCGAGGAAAACGCCGAGGCCGACAGGGAACGCCGGGAGCTGGTCGAGGCGAAGAACAGCGCCGAAAGCAAGATCGACTACTACGAGAAGCAGATCAAGGAACATAGCGACAAGGTCGATCCGACCACCGTTGAGGCGATCGAGCTGGCCATCTCTGCACTCAAGGACGACCTCGAAAAGGACGATGTCACGGCAGAAAAGCTGCAATCCGGCATTCGCAACCTGGAAGAAGCGTCGATGAAACTGGGCGAGGCAATCTACAAGGCGCAGGCCGAGTCCGCTGGAGACACCGATCCGGACGCCGAAGACGAGCCGCGCGGTGTGGATGACGACATTGTCGATGCCGACTTCGAAGACCTCGAAGACGACAAGCGCGCTTGACGCCGCTTGGCGCGACTCACGACCGGCCCGAGGCCTTCTCGGGCCGGTCGCAGCGCTTCAAGGGGAATGAGACATGTCCAAGCGCGATTTCTACGAGGTTCTTGGGGTCGCCAGGGGTGCGTCATCCGAAGAGCTAAAGAAGGCATACCGGCGCAAGGCAAAGGACCTTCACCCGGACCGCAACTCGGACAATCCAAACGCCGAAGCCCAGTTCAAGGAAGTCAACGAAGCATACGAAATCCTCAGGGACGCCGAAAAGAAGGCGGCCTATGACCGCTTCGGTCATGCCGCGTTCGAGGGAGGCATGGGCGGCGGGGCGCATCCCGGACGCGAATACGCAGGAGGCGATTTCGCCAGCGCATTCTCGGATGTCTTTGACGATCTGTTCGGCGACATAACCGGATCTCGCCGCGGAAGAGGGCGCCAGCGCGCAACGCGCGGCTCGGACCTCCGCTACAACCTGCGTGTTGCGCTCGAAGACGCGTATGCGGGCATCCAGAAGTCCATCCGGGTACCGACCGCCCTGGCCTGCGAAACCTGCAACGGCACGGGAGCCGAAGGCGGCGCGGAACCGGAATCCTGCCCGACATGCTCGGGATTGGGAAAGGTGCGCGCAAGCCAAGGCTTCTTCACGGTGGAACGTACCTGTCCCACCTGCTCTGGCGCCGGCCAGGTCATCAGGAATCCCTGCGGGTCCTGCGGCGGATCTGGGCGGGTCGCGAAGGAACGCTCGCTTTCCGTCAACATTCCCGTTGGCGTGGAAACCGGAACGCGTATCCGGCTCGCCGGTGAAGGCGAGGCGGGTTTGCGGGGAGGCCCGCCTGGCGATCTCTACATCTTTGTCAATGTCGCCGAGCATGCGTTGTTCCAGCGCGACGGAATGAACCTGTACTGTCAGGTGCCTGTTTCGATGGCGACGGCAGCACTCGGGGGCGACATCGAGGTTCCCACCATCGATGGCGGGCGCAGCCGCGTGAAGATTCCGACCGGCAGCCAGTCGGGCCGCCAGATGCGGCTTCGGGGCAAGGGGATGCCCCCGCTGAGGGGCGGAGGCCGTGGCGACATGATGGTCGAGCTTGCGGTCGAAACTCCGGTCAACCTGACTGCCAGGCAGAAGGAACTGCTCCTCGAGTTTGAAGAGCTCTCGGCAGAAAACAATCCCAACAGCTCGGGTTTTTTCGAGAAAGTGAAATCCTTCTGGGAAGGCATGAAGGCCTGAACGGCGGGCCGCAACAAGGCACGAATATCGGTGCATCCCTTGAACGCACGGGCTGAAGTTGCCGACCAATCAAGCCACGTCCATTCGCCGTGACTGCTCGCCGCCCTGACGGGGCTGAACGGCGCATCCGACAATCCTTGCAGCGGAATGACGGACGTGCGCGCGTTTGCCGGACAAATCTGACTGGCGTCCCCTCTGTTCCAGCATGCTCGCCAGCTCTGAAGAAATTCCGGCACCCTTTCGGCGGGACGTGCCCGCAGGTCCGCACAAAGGAGCGGCGGAGCGCATCGAGCGCGCGGACGCGATCCCAGTGCGCTCAAGCCCGAAATGCTGTGCCGGTCGAATGATCATGCGGCAGCATCCATGGCCTGCAGGAAAGACTCGCGCCGCTGATTGCCGCGAGGTTTACAGCCGGCCGTGACAGTGCTTGAATTTCTTGCCCGACCCGCACGGGCACGGGGCATTGCGGCCCGGCTTTCCCCAGGTCGAGGGATCGTTTTCGTCAAATCCGGTTGATGCCTTGGGCTTGGGGGCAGACGCCTTCGCGGAGGCCGCCGCCGAGGCAGCCTGCTGCTGCGCCAGCATCTGCCGAATCATCGCCTGCTGCTCCTCTGCGCTCAGCGGCCGGACAAGGGCGAGTTTCTCTGTCACTTCGCCCCGCAGCGCGTTCAGCAATCCCTCAAAGAGCTGGAACGACTCGGACTTGTATTCGTTCACGGGATCACGTTGGGCATATGCGCGGAAGCCGACGACAGATCGCAGATGCTCAAGCTTAAGGATATGCTCCCGCCATTTTGCATCCATCGTCTGCAGCAGGACCTGTTTCTCGACGGAACGCATGTTGTCCAGGCCGAATTGCTCTGCCTTTGAGTTCATGAAACGGTCCGACTCTTCGTAGAGCCGTTCGCGGATCATCTCGTCATCGACCCCTTCTTCCTCGGCCCACTCGACTATAGGCGGCGAGATTCCGATCTTCTTCCTGACCTCCTCGGCCAGCGTCTCCGTTTCCCATTGATCCGCGTAGGTCTTGGGCGGCATGCATTGCTCGACCAGGTCATCAATGACCTCGTGCCGCATATCCTGCACGATTTCCTCGACCTCTTCCGCCTCCATGATCTCCCGTCGCTGGCTGAAAATAACCTTTCTCTGGTCGTTCATGACGTCGTCGAGTTTCAGGAGCTGCTTGCGGATGTCGAAGTTCCGTCCCTCAACCTTGGCCTGGGCTCGTTCGAGCGACTTGTTCACCCACGGGTGCTGAATGGCTTCGCCTTCCTGCATCCCAAGGGTCGAGAGAACCTTGTCCAGTCGCTCCGATCCAAAGATGCGCATGAGGTCGTCCTCAAGCGAAAGGAAGAACGTCGAGCGGCCCGGATCTCCCTGGCGCCCCGAACGTCCACGAAGCTGGTTGTCTATGCGTCGGCTCTCATGCCGTTCGGTGCCAAGAACGAACAGGCCGCCGGCAGCCAGGACCTTTTCCTTGTCATCGGCGTGCTCGGCCTCGATCCTGGCGCGGATGGCCTCCGGGTCGGCATCCGGCTCCTCGACAAGCGCCTGCATCACCCGCATCTCAACGTTTCCGCCGAGCTGGATGTCCGTGCCGCGCCCCGCCATGTTGGTGGCGATCGTCACGGCGCCGGGCTTGCCTGCATCAGCCACGATCTGCGCTTCCTGTTCGTGGTGCCGTGCGTTCAGGACGTTGTGCGCGATCTTTTGCTTCTTCAGTTGTCCCGACAGGAACTCCGAGCGTTCGATCGAGGTCGTGCCGACAAGAACCGGCTGCCCCTTTTCGTGGGCTTCACTGATTTCGTGAACGATGCCGTCGAATTTCTCGTCCGCGGTGCGGTAGATCTGGTCGTCTTCGTCCACGCGCGCGACCGTGACGTTCGTCGGAATCTCCATGACCCCAAGCTTGTAGATTTCCTGGAATTCCTCGGCCTCCGTCGCAGCCGTGCCGGTCATGCCGGCGAGCTTCTCGTAGAGGCGGAAGTAGTTCTGGAAGGTCACGCTCGCCAGCGTGACGTTTTCCGGCTGGATCGGAACGCCTTCCTTCGCTTCGATCGCCTGGTGCAATCCGTCCGACAGCCGGCGTCCCGCCATCATCCTGCCGGTGAATTCGTCGATCAGCACGACTTCCCTGTCTCGGACGATGTAGTCCTTGTCCTTCGTGAAGAGCTTGTGTGCCCGCAAACCCTGGTTGACGTGATGCACAAGAGTCGTGGATTCGGGATTGTAAAGCGACTGCTCTTCGGGCAGGAGCCCCGCTTCCCGCAGGCGCGCCTCGAGGAACTCGTTGCCGTCGTCAGTGTAGGTGACGTTGCGGGTCTTTTCGTCGAGCGAGTAGTGATCGTCCTGCACTTCCGGGATCAACTTGTCGATCGTGACATAGAGTTCCGATCGGTCCTCGCTCGGCCCGGAAATGATCAGCGGCGTCCGCGCTTCATCGATGAGGATCGAATCCACCTCGTCAACAATTGCAAAGTAGTGATCCCGCTGCGTCATGTCGGCCAGCGCCGACTTCATGTTGTCGCGCAGGTAGTCGAAGCCCAGCTCGTTGTTCGTGGCATAGGTGATGTCGGAACGATAGGCGGCCTTCTTTTCGCTTTCGTCCTGACCGGGATGCACGACGCCTGTCGTCATTCCCAATGCGGAATAGACCTTGCCCATCCACTCGGCATCACGCTTGGCGAGATAGTCGTTCACGGTGACGATGCGAACGTTCCGGCCAGTCAAGGCATTGAGATATGCGGGAAGGGTGGCGACCAGCGTCTTTCCCTCTCCTGTCTTCATCTCCGCGATGCTGCCCCGGTGCAGGAACACGCCGCCGATCAACTGAACGTCAAAGGCACGAAGCCCGAGCGCGCGCCGACCGGCTTCACGACAATTGGCAAAGGCTTCGGGCAGGATGTCGTCCAGGCTTTCGCCCTCCGCGACGCGCTTCCTGAACTCCTCCGTCTTTGCGACGATTTCCTGGTCTGACAGCGCCTCGAATTCTGGCTCCATCGCGTTGATCCGCGCAATCAGCGGACGCGTCGCCCTGACCCGTCGGTCATTCACGGTCCCGAAGACCTTCTTCGCAATTGATCCAAATTCAAGCATTCGCAGCGCCTCTTGGCATCAGGACTGACGAGATCGTGTGAGGGGATGAGCTTGCCCGTGCCTCTGGCCCGCCATAGAAGGGCAAGGAAACAGCCGCCTCGCCAACGTTCAGCGATTTAAGGGGCGGGTATCCTGCTGTCAACTTCGCCCGGACTTCCGGCCCCACTCGAGGACACAACATGACTTCAAGAACAAGGCTTGCCGCCTTCGCGACCGTGATCGCACTGACACTTCCGACGAGTGCGTTCGGGGAAGAGCATGTCCGCGCGGATACGGTCGTGGCAACCGTAAACGGCACGGACATCACCTTGGGACACATGATCCTGCTGAAGCAGCGCCTCCCGGACCAGTACCGGCAACTTCCGGGCGACGTCCTCTTCGAAGGAATTCTCGACCAGCTTGTTCAGCATGCGTTGCTTGGCAGCGTGGTCGAGCCTCTTCCGCTCAGAGTGCGCCTGACACTGGAAAACGAGGAGCGCGCGCTTCGCGCCAACGAGGAAATGCGGCGCGTGGCGTCTGCCGCCATGACGAACGAGGCCCTGCAGGAAGCATATGACCAGGCCTACGGTTCGGCCGAACCCCAGACCGAGTACAACGCCTCGCACATTCTCGTGACAACGGAAGATGAAGCGCTTGCGCTCGTGACGGAATTGGATGGCGGGGCCGACTTCGCCGCGCTCGCAAAGGAAAGGTCCACCGGACCCTCCGGGCCCAGTGGCGGAGAGTTGGGCTGGTTCGCCAGGGGCGCAATGGTGCCTCCGTTTGATGCCGCGGTCGCTGCACTCGAGACCGGAACGATTTCGGCACCGGTGCAGACGCAGTTTGGCTGGCACGTCATCAAGCTCAACGGGACGCGAACGAAGGACGTGCCGACCATTGCCGAGGTTCAGGGAGAGCTTCTTGAAAGCATCCAGCGATCCGCGATCGAAAGCCGTCTGGAAGAGTTGACGGCCGGTGCCGACATAACGCGCAAGACAGCGGATGACATCGACCCAATCATTCTGGACGATCTCTCGCTCGTGGGTGGCTGACGTTGGCCGGCAACCTCCCCGTCTCCCCGCTGGCCCCCGAGGGCGGATTTCCGGATCTGCCCGCGATCGCCGGTGTCCGGTTCGCGACGGCGGCAGCCGGCATAAAATACGAGAGCCGCGCCGACGTCATGCTGGCCGAGCTGGCGCCCGGCACGACCATTGCCGGAACGTTCACCGGGTCGAAGACCCGCGCCGCGCCGGTGCTGGACTGCCAGGAAAAGATTGGAACGCCATCAGAGGCCGGTGCGGCCATTGTCGTCAATGCCGGAAACGCGAATGCATTCACTGGCGCGGCAGGCGCGACCTCGGTCAAGGCCATCACGAACGCGGTCGCAAACGCGACCGGTATCCCGGAAGGCCGGGTCTTCACGTCCTCCACCGGCGTCATAGGCGAGCCGCTCCCCCACGATCGAATTGTCGCGACGCTTGCGGCGCTGGTCGAGAAGCTGGATGTACATGGCATCTCCGACGCCGCGCGCGCGATCATGACCACCGACACGTTCCCGAAAGGAGCTTGCCGGTCTGTCGATGTCGACGGAAGAAGCATTCGCATCGTCGGAATCGCGAAAGGCTCCGGCATGATCGCGCCCGACATGGCAACGATGCTTGTCTACATCTTCACCGATGCCCGGAT
Organism: Silicimonas sp.; assembly: GCA_022820365.1. Classification (GTDB taxonomy): domain Bacteria; phylum Pseudomonadota; class Alphaproteobacteria; order Rhodobacterales; family Rhodobacteraceae; genus JAJEFO01. The sequence goes on from JAJEFO010000003.1 coordinate 9,109, forward strand.
CTCGCAGGCCAGGCTTCAGTCGCTCGTGGCTGCCGCCTGCGACAAGACCTTCAACTGCATCACCGTCGACAGCGACACGTCAACCTCCGACACGCTGCTCGCCGCCGCGACGGGAGCGTCGGGCGTTGACGTGGAGGACAGCGATGCCTTCGCGGCGGCCCTTGCAGAAGTCATGGATGATCTTGCAAGGCAGGTCGTGCGTGACGGCGAAGGGGCCAGCAAGTTCGTCACTGTCAGCGTCACTGGCGCCGCGAGCGAAAGCGATGCCCGCCAGGTCGCATTCGCAATCGCAAACTCGCCATTGGTCAAGACGGCGATTGCAGGCGAGGATCCGAATTGGGGTCGAGTCGTCATGGCGGTTGGCAAGTCGGGTGCCGAAGCCGACCGGGACCGGCTTTCGATCCGGTTTGGAAACGTGCTGGTTGCAAAGGATGGCAGGGTCGCTCCCGGCTACGTGGAAGCAGAGGCCGCCCGGCACATGAATGGCGACAACGTGTCCGTCTCGGTAGAGCTTGGCCTGGGAGCCGGCGCTGCAACGGTCTACACCTGCGACCTTACGGAAAGATACATTGCCATCAACGCGGACTATCGTTCGTGACGATCGTCCTCGTGTCCGCAGTGGCCCTCGTCGACCCCGATGGCCGTGTTCTTCTCGCCCAAAGGCCAAATGGCAAGTCGATGGCCGGACTTTGGGAGTTTCCGGGCGGAAAGGTCGAGGACGGCGAGGCTCCGGAGGCGGCGCTCATACGGGAGTTGCGCGAGGAGCTCGGGATCGAAACCTGGGAAAGCTGCCTTGCGCCGCTGACCTTCGCGAGCCATGCCTATGACGATTTTCACCTCCTGATGCCGCTCTTTGCCTGCCGGAAGTGGCAGGGCACGCCGGCCTCAAGGGAAGGACAGAATCTCAAATGGGTCAGGCCCGCCGCGCTGCGCGACTACCCGATGCCGCCCGCCGACATTCCGTTGATTCCGGTGCTCAGGGACTGGCTGTAGCCTGATTCTGCCGCTCGACGCCGCAAGTGTCAGGTGAGCGTACGCTCGACCTCCTCGCGTTCGAAGATCTCGATGACATCGCCTTCCTTGATGTCATCGTAGCTTTCGAAGGCCATGCCACATTCCTGGCCGGACGGAACCTCGGTCACCTCGTCCTTGAAGCGCTTCAGCGTCTTCAAGATTCCCTCGTGGATCACCACGTCGTCGCGCAGGAGACGCACGCCTGCAGAGCGCCGCGCGGTTCCTTCGGTCACGAGGCAGCCCGCGATGCGGCCCACGCCCGACACCTTGAAGGCCTCCTTGACCTGTGCGTAGCCGATGAACCTCTCGCGCAACTCCGATGACAGGAGCCCGCTGGCCGCGGCTTTCGCGTCGTCCACGAGATCGTAGATCACGCTGTAATAGCGAACGTCCACGCCCTTCTGGTTCGCGGCGTTTCGCGCAGGCGTGTTGGCGCGCACGTTGAAGCCGAAGACCGGAGCGCCGCTTGCCTCGGCAAGGCCGACATCCGACTCTGTTATGGCACCGACACCCGAATGCAGGACGCGAATGCGCACTTCCTCGTTGCCGATCTTTTCCATCGCCTGGACGATGGCCTCCGCACTGCCTTGCACGTCCGCCTTCACGACAAGCGGCATTTCGACGACGCTTTCGCCGTCCTTCGCCTTCTGCAGCATTTGTTCAATGGTAGTCGCGGCTCCGGCAGCGGCGCGCTTTTCCTTGGCCTGGCTTGCCCTGTAGTCTGAAATCTCGCGCGCCTGCGCTTCCGTGTCGACAACGTTCAGGACATCGCCGGCTTCGGGCGTACCGTTCAGGCCCAGAACCTCGACCGGCACGGAAGGCCCGGCCTCCTTGACCCGCTCGCCCTTGTCGTTCTCCATCGCGCGAACCTTGCCCCATTGCTCTCCGACGACGAAGATGTCGCCCTGCCGAAGCGTTCCGTTCTGAACAAGGACAGTAGCAACCGGACCGCGTCCGACATCAAGCTGGGCCTCGATGACCGCTCCCTGGGCCGCACGATCCGGATTGGCCTTGAGTTCGAGGATTTCGGCCTGAAGCGCAATTGCCTCAAGCAATTCGTCAAGCCCGTTCCCTTTGACAGCCGAGACCTCCACGTCCTGCACCTCGCCAGACATCTTCTCGACGACCACTTCCTGCTGTAGAAGCTCGGTGCGAACGTTGTCGGGGCTGGCCGCCGGCAGGTCCGTCTTGTTGATCGCGACAATGATCGGCACGTCGGCAGCCTTGGCATGATTGATCGCCTCGATCGTCTGCGGCATGACGGAATCGTCGGCCGCGACGACAAGCACCACGATATCCGTGACCTGCGCGCCGCGCGCCCGCATGGACGTGAACGCCGCGTGGCCCGGCGTGTCCAGGAATGTCAGAACCGATTTTTCCCGCGTCGTGACCTGGTATGCGCCAATATGCTGCGTGATGCCGCCGGCCTCGCCCGCAGTGACCTTGGTCTCGCGAATGGCGTCGAGAAGCGATGTCTTTCCATGATCAACGTGGCCCATGACCGTAATGACCGGCGGACGCGGGCTCAAGTCTTCGTCCTTGTCCTCAACCGTGTCGATCACGTCCTCGACATCCGCATCGGACACCCGCTGCACGCTGTGACCAAAAGACTCGATGATGAGCTCGGCCGTATCTGCGTCGATCGTCTGGTTCTGGGTTGCCATGATGCCGTTCGTCATCAGCGCCTTGACGACATCTGCAACGCGCTCCGACATGCGGTTCGCCAGCTCGCTGACCATGATCGCTTCGGGAAGCTGAACGGTGCGCATGACCTTTTCGCGTTCCTGCGTGCCGCTCGTGGCCTTCTGGCGTGCCCGCTCCTGCTTTCGCCTCATCGCCGCAAGCGAACGCTGCCGGCCGCCTTCACCGGACAGCGCCTGGTTCAGCGTCAGCTTTCCTTCGCGCCTTCCGCCGGCGCTGCGAGACCGGCCGCCCCGATTGTCGCGGCGCGGCTCTCGCTCCTCCCGCTGCTCACGTTTCGGCGCAGTCTTTCCGCCACCGCGCGCTGGAGCGGGCTCTGCAGCGGATGCCTGCTCTGCTGCCGCGCGCGCGCGCGCGGCCTCTGCCTTCTTGCGTTCCTCTTCTTCCGCTTTCGTCCGGGCTCTCTCTGCGCGTTCCTGTTCCTCGCGTTCCTTGGCAACAGCCTCGGCCTTGCGCCTTTCGCGCTCTTCGGCGCGAGCCCTTTCCTCGTCGGCGCGCTTCTTGGCTTCATCGGCCTCCGTCGCCTTGGCGGCCGCCAACGCCTTCATTCGGCGCTCGAGTTCCGCATCCGAAATTCCGGCTGGCCGATTGGACGGGTCCGTAGCCTGAACAGTTGCCGCCTTTGGCTGGGATGGCGTCTTGGCAGCACCGGGCTTCGGCACGACAACGCGCTTGCGCTTCGTTTCGACCACGACGTTCTTGGTTCTGCCATGCGAAAAGCTCTGCTTCACCTGGCCGGGGCCGCGTGCACGCAGGCCGAGCGTCTTCTTGCCGTCACTTTCGCTCATAGGATTTTCTGCACCTCTTCGGCGGACATGCCACCGTCCAATTCGCGAACGCCAGATAGCCGGATAGCGTCCTCCCTGACCACTTCAGTGAGGCCGCCATTTCCGAGCGCCGCATGTATCACACGTTCCCGGCCAAAGGACAAACCCAATTCTGACGCCGTCAGAACCTCGAAATAGCTGCCTCGGCCACCTGGCGGATGAAGCCTGGACTTGCCCCGATCCGAGCCGTCCGTGGCCTGAAACAGGATCCTGGCCTCGCCGCGGTCGAGCCAGTCCTTCACCCTTTCGAACCCGGCCACCGCCAGTCCGGCCTTCCGCGCCATCGAGAGCCGGTCGATCAAGCGCCGTGCAAGCAGCTTCTCGACATCAGCAGGCAACGTGTCGGGCACGGACACCCGCTTACTTGCGGCACGGCCAAAAAGACCTTGGCGCATGGCCGCGTCCAAGGCGTCTCTCTTCGCTGCAACCCACATCCCACGCCCCGGCAGCTTCTCCAGGACATCCGGCACGACCTCCCCGCCCGGGCTGACCGCAAAGCGGATCAGTCGACGCTTCGGCCAGGTCTCACCGGTCGCAATACAGCGGCGTTTGGGTTCGCCGAGGGTTCTTGCTTTGCCGCCTCTGGGCAAGACAGTTCGAGGCCATCAGGCCTCGACCTCCTCTGCCACGTCCGCCTCGGCCTCCTCGTCACTTTCGGCCTCGAGCTGTTCGGGGTCTACCCAGCCCAGCTGAATTCGCGCGGTCATCACCATGTTCTGCGCTTCTTCCAGGGAGACATTGAAGCTCTCAAGAAGGCCGTCATCCTTGGTTCTCTCTCCTTTGACAGTGGTCCATCCACCGGCAAGCTCCCAGTCGGCGCATCGTGCAAACTCCTCGATCGTCTTCACGCCGTCGCTCGCCAGAACCTCGATCATCTGGGGCGTCAGGCCGTCGAACGCAAACAGGCTGTCCTCGGCTCCCAGCTTGCGGGCGCGCTCCTCGGATTGCCGGTTTTGTTCGTCGATGTGGTCGCGAGCCCGGGCCTGAAGCTCGTTTGCCGTATCCTCGTCCACGCCGTCGATGACCAGCAATTCGTCGATTTCGACATACGCGACTTCCTCGAGGCTGGTGAATCCTTCCGACACGAGCAGTTGCGCGAAGAACTCGTCAAGATCCAGCGTGTCCATGAAGAGCTTGGTGCGCTCCTCGAATTCCGCCTGGCGACGCTGGCTCTCCTCATCTTCGGTCATGATGTCGATGTCGAGCCCGGTGAGCTGCGATGCCAGCCGGACATTCTGTCCGCGCCGGCCGATGGCGAGGCTCAGCTGCTCCTCCGGCACCACGACCTCGATTCGCTCGGCGTCCTCGTCAAGTACCACCTTGGAAACCTCGGCGGGCTGAAGCGCGTTGACGAGAAATGTCGGCGCGTCCTCGTTCCAGGGAATGATGTCGATCTTTTCGCCCTGCAATTCGTTGACGACGGCCTGCACGCGGGAGCCGCGCATTCCGACGCAGGCCCCGACCGGGTCGATCGAGGATTCGTACGAGATGACCGCGATCTTTGCCCGGCTGCCCGGATCGCGCGCCACTGCCTTGATCTCGATGATACCGTCGTAGATCTCGGGCACTTCCATCCTGAAGAGTTCCGCCATGAACTCCGACGCAGTCCTGCTCAGGAATATCTGCGGTCCCCGGGTCTCGCTCCGCACGTCCTTTATGTAGCAGCGAATGCGGTCGCCGGGGCGGTAGGATTCCCGCCCGATCTTTTCGTTCCGGCGCAGGACGCCCTCGCCGCGACCCACGTCCACGATCACGTTGCCGTACTCCTCGCGCTTGACGACGCCGTTGATGATGGTGCCGGCGCGATCCTTGAACTCTTCGAACTGCCTGTCCCGTTCGGCCTCACGGACCTTTTGCAGGATCACCTGCTTCGCGGACTGCGCCGCGATCCGATTCATGTCCACTGGCGGCACCTCGTCCACGATCGTATCTCCCGGCTTGGGATCGACGAGGTATTGACGCGCCTGTTCCGGCGTCAGTTGCGCCTGGTAGTTCTCGATCTCTTCCGCCTCGGGATCGACTACCGTCCGCACTCGCGTGAACGTCGCCTTTCCGGTCTTGCGGTCAATCGACACGCGGATGTCCAGCTCGGCTCCGTACCGGCTCTTTGCCGCTCGGGCGAGGCTTTCCTCCATCGCCTCGACCACCAGCGCCGGGTCAATCATCTTTTCGCGCGCCACCGCTTCGGCAGTCTGCAGGAGTTCAAGCTGGTTTGCGGATGTGATCGCCATTTTCAGGCCTCCTTGTCGGCATCCAGGTTCTCTTCGGTATCGTCAATGTTCGCTCCGGGGATTCGGCCCGGATTGCCGCGCGCCTTCAGGGAGGCGCGCACCAGATCGTCACTCAACACAAGTCTTGCATCGCTCAACCAGTCGAACTTGAGACCGATAATCCCTTCGTCGACTTCAACGAGCACTTCGTCTTCCCCGACACCGTGAAGCATGCCCCTGAATCGCTTGCGGCCGTCGATCAGCTCGGACGTTTCAAGCTTTGCCTCGCATCCGCTCCACGCCGAAAAGTCCTTCATGCGCGTCAACGGACGATCGATGCCGGGCGAACTTACTTCCAGGGTGTAGGCATCCTCGATCGGATCCTCGACATCCAGTGTCGCGCTTACGGCCGTCGATATCGCTGCACAGTCGTCGACCTCCATGCCGCCGTCCGGGCGCTCTGCCATGATCTGCAAGGTCCTCGACTTTCCGGACAACAGTCGCACGCGCACGAGCTCAAAGCCCAGGTCTTCGACCACCGGGGCAATCACGCCGGCCAGACGCCGGTCCACGCTCGTTCTGGCAACAAGATCGATCATGGTCTCAAACAAAAAAACGGGCCAGCGGCCCGTCGGTCATTTCCGTTGGAGCCTCGGGGGTGGAAGCCGAAGCACCGCTTTCGAAGGGGCATATAGGCGAGTCCGCAGCAGGCCGCAAGTCGGAACTGGCGCAAATTTTCGGGACGTCCGCGACAGCTGTGCCTCGTGCCGGTCAACTCGACCTTGCGCATGGACCCTGCACGGTCACCGACCCGCATCCCGGCGGTGGCGAGGGGGTGTGCAGTTTCGGCGTGCCTGGTGAAGGAGCATCCGGGTTTCCCGGCGATTGCGGAAAAGGGCGCGGGCCTGCAGTGCCGCTTGCAGCCAGGCAGGTGGCTACGCTTGCTGGGTATCCGCGCACACGGTACGGCCGCGCGTTCGCAATCCGTCGGTCACGCGCACAAGTTCCGCGCTTATTCCCGGTTCGCTGAGCGCGTGGCCGGCCCGCGCAACGATCCTCAGGCTCGAACCCGGCCAGTGCGCGTGCAGTCGAAACGCGCCAGCCGGCGGACATATCATGTCATACCTGCCCTGCACGATGAAACCCGGAATGCCGGAAATGCGGCCTAGATTGGCCTCGATCCAGCCGTCGTGTTCGAGAAAGCCCTTGTTCATGAAATAGTGGTTCTCGAGCCGGGCAAAGGCACGGGCAAACTCGGACGGACTTGGGCTTCCCGAACCGTCGTTCCGCATCGACGCCAAGGTGTTCTCCCAGCTTGTCCACGCTCGTGCAAAGCGGATCTCGCCCTTCACGTCGCCGGAAAACAGCCGCCGCGAGTAGGCGGTGATCAGGTCATCCTGCTCGTCTGCGGGAATCATGTCGACAAAGCGTGACCAGACATCCGGCCAGAACGCGCCCGCGCCGCCGCCATAGAACCAGTCGAGTTCGGACTGAGTCATCAAGAAGACGCTCCGCAGAATGAAATTCGCCACCCGTTCCGGATGCGTGATTCCGTAGATCAGGGCCAGTGCCGCACCCCAGCTGCCGCCGAAGACGTTCCAGCGGTTCAGACCGAAAGTCTCCCGTATCGTCTCAATGTCGCGCACCAGATGCCAGGTCGTGTTGCTGTCAACGCTTGCATGCGGACGCGATCTTCCGCAGCCGCGCTGGTCAAACAGGATGACCCGATAGAAGTCCGGATCGAAATATCTTCGCATGGCAGGATTGCATCCGCCTCCCGGACCGCCGTGCAGGACAACGACAGGAGCCCCCTTCGGGTTGCCGCACTGCTCGACATAGAGCCGGTGGCCTTCGCCGACATCGAGCATTCTCTGATCGTACGGTTCGATCCGCGAATAAAGGTACTGCGACGCCGTTTTTTGGTCTGACGGTTTGTCCATGAAGGTTCTATATACGGGAGTGAAGACCGATTCACGGAACATTTTCAGCAGGAGCCGACGAAAGACAACATGTCAAAGGCATCGACAATCGACCCTGCGGAAATTGAGAAGTTCCAGGCGATGGCCGCCGAATGGTGGGATCCGTCCGGGAAATTCAAGCCTCTCCACATGTTGAACCCCTGCCGCCTGGACTACATTGCGTCGCAGATTGCCGCCGAATTCGACCGTGACCTTGCCATGCGAGCGCCTTTCTCCGGCCTCCGCATCCTGGACATCGGCTGCGGCGGCGGGCTCCTGTCGGAACCCATGGCCCGCCTCGGGGCGGAGGTCGTGGGGGTCGATGCCGCAGAACGCAATGTCCCGGTGGCCAGCCTGCATGCGGACGAGCAGGGACTGTCCATCGACTTTCGCCATGCCACGGCCGAGGATCTCGTGGCCGAGGGTGAAACGTTCGACGCGGTCCTGAACATGGAAGTGATCGAGCACGTGTCCGATCCGGGCGCCTTCCTGTCGGCCTGCCATGATCTTCTGAAACCCGGCGGACTGATGACCTGCTCGACCATAAACCGAACGGCCAAGAGTTTCGCCCTGGCCATCGTCGGAGCGGAATACGTCATGCGGTGGCTGCCTGCGGGCACACATCAGTGGTCCAGGTTCATCACTCCGGACGAACTCTTCGGTCTGCTTCGCCAAGCAAGGCTCGAGCCGGTCGACCGGACCGGCTTCGTCTTCGATCCTCTCGGATGGAGATGGCGCCTTTCGGACCGCGACCTTTCAGTGAACTACGTCACGACGTCTCTTCGTCCCTAGCCGTCTCGTCGAGTCGCTGGCGCAGTTCCCGCATCACGGGCAATGCACTTCGCAATCGCTCTTCCCCGATAGCGCTGACCGCCTGTGCCAGGACGGGCGCAACCGATGCCAAGGCAATGTCCCATGCATTGCGGCCCGAGGGGCTGATCGCGACCAGCTTCTTTCGCGCGTCATCCCAGTCAGGCCGGACATGAATGTAGCCCGCTCGTTGCAGCCTTCCGATCGTGTTTGTCATTGCGCCTCGCGTGACGTGAAAGGCGCGCGCCAGCTGCGCAGGTGTCCGCTCTCCTCCGTGCCGGGCCAGATGATGCAGTATCGAAAACTGGCTGAACTCCATTCCCTTTGGCAGAACCTTGCCAATCCGGCTCCGAACCAGATGGTCCGCCATGAACATTTCGCTGAACAACGCGATGGCCAGCTGGTCGACAGTGTCTCGGGAGTCCGGCATCAGGCCTTGGTGTAGAATTGTTCGCTGGTCAGTGACGGAATGCGCCGTCTTGCATCATCGACCTCGCTCATGTTCAGGTCAACCAGGTTGACGCCCGGCACCTCCCCGCCATCGCACAGGATGCGGCCCCACGGATCGACGGCCAGCGAATGTCCATATGTCTTCCTTTGCCGACCCCGGCTTGCCGGATGAACGCCGCATTGCGCCGGCGCAAGCACGAAGCACCCGGTCTCGATTGCACGTGCCCGGAGCAGCGCCTCCCAATGCGCCTTCCCCGTATCGGGCGAAAATGCGGACGGGACCGTGAGAATCCTGGCGCCGGCCTTTGCAAGGCCCCGGAAAAGATAGGGGAATCGCAGATCATAGCATATCGTCAACCCGACGGGCTCGCCGTCCACCGCCCCCAGCACCGCCTTGTCTCCGGCACGATAACCGTCGCTCTCCCGATAGATTTCGGTCTCGCTGATCGATACGTCGAACATGTGGATCTTGTCGTAACGCGCAGCAATTCCGCCTTCCGGAGAAATCAGGAACGAACGGTTGATGAATCGTTTCTCGTCCCCGGACTTCAAGGCCAGTGACCCGAGCAAGAGCCAGATGTCGAGCCGCGCGGCCACGCGGCGCAGCGCGGCGAGCATCTTGTCCTGTTCCTCGACATCCAGCACTTCGTCCTGGTGCGTCCGACTCGTGGACACGCAGTTTGTCACCTCCGGCGTCAGGACGAACGTTGCACCGGCCCCCGCCGCGTCCTCCACAAGACCTGATACAGTCCGCAGGTTTTCCAGCGGGTCGTCAGACGAGTTTAGCTGAAGAAGGGCGGCTTTCATGTCGCTTCGAGCAGCGGGTCCAGCCTCCCGGCCCGCTCCAACGCCGACAGGTCGTCATATCCTCCCACGTGACGATCCCCCACAAAAACCTGCGGTACCGTCCGGCGTCCGCCGGCACGCATCGTCATTGCCCTCCTCGCTTCCGGGTCGCCCAGAACGTCAATCTCGGAAAACGGCACGCCCTTGCCAGCCAGCAGGCGCTTTGCTGCATGGCAATACCCGCAAAGGGGCGACGTATATATCCTGACAGTCTTCATTTGACCAAGCTCGGACAACCGCAGACTAGGTAGTGGTTTTTTGCGGTCTACGCCAGCATTTGCGTGAAGCGACGCCACCGTGAACGCGCAAACCGGAAAGCGCGTTGCATTTGCCGCTTTCGGCCTTACCTTCGCGCCGCCATGACCGGCTCGCCTGAAATCACCGACCGGAAGGCGCTTGCGCTGCATCGGGCCCGTGCGGCCCGTTCACCGGAACTCTTTCTTCACGAGGAAGCGGCGCTCGAAATTCGAGTTCGGCTCGCAGAGATCAGCAGGGCGTTCCGCACTCCCGTCCTGATCGGGCACGTGACGCCACCCGTCGCGGCGCTGTTTCCAGGCGCGCCGCATGTCGACGACACTCCCACGCTTGCCCTCGACCGCGATTCCCACGACCTGGCTCTCCATTGCTTCGGCCTGCATTGGGCCGACGATCCGGTTGGCCAGATGATCCAGTCCCGCCTCGCCCTCGTGCCCGACGGATTGTTCCTGGGCGTGATGTTCGGTGGCGCGACGCTGCAGGAGCTTCGCGCATCGCTGGCAGAGGCCGAAGTCCGTCTCTCGGGCGGCCTTTCCCCGCGCGTCCTTCCCATGGCAGACATTGCCAGCCTCGGCGGACTGCTTCAACGCGCCGGACTTGCGCTTCCGGTCGCCGACAGCGTCAGCACGACGGTTCGCTACCCCGACCTCGCCAGGCTGGCCGCAGACCTGCGAGGGATGGGCGAGACCAACGCGCTTGCGTCCCGCAGCACGTCCTTGCATTCCCGGCAGATCTTTCGCGAAACCGAGAGAATATACCGACAGAGCTTTGCCGATGACGGCTATCTGGTCGCGACGTTTGAAATGGTCTTCCTGACCGGCTGGGCTCCCTCTGCAAGCCAGCAAGAGCCGCTCCGGCCCGGCACTGCCAGCACCCGTCTTGCCGAGGCTCTTGGCGTGAAGGAATCCAGGCTCAAGCGGTGATTTCCCTTGCACTGTCGGACAGGGTCTTGCTGCGCGCATTGACAGCCCGCCCCGAGGTCCTGCGGGTCGACAGGTCCGCGGCCCTGCTGGACAAGAATGGGCTGCTGTGGTGGATGGCAGGACGATGACGGACACCAACGCCCAATTGCCGCCCGGTCACCCGGGCGTCCCGCCGGAAAGAACTGGCGTGCTTCTGGCGAATCTCGGCACTCCGGACGGATACGGCTACTGGCCGATGCGCCGCTACCTGAACGAATTCCTGTCCGACCGCCGGGTCATCGACTACGCACCGTGGAAATGGCAGCCGCTGCTCCAGGCGGTGATTCTCTCCCGCCGCCCCTTCACGTCCGGGGCAGCATACAAGTCGATCTGGAACGAAGAAGCCGGCGAAAGCCCGCTCTTGACGATCACCAAGGCGCAAACCGCCAAGATGCGGTCTTTGCTTGCCCAGCGCTACGGTGACCGCGTCATCGTCGATTTCTGCATGCGGTACGGCAAGCCCTCTACGCGATCGAAGGTCCGCTCGTTCATTGACCTCGGGTGTCGCCGCATTCTCTTCTTTCCGCTGTATCCCCAATATGCCGGCGCAACGACCGCGACGGCTAACGACCAGTTCTTTCGCTCGCTCATGGAGGAGAAATGGCAGCCAGCGATCCGCACGGTTCCGGCATATTTCGATCATCCGTCCTACATCGAGGCGCTGGCCCGCTCCATCGAGCGCGCCCTGGCTGCATCGCACACAGCGCCTGACATCCTTGTCTGTTCATATCACGGCATGCCCGAGCGCTACCTGGCGGAAGGCGACCCGTATCACTGCCAATGCCAGAAGACGACGCGTCTCCTGAAGGGGCGCCTGGGCTGGTCGGACAGCCGCCTTGTCACGACATTCCAGTCCCGCTTCGGCCCCGAAGAGTGGCTCAAGCCCTATACGGTCGAAAAGGTGGCAGACCTTGCGAAGTCCGGTCGGAAGAACATTGCCGTGGTCGCGCCCGCATTTGCGGCCGACTGCATTGAGACGCTTGAAGAAATCAACGGCGAGATCCGCGAGAGCTTCGAGAATGCCGGGGGCGAGAGCTTCAGCTACATTCCCTGTCTCAACGACGACGATGCCCACATGGAGGCGCTGGCGGAAATCATCGGAGAACAGATCGGAGGATGGACCAGGTGACTTGTGGGACGGCGATCGGCGACCGCGGTCAGATCACCAGCACCTTCGTCCCGATTTTCGCCAGGCCGTAGAGTTCCGAGATGTGCTCGTTGTACAGGCCAATGCAGCCATTCGATGATCGGCGGCCGATCTTGCGCGTGTCATGGGTGCCGTGGATGCGATAATACGTCCAGCTCAGGTATATTGCATGCGTACCGAGCGGATTGTCCGGTCCGGGCGGCACGTAGTCCGGCCATTCCGGATTCCGCTCCTTCATTGCCGGCGTCGGTCGCCAGTCCGGGCCCTCGACCTTGCCCACCACCTTCGTGTGTCCCCTTCGCGTCAAGTCCTCCGACATCGGCACGCTGGTTGGGTAGAGCTTGTAGATTGACTGGTCGTCATTCCAGTAGTGAAGCGCGCGCGCGGAAATGTCCACGAGGATCGCGCCGCTGCGGGTGTTGTCGAAGTAGGGCTGCCAGTCCAGCGCCCGGAAACCCGACGCATTCCGCCTCACCATTCCCGCAACCGACTCCCGAAATTCGGTCGTGCCCTGCTGGGCAATTGCCGGTCCGGCCATCACCGCAGCCGAACCTGCCAGGAACGTGCGGCGCGAAACAGGATCGCTTGCCAAGGCTGTCTCCCCGATCGACGATTCAATTCGACGGCGAGCATACGGGAAGTGCCCTGCAAGCTCAATTCACAGTGGCGTCACTGCGCCGAACGAGCGTCTCAATGTTTGAACCGAACAAAACATGCAGGTATGGACGGATCACCTCTGTAATGGCGGTCGATGATGTTTCGTGCTTGCCTGCTGATTGTTGCCCTGGTCCTCGCATCCTGTGAGGAAGTCGAGCCGGTGTTCGGGCCGGACGGAAGACCGGTGCCTCAAGTCTACGAGATAAGTGACGACGACCTGGCACGAATCCAGTTCCGCATGCTCGATTCCGTAAACACCCTGCGTCAGGCGCGCGGACTGGAGCCCGTCAGTCTTTCCGCGCATCTCAACGCCGCAGCAAAAACCCATGCGCTTGACATGTCCGTCCAGAACCGTCCTTGGCATTTCGGGTCTGACGGCTCCAGCCCGCTGGATCGCGTGGCCCGCGCCGGCTACTCAGGCCAGCTCATTGGCGAGAACATCTCCGAAACCTATGAAACCGAGATCGAGACGCTCTCGGCCTGGATGGAAAAGCCCGAGGCCCGGCAAGTGATCCTTGATCCACGTGCCCGCGACATCGGCTTTGCCTGGCACCAGGAGTCATCGGGCAAGATCTGGTGGACGCTGGTCATGGGGAAACCGGAGGCGACGGCTCGAGAGGGCGGCGAAGGCGGAGCCGGAACAGCGTCGCAATAGCTTCCCCCTATCGATAGATGTGGACCGGCGTTCCGTTGTGCACCATTGCGTAGACTTCCTCCATCTCGGAATTGGTCACGGCAATGCAGCCCCATGTCCAGTCAGCCCGCCGACGCAAGGCCCGCAACGGACTCCAGGGACCCTGGCCGTGAATGAAGATGTCGCTGCCGGGATTGACGCCCCTTGCCCTGGCTTCGGCGAAGTCTTGATCATTCGGATAGTTGATGCCCAAGGAAAGGTGGAACTTGCTGTCTGGGTTGCGTCGGTTCACGTAATATGAGCCTTCTGGCGTTTTCCCGTCGCCCTCTTCCTTCTTGTCGCCCTCCGGCGCAAAGCCCAGATCGACCTTGTATGACTTGAGAACCTTGCCTCCGTGATGAAGATTCATGGCCCGCGCGTCCTTGTGGACGGTGACATGGGTCACTATCGGCCCGTCATAGCGCCGGAACTTCGATGCGCAGCCCGCCAGCGAGAAGGCAAGCGCAACCACCACGCAGAATCTGAAAGCCGCTCGCATGTTCTACCTGAATTCTGCCTCGAACAGAACAATAGACGAAAACCGCGGCCAAGAAAACCGCCTCGATCAAGGTAGCCGATTCCGAACCTTAGGCCACAGAGACATGATGCAGCGTGGCTTGCCTTGCTCCGAGCATCTCGAACACCGCGCGAGCCCGGATCTCTCGTCAAGGAGCCACCTATTCGGCAGCCTCCCGAACCCCGATGAACCCGCCGGACTGACGTTGCCAGAAGCGTGCATAGTGACCGCTCCTGGCCAGCAGCTCTTCATGGGTTCCGGTCTCCGCAACGCGTCCCTCGTGCAAGACGACAATCCGGTTCATCTGCGCAATCGTTGACAGGCGGTGCGCGATGGCCAGCACGGTCTTGCCTGCCATGACGGCCTCCAGCGCCAGCTGAATCGAGGCTTCGACCTCCGAATCCAGCGCGCTTGTCGCCTCGTCCAGCACCAGGACCGGCGCGTCCTTCAGAATGGCTCGCGCAAGCGCGATGCGTTGCCGCTGCCCGCCGGAGAGCTTGACGCCGCGCTCACCGAGATGAGCGTCATAACCCTTCCGTCCGAGGTGATCCTCGAGCCCCAATATGAAGTCGTGCGCCTCGGCGCGACGTGCAGCGGCAACCATCTCCGCTTCGGTCGCATCGGGACGGCCGTAGAGGATGTTCTCGCGCGCCGAACGATTGAACATCGCCGTTTCCTGGGTGACCATGCCGATCTGGCGGCGAAGGCTCTCCTGCGTCACCGACCGAACGTCGCGCCCGGACACCAGAACCGTGCCGGCCTCCGCGTCATAGAGCCTCAGAAGGAGCGCGACCAAGGTCGATTTTCCGGCCCCGCTCGCGCCGACGATCCCCAGTTTTTCGCCCGGTGCAATGCTCAGGTCTATGCCGTCCACTCCGCCCGTGGCACGTCCGTAGGCAAAGCTCACGTTCCTGAACTCGACCGTTGGCGTTCGGAGCTGAAACGCCTCGGCCCCGGGCCGGTCCGTCAGGCCGTGTGGCGGGGTCAAGGTATTCATCCCGTCCTCGACCTCGCCGACGTTCCCGTAAATCGCCATGAGCACATGGCTGACCCAGCCGGTCATCTGCGAAATCCGAATCGAGATTGCGCCAGCTGCCACAACGTCGCCCGGGCTCGCGACGCCCCGGCTCCAGAACCAAAGCGTGCCGCCAATGAGCAGAACGGGAACCATGCCTGCGACCGTGATGAGACATATCCGGAAAAACGCAGCCAGAGAGCCGTAGTCAAGCGCCCGTTCGCGAAACTCCCTCACCGCATCCGTCGCCGCGCGTTCCTCGTGACTGGCATGGGCAAAGAGCTTCACGGTCTTGATGTTGGTAATCGTGTCGACAATCTGTCCCGTGACCATCGCGCGCGCGCCTGCACGCGCCCGTGATCGAATGCGAATGCGCGGCATGAACCAGCGCACCATGTAGAGATATCCGCACAGCCACACGAACAGGGCGAGTGCCATCCATCCGTTTATGGCGGTCAGCAGAAGCGCGGAAGCGACCAGCGAGGCCAGCGCAAAGAAGATGACGTTGATCACTTCGCTCGCGACATCCGTGAGCGCCCGAGCCGTCTGCATCTGCTTTTGGGCGATCCGTCCGGCAAAGTCGTTGTCGAAGAACGTGACCGACTGGCCAAGCGTCCATCGGTGAAGCCGAGCAAGCACGAGCGGATTGACGTTGGGCAGGATCACGACGGCGTTCGCAATCGAGCTCAGCCCGAAGACGACCGGTCGCGCGACCAGAAAGAACGCCGCCACGCCAACGACCAGGGCCCAGTTCACGGAGAAGAACGTGTCAGGGGTGGAGGCAAGCGCCGTGTCAATCACGTGACCAAGTATCAATGCCGTCAGGACCTCAAGCGTTCCGGCGGTCGCCGAGACCGCTGCTGCAGCGGTCAGCACCGGAAACGTGTCCTTCAGGCCCCAGACCATGAAGGCGCCAAGCGATCTGGGCGGCGGGCTGTCGGCCGCGCGAAAGGCGTCAATCAGTCGTCCGGCGCGGCGGATCATTCGGCTGCCTCGAGATCAGTCGTAATGAAACCGCCGGATTGCCGGTTCCAGAAGCCGGCATACAGACCTCCCTTCGCCAGCAGCGAGGCGTGGCTGCCTGTTTCGACAATTCTACCGTCATCCAGGACCACGATCCGGTCCATCCGTGCGATCGTCGAAAGCCGGTGCGCGATGGCAATCACCGTCTTGCCTTTCATCATGCCATATAGCGTGTCCTGAATTGCGGCCTCCACTTCGCTGTCCAGCGCGCTCGTCGCCTCGTCGAGCACGAGAATCGGTGCGTCTTTCAGGATGACCCTTGCCAACGCGATCCTCTGGCGCTGTCCTCCCGAGAGCTTCACGCCCCGCTCGCCGACATGTGCATCGAATCCGGACCGGCCGTCCGGGTCTTCGAGATCCAGGATGAAATCGCAGGCTTCGGCCTGTCTCGCCGCCCTGATCACCATGTCTTCCGTGGCTTCCGGTCGACCGTAGAGAATGTTGTCCCTCACTGAGCGGTGCAGCAGCGAGTTTTCCTGCTGGACCATCCCGATTCGCGCGCGAAGACTGTCCTGCGTCACAAGCGAAATATCCTGCCCGTCAACACGAATGGTGCCGCTTTCGACGTCGTAGAAACGCAGGAGCAGCTTCACAAACGTCGACTTGCCCGATCCCGACCGTCCCACCAGCCCGACCTTCTCGCCGGGTTCGATCACGTGGTCGATCCTCACAAGGCCGCCCGTCCGGCGACCGTAGTGGTGCGCAACCGCTTCAAATTCGATGCGCCCTGGCCCTGGATCGAGCGGCCTGGCATCCGGATGGTCTACCAGCGTGATTGGCTGGGCAATGGTCTCCATTCCTTCCGCCACGATGCCGAGATTGCGGAAGAAACTCGTCAGCGCCCACATGACCCATCCGGTCATGGCGCTCAGTCGAACGACCAGTGAAGTGGCGATCGCCACCGCCCCGATGCTTGCGGCACCCGTCGACCAGAGCCAGATCGCCCAACCGACGACCGACACGATTAGGTACCCGTTGATCAGCGTCAGGCCGAGATCCATCTTCGTGTATATGCGCATTTCGTCCTGAACGGTTCGGCGCGCATGTTCGATCGCCTCCCGTGCATACTCTCGCTCTGTCGAGGTGTGTGCGAACATCTTGACGCTGTGAATGTTCGTGTAGCTGTCAACGACCCTGCCGGTAACCGCGCTGCGCGCGTCGGATGCGGCCTGGCTGGCCGGTCCGACCCGGACGACGGTCCAGCGAATCAGGAGCACGTAGAGGAACAGCCAGACGAGCAGCGGAAGCGCCAGCCGTGCATCCGCCTCGCCGAGAAGAATCAGGGCCCCCGCCACATAGGCCGTGGCATAGGTCAGCGCATCGAAGATCTGGAAGGCCGCCTCTCCCGCCGCGGGCGGAGTCTGCATGATCCGGTTCGCGATTCGGCCCGCAAAGTCATTTTCGAACCATCCGACGGACTGTCGCAGGACATGGCTATGCGACCGCCATCGGATGAGCGTTCCGAAATTGGGCAGAATTGCGTTGTTCAGCAGGCCGACGTCGAGAAACTCGAGCAATGGCCGGACAGTCAGCAAGAACAGCCCGACCAGGATCATTTCGGTCCCATGTTCCTGCCAAAACGTTCCTGGATCTGCGACCGCCAGCAGGTCAACCAGTCGCCCGATATAGGAAATCAACCAGATTTCCACGGCCGCGACAGCAATTGCCACGGCTGTCGTGGCTGCAAAAACCCTCCGGAACGGCCGTGCGTATTCGTTCATGAACGGCCAGAGCTTCTTCGGCGGATGGTCCACCTGCGGATAATCGCAATAGGGATCGACGAGATTTTCAAAGAAGCGAAGCATATCGCTTGCACCCTGGGTTGGACGGGCAGGACGTGAGGCAACGAGACAGCGGAACGCTTCTTCCGCGGCATGCAGCGCCTGCCGAGACAGCGCATGGCTGATCCCGCCAACCGTCCTGCGCCTCACGGGTATCGGCATTCGCCGATCTACCCTGTCTGGCTGCCAGAGTCATCCCTTCGTCAGCGCAAGCAATTCCTCGCGATCAAGCTCAAAACCGGACGCGATCCACTTCCGCTCTAGCCCGTCAAGGGCCCTGCCGAGCGCTGGCCCCCTGAAAATTGGCGACAGGTCCTCGGCCTTGACAGGAAAGGCCTGTGCCGCGCCATGCTCTATCAATTCCAGCGCCTCCGGCGGAAGCGGCCGCCCCGCGACAGCGCTTGCCACGAGCATTGCGTCCCGTGCATCGACAACACCAAGGCGATACCCTGCCTCGCCGGGATCCGTTACGAAATGTCCCTGAACGATTCTGATCCGCTTCGCCTCTCGACGCGACAGATTCAGCCGACCCACCACTCCGTCTCCGCCCATCACCGCCAGGCGACGAATCGGGTCCGCCACGAAACCCAGTCCTTGTTCGAGCGCAATCAGCGGGCCCAGCGCGACGTCGCTGGCACCGGGCAGGACCGCCGCCAAGACCCCGGAAGACCGCATGGCCGCAACCGCTTGTGCGGGATCCGGGGCGCTCAGCAAACGCTTCAGTTCCGAGCCGACACGTTCCCTCGAAAGGCCGTTCAGCCCGTCAAGATTCGCGGCGATTGCGGCAATCGCCTCCACGTCAAAGCCTTCCCCGGAACCGCAGTACCAAGCATGAAACCGGAAATAGCGCAGGCTCCTCAGATAGTCCTCGCGAATGCGGGCCTCGGGATCGCCGATGAACCGCACGCGCCGCGCCTCGATGTCGGCACGGCCGCCCAGCGGGTCATGCACGACACCTTCCGCGTCGACGTAGAGCGCGTTCATCGTGAAGTCCCGGCGCTGGGCATCTTCTTCCATGCGGTCCGAAAATTCCACGACTGCGCGCCGCCCGTCCGTCGCCACGTCTTTGCGGAACGTCGTCACCTCGTGCATGACTCCGCCGACAATCACGCTGGCCGTCCCGTGCAGAATTCCTGTCGGAACCCCCTTTAGCCCGGCTGCCTTCGCAAGCTCGAGCACGTGTTCCGGCTGCGCGTCAGTTGCAAAGTCGACGTCGTTGACCTGCTCTCCCAGGAGCGCGTTTCTGACACAACCGCCCACGGCATACACCGCGTGGCCAGCATCGGCGAGCAGCGAAAAGACCCTCTGCGTCGGCTCTGCAGCCAACCAGTCTGCTTCAAGTTTCGACATTCTGCACTCGATCCGCCAAGGCTCGAAGGATCCGGGCCGTCGCGCCCCAGATGTAATAGGGCCCCCAAGGCACGGTAAAGTAATATCGCCGCTTTCCGCGCCAACGCCGTGATTCAACCAGGAATCGCGCCGGATTCATGACATGGTCCAAGGGCACCTCGAACGCTTCCGCCACTTCCCCTGGCTCGGGCCGGGCCTTGAATTCCGGCGCAACCAGCGCAAGCACCGGGGTGACCAGGAATCCCGTCACGGTTTCATGAGGCGGAAGAGACCCGAGAACGTCCGCATGCTGCGGGGAAAGCCCGATTTCCTCGTGCGCCTCACGCAATGCAGCGTCTTCGGCACCGCCGTCGGTCTCGTCGACCTTGCCCCCGGGAAAGGCGATCTGGGCAGGATGATGCTTCAGTGCGGACGATCGCTTGGTCAGGATGACGCCCGCATTTCCCGGGCGGTCTACGACCGGGATCAAAACTGCGGCATTGCGCAAGGTTCTTTCGGGAGACAGCTGCACATCGGGGTTCAAGTCATAGTCCGACGATGGGCGGCCTCGGCCCGCAAGCGCCGACCGAAGCCTTCCTGCAAGATCACCCATGCCGCGCCTCAATGCCGGGCGCGATCGGCTCAAATTCATAGTGCGCTCCGCAGAACTGGCAGTCCACCGTCACGACACCCTCGTCCGTCGTCATGGTGGCGGGGTCCTCCGTCGAGCATAGCGAAAGGGAAGTCCGTGCTCGTTCCTTCGTGCACGTGCATCCAAACTCCACCGGCTGTACGCGGTACGCCCTAGGCCCATCGGCGCGAAAAAGCCTGACGAGCAGGTCGGCCGGCGCTACGCTCGGTCCTATCAAGTCGATCTCGTCAGCAGCATCCAGAAGCAAGTTGACGCGATTCCAGGTTTCTGCGGTAGCGCGGTCCAGGATGTCCGGCGGCGCCGTGAGATTTCGGGTGCCGCTCCCGCCATCCTCCGTTCGCGGTCTGGAGTCTGGCATTTGCTGGAGCATCACGCCGCCCGCCCGCCAATGGACCTCTTCTTCGGGGATCTGCGTACGCCCGAATGCCAGCGCAAACCGGGTCGGCAGCTGCTCGGACTGCGCAAAGTAGTTTTCGGCGCACGCCGCCAGCGATCCCCCGGCAAGGGGCGTGATTCCCTGGTAGGGCGCGGTGCCGCCGCCCTGGTCGATCATGATCGAGAAACATCCTGATCCCGCCTGCGTGAACGCGTCGCCGTCGGGATCAAGCCGCGTCTCGTCAAATCCTGCATATGCCCTGATCTTCGCTGGCGAACCATCCTCGGCCGGACCGAAATAATCGGTCGCGATCAACCGCGCCGGACCGTTCCCGCGGACTTGAAGCGAGAGCTTCCAGCTCGTCCTGATCGCTTGCCCTATCAGCACTGTGAGCAAGGTTGCCTCAGCCAGAAGCGATTCGATCACCTCCGGATATCCGTGCTGCGACAGGATGTGCTGCAAGGCGCCGCGCAGACGCGCGACCCGACCCCGCGTTGCGGTGCGGTCAAGCTGAAACGGCAGGACCGTGTCATCCCAGCCCGGGCTTGATCCAAAATTCACGGCTCGTCACCGACAGTCGAACCCCTGAGCACTATCACGCGCCACGACAAATTGGCGAGTCAAGAACTTCCGCCGACGTGCGCCCTCGCGAGATCGTTCGGCCCGCATGTCCTTCGGACTTCGAATTGAGCCCTGTCAGCGTCCAGGCCATCATCGTGCGCGTAGGGGCCGTCGACACGTGCTGCGTTGCTTGTTCCCCGTGCGAAAAGGCCGTAAACGCCCCCGAACACCTGACGACCTCTGGAGAGCCCATGTCCGCGCCCAAGAAAGTCGTTCTCGCTTATTCCGGCGGTCTTGACACCTCGATCATTCTCAAGTGGCTGCAGGCCGAATTCGGATGCGACGTCGTGACCTTCACTGCCGACCTCGGACAGGGAGAGGAACTGGAACCTGCCCGCAGGAAGGCCGAACTGCTTGGCGTCACGGAAATCCATGTTGAGGACCTTCGGGAGGAATTCGCCCGCGACTTCGTTTTTCCCATGTTCCGCGCCAACGCGGTCTACGAAGGTCTCTATCTCCTCGGAACTTCCATCGCGCGCCCGCTCATTTCCAAGCGCCTCGTGGAGATCGCGGAAGAGACGGGAGCGGACGCCATTGCCCACGGCGCAACGGGCAAGGGCAATGACCAGGTGCGCTTCGAGTTGTCTGCCTACGCCCTCAATCCGGACATCAGGGTCATTGCCCCTTGGCGCATCTGGGACCTGACGTCGCGATCAAGGCTTCTTGAGTTTGCCGAACAGCATCAGATTCCCATTTCCGGAGACAAGCGTGGCGAGGCACCGTTTTCCGTCGACGCAAACCTTCTCCACACCTCTTCCGAGGGAAAGATCCTGGAGAATCCGGCCGAGGAGGCGCCCGCCCATGTCCTGCAGCGCATCACGCTGCCCGAGGACGCGCCGGACAAGGCCGAAACCGTCGAGATCGCGTTCGAGCAGGGGGACGCCGTTGCAATCGACGGAGTGTCCATGACCCCAGCTCAGGTCCTGACCTGCCTTAACGACCTCGGCGGCCGGCACGGCGTCGGCATTCTCGATCTTGTGGAGAACCGTTTTGTCGGAATGAAGTCCCGCGGATTGTACGAAACACCGGGCGGCACGATCCTGCTCGAAGCCCATCGCGGCATCGAGCAGATCACGCTTGATTCCGGATCCGGACACCTCAAGGATTCGATCATGCCGCGCTACGCGGAATTGATCTACAACGGATTCTGGTTTTCGCCAGAGCGCGAAATGCTGCAGGCACTGATCGACAAGAGCCAGGAACATGTGACGGGCAACGTGCGGTTGAAGCTCTACAAGGGGTCCGTGCGCACGGTTGCGCGCTGGTCTGATCACTCGCTCTATTCGGAGGCCCATGTCACGTTCGAGGAAGACGCGGGTGCCTATGATCAGAAGGACGCACAGGGATTCATTCAACTGAACGCACTCCGCCTGAAACTGCTCGCCTCGCGAAACCGACGCCTGAAGTGACGCTGGCGGAAGCTGTCTTGCGTCCGATGCCAGGCATCCTGCAGGCGTGGACTGCGGCCGTTCAAATCTTCAACGCTTTCGCCGCAAGCCGCTCGTAGAAAGGCAGAGCGCGCTCCGCCAGTTCCCGAGCCTCGCCGTGCAGCACCGGCAAGGGCGCTTCCGGACCCGCAAACCCGGTGGAGCGATGCACCGACCCGTACCAATGCGGCGCCCAAACCCCGTCGAACGGCTTGGGGCCCGCTGGCCAAGACAGCATCGAGGGATCAAATTCGAGCCTGATCGCTTCGCATAGCCGACGGAGCGCCGCTTCCGGATTCTGCAAGATGTCCGCGCTGTCCACGACAGGTCCGGGCAGCTTTTCGAACAGTGCCAGCTGTTCCTCGAATCCGATGTCGCGCATGACTGGATTCTCGCGCTTCCTGACATAGCTGGCCACCACCCTTGCCGGATGCCGGATCAGGTGGATGTTCACGCAGCTCTCCGCCCAGTCGAGCGGGAAGTCCGGCTCCATGTGAAACGGCATGTGCTTCATGTAAAAATGCGGGCAGCCTTCGGGAACTGTCCCGAGGCATCGTTCGGCCACGCGCTGCGGGTCGCATTCATTGGCCGCGAGCACGTGCTCCCGCATCGGGTGCTCGATCCCCGTCGCCTCCAGATAAGCGGCATAGAACGGCTCGTCCCAGGCCGCGAAGTCCGGCCGGTTGCCGAAAGCATACATCATTGCCGTCGATAGGTTTCGCGGCCCGCTCCAAGTTGCAATCCTCATGTCTCCCGACCTGACTCCGCCCGCCCTCTGAAACAGCCTTCACGCCCGCGCGACCTCACGCTCCGTTGAATGGACTGTTGGCCAAGTCCGCGCCATTCTCCCGCCAATCGCAAGGAGAAAAATGATGAGCACGCCTTTTACCCGGACATCTCTTTCGTTCGCATTGATCTTCTTCGGTCTGGTGTTTCAGGGCGCGCAGGCTGAAGCGGCGGAGAAGAAGGCCTATTTCGCGGGCGGCTGCTTCTGGTGCGTCGAGTCGGACTTCGAATCCCTTGCGGGCGTCGCCGAAGTCGTCTCTGGCTACACCGGCGGGACCACGGCCAATCCGACCTACAAGGCAGTCACGAAAGGCGGCACCGGGCACTACGAAGCGGTGGAGATCAGCTATGATGACAGCGTGATCGGCTATGACCGGCTGCTGCATGATTTCTTTCGTTCCGTCGATCCCACTGATGCCGGGGGACAGTTCTGCGACCGGGGCGACAGCTACCGCACGGCTATATTCGTCTCGAACTCCGCGGAGCGCGCCGCCGCCGAAAAGGCGAAGGCGGAGGCGCAATCGGAGCTTGGACGCACGATCGTCACGCCCATTCTTGACGCATCCGAATTCTACGTGGCCGAGGACTATCACCAGGATTATTACAAGAGCAAAGAGCTCGTCCTGACCCGCCGTGGCCCCAAGTCAAAGGCCAATGCCTACAAGTTCTATCGCAAGGCCTGCCGACGTGACGACAGAATCCGGCAACTCTGGGGTGATGCCGCACCGTTCGCCAGCTGATTTTTGATCTTTCGCCCTGCTGGCCGGATCGCTAGATTCGGCCAAATTACAGGGGATGTGATCAGTGCCCGTCGCGACCGCCGACGTCACGCCGATGATGGCGCAATACCTGAAGATCAAGGACGAAAATCCTGATGCTCTCCTGTTCTACCGCATGGGCGATTTCTACGAGCTGTTCTTTGACGACGCCGTTGCGGCTTCAGAAGCCCTTGACATTGCGCTCACGAAACGCGGCAAGAAGCTTGGCGAAGACATTCCGATGTGCGGAGTGCCAGCGCACTCGGCAGAAGGCTACCTTCTGACGCTCATTCGCAAGGGCTTCCGCGTCGCCGTATGCGAGCAGCTTGAAGATCCTTCCGAGGCCAGGAAGCGCGGTCCAAAAGCCGTCCTCAAGCGAGGCGTCGTACGGCTTGTCACGCCCGGCACACTCACCGAGGAAGCCCTTCTTGATGCCCGCCGACACAATTACCTCGCGGCACTGGCGGAAGTCCGCGGGGAGGCCGCCGTCGCCTGCGTCGACGTCTCGACAGGGGAATTGCGCGTCCTTCCTACTTCTCCCGTCCGTTTCGGGCCGGAGCTTGCGCGTCTCTCGCCAAGCGAGGTCATCATTTCCGAAAGCAAGTATTCGGAGTATTCCGACCTGGTCACCGAATCCGGCGCCTGCCTGACCCCCCTGTCACCGTCTAGCTTCGACAGCCAGGCGGCGCAGAAACGCCTCGCGAAATTCTGGCAGGTCCAGGGCCTTGACGCCTTCGGGTCGTTTTCCCGGGCGGAAATTTCGGCGATCGGCGCGCTCGTCGATTACCTTGAGCTCACTCAGAAGGGAAAACTGCCTCTTCTGCGCGCTCCAGTGCGCGACATCGAATCCGGGACTGTCCAGATTGACGCCGCGACTCGCCGGAGTCTCGAGCTGTCGCGTTCACTTTCCGGAGATCGGAAAGGCTCGCTCCTGCACGCGGTCGATCGCACCGTAACCGCCGCTGGCGGCCGCCTGATCGAACACCGCATTTCATCCCCCTCTCGCGATCTCGATACCGTTCGAGCCAATATCGGGGTCGTAGAGTGGTTCGCCTCGGGCAACGCACAACCCGACAGGATTCGGGACATTCTCAAACGCTGCCCCGACATCCAGCGGGCAGTGTCGAGACTGGCTCTGGACAGGGGCGGGCCACGCGACTTGGCGGCAATCAGAAACGCTCTCGGCCTGCTGCCGGAAATCACCGCCGCCCTCGCGAACGATGGGCCCGAGCCAATCAACGCCTGGCTGTCTGATCTCGGCGGATTTGGCGAACTGGTCCTCTCTCTCTCCGATGCGCTTGTCGCGGAACCGCCCCTTCTCGTCCGGGATGGTGGATTCATCGCTGACGGCCTTGACGCCGACCTGGACGAAGCGCGCAAGCTGCGTGACGAGGGCCGCAGCGTCATCGCAGGACTGCAGGCCGACTACTCAGATGCCACGGACATCGCTTCGCTCAAGATCAGGCACAACAACGTACTTGGATACTTCATCGAAACGCGTGCGAGACATGCGGAAACGATGATGTCGCCCCCCAATTCCGAGCGGTTCATACATCGACAGACCACGGCAAGCGCCGTCCGCTTCACGACCGTGGAGCTTTCGGAACTCGAATCCAAGATCCTGAACGCTGGGGCGAAAGCCATCGAGATCGAAACCGCGCTGCATGCCGAACTGGTCCGCCTTGTCCTTTCAAGTGGAGACCGTCTCGCGCTTGCCGCCAGCGCCCTGGCCGAACTCGATGTCGCCTGTGCCTTTGCCAGCCTTGCCAAGGACCAGAACTGGTGCGCGCCGCGGATTGACGACAGCGAGGCCTTTTCAATTTCCGGAGGCCGACATCCCGTGGTGGAGCAGGCCCTCAAGGCCGAAGGCGTGCCGTTCATTGCCAATGATTGCGATCTTTCCAACGACGGCGACGGGAGGGTTTGGTTGCTGACCGGGCCCAACATGGCAGGCAAGTCCACCTTCCTCCGCCAGAACGCGATCATCGCCATCCTCGCCCAGGCGGGCAGCTTCGTTCCAGCCAAAGGCGCGCATATTGGCCTTGTGAGCCAGATCTTCAGCCGCGTCGGGGCCTCCGATGAGCTTGCCCGGGGGCGATCGACCTTCATGGTCGAAATGGTCGAAACGGCCGCGATCCTGAACCAAGCCGACGACCGGGCGCTTGTCATCCTTGACGAGATCGGTCGGGGCACGGCCACCTATGACGGCCTGTCCATCGCGTGGGCAACGCTCGAACACCTGCACGAGACGAACCGCTGCCGCGCGCTCTTCGCGACCCACTATCACGAATTGACGGAACTCGCGAACCGACTGGAAGGTGTCCGAAACGCAACCGTGGCGGTCAAGGAGTGGGATGGCGAGGTCATCTTCCTCCATGAAGTCCGCAAGGGCGCGGCGGACCGCAGTTACGGCGTGCAGGTTGCCCGCCTTGCCGGACTTCCCCAGCCCGTCGTGGACCGCGCCCGCACCGTTCTCGAAGCGCTTGAACGGGGTGAACGCGAAGGCAGCGTACGCCCGAAAGCCCTGATTGACGAATTGCCGCTCTTCTCCGCCAGCCCTCCGTCTTCTGCCCAGGCACGGACAGCGTCAGAGCTCGAAGATGCCTTGGCAGCGATCCACCCTGACGAAATGACCCCACGCGACGCGCTGGATGCCCTCTACCGCCTCAAGACTCTGGCGAAGTAGCAGCCCGGCTGCAACGGAGGGGCACCCCGGCGGATCGGTCTGTCGGCAGATGGCAGCAATTCATGACGCTGGCGTCGAACTCACGCCGACCTTCGCGGGTCGCAGCAGGCGGTCGTGCAAGATGAATCCGTCGGCCTCCACCTGGATGATCTCGCCAGCCACGGTGCCAGGCATTGGCGCTTCGAACATCGCTTCGTGAAGCAGGGGATCGAAGCGGTCCCCGGCCTCGGGCGATATCACGCGCACACCGTGCTTGCCGAACACGTTGAGGAGTTCGCGCATCGTCAGTTCCACGCCTTCGATCAACGCCTTGTTTGCGTCCCGGGCATCTTCAGGAACGGCCGCCACCGCACGTTTCATGTTGTCGAAGACAGGCAGCATGTCCCGCGCCATCCTGGTTCCTCCATACCGCTCTGCCTCGCGTCGGTCCCGATCCGATCTCTTTCGCGCGTTTTCGGCCTCCGCCAGCGCACGCATGAACTTGTCCTTCAGTGCATCCCGCTCCGCCTCCAGCGCCGCAATCCTCTCGTCGTCATGCGGGTCTTCCAGCGCATCGGGCGAAGTGATGTCGATCAGTTCCTCTTCGGAACCGGAATGCCCTTCCTCGGCCTGGATCTGGAGGCCCTCTTCCTCAATCTTGGAATTCTTCGTCTTTGCGTCGTTCATTACTGCCCTCGATCAGCAAACAGCCGGCCCACCAGCTGAGCGGTGTAGTCTACAATTGGAACGATCCGGCCATAATTGAGACGGGTAGGCCCGATCACCCCGATGGCACCGATGATTCTTCGATCGGTGTTCATATAGGGCGAGACGACCAAAGAGGAACCGGAAAGCGAAAAAAGCTTGTTCTCCGAACCGATGAAAATGCGCACACCTTCCCCCGCATCCGTCAGTTCGAGAAACTCTGCAATGTCGCGCTTGCGCTCCAAGTCGTCAAAAAGGCTTCGAATCCGCTCAAGGTCTTCTTCCCCTGCGTCCCCCGCCAGCAAGTTCGAGCGGCCCCGTACGATCAGGCGCTCGTAGTCGGTCCCTTCATGCTCCCAAATCACCATCCCGCTTTCGACCAGTTCCCGAGCGAGTTCGTTGAGCTGCTGTCGATTCTGCTGGATCTCCCTTTGGACCACTTGCCCCAGTTCCGAAAGCGTGTGGCCGGCCAAAGCCGCGTTCAGGAAGTTCGCGGCCTCTCGAAAGCTGCTGGCAGTCTGGCCCGGCGGCGGCGAGAACAATCGGTTCTCGACATGTCCGTCCTCGAAGACCAGGACCACCATGGCACGATCGGCGGCGAGACTGATAAACTCGATGTGCTGCACCGCTGCGTCGTGCTTCGGCGCCAATACAAGCGATGCGCCCTGCGTCACGCCCGACAGGGCCGAACCGACTCGGTCAAGCAGGTTCGCGACACTTTCGTCGGTCGCCTGCAATTCGGACTCTATGGCCTCCCGATCCCGGCTTGACGGGTCTCCTACTTCCATCATCCCGTCGACGAAAAGTCGCAGCCCTGACTCGGTCGGAAACCGTCCTGCTGAAGAATGCGGCGAATCCAGAAGTCCGAGAAATTCCAGATCCTGCATGACGTTTCTGACCGTCGCCGCGCTGACCTTCTCGTTCAGCTCTCGCGTAAGCTTGCGCGAGCCCATCGGTTCGCCGGTCTCCAGATACCCTTCCACGACCCGGCGAAACACTTCGCGCGAGCGTTCGTTCATCTCTTCCAGAAGTTGTCCTGCGTCAGTCATCGGCCGTTCGGGATGTCAAGGCGCTGCAATTAAATTGAAGCGGCGCACAAGGTCAATCGGGGTTGATGCAGTCCGACGCCGCAACTATCAAGCGTCCCGTCCAAACCGGAGATTTGCCATGCGGCCCTCGGGAAGAAAGAACGACGAAATGCGCGGCGTGTCAATCGAGGCGGGCGTCACGCGTCACGCCGAAGGATCGTGCCTGATCAAGTGCGGCGATACACAGGTTCTGTGCACTGCTTCGATTGATGGCCGAATACCGTTCTGGATGAAGAGCTCCGGGCTTGGCTGGGTGACAGCAGAGTACGGCATGCTTCCTCGCGCAACGCATTCGCGCGGCCGTCGCGAGGCCAAGGCAGGTCAGTCCGGACGCACACAGGAAATCCAGCGCCTCATAGGTCGGTCGCTTCGCGCCTGCGTGGACCGTTCCGCGCTCGGCGAACGCCAGATCATTATTGACTGCGACGTCATCCAAGCCGATGGAGGCACGCGTTGCGCTTCCATTACCGGCGGGTGGGTTGCACTCCGTCTCGCGGCCAATGAACTCTTGAAGTCCGGTCAGATTGCAGCCGATCCGGTCAAGGATCACGTTGCTGCCGTGTCCTGCGGAATTTACGGCGGCCAGCCGATCCTCGACCTTGACTATCCCGAGGACAGCGAGGCAAGCGTTGACGGCAACTTCGTCATGACGGGCGCTGGCCGCCTTGTCGAGGTCCAGACATCGGCGGAAGGCGAGGCATTCTCGCGCGACGAAATGTCGGCATTGCTCGACCTTGCCGACCTTGGCGTCCAAGCTCTTGTCTCCAAGCAAAGGGATGCCACCGCCTGATGCGCCGCTTTGCCGGTGACCGCCTTCTGGTCGCGACACACAATTCCGGAAAGCTCGAGGAGATCGCCGACCTGCTTGATGACCACGCTATCCGCGTCATCGGCGCGGCCGCCCTTGGCCTCGACGAGCCGGACGAGACCGGCGCGGACTTTGTCGCGAATGCCCGGATCAAGGCGCATGCCGCCTCCCGCGCCACCGGACTGCCTGCGCTTGCCGACGATTCCGGGATCGAGATCGATGCCCTTGGCGGAGCACCGGGAGTTCGCACGGCGGACTGGGCAGACACGCCAGGCGGCCGCGACTTCGTGCATGCGATGACACGCACCCACGGCGCGCTTCTTGAGTCCGGCGTCGCGCAGCCCTGGACCGCCCGCTTTTGCTGCGCTTTCGTGCTCGCCTGGCCGGATGAGCATGACGAAACGTTCGAAGGGCGCCTCAACGGCCAGATCACGTGGCCCATGCGTGGCGGCGAGGGTCATGGATACGACCCGATTTTCCAGCCTGAGGGCTTTGGCATCACATTTGGGCAGATGAACCGCCGGGAAAAGAACCGCATCAGTCACCGCGCCGATGCGTTCCGGAAGCTGGCGGCGGTATTTCAAGATGGATAGGGGCCTTGGCCTTTATGTTCATTGGCCGTTCTGCCAGGCAAAGTGCCCCTATTGCGATTTCAACAGCCATGTGGCCGCGTCCGTCGACCAGTCTCGCTGGCAAGAAGCGTTTCTGAATGAAATCGCGAGAGTTCGGGAAGATGTCGGTCCTCGCAAGCTGAGTTCAATGTTCTTTGGCGGCGGTACGCCAAGCCTCATGGCGGCAGAAACCGTTGCCCGCACCATCGAAGCGGCCAAGGACGCCTGGACCCCCGCTGACGACATCGAGATCACGCTTGAGGCCAACCCGACCTCCGTCGAGGCCGACCGCTTTCGCTCCTACGCCAAGGCTGGAGTCAATCGCCTCTCGCTGGGCATCCAGTCGCTCCGGGATTCGGACCTGATTGCTCTTGGCCGTCTTCACACCGCCGTCGAGGCCGTAGCGGCCTACGACATCGCGCGCTCCACGTTTCCGCGCGTTTCCTTTGACTTGATCTATGCCCGACAGAACCAGGCTGCAGCGGAATGGGAGACGGAGCTCTCAGAAGCTCTCGAACTCGCCGCCGACCATGTGTCGCTCTACCAGCTAACGATAGAGCCGGGCACGGCGTTCGGCGATCGTCATGCTGCGGGCCGCCTGCAGGGACTTCCGGACGAGAATCACTCCCTGGACATGTTCAACATCACGCAGGACATGACTGAAGCGGCCGGCCTCCCGGCTTACGAAGTCTCGAACCACGCTCGGCCCGGGCAGGAAAGCCGGCACAATCTCGTGTATTGGCGCTCGGGCAACTGGGCCGGCATCGGGCCGGGCGCGCATGGCCGCCTGACGGTCAACGGTCTTCGCATTGCGACCGAATGCCATTCCATGCCGGCCAGTTGGCTCGATGCCGTGGAATCAACCGGCAACGGCTACAGCCGACAATACGTTGTTTCCGAGGATGACGCGCGCATCGAAGCCGTCATGGCGGGCCTGCGCCTTGCGGAAGGCGTGCCAGCCTATTTGCTTGCAGAATACAACAATATCAATAGGTTAATGGATTTCGGACTGTTGGAACACGTTTCCGGATTCGTTCGAACGACCCGCTTGGGCCGTCCGCTGCTTGACGCGATCCTGCGGGAGATTCTCGCTTAGCCCGTCCCCGTGGTCACCAGCACTCGCCGACAGAGTTCGTCGAACTGCTCCAGGTTCCCGTAGCGGAACGTCACCGAGCCCGCTTCGCCGCCAGCCACATGGTCGATGCTGACCTTCATTCCGAGCGCCGTCGCCAGGTCCCGTTCCGCGGCGCGCGTGTCGGCGTCCTTCTCCGCCCGCCGGCCGCGAGGCTGCGAACGGTTGCCGGTCCGGTCCTCCTGGGCCAGCGCCTCGGCCTGGCGCACGGACAGTCCCTTGGCAACGATCCTTCGCGCCAGCGCCTCCGGGTCCGCCGCCGTCACCAGCGCGCGCGCATGGCCCGCCGACAGGTCCCCCGATCGCACCATCTCCTGCACGGCCCTCGGCAGCGTGAGCAGCCGGAGCAGGTTCGCGACGTGGCTGCGGCTCTTCCCTAAAGCCTGGGAAAGCGCCTGCTGGGTATGGCCGAAGCGCTCCATCAGCTGCCGATACCCTGCCGCCTCCTCCATCGCGTTCAGGTCGGCGCGCTGAATGTTCTCGACGATGGCGATCTCCAGAACCTCGGCGTCATCGAGGTCTCGAACGATCGCGGGAACCTCGTGCAGCTGCGCACGCTGCGCCGCCCGCCACCGGCGCTCGCCGGCGACGATCTCGTAGCGGTCCGGGTCGCGGGGGTCCTTCCGGAGGATCAGGGGCTGAATGATCCCCTTCTCGCGGATCGAGGCGGCGAGCTCGTCGAGGGCCGAATCCGCAAATGCCCGCCTCGGCTGTCCCGGGTTCGGGGAGATCCGGTCGGTGCCGATCGCCGTTTCGCCGGCGCGCGACGCTCCTGTCGCGGATGCCGGCTTCGCCTCCAGGTCGGCCATGAGAGCCGAGATTCCGCGTTCCGGCGCCAGTCCACGCCGCCGTTCTGCCTTTCCGTTTGTCATGTTTTTGCCCTTATGTTCCAATCCTTTATGGTGTCATCTGCGCCTGTTTCGCCAACAGCTCCTTCGCCAAGGCGCGATAAGCCTGGGCACCCTTTGATTCCGTCTCATAGTCGATTACGGGAATGGCAAAGCCGGGAGCCTCGGAAATGCGGACGTTTCGCGGTACAATCGTGTCGTAAACCAAGCCGCCCAAGGTCTCGCGGGCATCGTTTGCCACTTGCTGGCTTAGCTTGTTCCTTCCGTCGTACATGGTCAGCACGACGCCCTCGATACGCAGGTCTGGATTGGCCGTGTCGCGCACCTGCCGCAGGGTCAGCATCAGTTGCGACAGCCCTTCGAGTGCCAGGAATTCGCTCTGCAGCGGGATCAGGACCGAATCCGCCGCCACCATCGCATTCACGGTCAGGAGATTCAGCGCCGGCGGGCAGTCGAGCAACATGAAGTCCAGACCCAGCGCCTCCGTTTCAGGATGCCTCAACGCGTTGCGCAACAGGAAACTGCGCCGCGCCATGGAGACCATTTCGATGTCTGCGGACGTCAGGTCTGTCGTCCCTGGGGCTATGCAGAGCCCCTTGACGCCGCTGTCCCGCACCACGCGCTGCAGCTCCACTCCTTCCAGGACCAGGTCGTATGTCGTGTATTTCCGGAGCTCGTGCCCTATTCCCAGCCCGGTTGAGGCGTTGCCCTGGGGGTCAAGGTCAACCAGGAGAACCTTATATCCTGACTCCGCGAGCGCCGCCCCTAGGTTGATTGCCGTGGTAGTCTTTCCGACGCCGCCTTTCTGGTTGGCAATCGCCATGATCCGCGGCTGCGGGCTTCGCTCATGCACGCTCAATTCCTCCGATGCTCAGGATGACGGCCTCGTTGTTCGTTTCGCTCGGATATGTTTCGCAATCAAAGCGCCAGTGTTCAAGCGCCTGCCTGATCTCGCCCCGGACTTTCCTCCCTTTCGGCAGAATTGCCCGGCCATCGGGCTTCAGGTGCCGGTGCACAAGGCCAAGAAGCCTGCCAAGAGGCGCAAGGGCGCGCGCAGACACTATGTCGCCGCACTGTGGCTCCGCCCTTTCAATCCGTTCCGATATGACCCTGAAACCGGTGGTTTGCCGCGACACCGCGTTCAGGAATGCGGCCTTTCTCTGATCAGCCTCGATCAAGACGGTCTCGGTCATGTCCCTGGCCATGATTGCAACGACGGCCCCGGGAAAGCCTCCGCCGCTCCCAAGATCGACCCAGCGCCGCGCCGGAGGCGCCATCTGAAGCAATTGCGCCGAATCCAGGAAATGCCTTGTCCACAACGCCTCGATCGTTCCCGCCGACACGAGGTTTATGCGCCGATTCCAGCTCTCCAGGAGCTTGGCGTGCGTTTCGAGCATCGCCAGTGTTTCACGTGAAACATTCGTCCGGTCGCAAAACACGGCCTTTCCCGTCATGACGCTCGGCGTTCGCCCCTGCGAAGCCTCGCCAGTATCAGCGTCAGCGCAGCAGGCGTCATGCCTTCGACCCGACCTGCCTGTCCAAGCGTTTCCGGGCGCACTACCGTCAGCTTTTGCCGCAATTCGCAGGAGAGCCCGCTTAGAATCCCGTAATCGAAGTCGGCCGGGATCGCATGTGCCTCGTCGCGCCGAAGGTCATCCACATCCTTGGCCTGCCGCGCCACGTAGTGCGCATAAAGGGCATCACGCTTGAGCTGTTCCTGGATATCCACACGGATATCCGCAAGTTCGGGCCGCAAGGCCAAGAGGTCGCCAAAGCCGACATCCGCAAATGCGAGCAGTTCGGATCCTGTGCGCGGTGAACCGTCTCGCGAGATCCGGACCCCGGCATCCGCGGCTTCGGATGCAGAAACACGCACCTGATCAAGACATGCCTTGCCAGATTCCAGTGCGTCCATCTTTTTGCTGAACTCGGCTTGTCGTGCCTTGCCCACGCATCCGAGCGCGGTTCCGAACGGAGTCAGGCGCTGGTCCGCATTGTCCGCCCGCAGGGAAAGCCTGAACTCGGCGCGGGACGTGAACATCCTGTAGGGCTCGGTCACGCCTCGGGTCACGAGATCGTCGATCATCACACCCACATACGAAGACTCGCGCGAAAACCTCGCCGATTCGAGCCCCAATGCATCTGCAGCCGCATTGAGGCCAGCAACCAGCCCCTGCGCCGCAGCCTCTTCATATCCCGTCGTTCCGTTGATCTGGCCAGCAAGGTACAGGCCTTCGACGTCCCGCAGCCTTAGTGTCGATGCCAGCGCCCTCGGGTCGACATAGTCGTATTCGATTGCGTAGCCCGGCTGCACGATTTCCGCTCGTTCCAGTCCGGCCACGGATTGAACGTAATCGTGCTGAACGTCTTCCGGCAACGATGTCGAGAGACCGTTCGGATAGACCAGGTCGCTGTTCAATCCCTCGGGCTCCAGAAAGACTTGGTGCGAGAGCTTGTCCGAGAAACGCACCACCTTGTCCTCGATGGACGGGCAGTATCTTGGCCCGACGCCCTCGATATGCCCGCCGTACATCGCTGACAGTCCCAGATTGTTCCGGATGATGTCGTGCGTCTGCTCATTGGTGCGCGTAATCCCGCAGGAGATCTGCCGAACCGCCGTCCGCTGCGTAAGGAACGAAAAAAACACGGGATTTTCGTCGCTGGGCTGCATTTCCAGCCCGTCCCAGCTGATGGACGACTTGCGCAACCGTGGAGGCGTCCCCGTCTTCAGCCGCCCAAGGGGCAGCCCGAATTCATCGATCCGCTCCGCCAGGGCGACCGACGGCGCATCGCCTATCCGGCCGCCCGGGCGTGACGCGGTGCCGACATGGATCATCCCGCGCAGGAATGTTCCCGTGGTCAACACGGTTGCCGCAGCCTTGATCCTGAAGCCGTCCGCGAGGACAACCCCGGACACCCGGGATCCCGTCATGATGAAGTCCGTAACCTCGCCTTCCACGACGTCAATCCCTGGATGGTTCTCAATTTCCGCGATCATTGCTGCGCGGTAGAGCTGCCGGTCTGCCTGGGCGCGCGGTCCTTGGACCGCTGGACCCTTGCGTCGGTTGAGAAGCCGGAACTGGATGCCCGCCCGATCCGCCACGCGGCCCATGACACCGTCGAGCGCATCGATTTCGCGCACAAGATGCCCCTTGCCCAAGCCCCCGATTGCCGGGTTGCAAGACATGACGCCAATGCCGTCCCGCGAAAGCGTGACGAGAACCACGCGCGCGCCCTTGCGCGCCGCTGCATGGGCTGCATCCGCGCCGGCATGGCCGCCACCGACCACAACCACGACAGGCCGAGACTGTTTCACGTGAAACACCGCTTCCTACTTGCCAATGCAGAAATTGGCGAAGATTTCATCAAGAATATGCTCGACATCCACGCGTCCGGCAAGAGTATCAAGTGCGCGGATCGCCGAACGGACTTCCTCGGCACCAATTTCTGCCAGATTCGGGTCATTCTCCATCTGGTTTGCGGCTCGTTGCAACGAATCCAATGCTGTGGCCATCGCAATTCGATGTCGTTCCCGGATGGCAAGCCCTGCCAGGCCCGCCCGCGACTCCAGCCGCGTTCCGATCTCGTTCACTAGCCAGTCCAGGCCTGCACCGGTGTCTGCAGAAAGATCTCCATCGCAAATGTCCGATTTGGGTACTGCAACGATGTCGTCGTCTCGGGGCTCGATTGCCGGTGTCGCCGCGCGATGCTCAGTGAGAATCACGCGAAGATCTGCCTGTTGCGCCCGCTCGCGGGCTCTCGCGACGCCCAGCGCTTCGATTTCATCGTGCCCGGTCCGAAGCCCGGCCGTATCCAGGATCGTTACGGGCAGTCCCCGCAGGTCCATCCGAACCTCGATGACATCACGCGTCGTGCCGGCGATGTCCGACGTGATTGCGGCGTCCCGGCCTGCCAGCGCATTCAGCAATGTCGACTTGCCCACGTTCGGCGGTCCGACAATCGCGACTTCAAATCCTTCACGAATGCGCTCGGCCATTCCGATGCCAGCGCTTTCCCTCCGAAGGTCCGCAGTGACCTCTGCCACCAATTCTCCGACCTCCGGCCTCACGTCGACAGGCACGTCCTCCTCTGCAAAGTCGATCGTTGCTTCCAGGAGCGCCGCCGCCCTGACCAGCTTCGCCCGCCAGCTCGCGGCCCGTGTTCCCAAGGCGCCAGAAAGAACTCGCAGCGCTTGCCGACGCTGTGCTTCGGTTTCCGCCTCGATAAGATCAGAGAGGCCTTCAACCTGGGAAAGATCAAGGCGTTCGTTTTCCAGTGCACGCCGCGTAAATTCTCCAGGCTCCGCGAGCCTGTGCCCGGGCTGGCTGCCGAGAGCTCGCAAGACTGCATCGACGGTTGCCAGGGAGCCGTGCAGGTGAAGTTCGGCAACATCCTCGCCGGTAAAGCTGTCCGGGTGCGGGAACCAGAGAACGAGCGCTTCGTCAAGAATAATGTCGCTGTCCGACAGAACCCGGAATGATGCGCGCCGCGGATGCGGCCGGCCGCCTGCCAGCCGATCAAGAGCGGTTCCCGCATCAGGCCCGGAAAGCCGTACCACGGCAATGCCGGATTTCCCCCTGGAACTACTGAGGGCAAATATCGTGTCCGCGTGGCTAACCATTTGAAAGAAATGGAGAAATCACGCATTCATCGAGTCGAAGAACTCCGAGTTCGTCTTCGTTTGCTTGAGCTTTGACAACAGGAACTCTATGGCATCGGTCGTGCCCATCGGGTTCAGGATCCGCCTCAGCACGAAGGTCTTCTGCAAGTCGTTCTTTTCAACCAGCAGATCCTCCTTTCTTGTGCCAGATTTCAGAATGTCCATCGCAGGATAAACGCGCTTGTCGGCGACCTTCCGGTCCAGGACAATCTCGCTGTTCCCCGTTCCCTTGAATTCCTCGAAGATCACCTCGTCCATCCGGCTGCCGGTTTCGACCAATGCCGTTGCAATGATGGTCAGGGATCCGCCTTCCTCGATGTTTCTTGCCGCGCCGAAGAACCGCTTTGGACGTTGCAGGGCATTGGCGTCCACGCCGCCCGTCAGCACTTTTCCGGATGACGGAACAACAGTATTGAACGCGCGTCCCAAGCGGGTGATGGAATCGAGCAAGATTACCACGTCCCGCTTGTGCTCCACCAAACGCTTGGCCTTCTCGATCACCATGTCGCTTACCGCGACGTGACGGCTGGCAGGCTCGTCGAAGGTCGAGGAAATCACTTCCCCCTTTACCGACCTTTGCATGTCGGTAACCTCCTCGGGGCGTTCGTCGATGAGCAGGACGATCAGGTAGCATTCCGGGTGATTGGTTTCGATTGAATGGGCGATGTTCTGAAGAATTACCGTTTTTCCTGTTCGAGGCGGCGCAACGATCAGCGACCTCTGGCCTTTCCCGATCGGTGCGACAAGATCAATGACCCGGGCGGACCGGTCCTTGATCGTTGGATCCTCTATCTCCATCGTGAGCCGTTCATCCGGGTAGAGCGGCGTGAGGTTATCGAAACTCACCTTGTGCCGCGCCTTCTCCGGATCCTGGAAATTGATCTTCTCAACCTTTGTCATCGCAAAATAACGTTCGTTGTCGTTTGGTTCCCGAATGACGCCTTCCACCGTGTCGCCTGTACGCAATGCGAACTGCCGGATCATCTCGGGCGAAACGTAGATGTCGTCGGGACCTGGCAGGTAGTTCGCTTCAGGCGAGCGCAAGAAGCCAAACCCATCCTGAAGGACCTCAAGGACGCCATCGCCGCCGATCGTCCAGTCCTCGTCCGCACGCTCCTTCAAGATCGAGAACATCATCTCGCCCTTGCGCATGGTCGACGCGTTTTCGATTTCAAGGTCCTCAGCGAGGTCCAGCAGTTCTTTCGGAGACTTCGACTTCAGTTCGGATAGATTCAGGCGATCAGCCATGACAATGCCTTTCGATCGTCCGCGACACGGACGGAAGGGATGCAGGATTGCAGAATTGCCAATGGTGCCAGGACGACACCTGCTATGCGCATCTAGTCACCGCAGCGCGCCGAGTCAACTGTCGTTAGAATTTCAGCACGACCGAAAGGACAATCACGACCATCAAGACCGTCGGCACCTCGTTCATGAACCTGTACTCTCGGCCCGTCAGCGCATTCGTTCCTGCTTTCAGTGCTTTGCGCTTCAGCGCCAGCCAATGATGGAACCAAGTCATGGCAAGAACGGCAGCAGCTTTCGACCACGGCCAGACTTGCGACCAGTCGACGATTCCAGGAACAAGAACCAGTGCTAGGCCGAAGATCCAAGTCGCAATCATTGCCGGGTTCATGATGAACCGCAAAAGTCGTGCTTCCATCATCACGAAGAGATCGTGTTTTTCGCCGATGCAACTGGTTTGTTCAACATGATGAACGTAAAGGCGAGGGAGATACAAAAGACCTGCCATCCATGAGATGACCGAAATGACATGAAAGGCCTTCAGCCAAGGATACATGACTACCGGAACTTCAGGCATTGTGTTTTTCCTACAGGATTGGCTCGACAATAATCATTAGGAATTAAAAGGAGTTGTGATGGTAGTAGTACATGGGAACAAGTAGAATTCCTGCTATATGATCAAACTTATGCACATAACATTTTGTCAGTCGCCCGGAGTGCAATGCGTTGTGAAGATATCGTGTTTCATCCATTGAAAAGAACTGCTTACCATGTTCGTAGTGTTTTTGGACACTGTGGACTAGCACGGGAAATCCCTTGGAAAAAAGGGTTGTCCACATGTCGAAAG
Organism: Silicimonas sp.; assembly: GCA_022820365.1. GTDB lineage: Bacteria > Pseudomonadota > Alphaproteobacteria > Rhodobacterales > Rhodobacteraceae > JAJEFO01. The sequence continues at coordinate 47,513 of JAJEFO010000003.1, forward strand.
CTGCAAGTTTCCACGGTGGACAAGTCTTGCATGATGTTGGCCGGGATGACCGCAAAGAAACGCAAGTCTGTTTGCAGGCCGGATTTTGGTGTTGCTCGGGCGGGACATACACCAAGACTTGCACAGAGTTATCCACATGCCTGAGCGCTTGATTCTTGCGTCCGGTTCGACAGCGCGCGCCGAAATGCTGCGTCGAGCGGGTGTTGCCTTCGCCATAAGTCCGGCGCGGATCGATGAAGAGGCATTCACGGCAGGGCTGCAGGCGAGCGGCGCGAACTTTCGAGACATTGCCGATGCACTCGCGGAATCAAAGGCGCGCAAGGTCGCTGCCAAACATCCAGACGCGCTTGTTCTGGGTGGAGATCAAGTTCTTGAATTTGAAGAAAGGATTGTTTCCAAACCGAAGACGCGGGACGACGCGGTTCAGCAGCTCATGTCGATGCGGGGTGCCGATCACAAGCTCCATTCGGCTGCGGTCATTTATGAAGGCACTCGCCCGGTCTGGCGTCATGTCGGTCAAGCACGCCTGAAAATGGCAATGTCGTCGGACGCCTGGATCGCAGAATACGTTGACCGGAACTGGGATCACATCCGGCACTCCGCAGGCGCCTACAGGATCGAGGACGAAGGCATTCGTCTGTTCTCCCGCGTCGACGGAGACCACTTTGTGATCCTCGGGCTCCCGCTGCTGGAAGTCTTGTCCTATCTGGCGATGCGAGGCACGCTGCCGTCATGACGTCCCGAAATCGAATTCCCCTTGCCGGCGTGATTGGTTCGCCAGTAGCGCATTCGAAATCACCGCGGATATTTCGACACTGGCTGACTCGCTTCAGCGTTCGGGGCCACTACATCCCTATGGATGTTGCAGAAAAGGACCTGGAAGCAGCTATCCGCGCGCTTCCAAAGCTCGGATTTGTCGGCGTCAACGTTACGATTCCGCATAAGGAACGTGTCCTTGAAATTGCCGATCTGGTTTCTGAACAGGCGAAATTGACCGGCTCCACGAACACATTGACCTTTCGCGAAGATGGCATGGTCCATGCGGACAGCACGGACGGCTACGGTTTCATGGAAAACCTGCGCTGCAACGCGGCCGAATGGAATCCCGCGCAGGGCCCGGCCGCCATTCTTGGTGCAGGAGGGGCCGCGCGGGCCGTAATCGCTTCGCTCCTGAAAGCGGGCGTCAAAGAGATCAGGCTGTCAAACCGCACGCGCGCACGAAGCGAGAACCTGAGGCGGGAATTCGGAGCCAGGGTCCGCGTTCATGACTGGAGCGAGGCCGGGGACATGTTGACGGGAGCGAAGACGGTTGTGAATGCGACGTCACTCGGCATGGCTGGCAATGACGAGCTTTCAGTGCCGCTCGGCGCGCTTTCCGGCGACGCAGTCGTCACCGACCTGGTTTACGTGCCGCTTGAAACCGAGTTTCTTGCACAGGCACGCCGCATTGGATGCCAGACGGTTGACGGTCTCGGGATGCTGCTTTTCCAGGCGGCACCAGGTTTCGAGAGCTGGTTTGGGATCAGGCCGCATGTTGACGACCAGTTGCGGCAGGCCGTTCTTTCGTGACCCGTCCGACGGTAATCGGGCTCACCGGGTCCATAGGCATGGGCAAGACAACCACGGCCAGAATTTTCGGGCAGGCCGGGATCCCGACCTGGGACGCAGATTCTGCAGTACATCGTCTTTACGCCAAAGGCGGCGCGGCAGTGGACCTCATTGAAGCCCTCAATCCTGACGTGATCCGCGACGGCGCGGTTGATCGGTCAGCGCTTTCGGACTGGATAGCCCGGGACAGCTTCGCCTTGGACAGAATCGAGGGCATCGTTCACCCGCTTGTGCGCGATGACCGCGACAACTTCATTCGCGAAGCCGTGTCGCAGGTTGTGCTTGTCGACATTCCCCTTCTATTCGAGACCGGTGCAGAGGGAGACGTGGACATCGTCATCGTCGTGTCAGCGCCGGAAGACGTGCGGCGCCGCCGCGTCCTGGCTCGCCCAGGGTGGACGGAAGAGAAATTCGAGCAGATCAATGCCCGGCAGGTTCCAGACGCCGAAAAGCGGCGCCGCGCCGACTACGTGATCGAAACGGCCACCCTTGAAGCAGCGCGCGAGTCTGTCCATGATGTGCTTGAGCAGATCAAGACCAGGCGGGCGGATGAAAGAAATTGTCCTCGATACCGAGACGACGGGGCTTGATCCGGATTCAGGTGATCGCATCGTCGAGATCGGCGCGGTGGAGCTGCTCGGACACGTGCCGACGGGAAACACCTATCACAAGTACATAAATCCGGAGCGCGAGGTACCCAAGGAGGCCGTCGATGTGCATGGCCTCACAGAGGAATTTCTGCGCGACAAGCCGATTTTCGGTGCAATTGCGCAGGATTTCTTGGCGTTCGTCGGCGATGCAAGGCTGGTCATCCATAATGCGGCATTCGACCTGAAGTTTCTCAACGCGGAACTCCGCTGGATGGGCCTTCCCCAAATCGACGAGGGACGGGCGATCGATACTCTCGAAATCGCCCGAAGGAAATTCCCGGGTTCGCCCGCGTCACTGGATGCCCTGTGTCGACGCTTTGGAATCGACAATTCAAGCCGGACCCTGCACGGAGCATTGCTTGACAGCGAGATCCTGGCCGAACTCTATCTCGAACTGATCGGCGGCAGGCAACCGGATCTGCTGCTTGCCGCAAGGGGCGGAGAAACGATTGCGGCCGAGGCGGGCGAGCAGTGGCGACCTGGGCCTCGCCCCGCCCCTCTGGGGTCACGCGTGACGCCTGAAGAGGAAAAGGCCCACGCGGAGCTCGTTGCCAGGCTGGGCGAGAACTCGGTTTGGCGGCGCGTCAGCTAGCCGGCGTTTCCGCGTCCTTTGTCTCTTTTCTGGCTTGGTCTTGGTGCTGCTTTAGCCGCTCCCTGTAGAGCGTGACAAAATCTATGGCGTCCAGGTTCAGCGGCGGGAACCCGCCGTCGCGGGTGATGTCGCTGACGATCCTGCGCACGAAAGGAAACATCATCCGCGGGCATTCGATCATCAGGAACGGATGCAGCTGTTCGCCAGCGATGTTCTTGATCTGGAATAGTCCGATGTACTCGAGTTCCAGCAGGAACAGAACATCGTCCTGACCCTTGTTTTTCGAAGTTATGCTGTACTTGGACACAACCTCGAACTGGTCGTCTTCACCAACTTTCCTCGAATCGAGTGAAACCTGTACCTGAAATTCCGGCTGAATAGCCGCACTGACGGGCTTTCGCGTTACGATGTTCTCGAATGACAGATCGCGAATGTACTGCCCGAGAACCTTCATTTGCGGAACCTGTGGCTCCTGCGGTGCCGAACCATTGTTTTTCTTGGTCATTTTTGGGACTCCGATGGCAGCCTGGAAGCCTGTGGCGTTCTATCAGTACGTCCTGTGACGCTCAATGCCGTGTCCATCCGGAGGCCCGTCCGAGAGTTCCTCGAATTCTCCGTCAACGACGTCCGCTTCCGGTGGTCGAACGGAAGAGCCATAAGTGAAGCCCTGCACGGCTATCCGATCCCTCAAAAAGCGAAATGCGGCCCGCCTGACAGCCGGGACCATCAGGGAAAGCCCGATCGAGTCCGTAAGGAACCCAGGTGTCAGCAAAAGTGCGCCAGAAAAGAGAATCATGGCCCCATGGGCAAGAGGTTCGGTCGGGTCGTTCAGATCGCGAAGGCTGCCGCGCAGTTCGGTCAGGACCAAAAGGCCCTGGCTGCGCACCAGGACGGCCCCGAGCACTGCAGTCAGAATCACGATGACCAGCGTCAGGCCGAGGCCGATTGCCCCGCCGACCAGAATGAAAAGGGCGATTTCGCACAGCGGTACCGTCAAAAACAGCAAGAACAAGCGCATATGCATCTCCTTCATTGAAGGCATCAGGTGGACTCGGGCATCAACTCGCCCTACATATGTGCCCTGTCGACCGAAATCCAATTCCTTGTCGTTGAGAGGCCGAATGAGTTCTTCAGTATTCCAGCTTCTTGTCCTAGCAGGCGTTGCCCTGTTCCTGATCTTCAAGTTGCGAAGCGTCTTGGGGACGAGGGGAGGGTTTGAGAAGCCTCCGATTGCAGGGGGCGGTGCCCGAACCCGCCCGGAATTCGATGTCATTGAGGGCGGACCGGACCCCGACATCACGGACTTTGTCGAGGATGGATCAGCCAGCGCCAAGGCGCTGGCGGCAATGAAGGAGGCCGAACCCGGTTTCATGGTCGCGTCATTCCTGGAAGGCGCGAGAGAAGCTTTCGAGATGATTCTCATGGCATTCGAGAACGGCGACATCTCGGAAGTGGAAGACCTGATTTCCGACGATATCTCAAAGGCATTCAATCCAATACTCCTTGACCGTCACGAGCGCCGGCTCACTGTCGAAGCGAGCCTGGTAGCAATTCGCGATGTCACGCTGAAGGAGGCGGCCTTCGATTCGGATTCCGGTCTGGCCGAACTGACGGTTCGCTTTGTCTGCGAGTTGACCTCCGCGGTCAAGGATCACAGAGGCAAGGTCGTTGAAGGCGATCCGAACGAGATCAGGCGCCAGAAGCACGTCTGGACATTTGCCCGGCACATGGGTGCACAAAACCCGAACTGGCAACTGATTGCCACGATGGAATGAAGCGCCGCTCGGCCGCGATTTCACTTGAGCTAGTATGGCAGCCGGTTGCCGGAAGCTGCTCCGGTGCGAGGCGACCCCCGAACATGGCCGGAACGGTTCTTGCAGAGAACGCCGAGCAGGCTGGCTTGCGATGAGTCGAAAGCCTCGCGTCCCCAGCCCGGAGGAAGAGCGTCTTTGGCAACTTGTTGCAGAAGGCGCCAAGCCGCTCGACAAGAAGCGGGCAAGAAAGATCCCGCAGGCACCCCCCAAGAAACGACCCGGGCCGACCGCAAGAGAACGCTTCGAAGTCCCGGAATTTCGCGTCGGCGAGAAGGCCGCGCATTCCCTTGCCGCCACGCCAGGCGACAGCCGGCCATCGCTTCGCATGGATCAAAAGAAATTCACTCGCATGAAACGAGGAAAGACTGCGCCGGATGCGCGTATCGATCTCCATGGCAAGACGGCGGCAGACGGACGGGCCGCACTTGTTTCGTTTTTGCTCAATGCGCATGAAGAGGGGCACCGAACCGTTCTTGTGATCACAGGCAAGGGCCGCGAGAGGAACGATGCTGGACCCATCCCGCAAAGGCGCGGAATCCTTCGCCAGCAGCTTCCGCGATGGATTTCTGGCCCGCCGCTTGATCAGATTGTGCTTCAATGCATTGAAGCCCATCCGCGCCACGGCGGACCCGGGGCCTTCTATGTCTATCTTGCACGTCGCCGGTAGGGCGCGATTCAATTTGTGATCACGAAATGGATCGTGTGTGGCGTTCAGAGAATGTAGCGGCTCATGTCGGAGCCCTTCATGAGTTCCCCGAGGTGCTCCTCCACAAACTCGGCGTTTATCGTGACCGAGGTACCGGGCTGGTCAGGAGCTGCAAACGACAGGTCCTCGAAGACGCGTTCGAGAACCGTGTAGAGACGCCGTGCCCCGATATCTTCAACGGACTGGTTCACGTCCGCCGCAATTCGGGCCAAGGCGGCAATTCCGTCGTCGCTGAAGGACACGTCCACCTCTTCCGTTGCCATCAGCGCGGAATATTGCCGTGTCAGGGCGTTGTCGGTTTCGGTCAGGATCCGGACAAAGTCTTCCTCAGTGAGCGCACGCAAGCTGACGCGGATTGGCAGGCGGCCCTGGAGTTCGGGCAAGAGGTCGGACGGCTTCGCAACGTGAAACGCGCCGGACGCGATGAACAGGATGTGGTCCGTCTTTACGGGACCGTGTCTGGTGGAGACGGTCGTTCCCTCTATGAGCGGAAGGAGATCCCGCTGTACGCCTTCGCGAGAAACGTCTGCCCCGCGTGTTTCCGAGCGCGCCGTGACCTTGTCGATCTCGTCAAGGAAGACGATTCCGTCGTCCTCGACCGCACGAAGCGCCTGTCTGGCAATCGCTTCATCATCCAGCAACCTGTCCCCCTCTTCACCGACCAGAACGTCATAGGACTGTGCCACCGTCATCGACTTCTTCACCTTGCGATCACCAAAGCCCTTGCCGAATATGCTGCCGAGATCGATGGCGAGACCGCCCTGTCCGGGAGGCAGCCCGGGAATCTCCATGCCGGAGAACGGACTTGACTGGTCCTGAACCTCCAGTTCGATCTCCGTGTCGTCCAGTTCGCCGCTCCTGAGCTTCTTGCGGAACATTTCGCGTGTTTGTTCGCGGGCGCCCTCCCCGGTGATCGCGTCGAGCACGCGATCTTCTGCCGCGCGCCGCGCCGTCTCCTTGACCTCGCTGCGCATGTGCTCCCGCGTCATGTTTATGGACGCCTCAACCAGGTCCCGGACAATCTGCTCCACGTCCCGGCCCACATAGCCGACTTCCGTGAACTTCGTGGCCTCGACCTTCAGAAACGGCGCTTTCGCGAGCCGTGCCAGGCGGCGGGAAATCTCTGTCTTTCCGACGCCTGTCGGACCGATCATCAGGATGTTCTTCGGATAGACTTCGTCGCGAATGTCGTCGGCCAGCCGCCGTCGCCGCCACCGGTTCCTGAGCGCAACGGCCACGGCGCGCTTTGCGTCCTTCTGTCCCACAATGAAACGATCAAGTTCCGAAACGATTTCCCTGGGCGTTAGGTCAGTCATGGGTGATCCTTGGGCAAGTCCCGCCTATCTAGGATTGTTACAGGGAAACGCAAGGAGATCACGGAACATGACGTTGACGTTGTCCATGATGACAGGGACGCCACGCCATGCAATCTGACCCATGGACCAATTCCTGAATGCGAGGAGACAGGACATCATGATCGATCGCCGCACTTTTCTGGCTTCGCTCCCGGCCACAGGCCTGAGCTTTCGCCTGGCATGGGCCCAGAGCGCCCGTACCGGAATGTTCTCTGGCCGCTCGAACCACGACACGACAGGCACTGCAATCCTGGAAGGCAGGACTCTGACGCTCGGTGACGACTTTGTTCTGGACCGTGCACCCGATCCGATCGTGGGTCTTGGGCGCGATGGAGTATGGGATCCGAACACCTTTATGGGCGAGCTCATGCAGAAGCGGGGGCGGCAGGTCTATACCTTGCCGGACGGCATAAATGCGGCAGATTACAACGAGGCATATATCTGGTGTCGAGCTGCGGACGTCCCGCTCGGAATCGCGTCGCTGAGCTGAGTTCGGTTGCGCCGCGGCTGGTCCGGAAGCGCCAGGGCGGCGAGAAACAAGATTGCGGCAGGCGCCGCACGACGTCACCTATATGACTTCGACCGTCAGGTTGCCGTTGGTGTAGACACATATGTCTGCCGCGATCGCCATCGCCTTTCGCGCAATTTCTTCGGCACCGAGATCGCTGTCCATCAGCGCCCGGGCCGCAGCAACTGCATAATTTCCGCCCGAACCTATGGCTGCAACGTCATGCTCAGGTTCGAGCACGTCGCCAGCGCCAGTGACCACGTAGAGCGCCGATCCGTCAGTCACGATCAGCATCGCTTCGAGCTTTTGCAGGAACTTGTCCGTTCGCCAGTCCTTGGCGAGATCAACGCAGGCCCGCTGCAACCTGCCCGGCGCCGCCTCGAGCTTCGTTTCCAGCCGCTCCAGGAGCGTGAACGCATCTGCCGTCGAGCCGGCGAATCCGGCAACCACTTCATGACCACCGGGACTCATCCGGCGCACTTTCGTCGCCGATCCCTTGATCACGGTCTCGCCCAGGCTCACTTGCCCGTCGCCGGCAACGACAACATTGCCGTCCTTCCTGACACCGATGATCGTGGTGCCGTGCCAGCCAGGGTTTCGGTGCGTCATCATTCTCCTCCTATCCCGCAAGGGCGCATGTGCGTCGCAGCCGCGGCTTGAGAGCCGATGCAATTGCGCCGGACTCCCTCGGGATCCCTTCACATGATGCCACGCAATTCGTTCTCCTGTTGGGAAACTGGGCGGAGCGGCGATGCCTGCAGTGCCCGGATTCAGATCGATTCGTCGATCCAGTTCTTCAGGACGGACTTTGTCGCCGCGCCCATCTTGTTGGAGACGACCTCGCCGTCCTTGAACAGGAAAAGGGACGGGATGTTCCGAACCCCAAGTTCTGCCGCCGCATTCGGGTGCAGGTCCACGTTCACCTTGGCAATCTTGACGGACGCGCCGTATTCGTCGGAAAGTTCCTCCAGGGCGGGACCGATGGCCTTGCAGGGGCCGCACCATTCAGCCCAGAAATCGACGACAACCGGAACGCCCGACTTCAGGACTTCGGCATCGAACGTGTCATCAGTGACGGCTACTGTTCCCATGGAATCCATCCTTGTCTGGTCAGGCCACGAAACTAGGAACGCTAGGGCGGAAGGTCAAGATTTGGTGGATCGCGCAAGCGCTTCCCGCACAATTTCGTGCGGAAGCGACACCAGTTCGCACGTTTCGGTCCAGAGAATCGCGACGTCAATTTCACGATCCGGATATATGAGTTCCAGCGCCTCAAGATACGCACCCATCTGTCGGAGCAATCCTTCCGGCGTGTCCTCGGGACAATCCGGCACGACGACATTGGTCTTGAAGTCCACTGCCAAAACGCGATCATGATACACGACCAGCCTGTCGACCGTGCCCGAAATCGGATGATCAAGGCTAGGCAGATGCGCAGAGACATCCACCTCGGCCAAGGCATCATCGTCGAAGAGCTTGGGATGGCATTCCAGATTGGCAAGCGCCTGCCGGACGAGCCCGTCTACTTCATGCGCCTCGGCCCTGTCAGGTCCGTGCGCAAGCAAACGCCTTGCCATCGCCTCCGGGTCGGGCTGTCCTGGCAGGTGTTCCAGCAGCAGGTGGATCTGTCGCCCGCGCAGGAGCGCACGGCCCTCATCGGACGCGCCGACACCGGACACCTTTGCGCCGCCAAGATCGGAAGGAGATGCCGGAATGACAGGGGGCTCCGTTTCCGGCGCGTCATCGCGGAGGAACGCGGGCAATCTTATGTCATCAATCGGTTGCGATGCGTCGGCGATCGGCCTTGGTCCGGACCAGTCGCCGTGCTGAAATCGCAGGACGTCGGGCGGCCATTGACCAGGGGTCGCCCCAAGGCATAGCAGGGCATCTTCAATGGACTTGTACCAGTTCAAGGGCGTGTCACTCTTCGTCGCACGTTCAACGCCGCCCGCTATCAGCCATTGCTTGGCACGGGTCATGGCGACGTAGAGCAAGCGGTTGCGTTCCTCGAGGTCCGCCGCCTTTTTCTCCGCCCTGGCTTCGCGGAGCAGTTCGGGGCATTCGTCCTCTGGCAGGGATGCCAATGGCATGCCGTCCGGGCCGGAAACAATTCCGCCGGATCGCGCATGTTCGGATGCCATCGTGTCCGGCAGAATGACGACGGGACTCTCGAGACCCTTTGCGCCGTGCACGGTCATCACCCTGACCAGGTCCTCTGCGCCTTCGAGCCGGCGCTTCACTTCGATGTCTCCCGACTGCACCCGTGCCAGGAAGCCGGTCATGGTCGGCACCGCGTCCTGTTCGAAGGCCAGTGCCTGATTCAGCAGCTCATCAATTCCGTCCTCGGCCTCGGGGCCGAGCCGGGCCAGCAGCCGTTGTCGACCTCCATGCCTGTTCAGGATGTGTTCGAGCAATTCGTACGGCGCCATGAAATCCACGGTGCGGCGCAAGTCGTTCAATGTCGCAACCATATTCGGAAACTCGTCGGCTCGGTTGCGCAACTCCGCCCAAAGCGGCCTGCGGCACGGGCGCGATGATGCCAACCGATAGAGGTCTCGTTCGCTCAGCCCAAGCAATGGAGAACGCAGGGCCGAGGCCAGCGAAAGGTCGTCTTCTGGAAGCGTCAGGAAAGTCAGGAGCGCCAGCAGGTCCCGCACGGCGAGCTCCGCTCCGATCTTCAGCCGGTCTGCGCCCGCGATCGGGACATTTTCCGCCTTGCAGGCCTGGATGATCTGCTCGAACAGGAGGCTGCGCCGCTGCACGAGAATCATGATGTCTCCAGGGCCGATCCGCCTGAACTCGCCGTCATCTCCTTGAATGGATTCCCTCTCGATCAGCCCGCGGACCAGCTTTGCAATCTTAGTGCCGAGCACGATGTCTGGTGCATTGTCGACGGGGCGGTCAACGGGATGATGCCAGGGCGGCTCCTGGACGGTTTCCGGTCTGGCGACGAGCGGCAGAAGATCCACGCGACCCGGCAGATCCTCATGGAACGCTTCGTGCCGAGCGACGGTCGCGCCGAGATCATCGAGTCCTTCGCAGACCTTGTCCACGACCTGCAGGAGTGCCGGAGAGGAGCGAAAGGAGCACAACAGCTCCCTTGAGCGCAGTTGGCCGTGAAGCAGCCGGCCGAATTCCTCCTCCTTGAGGTCGAAGCCTGCGGCATCCGCTCCCTGGAAACTGTAGATTGACTGCTTCTTGTCCCCGACAACAAAGAGCGTGCGGCCCCGATCCGGGTCGTCCGCCATGACCTCCGCGAGAGCTCGCACGATCTGCCATTGCTCGGGGCTCGTGTCCTGTGCCTCATCGACCAGGACATGCTCGACTTGACCGTCAAGCCTGAAGAGCACCCATGACAAGGCTTCGGACGACAGGACATCACGCGTTCTTCGGATCAGGTCGTCGAAATCCAGAACACCGTGCGTCTGCTTGGCGTGGCGGTATGCCGGCAGGAACCGTCGCGCGAAGCGGTGCAACGCAACTGACTTCGCGGCGGCGTCAAGTGACACCAGGCGCTCGCGCGCTGTTTCGACCTGCTCCATGACTTCATTGAATCTCGGCATCATGTGCGCGACGCCTTCCGATTCCCTGACCTTCTTGGTGGGCACGGCGTCGATCTTTGCCGCAAAGGGCGATCTCGCCGACTTTCCGTAGAGCAGCACGCGAGAGAGAGTCTCCAGCATTTCCCTGGAAGGCTCCCTCGGCAAGTCGGCGAGCACCAAGGACAGCTTTAGGTCCATCGGCCCCAGCGGGTCTGGAAGCGCCGACCGGAGCTCTTGCAGGAATGCGATTTCTCCTTTCCCGAAAGTCTCCTTCAGGACCTGGTCGCAAGTGAGGTCCGGGGGCACGCCAAAGACCTCGAATATCTCGTCCGGATCTTGGGCGGCACCGAATGCGTCCTCTTCGCCGCTGACGTCCTGGGCAAGCGACACGAGGCTGTCATCGGGATGAAACCGGGCAACGTCCACGAGCGCGGACGGGTCCGTTTCCGCCATTTCATCGAGGACTTCACCAATCAAGCGAAGCTGCCCGGCATCGTCCATTTCACGGAATCGTGGCGACACTTCCCCTTCGAGCGGAAACTGCCGCAGGACGGCTGCGCACAATGAGTGAATCGTCTGGATGCGGAGGCCGCCGGGCGTCTCGATGGCGCGCGCAAACAGCGTTCGGGCCTCCGCCAGGCTGTCCGGCGGCGTTTCTCCCAGGCTGCGCAGTTCTTTCCGCAGCGCACCGTCTTCGAGCATGGCCCACTTGCCAAGGGTCGCAAAGAGCCGATTCTGCATCTCGCTGGCAGCGGCTTTCGTGTAGGTCAGGCACAGGATGTTGCGCGGATTCGTTCCTTTGAGCAGCAGGCGGGCAACCCGGTTCGTGAGCACGCGCGTCTTCCCCGACCCGGCATTGGCGGAAAGCCATGTAGACTCCAGCGGATCGGCCGCATCCACCTGCGCGGCTGTCGCAGGATCCGTCATTCCACGGGACCCGGCCGGGTTGTGGCCGAAGCGTCCCATTCGCCGAACCGCGCGAGATGGTCGTAGTCGCCCTGGAAGCGCACCTTTTCCATCGCGCGACGCGAGATGTAGCCTGTTTCGGGCCTCTGGAACTTCTCCAGCAATTCCGTCAGCTCGGCGTGAACGGTGGCGGTCTTGAACTCGTCCTCCAGCTTGACGGCCTTGCGCTTGGGGGATCGGCCGATGCTGATATGAGCGACCGAGCGGACAGGCGCTGCAGGAACGCCTTCGAACGCACCATTTTCCGCCATGACCGCCTCGATCAGGAGCTGACGATCGAAGTGGAGAATCTGCGGCTCGCTGGGGATGCTTCCGGTCTTGTAGTCATAGATGACCAGCTCCCCGCTCAGGAGCCGGTCAATCCGGTCCGCCTTTCCCGAAATCTTCAGTCCTGTCCCGCCCAGCGCCAACTCCCCCCAGGCCTCCGTCTCTCCGTGCTCGATTTCGGCGCGTCGGGCGATCTCTTCGGAGACAAGCCATTCGGATATCTGTTCAAGGTGTCCGCGCCAGTGGGAGCGAATTGCCGGCCAGGGAACGGAATTCCGGAATTCTACCTCGGCGATGTCCAGGAGCCGTTGGCGCATGGCGGCGGAATCGGCGAGGGAAGTCTTTGCGAATTCTGCAAGGATGGCGTGAAACACGGTTCCCTTGAGGCGGGCATCTGGTTCCGGGACCAGAGGCAGAAGCGCGCGCAGCCCGAGCACGTGCCGAGCGTAAATTGCGTAAGGGTCTCGAATCAGCCGCTCGATTTCGGTGACCGACAGCCTTTTCGGGCGCCTTTCGGGCGGAGGCGACGGGGCCGGTCGTGGTTCCGGCTCGACCATCTTTGCAGGCCGGTCGAGCATGCCAGCCAGCGCGAGCAGTCTGTCGCCCTTTCGTTTCATCTCGGCCAGCGCTTCGGGGCCGAACTGCCCAGGCAGCCCTTCGAGCAGATTCGTCAGCCGGTTGATCCAGCGCGAAGGTACCGCATCACCGTCACCATCCCGGGAAGCGCGTGACAGGACGATCCGTCGGGCCGCGATCGCCTGCTGGTAGTCGTGCGCGGCCAGTCCGGTCTGCCCTTCGGGAAGCGGCAGCCCGAGGCTGCGTCGCATCTTCCGGTTCAGCCATGGGTCTGGCTCGGGCTGTTCGGGCCAGCGCCCTTCGTTCAGCCCGCCCAGGATTACAAGATCCGGACCCTGAACCCGGGCCTCCCGGGCACCCCAGACCATCACGTCAGGCCGCGCCTCGAACGTGTCCCGGTCGCGTTCCGCCTGCAGCATGCCTTCAAGAAGACGAAGATAGTCGGCGAAGGGTACGGGTTCTCCAAAATCCGATTCCTCCAGGATGCTGTCAATTGCGTCTCGAACGAGACGTCCCGCAGACCGCGCCCAGAGCTCGTCCTCGCCGCCCGAAATCACCTTGGCGAGGTCGAGATGGCGGGTCACGGCGTCCAGCAGCGTCGGGGCGGGAAGTTGTCCGAGCGGGTCGAGGAACGACTCGAGCCAGGCGATCCATTCATGGCGTTCGTCCGAGGACTCTTTCCTAAATTCCTTGAGCTTTGCGTCCGTGAATGCGTGGATTGCGTTCCTGCGGAGGAAGAGCTCCAGCTGCCGCGTGTTCGCAAGATGCAGTCCCCGGTCCGTGCCGGATCGGGTCAACGGGTGTTTCAGCAATGCGATCAAGTCTTCCGGGCGCGCCGATGTGCCGACGAGGCACCCGATCTGAAGCAGAAACGTTCCCGGCGGCGTCAGGGAGAGCTGCATTCCGAAACTGTTGTCGGGAACGATGTTCCAGCGGGCAAGAGTGGCGGAGACGCGGCGAACCAGGGCCTGGTCCCGGGTGACAAGTGCCGAACGCTCTCCTTGCTGAACGGCTTCCCGAATCGACACGGAAATGGCCAGCGCCTCTTCCCTGGAATCGGACGCCTCGATCAGCGCCATTGACGAGGTTGCCTGTTGCAGGTCTCCGATCCCAGGGCCTTCCGACTGCCACTGATCAGTGACCTGGGCCGGGCGCAGGGAAAGCGACACAAGCTCGTTTCGGGCCTTGTCCGGGGGCTCGCCCCACGTGGCCACCTGGTCACGGGCCATGTCAAGGGCCGAGAACAGCGCCGCGAACCGGTACTGGGGATGGTCCTCGCAATCGCGGCCGGCACCAAGCGACTCCCAGATCGGCGCGGGAAGATCGACGTCGAATCCTGGAAGCACAAGCGCACCTTGCGGGAGTCGCGCCACGGCGCACATCAACATGCGCGTGGTCGTGCGCGAACCCGTCGAACCGGCGATGATCACGGGAGTGTCGGGCGGATCGGATGCCCAGGCGACAGAGACTTGCTCGATCCCAAGCCTGCGCCGCGCCTCGAAGTCGAGACCGTCTTCCGAAGCCTTCTCGACATAGGCGCCGACTATGTCAAGGAATTTCAGGCTTCGCTGCCAATGCAGGGAATCTTCGCCGATCTCGATCGAGCGAACCTGTTCGAGCGCGATTCCCTCACCCTGCATTTCGTCGAGAAGCGAGGCCAGGCTTTCCGCGAGGCTGACCGCCGCCGCCGGGTGAGCGAGGTCAGGCTCGGCTTCGACAAGACATGCGGTCAGCTGTGCCAGTTCAAGCTGACGTCGCAGCCTGGACACGGGGGGAGGCAGGTCGATTCCAGGGAGGATCTTCTCGATCTCGGTCACGAGCAGGATCCGGGGCAGGAGTCGCGGACCGGAAGCTCGAAAAAGGGAGGCAAACCGTCGCTGCATGCGCCGGGAATTGACCAGGAGACGAACGCGGGCAAGGTCTTCCGGAGGTCGTCCGGCATAGGCATCCAGGATCCGTTCAACCACCACTTGCGGAAAGTCGGCTCCGGGCGGGACTCCGAACACGCGCGGGCTCTCAGTTGGTTCAAACATGGGAGGCAAGGCCCTCAGCAACGCGCAGCCCTGCCGGGTGGCCAAGGTCGCACCAGTTCCCGTCGTAGATCAGGCCGTGGAGACCGTCCGACTCCGACAGCAGGTCCCAAAGAACATTCAGGGAAAACACTCTTTCGGCGACCTCATCAAGCTGGTCGGTCTTGATGACCTGCGCTCCGCCATAAATCAAGGGCCCGCCGCGCCGAGCTCGTCCGCCCTGGAGGCGGAAGTCGCCACCGCCCGACGTCCCATGAGCCAATGGTTGCGGCACAAGCGCAAGCAGCGCCTGCATCTCGGGCTGCCAGGCGTCGATCAGCGCCTTGACGGGGTTGCGCCCAAGCCAGGCGGCATCGGGATTGATGGTTATGACGGGACCGTTGCCCAGAAGCGGCACGGCAGCCTTCAAGCCGCCTCCGGTTTCCAGGATTTCGGGAAGCTCGCGTGAAATCGAGATGCCTTCGGAGCGCAGAAAAGGCTCGATCTTCTGGGGCAAGTGATGCGTGTTTGCCACGATGGTCTTGATGCCTGCTTCCCGCAGCAGTCCGATGCAATGGGAGATCATCGGCCGTCCCGCGAACGGCACCATGGGTTTGGGCAGGTTCCGGCACAGCTGGCCCATCCGCGTGCCGAATCCGGCAGCGAAGATCATGGCAGAGTCCGGCCTGCTCATGCCGTCATGTCCGGGGCAGGGAGGCCAGCACGGAGAATCTCGCGCACATCGCGGAAGACCTCGTGTTCCGTGGCTTCCAAGAGGCAGCGATAGACGCGCGGCACCTTTGCCAGATGGCGCGGCTTGCCGAGATCCCTTGTTGCGCGATGAAAGATCCCGAGGATCCTCAGATTGCGCTGTGCGGAGAACGCGGCAAAGGCCGCTTGCAATGCGGCCAGACCGTCTCCGGAGACCGACGCGTATTTTTCGATGTATCGGGTGCGAACTGCGGGCGGCAGCGCAACGCGCGCATCGGTCAGGAGAGAGACAAGGTCGTAAACGGAATGCGTAAGGAAGGCGTCCTGGTAGTCCAGCAACCCGAGGCGCGCGACGCCCTTGCGATGAGGCAACGGCATCAGGTTGTCGGCGTGAAAGTCCCGGAGAGACACCGTGCAGCCGGTTTCCAGGAGGCCGGAAAGAATGTCCTTGAGCACGACCCGGAATTCGTCAAGCGCGCCTGAATCCGCGCCCGGGTAGTGCTCGTCCGCAAGGCGTGTCCATTCGCACAACCTCTCCGCCCCTGGGCAATGAAGCGGCGGCGGCGGCGCGTTGCGGATCGCAAGCAGGATTTCAATGCAGGCATCGAGTACCTCGGTCCGCGCGTGCCGGTCCGACATCATTCCGCTTGCCGGAACCGGACCAAGGTCTTCCAGCAACAAGAGCGCATTGTCGACGTCAATGCCGAGAATCTCGGGTGCGGAAAGGCCGGCCTGCCTCAGCCACCCCGTCATCTTCAGAAAGGCTGGAACGGACGCACGATCATCTCCTGCGTCCATCAAAACGGCGGTCTCGCCATTTCTTGACAAGCGGAAATAGGATCTTTGGGACAAATCCCCCGCGATCGGCTGGATCGAGACATCGTTCCAGCCCTGCGACTGCAGGAATGATGCGGCCACGTCACGCATCGGCGCCTTCGACCATCGAGATGCGATTCTGCCAGCGATCCGACGCGGAACGAAGCGCCACTTTCCGCCCGCCGTTCTGCACCTTGAAGTTCAACGCCAATGCATCATCGGGCACCTCCCGGAGCCGATCGGGCCACTCGACAAGCACGATGTCGGTTCCGAAGGCCTCTTCGAGTCCGAGTTCAGACACTTCGGAATCGTCGGCCAGACGGTAGAGATCTACGTGCCAAACCCGGATTCCAGGCAAGTCATAGGACTGAACGAGCGTGAAGGTCGGCGAAGGCACTTCCGGTGCGGACTGGCCCATCCTGATGTGCAAGGCCGAGATTGCGGCGCGTGCAAGGCAGGTCTTGCCAGCGCCGATCTGTCCTGACAGCAGGATCGTGTCGCCGGGTGTCAGCGACAGCGCGAGCGCCTCGCCAAAGCGATCCGTCGCGTCCGCATCGGGAAGAAAGATCGACCCTTGGTAAGCCATGACGGAGTCAGTGTGGCTGGCAGGGACGCCACCTGCAAGCTGCGACCCCATGCGCTCGGCGGATCTGCTGCAAGCGAACGTCACCTCATGCCTTGATCGGCCGGTTTTGGCCCAGCGGCGCTCTCTCGGCGCCTCCCGCATCGGCAAAGACGTCGCGGCTCCAGCGAACTTCCGCAATTGCTCCGGTGCGCTCGCCCGGCCCGTTGTCCGGTGCGCCCTGCTCGCGACCATTGGAGAAGCTCAATTGGGCGCCCGTTCGCTCAAGCAGCGTCTTGGCGATGAACATGCCGAGCCCCATGCCTTCATAGCGCAATCGCGAATCCCGCCTTCGGCGGATCATGTACGGCTCGCCGATCTGGCTGACCGCCGTGGACGAGTATCCCGGACCGTCGTCCACGATTCTCACGACGAGCTGCTCGTCGTTCCAGGAGACGTCGATCCAGACGTTCGCGCGGGCAAAGTCGACCGCGTTCTGGATCAGGTTGCGCAGTCCGTGAATGATCTCCGGTCGCCGATCGATGGTGGGCTGGCGTGCATCCGCCGCGTCGGGGCCGTCGAACTCAAAATGGAGCTTCTTGCCCCGATCGGCGTGCGGCTCGGCGGATTCACGAATGACGGCACTGACAGGCGCCTGGTGGACGTGCAGGTCGTCCTTTCCGGCCCGGCCCATCGAGCTCAGGATGTCCCGGCATCTGTCGGCCTGGTCGCGGATGAGCCTTGCGTCATCCTGCAGAACAGGGTTGCCGTCCAGTTCCTCCAGGAGCTCGCTGCTGGCAAGCTTGATCGTCGCTAGAGGCGTTCCCAGCTCGTGCGCCGCGGCGGCGACGACTCCGCCGAGATCCGTGAGCTTTTGTTCGCGCGAGAGCGCCAATTGAGTTGCTGCAAGCGCTTCTGACAGCGCTTGCATCTCGCCGGTCACCCTGCTGGCATAGACTGACAGGAACAGGATCCCGATTACGATGGCGACCAGGAATCCGAAGGCAAATTCCTGCGGCATCTCCATGGCAACCCCTTCCAGGGTCCTGAGCGGAATGTGCCAGAACAAAAGGCATGTCGCCGACACCACTGCCAGCAACGCGATGCCCGTTGCCGCTGGTGCGTTGAGCGTCATGGCGGCGATGGCGACCGGCGCGATGATCAGGAGTGCAAACGGGTTGTTCAACCCTCCCGTCAGGAAGACCAGAAGCGCCAGTTGAAGCACATCGAAGACGAGCATTCCGGCAACCTCGGCTTCAGACAGGCGCTTTGCCCTTGGATAAACGGCGATGGCGAGAAGATTGGCGGCCACGGATGCGCCGATCGTCAGCAGGCAGAGGCCGAAATGCAGGTCCAGCCCGAACAGGCGCTGCGCCACAACGATTGCCGAGAGCTGGCCGAGAATGGCAATCCATCGCAAAACCACCAATGTCTGGAGCCGAACCCAGTTCGTGCGCGGACCGTATGGCTGAATTGGCGTTTCGGCCATGGCATTCCTTTCAAGACGCCTTAGATAGTACTCCTACGGGCCGCTGGTGATCAATGAGTCCGCAGGCGCAGAATCGGACAACCGCATGAACAAAGCAGCAATCTTGCTTGCGAGCCTCGGCCTGTTGGTCCTTGTGAGCGGAACCGCGCTCTACACGTTCCTGGACGCGCGGTCCGAGTGCGACGTCTCTTCCGCGGCCGGCGCGACGATCGGAGGCCCCTTCGAGCTTGTCGACAGGGAGGGCGAACCGGTGACGGACGCGGATGTGCTGAGCCGTCCCGCCCTGGTCTATTTCGGCTACACCTTTTGTCCTGACGTCTGTCCGTTTGACATGGCGCGCAACGCGCTTGCCGCCGACCTACTGGCGGAGCAGGGGCACGACATCGCCGTCGTGTTCATTTCCGTTGATCCCGAGCGAGACACGCCCGAAGTGCTAGGCCAGTATGCGGATGACATGTATCCGGAGATGACTGCGCTTACCGGAAGCGCGGAACAGGTCAAGGCGGCCGCCAGCGCATATCGCGCATATTATGCGAAGGGCGAGGGAAGCGGCGAGTTCTATCTCGTTGACCACTCCACATTCACTTACCTGATGTTTCCCGGCAACGAGCTCGGTGCATATTTTCGTCGAGAAGACACGGCTGAGAACATCGCGGAAACCGCGGCATGCCTTGTCAGCCAATCCTGAAGATTTGACGAAGAATGGTACAGCGAATAGCCTTGCCGGAACCGAATGCGATTGAAGAAATGCCCGAAGAGATAGGACAAGATCCGTCGCTCCTGATCGTCGATGACGACGAGCCCTTTCTGAGACGCTTGGGCCGGGCAATGGAAAAGCGGGGCTTTGAAGTCGAAACAGCAAATTCGGTTGCTGCCGGCAGGGCGGCAGCGGTCGCGCGACCGCCGGCATATGCGGTCGTGGATTTGCGACTCGACGACGGGAACGGTCTGGACGTGGTAGAGTGCATTCGTGAACGCAGGGAGGACAGCCGCATTGTCGTCCTGACGGGCTATGGCGCGATTGCAACCGCCGTGGCAGCGGTCAAGATCGGCGCGACGGACTACCTGTCGAAGCCGGCGGATGCCAATGACGTTACAGCCGCGCTTCTGGCGCCGGAGGGCGAGATGCCGCCGCCGCCGACCGATCCGATGAGCGCCGACCGTGTTCGTTGGGAACATATCCAGCGGGTCTACGAACTGTGCGGCCGGAACGTCAGCGAGACGGCGCGGCGCCTGAACATGCATCGGCGAACGCTTCAGCGCATTCTGGCCAAGCGGTCGCCGCGCTGAACTCATCCCATTTCGGCCAGCAGCCTGTTGTACCGCTCCACGAATGCCAATCGTGACTCGATGGGCGGCCGGAGCAGGATCGAGAGACCCTTCGCCAGAGACATGTCGTGACGCCCAAAGAACCTGTTTGCCTCGTGTTCTGCGAATCCAGCAATCTGCGTCGCTTCAAACCAGGCTGACATTTTGTCCGCCCTTTTGATCTTGGACTTTATTGTCCTGGGCATGGTGGCCGGCAGCCCGAAACGAAGGTGAATCGCGGCCGTAAGGCGGTCGTCCAGCGCAGAGTATCCGGGGCCGACCGAAGACTTTACCGGTGCGATCATGTCGCCTATCACGTATTCCGGCGCGTCGTGCAGAAGCGCCGCAAGCCGCCATTTGGCAGGCGCCTTCGGCGCGAGTCGCGTGAACAGGGCCTCAACCAGCAACGAGTGTTCTGCGACGGAATAGGGGTACTCCCCCTTCGTCTGGCCATTCCAGCGGGCAACGAAGGCCAGCCCGTGGGCGATGTCCTCGATCTCGATGTCGACGGGCGTCGGATCCAGAAGATCCAGCCTTCGTCCGGACAGCATTCGCTGCCATGCTCTTGGTTCCGCTTTCCTGGTGGCCATGACGTGCAGTCGTGCACCAATGCAGACGGCACGGTCAAGAGCATTTGCGCTTGGTCCAGCCGCGGTTCGGGACCAACTCCGCGACTTTCGGTTTGCCGCCGGAAAGCCGTCCCTGAAATGCCCACATGGCTGCACCATGATCAAGCAACCAACGCAAAATTTCGCAAGCAAGGACCTCACAAGAACATTTATTCTTGCTTTGTTCCAGTGATTCGGGTTTGCATGTCGCGACGCGGAAAAAGAACGAAATCCAAGTCGGATCATCGTGTTGAGTGACGTTAGCGTGTCAGTCTTCGTGCCATGCACGCTTCACGGCAACTTGGACCGTTGTCGGGTGGCGGGTGCGGAAGTTGCGCTCGTTGCGGAATAAATCAAGTGTCCACTGGCTCCGCACAGGCAGCCGATGCGGTGGCTTGAATCCACTCCCTTCATGGCAGGCGTTCATACAGGGTTCCTAGAAGTGTGCGGCGCGGCAGCGGGACGCGAACCGTTCCCCGCCAACCTTGGTTGTCGGGGGAAAATGCCGGTGCTAAGTGACCCCGAAACGCCGTTGAGTGGAGCGGGAGATCATGCCCAAGGACTACGTCGTAAAGGACATTTCGCTGGCCGATTTCGGGCGCAAGGAGCTGGACATCGCCGAAACCGAAATGCCTGGCCTGATGGCCATCCGCGAGGAATACGGAGAGCGAAAGCCCCTGTCGGGCGCAAGAATCGCCGGCTCCCTTCACATGACGATCCAAACGGCCGTCCTGATTGAAACGCTCAAGGCGCTGGGGGCCAATGTCCGCTGGGCTTCCTGCAACATATTTTCGACACAGGACCACGCGGCGGCCGTGATTGCCGCCGGCGGAACGCCGGTATTCGCCGTGAAGGGCGAAACGCTCGAAGAGTACTGGACCTACACGGACCGGATCTTCCAGTTCCCGGAAGGCGGGGCAAACATGATACTGGATGACGGCGGCGACGCGACGCTGTACGTCCTTACCGGTGCGCGCGTCGAGGAAGGCGAGGCTGACCTCATCGCGACTCCCGCAAGCGAAGAGGAAGAAGTCCTGCATGCGCAGATCAGGAAACGCCTGGCGGAAAGCCCGGGCTGGTTCGTGAAGCAGCGCGACATGATCCGGGGAGTTACGGAGGAGACCACGACGGGAGTCAATCGCCTGTACAAGATGGTGGAGGACGGCCATCTCCCGTTTCCAGCGATCAACGTCAACGACAGCGTGACGAAGTCCAAGTTCGACAACAAGTACGGTTGCCGGGAAAGTCTCGTTGACGGCATTCGGCGCGCAACCGACACGATGTTGGCCGGAAAGGTCGCCGTGGTTTGCGGTTACGGCGACGTCGGCAAGGGTTCCGCAGCCTCGCTTCGCGGCGCAGGCGCGAGGGTCAGGGTGACCGAAATTGATCCGATCTGCGCGCTGCAGGCGGCGATGGACGGTTACGAGGTGGTTCTGCTGGAAGAGAGTCTGGACGCGGACATCTTCATCACCTCGACCGGCAACAAGGACGTCATTCGCATTGAGCACATGCGCGAGATGAAGGACATGGCGATCGTCGGCAACATCGGGCACTTCGACAACGAGATCCAGATTGCCAGCCTGAGAAACCACAAGTGGACCAACATCAAGGAACAGGTTGACATGATCGAAATGCCTTCGGGCAACCGGATCATCTTGCTTTCCGAGGGTCGACTGCTGAATCTCGGCAACGCCACGGGGCATCCCAGCTTCGTCATGTCGGCGAGTTTCACGAACCAGGTTCTGGCGCAGATCGAGCTGTTCACGAAGGGCAGCGAATACGGCAAGGAGGTCTGCATTCTTCCCAAGCACCTCGACGAAAAGGTCGCGAGACTTCACCTGGACCGGATTGGAGCGAAGCTCACGATGCTGGACGGCGAGCAGGCAAGCTATATCGGCGTGAAGCAGGACGGCCCGTTCAAGCCCGAGCATTACCGGTACTGAATGACCGAAAGCGCGACGTGTCGCCCGAAGCGCAGGGCGTCACGGAAACGGGCCGGCAATCCTGCCGCGATTGCCGTCAAGTCAGAAACTGTATTCCAGGCTTATCCCGATGTGACTGTCGCGCCGGACGTCGTAGGCGATCTCATCGGTTTCAAACCCGATGTGGGAAGTCGATTCCACGTTCAGCGACAGGCTGTCCGAAAGCCGGCGATTGAACTCGGCGCTCAAGACGCGGCTGTCGGCCTCAAGGGAATCGAGAACCCCAAGGAAGAAATTTGTCCCATGCTCGTCGTTCAAGTCGACGCGTGCGCCCAGAAAGACGGAATTTGCGAGCGCATCGGTCGCGTTGCGCTCTCGGTCGTCACGGAGCCACTCGGCAAACAGGCTCAGGTCGGCATCGGTGTCCCACGGGCCATTGACAGAATATTCGCCGCCCAGGATTGACGCCGTGTAGTCTTCCTCTTGCAGCATCCGGTTCCGCCCGCCGGTTCGACGGATCGCTTCAAGCTTCAGCAGCAATGGTCCCGTGGTGATCTGGCCATCCAGTCCAATCTGGCGAATCTGCTCGTAATGCGGCGCGAGGCTCGCGAATGCGGGGTCGGGGGTGAAGGTGGGTTCGCGGCTGGTGCCGTCGAACACGCTCAGCCCGATGTCGAGCGGCCCGAAACTGTTGCTGTAACGGCCCGCGAGATCGATGTGCCACTCCTCGTCTTCGGACTCGTACGTGGTTCGGCTGTTGTCGACGACCAGCCGTCCACGAAGCCGTCCGTGTGCTCCCGGAAAGGTACGCTTGCGATGCCCGGTCAGTCCAAAAAGCTCAAGCACTCCCCAGCCTCCCGACAAGGTGAGGTGCACCATCGGTTGACCAAGCTTTGTCTTGGCGTCCGGATGCTCGATCAAGTCAGTCTGGTTGATGATGTCGACAAGCGAGCGCGCTTCGGCAACGCCCCAGAAGACCCGGTCAATGCCTGCGCGAAGCTCCCATTCACCGTCGCCGGCATCGCCGTAGGTGAGAAAATAGGCTTCCCGCAGGTCGGCATGCGTGCGCTCCGGGTCCCCGGAATCGAAACGCAGGAAGGGCGTAATGGTCACGCTGCTGCCGCCGTCTCCCTCGATATAGGCCGTCGCTTCCATGCTGAAGCCGCTTGCATGCGACCGCTGTTCGGAGTGAGCTCCCGCTTCCGGGAAAATCCGCGTTTCCGCCGCAAGCGTCCCGAACATTTCCAGCCGGTCGGAAAGCCAAGACTGGGCATGTGCCGGCATCGGCATGAGGACAAGCAGCGTCCACAGCAATGCGGAGGCATGGATCAACCGGTTCGCCATCAGCACATCCCCAACTTTGCTCTGAATTGCGGCACCACGTATGCAATTAAGATCAAAGGACGAGACTTGTCCACAGGCGACTTTGGTCCGTGAGCAAGGAAGACGGCATCAGTTCGGAAGGCGGTACCCGTTTCCGATGCCGGACAGGAAGGCCGCCATGCGGCAGCCCGTTTCCTGCGCGTGCCTGCGACCGCACCCTCAGCGGCCCGCGTCGTGCTCAACCAAGCGGTTGCCGGAAGCCCGGTCAAGCCGACGGTCCCGAAGGCCGGACCACGTGCGCGCCGAGCAATCGTCTCGGTGGCAGGCGCCTTGCGGCACGGACCCGGAAGCCTTGGAACCCGGCCACACGAAACGAGTTGCCGTCATTTCGCAAGCCGGATACGAATTTTCGGAAGGATTGAGTCGTGATCGAGCCGTTGGAACATATCCGCGCACATGAGACGGTCCCTGAGTCGCCGGAACGTCTGGGCCGCCACCTCCGGCACCGCCACTTGGCGCGGTGTCCCGAACCGGCGCCGGGCCGATTTCAAGCGCCGGGAGGTGTTCGAAGCGGTTACGCAACCGGCGGACCCGTTATGCGCCAAGGACAAGCTCACTCAAGCAAGTCAGGACGAACCGAACTTGGTGCCGGTGTGCGTCCACGCGAGTCGGCGCGATGATGCCCGCGCTCTTGGACCGCTACATCACCTGCGTTCTGCGCTTCCGGTGGCTGGTTCTCGCGCTGGCCTCATTGGTCATGCTCGCGGCGGCGGCGGGTTTGCCCGGCCTGACCATAACCGGCAGCTACCGCGTGCTGTTCGGCGAGGACAATCCCCACCTTCTCGCGTTCGATGCGGTGCAGGACACATATTCCGCGTCACGATCGGCATTGATTGCCGTCGCGCCCCGGGAAGGCTCGGTGTTTACCCGCGAGACCCTCGACGCAGTCGAAGAATTGACAGAGGCCGCATGGCTTACGCCGCATTCGGTGCGGGTCACTTCGCTAACAAACTATTTTCACAGCGAAGCGGTCGAGGACGAACTGACAATCGAGCCCCTGGTCGAAGATGCAATGTCCTTGAGCGACGCTGAACTCGACCGGGTCCGGACCATCGCATTGAACGAACCCGAACTTGTCGGGCAATTGGTTGCCGAGGACGGGCGCGTGGCTGCGCTGATCATCGATTTCATCCTGTCCGAGCCGGAAGAACCCGCGTGGGAGGAGATTTCGAACTATCTCAGAGGGCAGCTCGACGAGGCCAGGGCCGCGCATCCGGACCTTTCCTATTTCCTGACTGGCAACGTGATCTTGAATCAGACCTTCGAGGATGCCGGACAGGACGCGGAGGATCTCATCCCGGTCGTGTTTTTCGTCGTCATGACAATCGCAGCCCTGCTTCTGCGCTCTGTCTACGCAGCCGTTGCCGTCGGAATTGCTGTCGTGTTCGTCGTGCTGACAGCCGTGGGGGTCGCTGGCTGGTTTGGCACGATGCTCACGCCGATCAGCGCGAGCGTGCCGATCATCGTCATGGCGGTGGGGGTCGCCCATTCGATTCACATCGTGACCACGGCACAGGCCGAAATGCGCGAAGGCCTGGAACGCAAGGCTGCGCTGGCAGCCTCCCTTCGCGAGAACATGTATCCGGTGTTCCTGACGTCCGCCACGACCGCGATCGGATTCCTCAGCCTGAACACCTCGAATTCGCCGCCGTTTCACGTTCTCGGCAACCTGGTGGCGCTTGGCGTGCTGTTCACGTTTGTCTATGGCGTGACGCTCTTGCCTGCGTTGCTTTCCGTCTTGCCGCTGAGGGCTCCCCGCCATCGCGCCGGACGCCAGGGCCTCTTCGAACGCCTGGGAGATTTTGTCATTGCGCGCCGCAAGCCAATTCTCTGGCTCGGGATTCTCGTGGTCGCGGTTTTCGCGGCGGGCCTCCCCCGAAACGAGGCGAGCGACAACTGGCTGCATCATTTCGACGAACGTTACCCATTTCGCACCGACACGGAATTCATCGTCGAAAACCTGACCGGCCTAGACCGGCTCGACTATTCGTTGAGTTCTGGGACCGAGGGCGGCATCACCGAGCCCGAATACCTCCGCAAGGTCGACGCCTTCGCGGCCTGGTATCGCGCACAGCCCGAAGTGCTTCACGTTCAGGCATTTCCGGACATCATGAAGCGTGTCAACAAGAGCATGCACGGGGACGATCCGGCATTCTACCGAATTCCGGAGGAGCCCGACCTTGCCGCACAGTTTCTGCTGCTCTACGAGTTTTCGCTGCCCTTTGGCGCCGATCTGAACGACCGCATAGACATCGGCAAGTCGTCGACGCGAATGACCGTGGCGCTCGACAACACGTCCACGAAGGAACATCTCGACATTGATGCGCGCGCCCAAGCCTGGCTGCAGGACAATGCGCCTGATCTCGCGGGCCCGGCCTCGGGCTTCACCATGATTTCCGCCCATCTGTCGGACCGGAACGTCGAGAGCATGCTGAGGGGCACGATTCTCGCCACTGGCCTCATTTCCCTGATCCTGCTCCTGGTCTTCCGAAACATCCGTGTCGGCCTGATCTGCCTGGTGCCCAATTTCGTTCCTGCAGCAATGGCGTTCGGCCTGTGGGGGTACCTCTCGGGCGTCATCGGTCTCGGCGCATCCGTGGTGGTCGCGGTCGCCATCGGCATCATCGTGGACGACACCATTCATTTTGTCTCGAAGTACCTGAGCGGCCGTCGGCAGGGCCTGTCATCTCCCGAGGCAATTCGCGCAACGTTTCGCACCGTGGGGCCAGCCTTGTGGGCCACCACCGCCATCCTGGTAGCCGGCTTTCTGGTGTTTGCCGCGTCGGGGTACGAACCGAGCTGGACGCTTGGCGTCCTGGTGTCGATCACGATCTCAATCGCGCTCATTGCCGATCTCTTGCTTCTCCCCGCCCTGCTGATGGCGGTCGACCGAAAAAATGCATGATGTTCATCCGCCGCATCGCGTTCTGCGCAAGCCCGATCTGGAGAACTTGCCCGCATCAATCCAGGCAGCCAGTTTGAGGCGCGTTCCCGGCACGACCAGGCTTTGACCCGCGATAGAGGCCCGAGAGCGAATTGCATCTGCAAGTCGGCGAAGCAGGCGGCGTGACATCGTGTCAGGGCCGGCAAGAGGCCCGTGAAGGACCTTGAAGCCAAAGCAAGGCGCCCCGAAACCGTCGCGAGACAATGGCCTTGGCACGCTGCAACCGCTTAGCGGACAAGGATAGCCCTGAAGTCATTGACGTTGGTCCCGGTCGGGCCAGGCGTGAACAGGTCTTCCAGCGCATCGAACCCTGTCCAGCTGTCGTGCCGGGCAAGAAGCGATCCCGGATCCAGTCCGGCATTGCGCATCCGGGCCCAGGTCTGGCCGTCCGCGAATGCACCGGCATTGCCTTCAGTGCCGTCAATCCCGTCCGTGTCGGCAGCCAGAGCGGTCACGTCCAGCCCTTCCGCGCCACCGGCGAATGCAAGCAGGAACTCGCTGTTCCGCCCTCCGCGCCCTCCGCCGTCTTCAACAGTCACCGTAGTTTCTCCCCCGGACAGAATCACGGCGGGTGCTGCGAACGGGCGGTCGCGAAGCCTGACCTCCCGCGCAATCGCGGCGTGGACGAGCCCGACATCACGCGCCTCTCCCTCGATGGCATCTGACAAGATGAAGGCACGAATGCCATGATGCTCCGCGCGGGCCGCCGCGGCTTCGAGGGAAAGGGTTGCGGACGCAACGATCGAAACCGTGTTGCGTGCAAACCGCTCATCGTCCGGGGACGGGGCATCCGCCGCGGTGTCAAGGTAGTCGCGGACCCGGTCGGGCAACTTGATCTGATGGGCGTCAACATGTCCTCGCGCCGCGCCCAACCCCGTTCGATCGGGCACCGTTGGTCCCGATGCAACCTGGGCCGGATCGTCTCCCGGCACGTCGGACACGATCAGGCTGACGACGCGTGCGGGATGTGCCGCAAGCGCCAGCCGACCGCCCTTTATCGTGCTGACATGCTTTCGGACGGCATTCATGGCCGAAATGGGAGCGCCCGAATTCAGGAGGGCACGATTGAGCGCCTGCTCGTCCTGAAGCGTCAATCCGTCCGGAGGTGCCGGCAGGAGCGCCGATCCGCCGCCACAGATGAGCGCGACAACAAGGTCTTCTTCCGTCAATCCCGACACGGCTTCCATTAGCGTTCTGCTGGCCACCATGCCTGCCTCGTCCGGCACCGGGTGGGAGGCGGTCAGCACGCGGACGTTGCGGGTCGGAACAACATGTCCGTACCGGGTCACGACCACGCCTTCGAGCGGGGCGTTCCATAGCGTCTCGAACGCTGCGGCCATCTGCGCTGCGCCCTTCCCGGCACCTACGGCCACTGTTCGGCCGCTTGGCTTGCTTGGCAGATGCGGGGCCAGCGCCTTGCCGGGATCAGCCGCCGCAACGGCTGCCTGGAACAGGCCGGCAAGGAATGCCTTGTCGTCAGGATTGATCATGTGCGTGTGATATCTCCTTGGACCTGCCAACGACAGCTTCCGTGTGCGGATTCAAGAGCTGATGCCGTCGTTCTCTGAAATTATTTCGGATCCGCGCTCGAAATTCCCGCAGTACTTTCCACGGCTCGGGTGCCATGCGTGCATGTCGGCGCCGTCCGGCCGCGCAGGCGTGGACGCCCGCAGGCGAATCGCTTGCCTGGCTTTGGCGAACAAGTGGCCCGCTCTCGTCGTCAACCGGCGACGGCATCTGTCCGGTCCTCCCACGTGCGCGGGCCGCGGTGCAGGGCTTTCGCCGTCACGACCAACTCCCGCATGATGGCAGCCGGGGCGCTGGCCGAGGCCGGTGCGCGAGCCAGCCAGGATAGTGACCATCAAGGATGGCACGCTGGCTCCGGCAATCCGGACACGCCGTGTCGAAGCCGCAAGTTGTTCGCAGGTCGGCAAGCCTTATATTCTCATGACGAAACCCAACCAGAGAGACGGAGCCCACCTCCAATGAAACAGTTTCTGCTTGCCGCAGCATTTGCGACCGGTGCTTCGGCGGCGCTAGCAGCACCCGAGAAGTTCGAGCTTGACGCCAGCCACAGCCAGGTCGTCTTCAGCTACATCCACCTAGGCTTTTCCACGACCACGGGCATGTTCTCGGGCTTCGCTGGCGAGATCATGTTCGACGAGAGCGATCCCGCCAATTCCAGCGTGTCAGTGTCGATGCCGGTGATGAGCATGTTCACCGGCTGGGAGGCGCGCGACGCGCATTTCATGTCAGGTGATTTCTTCGGCGCGGCGGAAGGCGACACGATCACTTTTGTCTCGACGGGCATCGAGGTGACCGGTGACAATACCGCCAACATCACCGGCGATCTGACAATGAATGGCATGACCCGGTCGGTGACACTGGCCACCACGCTCAACCGGGCCGCACCCTATCCATTTGGGCCCAAGCGGGGCACCCCGACGCTGGGCCTCAATGCCGCCACGACGCTGAAACGGTCGGACTTTGGCCTCGGCGCCTTTGCGCCCGCCGTGAGCGACGAAGTCGAAGTGACAATTTCCATCGAGGCGTTGAAGGCCGAATAAGCACCTTCCAGCCGCGAAATTTGACATGACCGCCGGCCCCTTGGACCGGCGGTCTTCCTTTTGGGCAGGCACGGCGTCGGCATCCGCGTTCCATGAAATGCCTGATCGGGCCCAAATCGGCGCGGCACGACCGGGAACCGACGCGGTCGTCGTCTGGGAATACGGCGGGCGTCATCGCGCATCGCGATAGCGCTGCGGGCGCTCAGCTGCCCGCATTGCGCGTTGCTGTGAGCGCAAAAGTGATACGCACCGTGAAGCCGACAGCACTTTCGTCGGGGTAAGTCTGCCCGATCTGGAAGTCGAGCCGATTGACGTCCAGCTGACCAGTGGCGGTGGCGGTGCCGTCAAAGATTTCGATGGAGAAGGGTAAGGTCACGGGCACCGACTGGTCGCGAATGGTGAGCGGACCTTGAGCGACATAGCCGTCCGCAGTGCGTAGGATCTCGGCCTTGAACCGGGCGGTCGAAAAGGCAGCAGCATCGAAAAACTCCGCCCCGAGCGCCTGGGCGGTGACAGACCCCAACGTGAGCGACCCTATGGAAACGGTGACGTCGACGGTGCCTGCGGGGCCAACCTCGTCGCGCGGCTTGAAAGCGATGGCGGCAGTCCAGTCGGAAAAGCTGCCTTCAACCGTGCTGCCGAGTTGCTGGACAGCGATTGCGAGTGCGCCGTCCTGCACGTCCCAGTCGGTGCTGGTTCCTTCCAGCGTGGCGGCAGCAGGAGCTACGGCCGCGTGCCTGTCATATGCGCCTGTCACGCCGCCAATGCCAATCGCCGCGAGCCAGAGTGCAAGCGCCGCCACAACCGGGGAGCGAGGATGACGGGCGTCGGGAACGGTGTGCACCAGGCTGTCGCCGGGCAGCATGCGGCGCAGCGTGCCGTCGCGGTCGACAACGTGATGCTTGAGCGCCCCAGCCACGTGCAGGCCGATGGCGCCGATCAACACCCATTTCGTGACAATGTGCAGGCCTGCGAATGTCGCGGAGAGAGCCTCATCCTTCGGTACCAGCGGCAAATCCTGGCCGAACGGCCACCATATCGGCGCGAAGCCTTCACTGGCCGCGTGGTGAATCCAGCCTGTCAGCGGCACGAGCACGAGCGACCCGTAGAGCAGCCAGTGCACGAAGCCCGCCAGCCAGGCTTCGGCCCTGCGATCGGGGTGCAGCGGGGCTGGCCTGGTCTGTGTCAACGCCCAGAGAATGCGGGTCACTCCGACGAAGAAGGTGGCGACACCCACCGTTTTGTGCAGCGAAAAGGCAAACGCCTTTCGCACGACCTCCTCCGACGTGTCATAGGGGAGTTGGTTGGCGAACCAGCCGAGCGGGATCGCGGTGAGAACCAGGAGCGCCGTCAGCCAGTGGAATGTCTTGGTGACGCTGCCGAAACTCTGCGTGCTGTTGGCGAGGGGAATGGCCGCTCTCCGGTTTGCTTGAAGATATTGCCGCGTGGCTGCGGCGCAACTGCGATCATCGCACAGAGAGCGCGCGGCGCTGCATGACCATTCGGAATCATGCCCGAGGGTTGATGACGGCCAAGGCCATGCGACGACTTGAGATTGCTTGATCCCGTCTTTGGACTCAAGTCCCCGGACCCTGGAAGATTACGATGGGCGGCGCCGGCCGTTCGTCAAGGCAGGCCAAACGGTCGCACAGGGCGGCTCTCCGGCGCTGCCATGGTGCTCGCGCGGGGGACCGTCGCGTTGAAGTGAATTTGTCCACGCATGATTTGCGTGGAATGGCAGTCCCCGCGCAAGGCCGAAGCCTCAATCGAAAGGCACCCTGCAAGAAGCCTGTTCTGGCGCCGTGGGCAGGATGCCGATTCCTTAAATCAGATGATTCTGTAGTTTTCTGCTTTAATCCGATCCGTCTGGCAGGTTTTTTCCCGGATAGTTTCGTGCACGGATTGCCGGATTTCCGAGACAACGCGGGAAGCCGGGATTCCGAGGCGGCTGATCCTCTTTCCCGGCAGACGCCCTTTC
>JAJEFO010000135.1 GCA_022820365.1 Silicimonas sp.
GCGGGCGTGGCGTCCTACTACCTTTCCGCGCCGCTGATCGCCGCCTACCAGAAGGCGCGCGTGAAGCGCCTCAAGAAGCGGTTCGCGAAGAGGCGCAAGCGGGCGCTGTCCAGAAAGATGGCCACGCCGGCTGAGTAGGTCTCGCACCGTCAAAAACAGTTCGCCCCGTGGCTTGGCCGGTCATGATGCCTGGCCACGTAACACCGGTGCGAGATTGCCCCGTTCTGCGAATTGGTGACGGCATTCGCTTGGCCCGACTTCCGCAACTCGCGGGTTACGACGTCGGCAACCCCCTGATATTCCAGAATCTGGCCCCCAATGGTCGGCACTACACGACGCCCGTCGGACCGTCCTCCAATTGGCATGCAGTGTGCCCGCGCACTTCGTCCACCGTGTGGGGCGGTGTGTCGAGCACGTCCTGGCAGGTCGTCTTGCGATGCGATCTGCCTGCCGGTCTTCACTCGAACCAATGGCGTTCACGCGCTCACTCTCGTCCACCGAGAAGACCACGGCATGGCCGGGCGGGTCGACGTAGAGGCCGACGACGTCGCGCACCTTGATCTCGAACCTCGGGTCGCGGGAGACCTTGAAGGTCTTCACCTGTTGCGGCCGGAGGCCGTTGTCCCTCAGGATGCCGTGCATGGTGGAGACCGGCATTCTCAGCCTCCGCGCCAGCGCCCGCACCGTCCAGTGCCGGGCGTGCTCCGGCGGCGGCGACATCACCAGCGCGATCGCGGCCTTCAACTTGTCCTCGGGGACCGGCTTCTTCCCCGGCGGACGGGTGTGTCCCGGAGAAGCCCGTCGACGCCCTCGACGAGGAAGCGGTCCCACAAGCGCCAGACCGTCGGCTTCGACATGCCCGTCCGCCGCATGGTCTCGGACAGGCCGCTGCCCGAGCCGAGTTCCAGGATCTAGCGCGTCAATCAAGCTGAGAGGGTTTGGGGTTGCGCAAAGAACGTGCTGAAATTCACCAAGCCGAGTAGCCGCCGTCGACGTTCACGAGCTGCCCTGTCATGTAACCAGCTGCTTCGGACGCGAGAAAGAGCATGACGTCGGCGATCTCGTCCGGGTGCGCCATGCGACCCGCCATCACCAAGTCCGACACACGACGTTGGAATTCCTCCGAGTGGTCATTGAACACTGCGCCCGGCGCAATGGTGTTCACAGTCGCCTGTCGGTCCGCCCAGTAGCTGGCAAGCCAAACCGTCAGCCCATGAACGCCAGCCTTCGAAACGCCGTAGGCAGAAAGATTTTTGAAAGGCATGCCGTCGTATATCGCGTGGTGAGGACCTCGGAGGGCATACATCGATGCGACGTTGATCAGTGTTGCCGGATATCGCCCCACAATGTCCCGGTCCATCTGGCGCGCCACCATGAACGCACCGGTAAGGTTCGTGCGAATGACCTGCTCGAATTCCTCGGTTCTCGTGCTGGCGAGATCCGGAAAGTCCTTCCCCCGGCCCAACAGCAGTTCGCCGGTTACGGCGGCATTGTTGAGCACGACGTTCGGTTCCCAGCCATCACCCCTGATTCGCTGGAATATGTTTTCAACCGCTGCCTCGTCGGTGACATCAAGCTCGTAGAAGCGGAAGTTGCCGCTCTCACTGCCATGATGTTCCTTGAGCCCTTCTGCCCGTTCGCCAGGCAGATCTGACGCCACGACTCTCGCGCCTGACGCGAGCATTCGCCTGACATAGGTCGATCCGAGCACGCCGCCAGAACCTGTGATGAAGACCGTGCGCCCTTTCAGATCAGCCATGCCGCCGCTCCTTCATGAGGAATTCCACCAGCTTGAAGTCGAGTTCCGTGTCAATGTCCAGGCATCGCTCCGGCGGCATCAGGTAGGGCAGCACCCGCCCATGGAACAGTTCGTTCGCTTTCTTCAGGTAGCTTGGATCGACGACGTAGGTCGATGCCGCATGTTCCCAGACCACTGGCGCCTGCTGGCGAGCTACGATGTCGTCAGCCGTCTGCTTTGACACCCTGAGATACCCGTACTGATCCGGTTCCACGAGATTGAAATAAGGGTTCTTCCGAGCTTCCGTGCAGGACATGACCATGTCGGGACGCTCGCCAAGGAACATGCGCAGGGCTCCGTCGATGTCTTGCACGGAGCGCAACGGCGAGGTGCAGTCTAGGTCAATGAACACGTCTGCCGCCCCTGCAAGTTCCTCCGCCTTCGCAAGAGAATGCTGCCAGACTTTCCACTTGGCGGAAGTGTCAGTAGCCAGTTCGGTTGGCCTCAGTCCCATGTCGAGGCATCCCTTGGCAACGGCGTGACGATGAATCCGGGGATCGTCGGTGCTGACCACGACGTGGTCGACCTGCGGATGCGTCAGAAGCTGATCAAGTGACCAGTCGATCAGGGGCTTGCCCAGCATGTCACGGAAGTTCTTTCCGGCCACGCCCTTCGATCCCTTTCTGGCTCCCACATGCCCGATAATCATGTGTCAACCCATTCAATCTCGCCGCAAAACTGCCGTGCTTCCCAAGCCTGTGCGATCAGCGCCGAACTCTCCATGACCAGATCCAGCCGAGGCAGAAGCGGGTTTTCCTTCGGTTCCCGGCCTTCCGCGAGATCCATGAAGTCTCGCATGAGTTCCAGAAACATCTTGTTGCGCCCGGATGTCCAATCGCGTTCAACTTCCCTTCCGCCCCGCCAGCGGATCTCCCGGCCTGTCATGAAGTCGAGATCGAGGCCACCGCGAATTCCCCGCAGCGAGAGCCGACGAATGCTTCTGGGCGACAGGTAATCCATCGCCAAATCACCCGTCAGTCCGTCTCGTCGAAGGGTGACACGAGTCGCAAAGTCGACCTTGGGAAAGCGTCGGTGACCTATGCATGCCACCTCTCCCAACGCGAGTCCCGGAAACAGGCACGTCGCCATGTCGATTTCGTGACAGAGATCGAGGAGCACGCCTCCGCCTTCAGGGCGCGCCGCGTAACTGTCGGAAAAGCTCCAGCCCTGCCGCCAGCGGCGAACGTCATGACCGACCTCCATGCCGAAACGGAATGCCTCCACGGGATCTTGCACAAGGGCAATGATTGCGGGATGGTAACGCAACATGAAGCCGGCCACGGAGCGGCCGGCGACTGGCTTTGCAGCCTTCAAAAGGGATTCAAGCCCGGAACTCCGGAAGGCCAAGGGCTTTTCGACATAGATGGCGGTGTCGAAACGCGCGCACAGTTCCACCAGTTCAAGCCGCACATCCGTCCCGGTGGCAATGACTGCACCTGCTGCGTCCTGCAACTTCCGCTCAAGGCTTCGGGCGTCCAGTCCACGCCACGGTAGAAGCGTGCTCTCAGCCCCCAGCGCCGCGATGTTCTCATGGTGGCGTCTTCCGATCGAGCCGCTTCCGATGACAATGTAACGTCGTCCCATCTGCGCTCTTTCTGTTTCAGGGTCGGCCCACTTGTCGGGAATTCCCGGTCAGCGATGCCTCGAAAGCAAGGGCTGGATCGCCTTGTATATTCGCCGTGAAGCACCCTTGCGGCTCGCACAAAAGGACGTGATCCTTTCCGACGTTCCCCGTGTCATTGCCTCACGAACGGCGTCAGGCAGTTCTGCAGGATCTTTGCAGACCGTCAGCCAACCTGCGTCCTCCGCCTCAATTGCGGGAAACTCGATTGTTCCCACGTTGGGTCCGGTTACTGTCGGCTTCCCGAGCGCCATTGGTTCGATCACGTTGTGCGCGCCGCGGGAGCCAAATCCGCCGGCCACGATCACAACGTCAGCCGGTGCAAGATAGAAATTCATCTCGCCAAGAGAGTCACCGACCAATACCTGTGCATGCCCGGGAGCGGCAAGGAGATTCAGTTCAGAGTCGAATTCCTGGCTGCGCGACATCGTCTTGCAGCCTGCTGCTCGCAACCGTTCTCCTAGCGCCTGGAACCGCTCTGGCGCACGTGGCACCCATATCACGAATGGCGCTTCAGGGTCGGCGAACAAATGCGCAAGTGCCTGCAAGTAGATCTCTTCCTCTTGTTCCATCACGCTTGCGATCGTGAGGACAGATCTGTCGCCAAGACTCTTCCGAAGCGCCTGGCCCGCACGAATCTGCGTTTCTGGCGGTTCCATGTCGAACCGTGTCTCCCCGGCATTGCGCACGTCGAAAGCGCCAAGTGCACGGAAGCGTTCCGCCTGGGTTTCTGACTTGGCAAATACGGTTGTCGCGCGTGCAGCGGGATGACCAAAGAGCATTTTCTGGCGCCTTGCCTTTGACCAAGTGCTCGCCGGCACTTGCGAGTTAACGAGAGCGAGCGGCACACCCGCCTTGCGCGCCGCCTCAATCATCCAGGGCCAAAACTCCATTTCGACGACAAGGCCGACCTTTGGTTCGTAGGTTCCAAAGAATCTCTGCCAATATGCAGGACGATCAATTGGAGCATAGCGCACGGCCATCTGGCCGGAGCGTATCTGGGCCGCGAAACTTTGCTCTGCCCTGACTCTCCCGGCTGGCGTGGCGTGCGTCGTCAGCACACGGTGCCCGTCTTGCAGCAAAATCCGGATCAGAGGCTCTGCAGCCGTCACTTCACCGAGCGACACTGCGTGCAGCCAGACGTCCGCCAGGAATCGAGTGCCCTCTCCTTTCCGCTCATCGAGATGCAGGCCGTAACGGGCATCGCGTCTGGCACGCCTCCGGAAGTACCGCCATGCAAGAGACTCAAGCGCGCTGAACGCAAATGCATACGAGAAAAGGAATATCCGATAGCGAAGCCCTGCGGGCGCGGAAGGACTCAAACCGTTCATGTCGCAATCAAACCCTCGACATGCAGCCTTATGCGTTGGCTCTTGAGCTAGCGGGATACTTCAAGGGCGGAATGTCTGCAAGGTTGCGGAATGTTGGCTCAACGGTTTAACCGTTGTGGCAGGGTACATCGAGTGCATGCAAAATGTCGGCTTTGCGTTGTTGGCATGGGCACGAGCAGCAATTTCAGTGGGAGATTGACCCATGCAAATCAGAGACAGGAAGATAGGTCCGGAGCACGCGCCTCTCGTGATTGCCGAGATAGGCATCAACCACGGGGGTGATCTGGACCTGGCGCGCCACATGGTCACTCTGGCTGCCAAGTCCGGGGCCGAAATCGTCAAGCACCAGACGCATTTCGTAGAAGACGAGATGACCGACGAAGCAAGGTCCATTCTGCCTCCCAATGCAGGTGGCAAGTCGATTTGGGAAGTGATCGAGGCGTGCGCCCTCTCCGTTGAGGAGGAGGTTCTGCTGAAGGCGCATGCCGAGTCCGAGGGATTGATCTACATCTCGACGCCGTTTTCCCGTGCTGCCGCCGATTTTCTCGACGAACAAGATGTCCCGGCCTTCAAGATAGGCTCGGGCGAGGCGGACCACCTTTTGTTCATCCGCCACGTAGCCGCCAAGGGGAAGCCGGTCATCATGTCAACCGGGATGCAGGAAATTGGCAACCTTTCACGCTCCGTTGCCGTCCTGGAAGACGCGGGAATCGACTATGCGTTGCTCGAATGCACCAATCTCTATCCCTCGCCTCCGGAAATCGTTTCACTCAAGGGTGTCACCGAGCTCAGGCAAGCGTTCCCGCATGCTGTCGTGGGGTTTTCGGACCACTCAATTGGTCCGGAAATGGCACTTGCGTCAGTCGCCCTTGGCGCCTGCATTCTTGAGCGCCATTTCACTGACACGCGCTACCGGGAAGGGCCTGACATTGCTTGCTCGATGGATCCTGCCGAACTTCGCCACCTGATAGATCGCAGCCGTGAAATTCATATCGCATTGCACAACGAGAAGAAGCGCAGTGAAGCCGAGGAAGCGGTGTACCGCTTTGCCAGAACGTCAGTTGTTGCCGACCGTGATCTGCCAAAAGGACACCAGATCAAGGAGGCGGACATCTGGGGCCGCAGACCCGGGTCAGGAGAGATCGCTGGCCATGACTTCGACAAGGTCGTGGGCAAGCGGTTGAAACGCGCGATTGACAAAAACTCGCAACTCAAGTGGTCAGATCTGGAATGATCGGCATTGATGGTCTCGATAAACAAATGCGTCCGAGGGCAAGCAGCCCAACTTCGCGCCGTGGCCGATGGGCAAAGCTACGTCGGCGTGTCGAACCCCGACCGGATCGCGTACACTCGGCGCGACCTTGCTGCGCATGTCCGCAAAGGCAGAATTGGGCAAATGCTTCTTGCAACCTCTCCAAGGTTGTCCAAGGCATGCTAGGACACAACCTGCACCAACAGTCGGAGCCCCTCAACCCAGCACCTGCCGATTTCAATGAGGATCCGGCTAATGCCAAGTCATTCGGTGAGCGACCCGCCCACCCAGCGATTATGGGTCCCTCCGATGCCTTGGCGTGGGGACCGAGGAATCATCACTCCCGGTCCGATGCTGGCGATGGTCCGCACCTCGATATCATTGGCGGACCGACCAGTCAGCGGGCCGTCTGCCCATGACACACATCGTCTACGGAATTGATGACAAGTACTTGCCGTGCCTGATCGTGTCCATGTTCACAGCCTTGAAGCGCATTGAAGGTCCGGCCCAGGTAACGGTCTTCACCGCAGGGCCGGATTTCGACACATCCCACATTCAAGTTCTTGCAAGTCATTTTCCAGATGCGACCGTCGAGATCCGTCGCTTTGATACCAGCCCTCTAGCTGAATATGAAAAGTCCGAACTGGCCGCTCGATTCCCGGCCGCGAGCATGCTGCCGGTATTCCTGCCGTGGCTGGTTAATGGCAAGTGCCTGTTTCTCGACGCAGACACATTGATTCTGGATGACGTGGCGCAGCTGTTTCAGACAGATCTGAATGGCTGCCTCATTGGTGCCTGTCGCGTGTACCCGGCTGCGCTTACGATCCAGAAGGTCTTTGGCGCGGATCCGAGCATATTGGCTATCCTCTTGCGCTCCAGATACAGGAGAAAGCGAGAGGAGTACAGGATATCTGCGGAAAGGATGGGATTTTCAGTTCAGGAAATGGCATCGAAGTACTTTTGCTCCGGAGTGATCCTGTTCGACACATGCGCAATTCGTTCCGCAGATCCTGATTGCAACATTGTCAAGATGGATGGTGCAGGGGGGCACTGGGGCCAGATGGCGGACATGGACCTGCTAAACAAATTTTTCAAAGACCGTGTTCATTACATCGATCTGAAATGGGACGTGCCGAAAGACATATCGTCATTCAACAGGATTTATGCTTCGCCAGATTTCTGGCAAGAAATCAGCATGGCCACCAAGAATCCAAGCATTCTTCACTTTTCGAGCATTTTCAGGCGAAAGTCATGGAACCGTCCATGGTATCGGTCCCGGCTTCGATACCGATTGTACCGGCAAGCCTGCCGGGAAATATATGCGCAGACCGGCATTGACGTGGACGGAATGTTCGAAGTACGGGCCTGATTCATTCGCCCAATTCAATCTGGTGCATTGCTGATCGGAGCCGTATGTCGCCGTGATCTGAAGACATGGCCAAGGGCCGTCAGCGGTTTTCGCGAAATGCCTTTTGGAGGGGACTTACCCAAAATTCATCTTGCTTTAGGACGGCCACAAAACGGTTCGCCGCTCGACCATCGCCAAATTCCGCATCACATTCGTATCGCCGCCCCCAGCGCTCACGCAAAAAGAGATCGACGGCAGCAACGTCAGCACCGACACTGACGATGCTGTCGGCCCGCGCCCGATTCATTTGTCGCGTGCCAAAATCAAGAGACGGAATTCCCAGGAACGGGGCCTCGCGCACTCCAGCGCTGGAGTTGCCCACGACGCATGCCGAATTCTTCAGCAGCTCCGAAAAGTGGGAAAAGCGCATCGAAGGCAGTATGCGGAAGCGGTCCAGCGGCAGGTCACTCATTGCCATGCGAATTGCGTCAGAGCCTGGATCGTTGTTTGGAGCGATCACGACAAAGTCGCGACCCGATGCGATCAAGCGGCCAAACAGGAACCTAGCCTGCTCTCCCATGGTGTCGACCTCGGAGGTCACGGGATGAAAAACGCAGATCGCAAATTCGCCGAACGGAATCTGGTAGCGGCTCCTGACTTCGTCCAGAGTCACTCCAGAGTTCTGAGAGTGAAAATCGAGTTCCGGCGAGCCAATGACGTACACGGAGTCTTTCGGCTCTCCGAGTGTCCTGACGCGTCGAGCCGCCTCCTGCGAAGACACAAAGTGGTGATGTGCAAGCTTCGTGTTGCAGTGCCGGAAGGACTCGTCGATGGTGCCTGAAAGTTCGCCGCCCTCTATGTGCGCAGACCGAATGTAATTTGTTGCGCATACCAATGCAGAGGCCAGCGCCTCCACCCTGTCACCGTGGAATACAACAAGGTCCGGGCGATGCTCCATGCAATGGTCGGAAAGTCCCACAACGGTCTTGGCGAGGATGGTGTCCAGCGGGTCGCCTGGCCGCTGATTCAGAAATTCGTGCACATTAACACCTTGCAGCCGATGCACCTCGATCTTGGTCATCCCGTACTGATCGAGCATGTGCATGCCAGTGACGAAAATCGAGATCGGGAAGCCTGCATCTCGCGTTGCAACTATCAGCGGTTCAAGCTTGCCGAAATCTGCGCGGGTGCCGGTAACAAAGAGAATGGACCGCGCAGGGCCAATTCTCCCAAGCGCCTTGGGTGAGCGCTTCGGATTCCGATCGGCAGTGGATCGAGACATGGGCCTGGTCATGAGAATGACAACATTGCTGCAGGTCTGGCGGGGCCTATAGGCCGAGGTTGAGCGAATGGCGAGTCATAAGGTCATAGTCGCATCGTTGTCTCAGGGCAAACACCGTGCGGCTGGATTGCGTGAACCGCTGGCGAAGCGTCAGAGTTGAGTGCAATGGCACCGCCAGCATTGCAGATCGCGAGGCGTCCGCTTTGGATCGCGACGATTCACCAATTGACATTGCCTGGATGCTTGCAGGCAAACTGGCACAGTGGAAGGAAAGATTGGTTTTTTCTCCGGGCGCAGTCTCCCTCGGTGCGGTGAATACGATGGCTTTCAATGGTGACTTCCCACAGACGGCAGTCCAAACGCTGTTCCTTGAATCTTTCATGGGGATTTGAAAGTACGAGTGTCGTCCGATGGGGATTCCAGGCTGCGAGGCCTTAGAGCAGCATCCCTGATCGCAGCCCACGTCGCATCCAAGACACCTCTTCGGTCAGTTGCCACCTTGGTCGCGCTCTCGCGCATGAACTTGCGCGCCTCAGGCGACAGAAGCGTGATCACCTTGTCTGCAAGCTGTGCGGCATCTGCAACCTTGACCGCGCCTCCCGCTTCATCGAGACCGTGATAACTCTCGGCGAAGTGGGAGGTTTCGGGACCGTGGAGAACGCAAGAGCCAAGGGCTACCGCCTCAAACGGGTTCTTTCCTTCAAGACCCGCAGCGAGTGAATGGCCGACGAACGAAACCGAAGCGAGTCTATACCAAAGACCCATCTCTCCGATTGAATCCGCCATGTAAACCTGCGTACTCTGCTCAATTCTCTCACTCCTGCTACGTCGAGCCAGATGAGCGAACCTCATTTGCAGTAGAGCCTCCCCTTCGTCTCCGTCTCGAACATGGCGCGGTGCAAGGATCATTAACGTGTCTGGCAGTTTTTCAGTTATCTTGGCGTGAGCTGCAATGACTGCCGGATGCTCGCTACGGTGCGTAGCGGCTGCAAGCCAAACCGGTCGTTCGCCGATCTGCCGCCGAAGTTCCGCCAGTTCCGTCTCATTGACTGGCAGTGGTCTTGCAGCAGACTTCAGCGCGCCAGCGACCGAGATTCTTCCGGGCTCCGCACCGAGCGCGACGAACTTGGGTACACTGGTCTCGTCCTGGACCAGAAGACGATCGAAAAGCCCAAGGATGTCACGCATCAGACCTGAAATTCGCTTTCGTCTCTGAAAACTCCCGTCGGGCATCCTGCTATTCAACAAGATCATCGGTATGTTGCGCGCATTGGTCTCGATCATCAGCCGGGGCCAAAAATCCAGTTCCGAGAATCCTGCAACATCCGGTCGCCAATGATCCAGGAACTTTCTCACCGCCTGAACCGTATCCACGGGCTGGAAGACGTGAATGCAACGATCCGGTGGCCTTGCCGCCGCCAGGGCGACGACGGAAGTCACTGTCGAGCTTGTCACCAAGACATGGGCTTCCGGCATTTCTTCAAGAGCTCTTTCGATCAACGGGACAAGGGCTAGGCATTCGCCGACTGAAAGTGCATGGAACCAGAACACGGTGCCCTCAGGTCGCGGTTGTCGGGAGACTCCATACTTTTCCTCGAGGCGATCAGGCATTTCCTTGCCGGACTTCATTCTTCGCCAATGGACGAAGCGCCAAAGCGGTCCCGAAACCTTTGAAAACCCAAGGTATAGGTGCGTGAGCGGTGACATTGCCTCAGAAATAACCGATGCCAATGTCCTGGCATAGTCCCAAGAACCTCTCTGTCAGCATCCGTATGGCCGCCGGCTTTGCCGCTGCTGAAGTGACGGTTGCCGGTGATGGCCGTATGGGTGTGCAAAGCAGAAATGGTGGCGATATCGTCTTCAACAGTCGTGTCCGTATCAAGTTCTCGGCTTCCGGCGAGACGGAGAATGGCCTTACGTTCGGCGGCTCAGTCCGCGCCGAACAGGATGGTTCTGGCAGTGCTGCAGGCAACGTCAACATCGCTGGCGCGTTCGGCACGGTCACCATGGGTGACACTGACAGTGCCGCAAAGAAGGCGGTGGGTCATGCAGGGAGCGTAGGCTATACTGGTTTGGACTGGAAAACGAAATCACCTATATCGGGAATGCAGCAGCAGTCCGGCCATCTGCACGCTGGGATTACACCATGGGCAGTCTCTCGCTGCACGGTTCGGCTGACAATCCTGGACCGGACGGTGAAAAGGTGTTGAGTGGAGCCATGAGCTACAGCGTCGGCGATGTCGGAATCGGGGTCGGCGTCGAAAGACGTGGCGACGACCAGCACGTTGTTGCTGGCGTCAACGCGGCGCTCGGCGATGCAAGCGTCAAGATTGTTTTTGGCAGCAATGGCGACAATGACGCCACTACTGCCGATGAGCAGTACAGTGCTTCTGCATCCATCGCTTCCGGTTCTGCCACATTCACGGCCTTCACTGCGAGGATAGCCGACGCGGATCACTTTGGCATTGGCGCCTATTTCGACCTTGGCGGAGGTGCCTCGGTAGTAGGCGGCTTCGTTGATGCCGAACCCTTGCGCACGAGCCGGCAGCTGCTGGAATAGCTGCAGGAGGAACATCCCGGCCTGTACTCGGACAGCCTGTTGCGACCGCTT
Organism: Silicimonas sp.; assembly: GCA_022820365.1. GTDB lineage: Bacteria > Pseudomonadota > Alphaproteobacteria > Rhodobacterales > Rhodobacteraceae > JAJEFO01. Next base: position 11,244 of record JAJEFO010000135.1, read on the forward strand.
CTTCGCCGGGTGAAGATCTGGCGGCAGGAAAGGGTCCGGAAAGCGATCTTTGGAAAATCGACCGACGAGTGGGTTCCGCAGGGCGTTCAAACGGACACGGGTGCGCGCGCTGATCCTGAATGCGCGGGAACGTGACGAGTGGCGTCCGCGACGACCGCGATCCTGTGGAATTGTGGACGAGCCCTCCGGGCCGTGTGGACAGCCCGTGGACAACGCGGGGCGTTGACCACCGCCTGCCCACACTCTCGCGCCTCTCGCCCACGAATCCCAGAGCCGCAACAAACCCGATTGAACGAGCGGGGGGGGTCCGAGCGTATGGGGAAAGTGGTGCGGCGCGTGGTGCTGCTGGGGTCACGAGGCTGGGAGTCGGGGTCGGCGAGAAAGCGGTGACGACGTCTGCGCCGGTCGATCGACGGGCTGTAGTGGGGTCGTCGGGGTTGGGGTCCCGGCGAGGCCGTCCAGGGCGGAACCCGGCCCGGACCAGGTCCGGGACGTTCGGCCAGGATCTCGCGGAGATGCTGCAAGGGAGCGCCGCTGTCGTCCGGGCCGTGCGTTTCCGGTTCGGGTGCGGTGACGCCGCGCGCCGCGCGGGCGGCGTCGAGGGTTTGCCGGCGGCAGCCGTTGGCGAGGATGCCGAAGTGGCGGATCCTGTGGAAGCCGTCGGGCAGGACATGGGTCATGAAGCGGGAGCCGAACGTGTCGGTCGTGACGGTCTCGACGCCGTAGCGGGGCTTTCGCGTCCCGGGAAGCTTCGGCCGCGGGCAGCGGAACCGCACGGTCTCCCCATCGAAGCTGAGGATGCGGCTGTCGCCGATGGCGACGCGATGGGTGTATCTCGAGAGGTACGCGAAGGCCTGCCGGGGTCCCCGGAACGGCCGCTTCGCGAAGACGACCCAGTCCTTGGCGCGCGCCCGTGCCAGGAGCTTGCGGAAGGCGTCGGGATCGCCGCCGTCGCTCCGGAACACGATCTCGCCCCGATCATGGGCGCGGGCGAGATCCTCCAGGAAGCGGCGGCGGAACAGGCTGGCAAGGACCTTGACGGGGGCGAGGAAGCGGCCGCTGCCGGTCTTCCAGTCCCCGGTCTGGACGTCGAAGCCGCCATTGGGGACCACGCAGTGGGGGTGGGGATGCCAGAGGAGCCTCTGGTTCCAGGTGTGCAGCACTGCGGTGCCACCGATGCGGATGCCGCTGCGGCGGCGATGGCGGGGATCTCGCACGGCATGGTGAAGACGACATGGAAGTACGGGACCGGCAGAATGTCCCGGGCCTATCAATCTAACACACTAGAGTCCGTGCCTTCCTCTCCTTCCGATTGGCTCGCATCCCAGTCCTGCATGGCCCGAATGGCGATGACGGCATGAGACAGGAACCTGACGCCTTCCCAGAGCTTCTGCGTTCCGGGCAGCGGCTGGCGCATCGAGGCAATGTACAAAACCGAAAAGGCCGTGATCGAATGGCTCCACGCGAAGTCCGAACGCGGCGTCCGGCAGGAACTCTACGCCGCGTTCACGCTCGTCGCGCTCGCGCGCCAGTTCTCCAACCGGTGCGACGACGACATCAACGACGGCGGCGACCAGCTGGCCATGCGCGCCAACTTCCGGAACGGCCTGCGCCTCGTCGGCAAGGAGATCGAGGCCCTGTTCATGCGGCAGGCCGATACGGTCAGGGAGTCCGTCGCGCGGATCATGACCGGGCTGTCGCGGTGCATCCAGCGCGAGCGGCCGGGGCGCAGCTATCCGCGCCGGTCAATGCAGCCGAAGAAGAAGTGGCAGTTCCGCCCCGCAGCCACCTGACATCAAGGCCCGTCACGAAAAACGCCCCCAGCTTCCGGCAGACGCCCGAAGCCCAGGGGCTTTCCTTATCCGAACGTCAGCAAAACTTATCCGAATGCCATTGCCCGGTAGGCCGCCGCCTGTTCCGCCCGCCCCGGGAAGATCGCCGGCAGGTGCTCGCCGAGGCGCCGGGCCCAGGCCGCGCCCATCTGCGCGATCCGGCTCCTGACCCTGCTGTCGGGGTGCGTGCTCCGGCCGTACTCCCGCTCGGCCCAGTCCCCCTCGCTGCACATCAATCCGGACCAGCCGAGAACCCTTTCCGGTTCGCGGCGCAGGGCCTGGCGCCAGCCCCTCCGAAAGCGGCCGGAGCCAGACCGCGCGGCGCACGCCCGAACGCCGCCCCGAGGTCAGATCCGGGCAGAACCTCCATCCCGCGGCTCTGTAGCTCAGGCCGGACATCTCCGGCCCCGTGAAGGTCCGCGCCAGGACGGGGCGCTCGCCGTAGGCCGCCGCCCAGTCGCTGGCGACGCGCGCCGTCGCCAGGCAGAGGACCCGGGACGCGAGATCCTTCACCCGGACGCCGCCGAGTAGGAGGAACCGGTTGTTGCACACGACCTTGCCGATGTTGGCGACGCGGGCGTCGGCCGACCATCCGATGACACCGTCGCGGGGGCCAAGCTGAATTCCGGCCGCCGTGAAGCCGATGCCGCCCAGCACCCCGTGGCGCTCCGAACGGACCCAGTACCGAAGCTGCCCGCCCGGCGGGCGGCGCCATCCTTCCGGATGATGGGTTTCGATCATCGCCTCCCAGTGGCGGCGGACCTCCGCGTCCGTCACCGGCGCGAGCGACAGGGCGCCGAGGTCGCCAAGCGCGCACGCGACGGAACTGTCGGGAAAGTCCGGCGCAGGGCGATCGTGCGGGTCGAGCGCCGTCGCCTCCGGAAGGCGCACGCCCAGCCTCTCCGCAAGCGTCGGCAGGAGCTTGCGCGCCGACGCGAGGCACGGCCTGCCTACGCGGCCGTGCCAGTTTTCAAGTTCGCACAGCTCGCGGGCAAGCGCGGTCCGCGTCAGGTCACCGCCCTTGCAGGCCATGCCGAACCATTCCACCGTCTCCGAAGAGACCTGTCGCATGCCGATCTGCATGGCCGCCTGAGTCGCACGGAAACCGGCCCGGAGCTAAGTGTGTGGTGTGGTGTTGATAGGCCCCAGGGCCAGCGGCCCCCCGGCACCTGGATCGACATCGTCGCGACCGGACGCGCCAAGGCGGCCATCCGCCGTTCGCTGCGCGAGGAGAACCGCGAGCGCTTCCGGAAGCTCGGGCGCGAGCTCCTGCGCGTGGCGTTCGACCGGATCGGCAAGCGC
>JAJEFO010000078.1 GCA_022820365.1 Silicimonas sp.
GTCTGCGGTCTCGTGCTTGACCGCGACGTCAACGCCGCCCGCAACGTGCTGCAGCAGCTCAAGGGGCCGGGAACCGGCCTTCGGTCGCGAAGCGTGCGGGTTGCCGCGTAGCTTGGCCGAGAAGCCGTCGTCTTCAGGCGACGGAGTGTTCACTTCGACAGTTCGTTCGAGCCAAGATCGGACGCCACGGGTTCAACGATTGCTTCGGGCAGTTCAATTGTTGCTGCCCACCGCGGAAAGCAGTCGGTCGGGCGGAACAGGCAGGCGAACTCCCGGTCCGGGTCCGGCGCCTTGGTGCAGGTGATCAACGGCTCGCCTTCGACGTCATTGCCTTCAATGTAGTCGCGTCCGGCCAGTCGGTGGTTCGGTGGCATGATGAAAAGGTGCATGGATGCCTCAAAAGGGGTATTGGGAAGACATGCAAGCCGTCCTGCGCAGATGCGGCATCACGTTCCTGGTGGGCGAAGTCGTTTGCGGCTTTGGTCGGAGCAGCAACTTGCGGGGGCCGGGAAATTGGGGCTGAAGCCGGTCATGATGTCCTGTGCCACGGCCCTGTCGGCGGCGCTTTTCCCGAATTCAGCATTGATGTTCAAAGACGAGATGTATGCAGAGCTGATGAGGAATTCGGATGAGGTCGGGACCTTTGGGCTTGGATATGCCCACGCAGTCCGCCCTGTGGGCGCTACGGTGTCGCTTGTGGCGCTGGATATCTGCAATGCGATCGACCTGGCTGGCCATGTCCGCAAAGCAAGTGAGACCTTCCTCGCCCGCTGCAAAGAAATGATCGATCATCCACCTGTCGGCGATCTGTGCGGCGCAGGATTGTTCTGCGGCTGCGAACTGATGAATGACGCCAAAGCCCGTGAACCACTTGATCCGTCGTGGAAGGTGGATGAACTGGTGCAGAACTTCGCCCATGATTGCGGTCTCTACCTGCGCGTAATCGGAGATCGGATTGGCTTCATGCCGCCAATGATCGATTCGGAAGGCAGGATCGAGATCGCCACCGGGCGGTTCCGGGGGGCGTTGGACGATGCTTGGACGGTGGTCCGCGTCAGAGTTTGAGGAAGGTATGAAGCGAATTGCATTTTTTGGACTGGGCACGATGGGGGCGCCGATGGCATCTCATCTGGCTGCATCAGGCTTTGATGTTTCTGGCGTTGATGTCGACCCCGCCGCGCGTTCGCGCTTTTCGGGAGCAATTCCGCCAGTTGAGGCAGAGCTTGGAGCCGCAGACCTCGTCATCACCATGCTGCCCGAGGGCGAACATGTCCGGGACGCTTATGAACGTTGGATATTTGGCGCCGCCCTCGCCGGCACCGTGCTGATCGACTGTTCGACGATAGATGTTGAGACGGCCCGAAGCTTGAACGCGGCAGCGTCCAGGCAAGGTCTGGCCCTGGTCGATGCGCCGGTGTCCGGCGGACCCGAAGCGGCCGGATCGGGCGGATTGAGCCTGATGGTGGGTGGGCGTGATGCGGACGTGGCCCTCGCGCGTCCGGTGCTGGAAGCGCTGGGCGCCAAGATCACACATTTCGGCGCCGCCGGATCCGGTCAGGCAGCCAAGGCCTGCCATAACATGATCTGCGGCATCACGGCCATGGCGGTCCTGGAAGGCTTTGCACTTGCAGAGGCGCTTGGGCTTGATCTGGCGCAGTTCTACCAGCTTTGCGCAGGAGCGGCGGCGCAAAGCTGGACATTGGAAAACCGTTGTCCAATCCCGGGTGTGGTGCCAGAGGCGCCTGCCTCGAAAGGATATGCGCCAGGATTCGCGGCCCGGCTGATGGCCAAGGATCTGCGTCTGGCCCAGGCTGCGTCTGAAGCCGCCAGACAGCCAGCGCCCTTCGGTGCCGAAGCGGCACGGGCTTTTTCGGCATTTGCAGAAGCTACCGGCGGCAATCTCGACTTTTCTTCCTATTACACGAGACTTCGGGTTCAACCCGATGACACCGGAAACGACAGACAATGACACTTCTCGAATACAAACTCCCCGAGGCCGGGCTGGCTGGAAGCTACATCAACGGCGCTTGGCACTGGCCCGACGACGGGCGCACGCTGACCGTGGAAAATCCCTCCCGCCGTGAGCCCATTTGTGAGGTTGGGCGTGGCACAGGTGACGAGATTGATATTGCAGTCGGAGCGGCCCGTGCTGCATTGCCGGCATGGCGCGCCTTGGCTGCCAGCGAACGCGGCGGGCTTCTGTCGGAGTTGGGTCGCCGACTGGAGGAAAACGCTGAAGAGGTTGCACGCATCCTGGCGGCTGAATCAGGCAACGCCATCAAGACCCAGGCCCGCGGTGAAGCGATGGGCGCGACGGGGGTTCTCAAGTACTACGGAGGGGTCGCAGTCGAGCAGAAGGGTGAGACTCTGCCGCTCGGTCCCGACCTGTTCAGCTATTCCACGCGCGAGCCGCACGGGGTCGTGGGCTCGATAATCCCCTGGAATTCGCCATTGCAACTGGGCTGCGTGAAGATCTCCATGGCACTGGCCACAGGCAATTGCCTGGTGTTGAAACCTGCAGAAGATGCGCCCTTGGCCATTCTCAAACTCGCCGAACTGGCCGACGGGTTGTTCCCGCCCGGTGTCCTCAATGTTGTGACCGGGCTGGGCGGAGAGGCTGGCGCAGCGCTGGCCAGCCATCCCGGTGTCGACAAAGTTTCTTTCACCGGGTCGTCGGAAGTCGGCAAGCTGATCGGCCATGCCACGGCTGACCGCATCGCCAAACTCACTTTGGAACTCGGCGGCAAATCTCCTACCATCGTCTTTCCCGACGCCATCGAAAACGGCCGGCTCGACAGCACCGCGCAACAGGTGGCCAACGCCATGCGTTTTGCCCGGCAGGGGCAAAGCTGCACCGCAGGGTCGCGGCTATTTGTTCACAAGGACATATGGGACGTTTTGATGCCGAAAGTGGCCGAGAAGTCGGCGGCACTTAGAGTGGGCGATGCGCTAGACCCTGATGTCGACATGGGGGCCGTAATCAACTCCGAACGCTATGGCGAGATCCGCGCCTTTGTGGCCGAAGCCGAAGCTCAGGGCGCTTCGTTCCTGATCGGAGAGACCCCGGTTGAGGATCCTTCGGGTTTCTCTCCCAATCCCACAATCATCACCGGGGTCGACAATGCCTGGCGAATTGCACGAGAAGAGGTGTTTGGTCCTGTCATGGTGGCCATTCCCTTCGAAACCGAGGCCGAAGCAATCGACATGGCCAACGACACCCACTACGGACTTGCGGCCTTTCTCTTCACCCATGACGTCAGCCGCATTTCCCGGCTGACCCGCGCCATCGACGCGGGCTGGATTCAGGTCAATCAGGGCGGCGGGCAGATCCCCGGCATGTCATATGGTGGCACCAAGCAATCAGGGACCGGCAGCGAGTATTCCATAGAAGGCGCGCTGGAGGCTTACACCTACCGCAAGTGCATCACCATCAACATCAAGGAGGGCGCATGAATTGCGATCGCTTCGGCAACGTGCTGGATCCAAGTGTCGGATATGCCCGTGGAACGGTTCTGCGCGACTCCGTCGATGAAGTGCGCCGTCTGACACAAGCCGGGCGCATTACCGCCGGGTTCTTGGAACGCGAAGGCGTCGACAAGATTGCCATCTGTACTGGCAATCTGCGGTTCTACCCGGTTCAGGCAGATGATCTGCCGATGCTTTGCGAGGAATGGGTCGGTCCAGGTATTTTCGGAGAGGAACTTAGGCAGGCAGCGATCACTCATCTGGGAGGGAACGGCGGCGAAGCCGCAGCCGTCGTCAACCGGACCAGTGCCGGGATCGTCGCGACGGTTCTTGCCCATTCCGGTGGATGCGATGTCTTGTCGCTGGTTCCTGAAGGTGATCGAAGCCACGCCTCGGTCACCCGAGGCGCGCGATTGGCAGGTGTCGGTGTGCACGAAGTCTTCGACCTTGCCGCGCTGGAAGCGGCCCTGGGCGATTCCGCGCCCTCGCTGTTGATGATTACACCTGTGACTTCGGAACTGACGGTTCTGGAGGACGACCTGATCTGCGCCGCCGTGCGCGCTGGCAAGACCGCCGGCTGCACCGTATTCATTGACGATGCTTATGGCGCCCGGTTCCGGCCAGTGCTGCTGGGCGGAGGCGCGTCGCTTTCATTCGGAGCTGATCTGATCATCACCAACGCTGACAAGGCCGGGCTTTCTGGCCCCCGCGCAGGTGTCCTGTGTGGCAGTCCGGAGGCATTGTTCCCGGTACTGGCCGAAGCCAGCGAATTGGGCATGGAGGCGCGTGCCCCCATCGTCGTGGGAGCCATGCGCAGCCTGCAAGGCTTTACCCCCGATCTGCTGATCCATGAGGCCCGAGATGGCCAGGATCTGGCGGCGGCGCTTGAAGCTCAGGTCGGCCGGGGCCGAGTCAGCCGCTCTGCCCTGGGGCCGAAGATCGACGAACAGGACGTGCTGGAGATCGTGCTGGCCAAGACAGGGCGAACCTCGACAAACCGCGTGCCGGCCGAGGTGACCGCTGCCGCCGGCATGCTGATGCTACGCGACAAGGGCATCGTCACGGTCAACACCCATGGTCAACCCGGCGGGAGGGTGTCGATCCGGCTGAAACCTACATCCGGGGCCGTTGAGCGGGCGGGGGGTGCGGATGCAATTGCGCAGTGCTTTGTGGCAGCGCTGGAAGAGACTGCCAGGCATTTGGATGACCAGGCTTGGTTCGCATCTCTGCTGTTGGGGGACGGGTAAATGCCGGATTCAGATCTGATCACACGGCTCGACAACCGGCTCGACCAACTGGTGAATATCGACGTGGGGGAACGGGGAGTCGAACATCTGTTCCAGGCGGCGCGCAAATTGCAGGGCGGATCGCTGGTCGGCGCTGCGGCGGACGCGCTGACGGCCGTGCCCGAAGGCGGCACCGTCATACTGACCACAGGTTCCGTGTCGCGTGCCTGGATCACGCCGGCCCTTGGCGAAAACGACGGCCCTGCCGGCGCGGCGGCGATCGCACGAGCATTGGTTCTGGGGCGCAATGCCACGTGTGTGTTGCTGTGCGAGGAAACGCTGCTGCCCGCAATCGGCAACACTTGTCAGGCGGCGGGGCTGTTTCCGGTTTCCCTGGATGAGGCCGCGATTGCACGGGCTGACAAAAGCCTGGCCACAATCGTGATGCTGCCATTCGTGACCGAAGACGAAGCGGGCAAGGCCGAGGCGACGGCGCTTCTGGACCGACTGCAACCCGACCTTTTGTTTTCCACCGAGAGGGTCGGGCGCAACGCGCAGGGTGTCTATCACTCGATGAAGGGGATTGACTATGGCATGGGTCGGGCACGGGTGGATCTACTGTTCGACGAAGGTTTGTTGCGCGGCATTCCCGTCGTCGCCGTCGGCGATGGTGGCAACGAAATCGGCATGGGCAAGGTGATGGATCATGTCACCGCACACGTGCCTTTCGGTGACAAGTGCCAATGCGGCTGCGGTGGCGGGATTGGCGCGGTCACAGGATGCGATGTATTGGTGACCGCGGCCTGTTCCAACTGGGGCTGCACCGCGATTGCTGCGGCGATGGCTGCCCGTGCAAGGGATCCTCGGCTCCTGCACACGCCCGAGCGCGAGGCGCTGCTGTTGGACACAATGCTCGCAAACGGCCTCGTCAATTCCACCCATGGGATCGTCGACGACAGCGTAGATGGTATTCCGCGGGAGTCCCATATCAGCGTGGCCGAACTCTGCCGCACAATTGTGGGTCGAGCGCTTTGAAGACAGACAGATGATCCAAGACAAAGGAAATGTGCTTGTTTGATCGCCAGAACGCCGCAAGCATTGATCTCACGGGTCGTCGAGGTGACCGAGGACAGCCGCTGTGTGCTTCGTCCTGGCGCGCAGGACACCTTCAGATCGGGGGCGTCCGTTCCATCGCCTGCGCCGTCTCAACGTCCTGACGACTGGTGTTGCACTTCATCGCAAGAAGGGGCATTGTTCAATTGTGCAACATCGCCCTAGAGAGCAGTATGCAAGGAACTCTAGCATCCGGGGAGGAGCCCAAAATGACTAAACAAAGCCAAGAATTAATTCACCGCCTGGCGCGGGAGGCGCGGAAGGGTCGCGTGTCCCGTCGGGAATTCATGCACCATTCGATTGTCGCGGGCGTGACCGCCACTACCGCGGCAGGCCTTTGGACCAGCGAAGTCGCAGCGCAGACTCCAAGCCGCGGCGGTACATTTCGTGTTGCCCAGCATGACGGAAACACAGCGGACCAGCATGACCCCGGTCTTTATCAGTCGAACTTCGAGATTGCCTATACGCACACGGTTCGAGCATATCTGACAATGATCAATCAGGACGGCACGCTTGGACCTGACGTCGCCTCGGAATGGTCTGCGACGCCGGACGCGATGGAGTGGACGTTCAAGATCAATGACCGCGCGACTTTCCACAACGGAAAGAAGGTCACGACCGCTGATGTCGTAGCATCAATGAACCACCACCGTGGAGACGCCTCAACCTCTGCGGCCAAGGCGCTCTTGTCCACTGTCGAAGATCTTGTCGACAACGGCGACGGCACAGTGACATTCAAGCTTTCGGCACCAAATGCAGATCTGCCGTGGATCATGCCGGACTATCACCTTGTGATCTTGCCGGATAACGGCGACGGCACCATAGATTGGCAGTCAGGCTTCGGCTGCGGCCCGTACAAAATGGTCGAACTGGAGTTTGGCGTGGGCGGACGGTTCGTGCGTCACGACGACTGGCACGGCGAAGGCGCGTACTTTGACGAGGTGGAGTTCTTGGTCATCAATGACCCAAATGCCCGCCAGACCGCACTGATCACCGGAGATGTCGACGCTACAAGCCTGCTTGAGAACAAGACCCTCGGGCTGCTGGGTCGCAACCCGAACGTTGAAATCGACAACGTCTCGTCGGCCCAATGCATCACAATGCCGATGCATGTCGACGTCCCGCCATTCGACAACCTAGACGTGCGCATGGCATTGAAACTGGCGATTAACCGCGAAGAACTGATCGAAAAGATCACCTTCGGCGCGGCCACGATCGGCAACGACTTCCACCACTCGCCGGCGATGCCGTACTTCCCGTCGGAAATTCCGCAGCGGGAATACGATCCGGACAAGGCCAAGTGGCACTTGCAGCAGGCCGGCATGGAAGGACTCTCTGTCGATTTCTCGACGGCGGATTCGATCACCACCGGCGCGGTTGATGCGGCGATTCTCTATGCCGAACACGCCAAGGCGGCGGGGATCAACATCAACGTGGTGCGTGAACCGAACGACAGCTACTGGGCCGACGTCTGGCTGGTCAAGCCATGGTGCATGGTCACATGGGGCGCGCGCCCGACACCGGATGTCATGTACACGCTGGCATACCAGGACGATGCGGACTGGAATGAATCTCACTGGAAGAATCCGCGGTTCAACCAGCTCCTGCTGGAGGCCAAGGCGGAACTGGACGACACCAAGCGAGCCGGGATGTACCACGAAATGGGCATGCTGGCACGCGACGACGGCGGCACGGTCATTCCGTACTTCCCGAACTTCGTCTATGGTCGCCGGTCCAACGTCAAACATATCGGCCAGCTTTCGCCGGCATGGCAGATGGACGGCTACCGCCACGCCAGCCGCTGGTGGTTCGCGTAAGTCAATAGAGGGCCCGGGTCGCGCACCCGGGCCCTCTGAGTCTGTTGCGGCGCGGCTTTCTTGCTGCACCGGGAATCAAGTGATCGGGACATGCCCGGCACCAACAGTCGGAGGGGTTCATGAAGGATATTCTCGGGCTGGTCGCAAAACGACTGGGCCTAGGACTGGTCACGCTGCTTGTCGTGTCGGTTCTGATTTTCTTCGCGGTCGAATTGCTGCCCGGTGACATCGCCCAAGCCGTGCTCGGTCAGATGGCAACCGAGGAAACCCTTGCCCAATTGCGCTTGGAATTTGGGCTCGATCGCCCGGCGGTCGTGCGCTACTTTGATTGGCTCGCCGGCGCTGTGACCGGCGATTTCGGCACCTCGCTCATTGACGGAGAAGCGGTGACCGCGAAGATTACGGACCGTTTCATCAACACTTTGTTCCTGGCCGCTTATGCCGCGGTGATCGCAGTTCCGTTTGCGATCGCGCTTGGCATCATCGTGGCGCTCCTCCGGAATTCGATTTTCGACCGGGTGGCGAACGTCGTGACGCTGACTTCCATTTCTTCGCCAGAGTTTTTCCTTGGCTACATCCTGATCCTCTATCTCGCCGTCAAGTGGAGCATGTTCCCTGCGATTGCGAGCCTTTCGTCAAGCATGACGTTTCTGGAAATGCTTGAACGCACGTTCCTGCCCGCGCTGACGCTTGTGCTTGTCGTGACCGCGCACATGATGCGGATGACCCGTGCAGCGATCATCAACCTGCTTGCGTCACCCTATATCGAGATGGCGCGGCTCAAGGGCGCGCCGCCATGGAAAGTGATCGTGAGGCATGCGCTGCCCAACGCCTGGGCGCCCATCATCAACGTGGTGGCGCTGAACCTCGCGTATCTGGTCACCGGCGTGGTTCTGGTCGAAGTTGTGTTCGTCTATCCGGGTATCGGCCAGCTTCTGGTCGATGCAGTCGCAAAGCGCGACTTCCCGATCGTGCAGGCGTGTTGCCTTATCTTTGCGGCAACATTCATTCTCTTGAACCTGGCGGCGGATGTCGGGGCAATCCTCACCAATCCGCGCCTGCGGCATCCAAAGTGAGGGCGGCGTCATGAGCATGTTTGTCATCGGATACTACGCCGCACTCATCACCGCATCCTGCATCGCGGCCTATTTCCAAAACCGCAAAGCGTTCATGCTGCTCTTCTCGCTTACTTTGGTCAGCTTCGTTCTCGGGATCGTCGGCGGTGTACCGGCATTGCGAGGCGTGACAATCTTTGCAGGCATCCTGGCCCTTGCGGCGGGAACCTCGTACGCGTTCCGCGAATTCCTGATCCAGGTCTGCAGCCCTGCGATCGCCAAGGAACTCAGAACCGCGCCCCTGACCGCGGCATTTGGAATGTTCGTGATATTCACTTATGCCATCGCGGGCATATTCGCACCTTGGATCGCACCTTTCGATCAATCGGAAGTAATCGCTTCAGCGTTTGAGCCGCCGAACGAAGACATGCTTCTCGGTGCTGACCAGCTAGGCCGTGACATGTTCAGCCGCATCATCTTTGGTGCCCGCAACTCCGTCGGGCTGGCGCTTGTCGCTACTGTCCTTGCATTCGTGATCGGTGCGCTGGCCGGCCTCTATTCCGCCGTCAAGGGCGGCTGGCTGGATCAGCTGTCAGGCCGTGTGGCCGATGTGATCATGTCGGTTCCGTCACTCATATTTGCACTTCTGATCCTGTCCATCTTCGGCACCAACCTCTGGGTGATTGTCGTCGTCGTTGCAATCATCTACTCGCCGCGTGTCTTCCGGTTGACCCGTGCGGTTGCCGGAAACGTGGTCGTCATGGATTATGTCGAGGCGGCAAGGCTGCGTGGCGAAGGCGATTGGCACCTGATCCGCAAGGAAATCCTGCCGAACTCCACGGCACCGCTGATTGCCGAGTTCGGGTTGGAGTTCTGCTTCGTGTTCCTGCTGATAGCCGGACTGAGTTTCCTTGGTCTGGGCATTCAGCCCCCTACCGCGGATTGGGGTTCAATGGTACGCGAGAATGCGACGCTGATCTCGTTCGGCGACATCACGCCCTTGATTCCGGCAGCCGCCATCGCGCTGTTGACCGTCGCCGTGAACTTCGTCGTTGACTGGATGCTTTTCCGGTCGTCGGGCCTCAAGGAGCAATGACATGAGCAAGTACCACAACAAGAGCGTTCTCCTGGAAATCCGCGACCTCAAGATCGACGGCTATGCAGACGAGACATGGGTGCCGATCATCAAGGGTGTCGACCTGACGCTCCGCCGCGGCGAGGTGCTTGGCCTGATCGGCGAATCCGGTGCAGGGAAATCGACGATCGGGGCCGCGGCGATGGGCTATGCCCGCGACGGAACGCGAATTTCCGAAGGATCGATCGAATTCGACGGCATGGAACTGACCACAGCCACGTCGGCAGAAAAACGTGCGCTGCGAGGCTCGCGCATTGCCTATGTCGCGCAGTCGGCGGCCGCAAGCTTCAATCCGGCGCACAAGCTGATCGACCAGCACACCGAGGCTCCGCTGCACTACCGCATCAAGAAGCGCATGGAAGCGCAGGAAGACGCCATGGAGCTCTATGAGCGCCTGCGCCTTCCAAATCCGACCGAAATCGGCTTCCGCTATCCGCACCAGGTCTCGGGCGGACAATTGCAGCGGGCGATGACCGCCATGGCCATGTCCTGCCGACCCGACCTCATCATCTTTGATGAACCGACAACTGCCCTTGACGTCACCACGCAAATCGAGGTTCTTGCCGCGATCCGCGACATCGTCGATCAGTTCGATACCGCCGCGATCTACATCACTCACGATCTAGCGGTAGTCGCGCAGATGGCCGACACCATAAAGGTTCTGCTGAAAGGCGAGGAGGTGGAGCACGCCTCGACCGAGAAAATGCTCGACGCGCCCGAGGAGGATTACACGAAGTCGCTTTGGGCCGTCCGCAGCTTCAAGCGCCCGCAGAAATCGCGCCCCGAAGACGACAGCAGGCCGGTGATTTCCGTTCAGGGCGTCGATGCGGCCTATACTGGCGGTGCCAAGGTGCTTGATGACATTTCCTTCGAAATCTATCCCGGCATGACCGTGGCTGTCGTGGGGGAATCGGGTTCCGGAAAATCAACAGCTGCCCGCGTCATTACCGGCTTGCTGCCTCCGATGAGCGGTGAGGTTCTTTGTCGGGGCGAAGCCCTGCCGCCACGCTATCAGGATCGCACTCGGGACCAGCTTCGCCAGGCGCAGATGATCTATCAGATGGCGGACACGGCGCTGAATCCCAAGAGCCGCATCAGCGACATCATTGGCCGTCCTGCGCAGTTCTATTCCGGTCTCAAGGGACAGGGGCTGAAACAGCGGGTGGATGAGCTTCTGGACCTGATCGAGCTTGATCCGGCCAAGTTCTACAATCGCTTCCCGCCCGAACTTTCCGGCGGCCAGAAACAGCGCATTGGAATCGCCCGGGCATTGGCTGCGGAACCGGAGTTCATCATCTGCGACGAGGTAACAAGTGCGCTCGACCAGCTGGTAGCTGAAGGGATCCTGAAGCTGCTCGACCGCCTGCAGCAAGAGCTCGGTCTGGCTTACATGTTCATTACCCACGATCTGGCAACGGTTCGTTCAATCGCCGACGAGGTTGTGGTCATGCAAAATGGCAAGGTTGTGGAACAGGGCGCGAAGGAAGAGATGTTCACGCCTCCCCATCATCCATATACCGACCTCTTGCTGTCGTCGGTACCGGAGATGGATCCAAACTGGCTCACGACACTGCTCGAAGAGCGCGGCGTCGACAACATTGGCGAGGCGGCCAGCGTCTAGCGCGACTGATCATCGCCGTCATGGCGTCCTGACAGCAATCCACTGCATTTTTGGTTGCATTCTGAGAATCCGCCAAATTGTCAGAGAATCTCAGCCGTGGCACAAACATCCCTTCCAAATCATTTGTACCTGTCCAAAATACCCGCAAACCCTGTCAATGACTTATGGCAGAGTTCGATTCAGGTTGCACGCGAGCAGACCAGTGCTGCGTGTGTCGTCTGCAAGTGCCGCAATGGGGCGAATGGCCGACTCGACAACTGCCTTTTCCTCATGCTAATTTCCGAAATGAGTTCAATCGATGTGGCAAATCGCAGAGCGGTCTGCCGATTGGCAACCTAGGGAGGATAAGCACATGAAAGATATTAGATATTTGCAACAAATGGTCCGGGACGGGAAGATGCATCGTCGGGATTTCTTGACGGCGATGGGTGCCTTGGGAGTCTCCGCAGCGGCAGCGAACTCATTCCTGATGTCGTCTAGCGCGCTTGCGGCGACGCCGAAGAAGGGCGGCACGGTCGTCATGGCCAGCAACCTTCACGGTCCTGACGACCAGATGGACCCGATCGTCTTTACTTCCAACATCGACTACACGCGTGGCCGCGCAACCTACAACAACCTGATCCAGATTCTCGACGGGATGCAGATTCATCCGGAACTCGCCGAAGAGTGGAGTGCCAACAAGGATGCCACTGAGTTCACCTTCAAGATCCGCAAGGGTGTTGAGTTCCATGACGGTTCCCCACTTACCGCAGATGACGTGGTTTGGAGCATGAACCGTCATGTGGGACCCGACACGGTATCAACCGCAAAGGCATTGTTTGCGAGTGTTGCCGAGTGGCACAAGATCGACAGCCATACGGTCAAGGCAGAATTGTCCTCGCCGGACTCGGACCTTCCGGTCAAGCTCGGCGAAAAACAGGCCAAGATCGTCAAGATGGACACCGAAGATTTCCGGCAGGGCAACGGCACGGGGCCGTATCTGCTGGAATCATTCGAGGCCGGTGTCCGGTCGACGCACGTTCGCAATCCGAACTACTGGCGCGAAGGCGGGAACTTCGATGCAATCGAAATGACTGCCATTACCGACCCTGTCGCGCGGGTCAATGCACTGATTGCGGGCGATGTCCAACTCATCAACAACGTGGACGCGCGCAGCATCGATCTCGTAGAACAAACGGACGGGGTCAGGGTTAACTCTACTCCGTCAGGGCTTTACGGCGGCGTATGCGTGCTCCGCAACACGGTGCCCGGCGACAATCTCGATTTCGTGATGGGCATGCGGTACATTCAGGATCGAGAACGCATCGTGCGTTCGATTCTCAAGGGCCATGGGCAGGTTGGAAACGATCACCCGATATCTCCGGCTTACGGCGCCGACCATTGTCATGAGCTTGAGCAAAGAGTGTTCGATCCCGACAAGGCCAAGTTCCATCTTGACCGTTCCGGCATTTCGTCAGCCGAACTCTTCGTGGCGCCAGTCACGACCGGAATCGCGGAAGCGTGCCTTCTTATGCAGGCGAACCTGAAGAAGATCGGTTTCGACCTGTCGATCAAGCAGGTCCCGACCGACGGCTATTGGGGTGCGGTGTGGATGAAGGAGCCGATGAACGTCGTGACATGGAACATGCGGCCGACCGCAAATGCCATGCTTGGGATCCAGTTCTCGCCGACGTCCACCTGGAACGACACGTTCTGGGTCAATGATCGGATGGGTGATCTGCTGAAGATGCAGTTGGCGGAAACCGATCCCGCGAACAGGCACGCCATGCTCTGCGAGATGCAAGAGCTTGTTCATAATGATGCTGGAATGGTGATCCCTTACCATGTGAACGTGCTTGATGGCGTGGACGATAGAATTCAGGGAATTCCGAAAGTGCCGCTCGGCTCGATCGGGGCGTGCGAATGGGTAGAATTCGCCTGGCTGGACGCGTGAGTTCAATCGATGACCCGTATCTCGCCTGCGCGCCAATTGGCGCGCAGGCGAATCTGACCGGCCTCACCTGGCGTCCCGCGAGATTGCGCGTTGCGCCCGGAAGGATTGAGTCCGCATGTTAATGGATGCGGTCTTGCGCCGGACGGCTGTTGGCGTGCTGACATTGTTTCTGGTTTCGGTCCTGATTTTCATCGGCACCAGCGTGCTTCCGGGCGATGTTGCAAACATCATCCTCGGCCAGATGGCGACGCCGGAATCACTGGCAGTGATCCGCGACAAGTTGGGCCTCGATGAGCCCGCCTATATCAGGTATTTCATCTGGCTCGGGAACCTGTTGACCGGCGACCTCGGCATTTCGAAAGCGGGTGCGGGTTTTGGCACGATCGGAACGCCGATTTCAGAGATGATCGCGCCGCGCTTCATCAACACGTTGCGCCTTTCGGCCGCGGTTGCGATCATTGCCATTCCCCTGTCCCTGACCTTGGGATTGCTGGCGGCAATGTACCCGGGTTCGCGGCTCGATCGAACGATCACGTTCATGACGCTCGGCCTCATTTCGGTTCCGGAGTTTCTTGTAGCCACCTTCCTGGTGCTCGTCGTGGCGGTGCATCTGGACCTGCTGCCGGCGACGGCCTACATCAGCGGCAAGGAAACTGGCATGAAACTCGTTAGGGCGTTGGCGATGCCGACCCTGACTCTCGTCATCGTGGCGTCGTCACAGATCATGCGGATGACGAGAGCAACCGTCCTCAATGTCATGAGTTCACCGTATATCGAAATGGCGATCCTGAAGGGCGTTCCGCGAAAGCGGATAATTCTGAGGCACGCGCTGTTCAACGCGGTAGGGCCGATCGTCAACGTCATCGCACTGAACCTGGCCTACCTGGTCAGCGGGGTTGTTATCGTCGAGACGATCTTTGCCTATCCTGGTCTTGCAAAATTGATGGTCGAGGCCGTCCAGACCCGTGACCTGCCGCTCGTGCAGGCCTGCGCAATGATCTTTTGCGCCACATACATCAGCTTGATCTTCATCGCCGACATGGCATCGATCCTGTCAAATCCCAGGCTCCGGCATCCCAAGTGAGAAGAGCGCGTGACGAACGAACCTAATCAAACTGCCGAAGAGATGTCATTCGATGAACTGCCCGACGCGCCGCCACGCCGTCGAATCCGTTATTCCTGGGCGGGCAAGCTCGGAATGGCTGTCGTCATCTTCTGGGCAATCATCGTTGTCATGGGACCTTGGCTTGCGCCCTACCACGAGGCGGATTTCCTGGATGAGGCGCTGTTCGTTGTTCCCGGAAGTGACAACCCCTATCCGGCCACTGACTTCCAGCCGCCAAGCAGAGTTGCCTATCTCGGAACCGACTATCTTGGTCGCGACATCCTGTCGAGGATTCTCTACGGCGCCAGGACAACGATTGGGATTTCCCTGCTTTCCACCTTGCTGGCGTACCTGGTTGGCGTCACCCTCGGCATAGCGGCGGCGGTTGGCGGGACCGTACTCGACAGCGCGCTCAGCCGGGTCAATGACGCGATCCTGTCAATGCCCACGATCATGCTCGGACTCGTCGTCATTTCCGCGATAGGAAATACAATTCCCATCTTGATCGTGCTGACCGGCCTAATTTACGCATCAAGCGTATTCCGGATTGCGCGCGCTTTCGGCCTCGACATCATGGTCAGTGATTTCGTCGAAGCGGCGCGCGTTCGCGGCGAGGGTCTTTGGTGGATCATCAGCCGGGAAGTGCTGCCCAACATGATCATGCCGATGGCAACGGATTTCGGACTGCGGTTCGTCTATATCATCCTCTTCATTTCCAGCCTGAGTTTTCTCGGCCTTGGCGTGCAGCCTCCGCAGTCTGACTGGGGCAGCATGGTGCGCGAAAACCTTGCAGGACTTCCCTACGGTGCAATCGCACCCCTTGTCCCTGCCTTGGCCATCGCAACGCTCACAATCGCGATCAACATGATCGTCGACGATGTTTCGGCTCATTCTGGCGGCAAGCTTGCGAAGAGAATGATCTGATGTCACCACTTCTTGAAGTCGACGATCTCAGGATTCATGCTCAGACAGACGAGGGGGCGCAGGTTCCCATCGTCAAGGGAGTGAGCTTTGCCCTGAACCGCGGTGAAGTGGTAGCGCTGATCGGGGAGTCAGGTTCCGGGAAAACAACGATCGCCTTGTCGGCACTGGGCTATACCAAGCCGGGCCTCGAGTTTGGCGGCGGCGAAGTCCGCTTGGACGGCAGGGATATCGTCTCCATGGGGGCGGAGGAAAAGCGGGCACTGCGGGGCCAGCAAGTCGCCTATCTCGCCCAAAGCGCTGCGGCGTCATTCAACCCTGCACTCACGATCGGCGAACAGGTGACAGAATCGACCGTGATGAGGGGGTTGATGGATCAGGAAGCCGCCAACCAGCGCGCCATGGAGCTGTATCGCGCCCTTGAACTGCCGGACCCCGAGTTGCTTGGCCGGCGCTATCCGCACCAGGTCTCGGGCGGTCAGTTGCAACGACTCATGGCGGCGATGGCGCTTTGTGGAAAGCCGGATCTCCTGGTACTCGACGAGCCGACGACGGCACTTGACGTCACCACCCAGATCGAGGTGCTCAAGGCTTTCAAGTCCGTCATTCAGCAGGAAGGGTCTGCGGCGCTCTACGTAACCCACGACCTGTCGGTTGTCGCGCAGATTGCCGACTACATCGTCGTTCTGTATTCCGGTGAAATCCAGGAATACGGGCCTGTCGACGAAATCCTGAACCGGCCGACGCATGCCTACACGCAAAGATTGATGGCGGCCGTTCGACCACCTCCGGCGGCGGGGCAGGGTGATGAGGGAACAGGTGAGCACCGGAGGGACGTGCCGGCAATCGAGGTCAGGAACCTGACGGCCGGTTACGGTGGCAAAGGCGGTTCAAAAGCGATCAAGGTCTTGCAAGACATCAACGTCACGATTGAGCGCGGCCATTCCGTAGGCGTGATCGGGGAGTCTGGATGCGGAAAATCCACACTTGCCCGAGTGATTTCCGGTTTGCTGCCGGCAATGGAAGGCGAGGTCCTGCTCGATGGCGAACCGCTTGCTCCGGGCCTCCGAAAGCGGAACCGCGAGGAACTGCAGAAGATCCAGTTCGTGTTCCAGATGGCGGATACGGCCCTGAATCCGAAGCACCGGATCGACAGCATTTTGGGCCGCCCGCTGGAGTTCTATCTTTCCCCAGGACGCCGCGAGAAGGCGAAGCGAGTCGCCGACCTTCTTCAAATGGTCGAGTTGCCGACAGACTTCTCCGTGCGCTATCCGGAGGAGCTTTCGGGAGGGCAGAAGCAACGCATAAACCTTGCGCGCGCATTGTCCGCATCACCGGAAGTCCTGCTTTGCGACGAGGTAATTTCCGCGCTCGATTCGATTGTCGGAGCAAATGTGATCGAATTGCTGAAACGCCTTCGCAAGCGAACCGGCGTGACATTCGTCTTCATCAGCCATGATCTTTCAACAGTGGCTTCGTTTGCGGACGATATTGTCGTGCTCTATGCCGGACGGGTGGTCGAGCAGGGCCCTACGGACCATGTTCTGTCACCACCCTATCACCCGTACACCCGCCTGTTGATCTCGTCGGTTCCCGAACTTCGAGTGGGTTGGCTGGAAGAAACCATGGAAACGAGGGAAGCGAAGGCTGGCATTGACCGCGTGGTCGAGCTGACCGAGGTTGGCTGTCCCTTTTTTTCCCGATGTCCACTGGCCATACCGGGCACCTGCGACAACCTGACCCCGCCGATCCGGGATCTTGGTTCCAGACACAAGATCGAGTGTCACAGGTCCTTGGAAGAGTTTCGCGGCGAAGCATGACCGGGCGGCACGTGCGGTAGAAGGCTTGCAGAAACTGGATAGTCGCAGTCAGTGCCGGAAACCACAGTCCGGTCAGCGTGTGTCAAGTGACTGGATCAGCTTGGGCGGCCGGCAGGAACCAAAGGATCTGATCTGTAGCCTCGCCGGAGGTGGCTCGCGTCGAGTTGATGCGCAGGTCCGGTTCTTCCGGCGGCACGCAAGGTGAATTCGACGCCCGTGACGTTCACCGGCTCCCTGCGGCGGGCTTCGGCGCAATGGCATCTTGGGTCGCGAGTCTCGCAGACCTCGGCGGGCGCGTCCAGAAGGACCTCCACGAATTTTTCCGTCTCCACCAACTCCCGCGCCGCCCGCACAACCTGATCGATGGCCGACGAGATTCCGGTGCTGATCTGCGCAGGTGAACGTATTTTGGTGCCGGTCGCCGCCGTATCGAGAGACTCAGCGGTTGAAGACGTGCCATGGAAGATGTTTCATGATCTGGGCGAAGACCAGGCTGCCGAATTGCATTGCGTCCTTCTCATTAAAGGTGCGGTGCAGGGAGGATGAGTGGAGACAGGCCGTGCAAGTTCAAGTCGGCAGCACCGGAAGAGCCAGATTATCGTATTTACATCAGATACTTATGGAGTGACAATCCGACTTTCTTGGGACAGCAGTGACCTGGCGAGGCTGGAGAACCGACAATATGACCGCGAATAGTGGCCACGCAGCCGCCCTCATGCATGCGGCGGAATTTCGAAAGGGCAAGATCAGCCGTCGCGAGTTTCTGACCCGCGCGACGGCCCTGGGTGTCGCCACCTCGGCAGCATATGGGCTGATTGGAGCAGGCGTTCCTGTCCAGGCCAGTTCCCATGCAAGGATGGGTGGCACGATGCGCATCCAGATGGAGGTGCGTGCGCTGAAGGAGCCACGCGTCTACGACTCGAGCCAGTTGGCGAACTACACGCGCGGCACATTGGAATACCTGGTCGAATACAACAATGACGGGTCGTTCAAGCCGATGTTGCTCGAAGGCTGGAAGGTCAACGATGATGCAACTCAGTTCACTCTGCAGGTCCGCCCGGGCGTAAAGTGGAACAACGGTGACGACTTCACGGCGGAAGACGTGGCCCGCAACATCATCGGGTGGGCCGACAGGTCTGTCGATGGCAACTCGATGGCCGGGCGCCTCGGAGTCTTGATCGCTCCGGATACAGGCAAGGTCATCGAAGGTTCGGTCGAAATCGTCGACAGCCTCACTGTTCGCCTGAACCTGCCCAGACCTGACATCACGGTCATTCCGGGAATGGCGGATTATCCGGCCGCCATCACGCACTCGTCGTTCAATGCAGATGACGTGTTGAATGCCGTTGGCACGGGGCCGTACCTTATGACGGAGCTTGAGGTCGGCGTGAAGGGGGTG
Organism: Silicimonas sp.; assembly: GCA_022820365.1. Lineage (GTDB taxonomy): Bacteria > Pseudomonadota > Alphaproteobacteria > Rhodobacterales > Rhodobacteraceae > JAJEFO01. The sequence goes on from JAJEFO010000078.1 coordinate 18,611, forward strand.
ATCAGCCGAAACGAAAGTCACCAATGGTGGGGTGAGGCGGTATTTGGCAAGCCAGCGTTGGACCGGATCGAGTTTATCGATTTCGGCACCGACCCGGCTGCCTGGCTGGCTGCCCTTGAGGCTGACGAGGTCGACTTCCTCTACGAGTCGGTCGGCGATTACATCGACATCATGGATGACCTTGGCTTCGAAAGATCAGAAGTGGTTACGGCGGCGACGATCGTGATCCGACCGAACCAGCTCGCTGAAGTTGATGGACAGAAACCCTATGCTGACGTTCGTGTTCGCAGGGCGCTGCAGCTTGCCGTGGACAATTCGGTCTGTCTTAAGCGTGGCTACGGCAACCGCGGCGTTAAGGCAGAAAACCACCATGTCGCGCCGGTGCACCCTGAATATGCCGAACTGCCGCCGATCGAGCGTGATGTCGACCAAGCCCGTGCACTGATGGAAGATGCGGGCATGATGGATTATGAGCATGAACTGGTATCGATCCACGACGACATTCGAAAGAACACGACCAATGCTGTCGCTGCGCAGCTTCGCAACGCCGGATTCAAGGTGAACCGCAAGGTTGTGCCGGGTGCGACATACTGGCCCAACTGGAACAAGTATCCGTACAGTTCGACAAGCTGGAACCACCGACCACTGGGCATACAAATTCTTGCCTTGGCATATCGATCGGGCGAAGCGTGGAACGAGTTCGGTTGGGCGAATCCCGAGTTCGACGCTCTTGTGGCAGAAGCCCAGGCGGTGGCGGATGCCGACAAGCGACGCGTTGTCATGGCGAAGATCCAGAACCTCTTGCAAGAAGAGGGAGTAACGGTGCTGCCTTTCTGGCGGTCGCTCTTCCGGCATGGAAAGCCGGGGCTTGTAGGCACGGACATGCACATCACCTTCGAGATCCATCATTACAAGCTTGGTTTCGCAGCCTGACGCATCGATCCGGGGGCGCATCCAGGCAGACTCCCATTTGCCTGCGTCTCCGGTTAGGCAGACACCGCATCGGGGAGGCCGGGAAATGCGATCCTGCACCAATTGAAGCCGGAGCTGGGATAGTCTTGTCAGGTTCCGGCAACATGGCCGTTCATGCATAGGAATTCGCGCTTGACTTCGATGCCCAATTGCAGAAGGCGCACCTATTCGGCAGGGAGACGCGGATGACATTCACGATCGCGACCTGGAACATCAATTCCGTGCGGCTCAGGGAAGGGCTTGTCTGCAAGCTTATGAAGAGCGAGCGGCCGGACATTCTGTGTCTTCAGGAGTGCAAGTCACCCGTCGAGAAAATCCCCTTGGACAGCTTCAAGCGTCTTGGCTACACGCACGTGGTGGCACGGGGCCAGAAGGGATACAACGGCGTTGCCATCCTCTCGAAGTTTCCGATGGAAGACGTGGGCAATCGCGACTGGGCAGGGCTGGGTGACGCGCGTCATGTCGCGGGGCGGCTGGAGAACGGGGTCACGATTCACAACTTCTACGTTCCGGCCGGAGGCGACGTGCCCGACCGGGAGGCGAACTTGAAATTTGGCCAAAAACTCGATTTCCTGACAGAAATGCGGGACGTGTTCCGCGAGGATCCCCCGAAAAAGTCGATCCTTGTCGGCGACCTCAACATAGCGCCCCGCGAGGATGACGTCTGGAGTCACAGGCAGCTCCTGAAAGTCGTCAGCCACACGCCCATCGAAGTGGAGCATCTCGGCGAGGCGCAGGACGCGGGCAGATGGGTGGACGTGATCAGGCGAGACATCCCGGAAGGGCGTCTCTTCAGTTGGTGGTCCTACCGTGCGCGGGACTGGGATGCCGCTGACAAGGGGCGCCGGCTCGATCACATTTGGGCGACGCCGGACATCGCCGAAGCCGGGCATTCAAGCAGGATACTGCGTGCGGCCCGAGGCTGGGACAGGCCAAGCGACCATGCGCCGGTCTTTGCAGCATTTGACCTGTGATTGATGCGGGACGGCACGCAGCAGGGGCTTTCCGGCGACAGGATTCAAGGGAGCATTGATGCGGGCACGGTTGCGCAAGATGCGTTGCGGCGGCAACCGGGTGCCGCGTTCAGGGCCAGAGCCAGCATCCATGAGCCGGATCAGGGTCCTCCAGGGCCTCTCGGAGCTGGACCATCTGGTCCGCCGACGAGACCGTTGGCAACATTGCCGGCAGGAGGCCAAGGGCGGTCGCCGCCATGCCCAGTTGCCAGGGGTCCCAGGCGAACGGCGGCAGCCCTGGTGCAGAAGGCTGCGAGAACAGTATCGAACGATCGCGGTGGCGGGTCGGGACTGGAATGGTGCGGCGATTCAGGAGTGCCCGCACCCCTTGGTTATCCGCCGCATGATCGCATATAAGATGCTGCAGCACCAATCCGGGGAAGAACATGCTAGAGTTCAATGGGGCGGGAACCGAACCGGCCGCCGACCTGATCAAGGACAGTACAGAGGCGACGTTCATGGCGGACGTGGTCGAGGCCAGCCAGACAGTGCCGGTGCTGGTGGATTTCTGGGCGCCCTGGTGCGGCCCATGCAAGCAGTTGACGCCGGAACTCGAAGGCGCGGTCAGGAATGCCCGTGGAGCCGTTAGGCTGGTAAAGGTCAATCTCGACGAGAACCAGGCCATTGCGGCACAGTTGCGCGTCCAGTCGATCCCGATGGTCTATGCATTTTGGCAAGGTCAGCCAATCGACGCCTTTCAGGGCGCGCTTCCGGCCTCGCAGGTGAAGGCTTTCATTGACCGCGTGATCAAGGCCGCAGGAAGTGAGAATGGCGACAGCCTGTCGGACGCGGTGGGTTCAGCCGAAGAGATGCTGCAGGAAGGTGCGGTCGCCGATGCCGCGCAGGTATTCGCCGCGGTTCTCAAGGAAGATGCCTTGAACGCCGCCGCATATGCCGGACTCGTCAAGAGCTACCTTGCTCTCGACCAGGTCGAGCAGGCCGAGCAACTGCTTTCGAATGTGCCGGAGCAACTGGCTGAGGCACCCGAGATCCACGCCGTGAAGGCGCAATTGCAGCTCGTGCTCCAGGCGGCTGATGCAGGACCTGTTGGCGAGTTGAGGGTGGCGGTCGAAGCCAGGCCGGACGATCACCAGGCACGACTTGATCTGGCGCAGGCCCTCTATGCGTCGGGCAACGCCGAAGAGGCGATCGAAACGCTGCTCGAACTCTATCGTCGCGATGCGGACTGGAATGACGGTGCGGCGAAGGCGCAGCTCTTCACGATATTCGATGCGCTCAAGCCCGATGATCCCCTCGTGCTGAACGGGCGCCGCAAGCTGTCTTCAATGATTTTTGCCTGAGCGGGAGATGGGCCAGGTGCCTCATAGGTTCTCGGCATCCGACCTGCCTGACACCGTTCCCGTATTTCCCTTGCCAGGTGCGCTGCTTCTGCCTCGGGCGCGCCTGCCCCTTCAGATCTTCGAGCCGCGCTATCTCGCGATGCTCGACGATTCCATGAAGACCGCCGGACGCCTGATCGGCATGATCCAGCCGCGTGGGGGGAAGGCAGAGGGCGCCCCTATGCTCCATGCGATTGGATGCGCCGGTCGCATCACGGCGTTCTCCGAGACTGACGACGGGCGGTACACGATCACGCTGACCGGAATTTCCCGGTTTCGGACACGGCAAGAGGTGGAAGGATTTTCGCCCTACCGGCGTTGTCAGGTGTCCTGGTCCGGGTTTGAACGCGATCTTGGCGGCGTCGAGAGCGACGCAGGACTGGACCGGGAAAGATTCTTTCCGCTTTTGCGGCAGTTCTTCGAATCCGAGGAATTGCGCACGGACTGGGATTCGCTTGAGGATGCGGAGGACGAACTCCTTATCAACGCGTTGTCGATGCTTTGCCCTTTCAAGCCGGAGGACAAGCAGGCGCTCCTGGAGGCCCCGTCGCTAGAGACTCGACGCGAGACGCTGGTAACGTTGATCGAGTTCGCAATGCGGGGCGGAGGCGAGGAGATGCTGCAATGAGCGACGAACCCGGGTTTGACCGACGCATGATCGAGGCGCTTGTCTGCCCCGAGACTCGAGCTCCGTTGAGCTATGATGCCGATGCCCAGGAACTGGTTTCGCGGGCAGCACATCTGGCCTATCCCATACGTGACGGCATTCCGATCATGCTGGTGGACGAGGCGCGCAAGCTCGATTGACTGCCTTGCTCCGGGTCAGAGTCCCTTTCCTCTCGACAGCCTCGGAAGATCCCCTGTCAGTCCCGCCGCTTCACGAATGAATGCCCGCCGGACGCCGGGAATTGCATTCGTCAGCCCGAGACCGACGTCGCGAAGCCCACGCAGCAGTGCAAAGTCGTTCGAGAACAGGCGATTGAAGCCGTCTGTCGCTGCCGCCAGCGCCATCGTATCGAAGCGGCGCCACTGCTCGTACCGCTTCAGGACTTCGGGTCGGCCGAAGTCCTCGCCGCGACGATTCGCGTCCGTGACGACCTCGGCAAGGGCCGCAACGTCCTTGAGCCCGGCATTCAGTCCCTGCCCGGCAAGCGGATGCACGACATGTGCGGCATCCCCGGCAAGGGCCACGCGGTCAGCGATGAAGCGCTCGGCAATTGAGAGACGGAGTGGATATGCAACGCGGCGGCCAGCCAGGGAAACTTGCCCAAGAAAGCTTCCGAAGCGTGGGCGAAGCTCGTCGAGATAGTCGCTTTCGTTCATCGCCTGAACCGATTCGGCACGTGCCGCCCTTTCGGTCCAGACGATCGAGGAGCGGTTGCCGGAGAGCGGCAGAATTGCGAGCGGTCCGGAGGGCATGAAGAACTGATGCGCGATGCCGAGATGCGGTTCTTCATGGGCAATCGTGCAGACCAGGGCCGTCTGGTCGTAGTTCCAGCCCATGCGTCCTATCCCCGCGCGGACTGCAATCGGGCTGTTCTGGCCATCGCAACCGACGAGAAGCCGGACACGCCGAGTCTCGCCGGAACCCAGGACCGCCAGGGCTCCAGCGCCGTCAGCACGGTGTTCGATGACGCGGTCGTCAATTTGCGTGACGCCCGACCTTTCGGCTGCCCTGAGCAATTCCGATCGCAGGTACCGATCTTCGACCATGTATCCCATCGGGCCTTCCTCGATCTCGCCGTGATCGAACGTCAGCATGAGCGGCGACGGGCCCTCGCCGGCGCGACCGTCAGTGACCTTGATGCGCAGAATCGGCTGGACGTCTTTCAGCTGTGGCCAGACGTCGAGTGCCTGAAGCACGCGCATCGAGGAGATCGCGAATGCGTAGCTTCGGCCGTCGAAGTCGTCCGCCTTCCGTTCCGCGCGGGGTCGGGGTTCGACGAGCACTACGTGAAACCCCGCCGAAGCCAGGGCGAGCGCCGTCGCAGTACCGTTGAGGCCACCGCCCGCAACAAGGATATCGGCGTCAAAGTCCATGTCGGCATATGCACCGGCCGCTGCACCATTGTCCATGCGACACTCGGTGGCTACGGTGCCGTGAATCGACAGGAGGAACCCGTGCAGGAATGGCTGACCATGCGCGCCGCTGATCTTGGGCGCGGAATCGGGACTGGCAAGATCGACCCGGCTGAGCTTGCCGAATCCTGCCTTGCCGCGATCGAGGCGCATCCCGTTGCGCCTCGCATATATGTACGCGTCACGGCCGATCGCGCGCGCGGCGAGGCGCTTGCGTCACGTGACAGGGCAAGAAGGGGCATGCGCCTTTCGCCCCTGGACGGGGTGCCGGTTTCCTGGAAGGACCTCTACGACATGTCAGGCGTTGCGACCGAGTCGGGCAGCAAGTTGCTGACAGGTCGCATTGCCCGCAAGGATGCGGCGGTCGTGCGGAACGCGACCCGGGCCGGGCTGGTCTCTCTCGGCAAGACCCATCAGACGGAACTGGCGTTTTCGGGACTTGGGCTGAATCCCGTCACCGAATCTCCGCCTTGCGTAAATGATCCCGAGGCCGTCTCCGGCGGCTCGTCTTCCGGCGCGGCCGCCTCGGTGGCGTTCGGGCTTGCGGCGGCGGGAATCGGTTCGGATACCGGCGGTTCTGTACGCATACCGTCCGCCTGGAACGACCTTGTCGGCCTGAAGACCGCGTGGGGGCGCCTTTCGCTTGACGGTGTCGTGCCCCTTTGCCCTCGATTCGACACGGTTGGGCCGCTTTGCAGGTCGGTTGAGGATGCGGCGCTGCTGCTGGCTGCCCTCGAAGGGATCGGACCCGCAGATCTCGGCGAACCGTCGCTTTCAGGAGTCAAGCTTGCAGTGCTTCGCACGGCAGCGTTCGAGGGAATCGAGGATGAGCCGCGCGATGCGTTCGAGGGCGCAGTCGAGCGCCTTCGTTTCGCTGGTGCGCAGATTGATGACATCGAGGTTCCCGTGGTTGACGAAGCCATGGCGCTGGCACCGACGCTCTTTCCTGCCGAAGCGTACGATACGTGGAAGGAGAAGATCGAAGCAGAGGGTGATCTCATGTATTCCCCTGTCAGAAAACGATTTTTGCAGGGCAGATTGATCAGTGCAGAAAGCTTGCGGACTGCGTGGAAGAAACTGGATGCGCTTCGAGAGACCTATCGGGACGCAACTGGAGGGTTCGATGCGCTGATCTTGCCAAGCGTGCCGATTCGCCCGCCGAAGGCTGACGCTATGCTGGCGGATGAGGAGGCGTTCACGCGCGCGAACCTTCGGGCGCTCCAGAACACCCGAATCGGCAACCTGATGGGCCTTGCGGGGCTTACCCTGCCCGTCGGCGTGGCATCCTGCGGCTTGATGCTCCAGGGAACCGGTGAGGAGGACGTTCTCAGATTGGGCCTTGCGGCGGAGACGGCCTTGTCCTGACATCGCCCAAAAGCCACAGATTTTCTGCTCGCCTGCCAAAGTTCTCATTTGGCGTGGACCGGCACGACTTCTCGGGCTATTCTTCCGGAAACGGGGCGAAACGATCCCGGCATTGAGGCAGAGATGGAACTTCCCGAGCGGTTTGCGAACCTTCCGGACTATACATGGCCGCGCCTGCGGGCTCTTCTGGATTCGCACCTGCCAGGAGGGGACGTTGTCAATCTGGCGATCGGCGAGCCTCGGCATGCCTTTCCCGAATTCGTGAGCGAGACAATTTCGGCGCATGCAGAGGACTTTGGCCGGTATCCGCCGAACCACGGCTCGCCCGAGCTTCTGTCCGCGATTGCAGGCTGGATTGAACGACGCTTTGGCGTTGCGCTGGACGAGAACCGGTTGATGGTTCTCAACGGAACGCGAGAAGGGCTGTTTTCCGCCTCCATCGCGCTTTGCCCCGAAGCGAAGGGCGGCAGGCGCCCGTTCGTTCTGATCCCGAACCCGTTCTACCAAGCCTACATGACTGGCGCGCTGGCCGCCGGCGCGGACCCCGTCTTTCTGCCTGCAACCCGGGAGACAGGGTTCCTTCCGGATCTCGACGCGATTGACCGGGATGTGCTGGAGCGCACGGCGGCGTTCTATTTCTGCTCGCCGGCAAATCCCCAGGGTGCGGTCGCTTCCCGCGACTATTGGAAGGCGGTCTTGGCGCTGGCCGAAAGGCATGACTTTCGGGTCTTCGCCGACGAATGCTATTCGGAGATCTGGCGTTCCGAGAGGCCGGTCGGAGCCCTTGAGGTCGCTGCCGAATTGGACTCGGACCCCGAGCGGCTGTTTGTCTTTCATTCGCTGTCCAAGCGATCGAACCTGCCAGGGCTGCGCTCCGGATTCGTGGCCGGCGGCGCAAAGGGTATCGCCGAAATCAGGCAGTTGCGTTCCTATGCGGGCGCGCCGTTGCCCGGTCCGGTCCAGCGGGCTTCCGCACGGGTTTGGGACGACGAGAAGCATGTCGAAGCCAGTCGGCAGCGATACGTACGGAAGTACAAGATGGCCGACCGCATCCTTGAAGGCGTCGAAGGCTATGTCTCCCCACCTGCTGGCTTTTTCCTTTGGCTGCCCGTGCAGGACGGTGAGGATGCAGCGTTGAGACTCTGGCGCGAGTCGGGCGTACGCGTGCTTCCCGGCGCCTATCTGGCCTCGGGCAGAAACGGGGCGAATCCCGGTGCCGGCTACATCCGGGTGGCAATGGTCGCTGACGAACCGGAACTTGAGCGCGGATTGGAGGAACTCCGCAACCGCCTATGCATGTGAGGCAAGGACATGGCATTTCAGACAAGAACCCGCGATCCACTCTTTGACAGTGACACCCAGGCGATCATCGAGCGCCGAGGCAAGGAAATCCTTGGACTCCTGCTTCTGGGCATCGGCGTCGCGATTGTACTGGCGCTTGGCTCGTATTCTCCGGAAGAGCCGAGCTGGCAGTCGACGGCAGGAACCTCGGACGAAAATCTCCTGGGGCCCATCGGCGCGACCTTTGCCCTGCTGGTCTACGTGATCATCGGATACGGGGGGTGGGCAATTGCCCTGGTTCCCTTGGCATGGGGCCTTCGTTTCCTTCTCCATTTTGGCGGGAAGACCGCATTGCGTCGCCTGATCTTCGCGCCCGTCGCGATTGCCATGGTGTCGATCTATTTTGCGACCCACGTCACGGGTGCGGATTGGAAATACGCCTCTGGGCTTGGCGGCCATTTTGGCGACGTCGTGCTGGGCGCCGTTCTGGCCTTCCTGCCCGTGGAACTCGACATCGGACTAAAGGTTCTTTCGGCGGCGCTCTTCGTCGGCAGCGTCGCGTTGCTGGCCTACGTGCTGGGCGTAACGCGCAGCGAAGTCCGGAATTTCGCGCGGTTCCTGGTGAGCGGCCTGGCCTTTGGCGGGCGCACGGTCGTCCGTTTCACGGCCGAAAGCGTCGCGGGCGGTTGGCGTGCAGGCTTGCGGGCGTTCCGCACGAGATCGTCCGAGGCGGATTCCGACCAAGGCTTGCGAGATGACAAATCTCGTCTGGGCGCGGAAATTGCCCGGCCAGGTTCGCATTCGGCGGACGGGCCCGCTGCTCTGGAGGAGCCTCCGCTGTCCCGCGAGATTGGCCGGATCGGGGCTCGGATTGCAGATGTCGTTGAAAGAAGGACGCAAGACTCCGGGTACATCCTCCGCGAGGAGCCGCCACTTCGGCGGTCGGAAAGTCCGGGCGACCTGGAATTTCCCCGACAGAAACATAGTGACATCGACGAGGAACTTTCCATGCTGGATTCTGAACTCATGGATCCGATCGGCATGGCTACGGGTTCCGACCGAATCGCCGCGCCCGAGGCAACGGCGACGGTGCAGCACGCGGCAAAGCGGCCCGCCAGGTCTCGCCGGGCTCGCGCCGAGGTGGAACCGTTCCTGCCCTTCTCCGACCGCAAGACCGAATTCGAAGTGCCTCCATTGGGTCTTCTGACCGATCCGATCACGATCAGGCGTCATCATCTTTCGGACGACGCGTTGAAGGAAAACGCACGGATGCTCGAGAATGTTCTTGATGACTACGGCGTCAGGGGCGAGATCGTCAGCGTTCGTCCCGGCCCAGTCGTGACAATGTACGAGCTTGAACCTGCTCCCGGTCTCAAGGCCAGCCGTGTCATGGGGCTTGCAGACGACATAGCGCGCTCGATGTCGGCGCTCTCGGCACGTGTTTCCACCGTCCCGGGCCGTTCCGTCATTGGCATTGAGCTGCCAAACGACAATCGCGAGATGGTGGTCCTTCGCGAGATGCTGTCCACTCGCGACTACGGTGACAGCAAGCAGCGCCTTCCGCTGGCGCTCGGCAAGAACATTGGCGGCGATCCAGTGGTTGCGGATCTTGCCAGGATGCCTCACCTCCTGATCGCCGGGACCACGGGATCGGGCAAGTCGGTCGCCATCAATACGATGATCCTCAGCCTTCTGTACAAGCTGACGCCTGAGGAGTGCCGCCTGATCATGATTGATCCGAAGATGCTGGAGCTTTCCGTCTACGACGGCATTCCCCACCTGCTTTCGCCGGTCGTGACCGATCCGAAGAAGGCGGTGATCGCCCTGAAATGGATCGTCGGCGAGATGAGGAGCGCTATCGCAAGATGTCCAAGATGGGGGTCCGCAACATTGAGGGCTACAATGGCCGGGTCAAGGCTGCTCTTTCCAAGGGAGAGATGTTCTCGCGCACCGTGCAGACCGGGTTCGACGACGAGACGGGCGACCCCGTTTTCGAGACGGAGGAATTCGAGCCGGAGACGCTTCCCTACGTCGTGGTGATCGTGGACGAGATGGCTGACCTGATGATGGTCGCGGGGAAGGAAATCGAAGCGTGCATCCAGCGCTTGGCACAAATGGCC
>JAJEFO010000007.1 GCA_022820365.1 Silicimonas sp.
TCATGCGTCCGTCCAGGGGTCGATCACGTCGATGCCCGCATCCGCGAAATCGCGCACGTTGCGCGTCACTACCGCCATGCCGCGCGAGCGGGCGATGGCTGCGATCTGGCAGTCGGCGTCCGGCATCGGCCTGCCCATCGCCCGCCGGGCGGCGGCAATCTCCGCATAGGCGGAGGCCGCGGCGCTGTCGAAAGGAAGAACGCGGTTGGCGAAGCCGGTGCGCAACATCCGCTCCAATCCTTCCGCCAATCCGTCGCGTCGCCTCCCCGGCGGCATGATCGCGAGGCCGAAGCGCAATTCCGCCTCACTCACCGCCGTCAGGTGCAGGCTCGATGTCGCACGCTCCGCGATCCAGGACGCGATCGCGGCATTCGGCGAAGGCCGCATCAGCTCGGACAGCACATTAGTGTCGACCACCAGCATCGCGGGCGTTTTAGTCGAAGCGCGGCGGCTCGCGCATCGGCCCGCGCGGCGGCAGTTCGAGTTCCACGCCGCCGTAGGGCGCGAAGCACTGGTGGATGAAGGCGGCCAGATTCTCCGGTTCGGCTTCCCGGCTGACGGCCTCGCGCAGGATCAGCCGCGCCTCCTCTTCCATAGAATGTCCGTTGCCCGCCGCCCGCGTACGAAGCCCGGTCTTCACGTCGTCGTCCAGATTACGGATGGTGATGCTCGCCATGTCCATGCCCTCCGGTGTCCCCATGCGAACCCTACCGAGTGATTGCGACGCAATCAAGGCGCAGGCGGCGACTTGCGTTCGTTTCGGTCTGCGGTCATTCCTTCGCCTGCGATCATGGCGGCGGCATGGTCATCGCAGGACGACAGCTCGGAACCCGGGAATGTGCTCCAGGGCGAGGTTTTCGCCGACTGGGAAGAGGACGTCGAGGACAAGCAGACAGGACGCAGGGCGCTGCGCTTGTGCCGCCGAAGACAGCGACCTCAGGCTGTGCTAAACGGCTTCGACGAACGGCAAGCAGGACGGTTTCTGAGAAGGATGGTCGATCCAGTAACAACAGGCGCCACAGCGGGTGCCCTCGTAGGCGGAGGCTGGGTCGCGAAGAAGCTGCTCGGGCCGACACTTGAAACAATCGGTGATGATCTCCAAAAACTCTATGCGGCCGGGCGCGACAGAATCGTCAACCGGGCTGCCGAAAAGGTAGATGATCTCGACGACGGAAAATGTGCGAACCTGCGCGTGGCCCGAGATGTCCTATGGAACGGTGCGTTCTCGGAAAGCGAAGTCTGCACGGAGTACTACTCTGGCCTGCTGGCGGCTTCTCGGAGCGCGGATGGGTTGGACGACGAAGCCGCTCCATTTGTGGACGTGGTGAAGTCGCTCGCCTCAAGGCAACTCAAGCTGCACTACAGCATTTACCGTTCTCTGGAACGAATCCTGGAACAGGCGCACGCAAACGGCGAGACTTTCGATGTTTCAGCGATTCACGGACGTATGGACGTGTTCTTCACCGGGCACGATCCACATAAGTCGGCATTGGACTTACAGGTGTTGCTCCGCAATGGCCTGATTGCCGAATTCGCGACCGACAGCAAGATGATTACCCGGAAAGATAGAGAGTGGGTGCTGCTCTTCTGTAAAGCCAGACCGACGATGTTCGGCATATCTCTATACGCCGCTGCGCACAATCAGTTGGAATGGTGGCAAGCGTTCGGTTTACGACACTTTGGTGAATTTGGAGATATCGAGCCGCCCAAGATCTACGGACAAACGATGGAGGAGCTTCTCGACCGGGCGCCATAGAGTTGCCTTAGCTGACCCTGATTTCACCGCTATAGCGCCAACGCCTCCCCGGGAGAGTCACGGCAGACTGGGGTTGCTGCATATTGGGACCCTTGCTGTATGACGGTCGTCACATTTGGGTAACGCCGTTTCGTTGAGCTTGCGAAGAATCAGCTTAGGAGTAACCCATGCAAACTCTCCTTAGTGCCATCTTGGTTCTGATACTCCTGCTCGGTGCTGGTGTCGGACCGGCTGGAGCAGTTGACGTGGGAGACCGAGTTGACCTCGTATCGACGAGGTCGGATGGCGTTCCACTACATGAGCGGTCCGAGAACAGCTTCCGAGGAGAAAGGGCACCGAACCACACCCTTGCGACGATTGTTGCCGCAAAGCAGAACGGGCTGTGGGTTCAGGTCAGGCTTGATGACGGGCGGATTCGGTGGATTGTCCGAAAGTACATTAGGCGTGTGGTGTCGAGCAGCGAGTCGCGGGCGATGCAGGACCCCGAAGCGCGGGTGTGGGATTCTCCAGAAGGGTGCCATGAGGTCGTCCGCTCTGGGGCTCGAATGAATTCTCGCACGTCCGAGAAACTGCGGCTGGCGACATGGAACATCAGGTGGTTTCCGGATGGGAAGAAGAGTGGGAAGGGCAAAAACACCCCGAACTCCCTGGATATCGCCTGGTTGACTTGCACGCTCGCTTGGCTGAACGTGGACGTCATCGCCGTACAAGAAATCATGAACAAGCCCGCTGCAAACAAACAGTTGAAAGTTATAGCGAAAGGACTGAATGCTGAGCTTGGCGGTGACTGGCAAGTGTCGACGCAGAGTTGCGGTTACAAGAACGCACAACGTATCGGTTTTCTATGGGATGCGAACAGGGTCATGTTGTCCGAGACCGGTAGTCTCTGGCACTTCAATGCCCGGGCGACATCCTCCGATAATCCTTGTGAGGGCGGGCGACGCCGTCCTGGTCACTACGCCCGTGTCCAAGTCTCGGGAGGTGGCGTAGATTTCCATCTGATATCGGTGCATTTGAAGTCGGGGGCGAGCGAGTATGACCAGGACTCACGACGAACGGCATTGAGCCGAATCCCGGACGCGGTCGCCCAGCTTTTCCAGAATGATTCTGACATCATCATTCTCGGGGATTTCAACACTATGGGGCACGGTGGCGCTGGCTCCGCCAAATCGGAAATCGTCGAGCTCCAAAATACGCTAGGTGCCCAGACGCCGCCTTGGCGACATGTTCAGGTGGAGCCAGCTTGCACCGAGTACTACCAGGGAAAAGGAGGATGGCTTGATCACGTCATGGCAACGAGCGCAATGACGGAAATCGCTGACCGTACCGCAAGGGTTACGGGTTACTGCGCTGTCGCTGGGTGCAGCCGGTTGCCGCGCAACCGCATGCCGCGAGCTTATCACGAGCTTTCGGATCACTGCCCTATTGTGGTGAACTTGACGAATGTCGACCATGACTGACTTGCGGGCACGTCCAAGGCAGCGAGTGACCGTGACCACCGATGCCGGAACCAGCTCATGCGTGTGCCAGTTCCATCAGACCGGCCGCCTACACCGGCGGTGGCGGGGTCGGTCACCAATCGCCGTCTAGGTCTCGTAGCTACGACGATATCCTCAATCATTACTGCCTGAGGGGCATGCTCGACAACAACCAAGCGCGGGCAGCAAAGCAATAAGGAATTGAACGTGGCGTAGAACCTTCTGATCCGCACCCTAAAGATTGCTGACCCGATACGGTTTGGTTCAATAATTCGTGAATCTAGGACATGATCTTGTTCAAAGGCATCTTGCTGAGCGTGGCCCAGCTGCATTCCTCGCATTTGTCAAAGTACTGGCTAAGTATCTTGTATCCGTCTTTTGTTTGAATTCGATATGCAAAATTGGCTGGAACTATAATCCAGTCCCCTGCTTTGTATTCGATATCATTCAATTCAAGCGAGCCATCGAGAATATAGCGCAAGACCGGCTCAGTGTGAGAGTGTTCAGGAATAACTGTTCCGGCTTCAACAACGGTGATCAGATGCAAATTCCAATAAGAGCAATCAATGGGAACGAAGAATTTTTTCACCTCCGGTTCATTGAAAAGCTTATGCTTTGCCTCGCTCCACCACTCTCCACTTCGGTAATTCTTGCTGCTAACGATATCATCGATCTTCAAGGGGTCGATAATTTCTGCAGGCGGTATGTCACAGGCGAATGTCGGCATCTCTTCCTCCAGCTGACTTGTTCTCTGGAATGGTCTCACGGCCGTTCACGTTATGGAATCGTGCTGATTCCGCGTATTCAATGCGGAGTCCTCTGAGTGTGCTTGCGTGCCTGAGAGGGCGCGTCATGGTCAAGATCGAATCTTGGAACTCCAGCTGAACAGCAAAACATTCTGGCTGGAAGTCCTCGGCAATCTGTATGTGCCACGCCATGTCGGCAGGATGGAGTTGCCGGAATATGAAGTCAAAGTCAAGCACATGTCAAGAAATTTGCGCTGTGGTGTTTTTTGGCTCTCGGTTGCCCATTGGTGAGGTCGGTTTGGTCTTGTGTTCGGGCGTTCGGGGCGAGGGCAGCGGCTGATTTTCAGGCGGAAGCGGATTGGCGCAGCCTTATTGTCAGAATTTGGTCGCGGTTGTCCGTCTGCCGGTGTCCGGCGCGTTTGATCGGCGCTGTCGGGAGGCTGGTGAGGTCTCAGCCGGTGTCGAGGTATGGCACGGCGCCGACGAGGGAGCGCATGCGCGCGGCGCGTCCGGCGCGGGCCTGTGCGAGGGCCATGGCCATCATGACCGCGAGCGCCAGGCCGAGGCGTGTCTTCATCTTCGCGCGGCCTCGGATGTAGTGGGTCTCGAAGTTGAAGCTGCGGTCGAGGCGGGCGTTGATCCGCTCCATGGCGGTGCGCCGGTTGTAGCCGCGCCGCCATGACGGGCTGCCCCAGGGCGTGGGCGTGAAGATGCGCCGGTCGTGGCTGTCGAGATCGACGCGCAGGATGCGTCCGTAGTCCCCGGGCTTCACGCCGCCCGCCCGATGGCAGGCCTGGCGTCCGGCGCACTCGAAGCCGAAGGCGGCTGCAGGGCATCGGTATTTGAGCGTGCCGCAGGCGCCGCGCCCGGCCTCGAACCCCTGGAACGCCATCGCCCGCGTCTCGCCGGTCTGCGGGCAGACGCAGGACACCCTCCCGCGCTCGTCGTGAACGATGACGTCGGCGCGTTCCGGGAACAGCGCGCGCGTGATCGGCTTCTCCGGGTCATGGCCCGGCTCCTTCTTCTCGACCCGCCACATGAGCCGCGTGTCGATCAGCGGGCGGATATGCCACCTGTCCCACAGCCGCGCCTTCAGGCGGGCGTTGTCGAGACCGCGGTCGGCGCTGAAGGTGGCACAGCGCCCCGCCATCTCCGGCGACCCGGCGAACAACTCCTCCAGCATCCCGGACAACACCTTGGGCTCCGACGCCGACGCCCGTGTCACCTCGAAGGCCACAGGGACCTCGTAGTCCGTGTCGGCGATCAGATGCAGCCCATAGCCGAACCATGACTTCACCTTCTTCCAGACCGCGCCGGTCTTCGCGTTCACCCCGCTCGTCTCGTGCTTGCCCCAATCCGCGTCGGGGTCCGAGGTCTTCCCCCTGTCACCGGCAACCCGGCCCGTCGAGTGGCTCGCCACCGCCTTGCCGTCGTAGCCGAGATGGCGACCGAAGTCCGGCAACTCCTCGAACAGCGAGGCGCGAAGGCGTCCGATCATCCCCGACACAAGGCCCCGCTCGTCTTCAAGCCGCACCACGCGACCCAGAAAGCGCGAGAAGTTCCAGGAGCCCGGCGCCGTCGAGCGCAACGGCGCCGGATGCCTCACTGCCCGCCCCGCGCAAAGCCCCATCACCGGCGCGCTCTGCCAAGGCAGCGCCTCGAACCCGAAAATCTCCAGAAGCGCCGGGTTGCGGCCCAGCTCCCGCAGAAGCGACTGCATCGAGGCGTGCTGGAACACGATCCCTGCAATCAAAGCCCGCCACATCGCCCGCACCGGATAATCGTTCCGACCCCGACCGCGACCGACCTCAAGCGCCAACAAGATCTCCTCGTCCGGAAGCGCCTCCAGAACCAGACGCAAACGTGCGAGGTCCGGAAGGCTTTCGACACCGTGCCAGGAAAAGGGTAGCTTCTCTGCTGTCGCCATCATGTTTGTATGGACGCCTCCCGGGACGCAAGGACCGATTTCGGTGTGACGGGCAGGCAGATTGCAGTTTTGTATCCGACCTGTCGGTGCGGGACCTGGTGCCCGCTGGCCCTGATGGTATCTGCCGATCCACGCCTCATTTCTCCCGTGGGCTTCTCGCCCATCACATGATGCAGGCTTGGCGGATCGCGGTCTGACCTGTTTGCCATCACTTCTTGTCGAGCCTTGCGCAGATTTTTGGCGTCCTCCTGCTGTGTCGGTTCGCTGTGTCGGTTGGGGTCCTGTGGCAGTCGCGGCCTATGCCGGGC
>JAJEFO010000067.1 GCA_022820365.1 Silicimonas sp.
CACGGCCGTCAAGTGCCGCAGGATTCGCCGTCAAGTGTCACAGGATTTTCCGTCAAGTCCGGCAGGATTTTCCGTCAAGTGTCGTAAGATTTTTCGTCAAGTGTTGTAAGATTTTCCGTCAAGTGTCGCAGGATTTTGCATGCTTGAGGGGCTCCTGCATGAATTTTCCAGCTCCGAAGATCCTGCCTTCAGCGGTCTCCAATACGTGACATTTCAAAATGCTTGAACCTCGAATTCAAACGGCATGCCGAAGGAGTGTCAACGGCCCCATTCTGAATTGATTGCGCGCGCCGGCACCATGTGTCGGAAGGGATTGCCGTAATCAGGGATGGGTCTTCCGACACATGGTGCCGGGGCGTGCATGACGTCCTGTCACTTTATCGGGCCGTTCCAGTCCCGCCTGGCCTTCTCAAGTGCTTGGCGCGGTTCACCGCCTTTGAAACTGAGCGGGCAGCGCATTCGTCGCGTTTCAGCCCGCGTGATCGGCCTTGATCATGTCGGCGGCCATCTCCGCGATCATGATCGTTGCCGCGTTCGTGTTCGAGGATATGAGTCGCGGCATGATCGAGGCGTCTACAACCCGCAGGCCGTCGATCCCGTTGAATCTCAGACGCGGAGTAACGACCGCATCCGGATCTGATCCCATCCTGCACGTGCCGGAGGGATGATGGTCGGTCTTTGCCATGGCCGCGGCGTAGGCGAAGTAGTCCTCGTCTGTCCTGACATCCGGCCCCGGCAGGACTTCGCGGCTGACATAGGGTGCAAGGGGCGCTGCCGCGAGGATCTTCTGTGCAAGTTTCAGGCCCCGAACCGCCATGTCGCGGTCATGCGTGTCGGACCAGTAGTTCGGGTCAATGAGCGGCGCGTCAGCCGGATCTGCCGAGGCGAGCCGGACGGTGCCGCGCGAACGCGGTCGCATGTAGGCAGAATTGAGAGTGACACCGTCCTTCTCCATTCGTGCGATTCCCGCTTCGATTCCGGAACCGAGACCGAGATGGAACTGGATGTCTGGCGATCTCGCTCCTTCCTCAACGTACCAAAAGCCGCCGGTCTCGAAGAGGCTTGAAGCGACCGGCCCCTTGCGTGTGAGCAGGTAGCGCGCTCCGGCAACCGCAGACCAGAACGGGCGTGCGTATTTGTCGTAAGTATGTTCGCCGGTGCATTCGGCAATCGTGCAGAAATCCAGGTGATCCTGCAGATTCGACCCTACGCCGGGATGGTCGCATGCAATCGTCAGGCCGTGCGAGCGCAGGTGGTCCGCGGGACCAATGCCCGAGAGCATCAAGAGCTTTGGCGAACCTATTGAACCAGATGACACGACGACTTCCGTGTCCGCGCGAATGAACTTTTCTCCCGTGCCGTCGGCGATGACGATCCCGGTCGCCCGGCCCTTGTCGGATTCAAGGCGCAGAACCTGCGCGTTTAGAAGCAAATCGAGGTTTGGACGCTTCAAGGCAGGGCGCAAGTAGGCGATTGCAGCGGACGAACGGCGGGCATTTGACTGCGTGAGCTGGTAGTAGCCCACGCCTTCCTGGTTTTCGCCGGCAAGGTCGGGATTTCGGGGAATCCCCAAGGATTCTGCGGCTTCCAGGAATGCGTCACAAATTGGCAGTGCGGCAGCCGGACGCGACACCCCCAAGGGGCCCTCCGTCCCGTGATACCTGTTGTCATGCGTGTCGTTGCGCTCTGCCTTGCAAAAATATGGCAGGACATCCTCGTAGCCCCATCCTACACAGCCAAGCTGGCGCCACTCGTCATAGTCGAGCGCGTTGCCCCGGGTATAGACCTGGGCATTGATCGTGGAGCCGCCACCGATCACCTTCGCCTGAGTGTAGATGAGGGATCTGCCGTCCAGGTGTTTCTGGGGAACTGTCGACCAGCCCCAGCTACCGATGCCCTTGGTCATTTTCGCGAAGCCGGCCGGAACGTGATAGAACGGGTGCCAGTCGCGCCCGCCGGCCTCGATGAGGCAGACACGACAGTCTTCATGCTCAGAGAGCCTGGCTGCCAGCACGCATCCCGCGGATCCGCCTCCGACAATGACGATATCGTACCCATCTGCAGTCGGCATCGACATCACTCCCGGCAACGTTTCAACAACCTTGGTCTCCGTCGCAAAGGCGGTCAAGATCGCCGAATGCGCGCCCCCGTGTCCTTGTCGAAGAGGTAAAGCTTGTCCGTCTCGAAGGCGATTCCGATGGCCTCGTCAAACCCGGCTTCGAACTCCTTCGGTGCCTTGATGGAAACCATGTCGTCGCCGATCTTGGCGGTGACGAGGGTGTGGTCCCCGATCAATTCGTTTGCGAAGAGCTGGGCGCGGATCGCGCCGTCTTCCGGGGCCACGACCTGGCAGTCCTCGGCCCGCAGACCTAAAACGGCGTTTGCCACGGTCTCCGTTCCTCCGGTGGCAACGCGGTCCTCCCCGATCACGAACGTACCTGCATCTAGTCTTCCGTGGGCCACGTTCATCGGCGGGGAGCCGATGAACTGGGCGACAAAGAGGTTTTCCGGATCCTCGTAGATCGTTTTCGGTGCGGCCAGTTGCTGGAGCCGTCCTCCTTCAAGAAGGGCAACGCGATGTGCAAGCGTCATGGCCTCGATCTGGTCGTGGGTCACGTAGATCGTGGTGATGCCGAGCTCGTGCTGCATGTGCTTGAGCTCAGCACGCATGTGGCCGCGAAGCTTTGCGTCGAGATTCGACAGGGGCTCGTCCATCAGGAAGACCGAAGGCCGCCGCACCATCGCTCGCGCGAGCGCCACGCGCTGTCGCTGTCCGCCGGAAAGTTCGCGAGGGTATCGTTCGAGCAGTTCATCGATGCGAACCTGCGCCGCCACGTCGCGAACCTGGCTCTCGATCTCGGTGCGGTTCAACCGCCGGATCTTGAGTGGGTAGCCGATGTTTTCGGCCACCGTCTTGTGGGGATAGAGCGCGTACGACTGGAAAACCATGGCGACGTCGCGGTTCTTCGGCAGTTGATCCGTCACGTCCCGTCCGGAAATCGAGATGCGCCCTCCGCTCACGGTCTCCAGTCCGGCGATCATTCTGAGCGCCGTTGACTTCCCGGAGCCGGACGCGCCGAGCAGGACCAGAAACTCTCCATCCTGAACCTCGAGCGAAAGCTCATGCAGGACCTTCACGTTTCCGAATGACTTCGAGACGGCATCAAGGACAACAGTCATGGTCCTATCCTTTGACTGCCCCCAGCAGGAGGCCCTTGGAGATGTAGCGTTGCAGGATGATCGCAAGGATCACGACCGGGATGATCATGACGATTATGACGACCGACATCGACCACCAGAGAATGCCGCGCTCGCCTGCGTTCATTGCGGCAACGAGGATGGGCATGGTCTGTGCGCGGGACGTTGAAAGGAAGAGTGCGAGAAGATACTCGTTCCAGCTCAGGATCATGACGAGGAGCGTGGTTGCGGCAAGGCCGGATCGCGACAGCGGCAGCACGATGTCCCAAAAGACACCGAACCGGGTTGCCCCGTCGAGTTGCGCGCATTCCTCCAAGTCAATTGGGATCGACGTGAAGAAGTCGTACATCAGCCAGATGACAATGGGCAGGTTGATGACCGTGTAGGTCAGGATTATCGCGATATGGGTGTCGAGCAGCGAGACCTGCTGGAACATCATGTAGATCGGCACGACGACAACGATTGGCGCCAGGATTCTCTGCGAGATCATCCAGAAAAGGATGTCGCCGTTGCTTAGGCGTGCCTTGAAATGACGCCCAAGTGCGCGGGCAAGAAAGTAGAAGACCGCAACGCCCACTGCACAGGAAATCCGCCAGTCGACGCCGTAGCGACCGACCGCGACAAACGCGCCGATCATGACGAGGACGAACATGAAGACGACGCCGAATCTCGGCTGGTATTCGAATCGGGCCAGCGCGTAGGACGCCATTGAGCCGATGATGACGCTCGCTGCTGTGGCGGAGAGCGCAATGATTAGCGAGTTCATGTAGGCGCTGAGCGTGTCCCAGAAGTCGAAGACGAACAATTCCTTCCAAGCATGCAGGCTCGGCTGGAAGTCAACGAACGGCAAATAGACCGGTCCCGAATTGACGTCGATCGCGCTCTTGAAGGACGTGATGAGCACCCAGTAGATCGGGAACAGCACGAATGCCGTCCAGAACGTCAGAATCGCGTAGACGATCAATTTCGTTCCCGGTGCCATGTCCCGGATGGAAGGCGGCTCGAAGAGCCATTGCATTGCGCTCCTGTTCATGCCCGTACCCTCCTCAACACCACGAGATTGAAGAATGACACGCAGGTCACGACCGTCACGAAGAGCAGGAGATATGCAACGGCCGCCGACTGGCCTAGATCAAGCGAGCGCCAGGCGAAGAGCGCGTGAAGCGTCATGGATTCGGTTGCTATGCCCGGTCCTCCCGCAGTCATGATGTTGGGCAGATCCACGATCTTGAATGCCTCGATCACCCTGATCAGCAGGACCGTTGCGGCAACGGGAACGACTTGCGGCCAGGTTATGTCCTTGAAGATCTCCCAGGACGTGGCCCCGTCGACCTGCGCCGCCTCGACATAGTCGCGCGGCACGCTTTCGAGAGCGGCGAGCATCACGACGAATATGAAGGGAATCCACTGCCAGCTGTCTCCGATGACAATGAAGAACCGCGCGGCCCAGGCATCCGCCGCCCAGGCGAAATCGCCAAGGCCGGCCCATTGCCAGACGGGCGAGAAGGGCCCCTTTGTCGTGTCCGCCATCATGCGGAATGCGTATCCGACCCCGATTGGGGTGATCATGAGCGGGATGAAGAAGACGACGCGAAAGAAAGTTCTGCCCCGGATCGGCAGGGAGCACAGAAAGGCCAGAGCAAGCCCTATCACGAATTGAAGGCCGCAGCCGACAAAGACATAGAACAGCGTCGTGCCGAGAGTGCCGAACGAATGGCCTGAAAACAGCGTGGCTGCAAAAAGCCAGCTCAGGCCCAGGCTCAGCCCCCAGGTGAAGAGGCGACCGACCAGTCCGACCGCGGTGACCGGGCCACGAAGATAGCTGATGGCGAGCCAGGCAATCAGGACCGTGACCGCAAGGCCGACGGCCCAGCCCAGTAGCCCAAAACCGTTGAAAGTTCCGAGGAAGTGAAACTGTTCGGATCCGAAGAGCTGCTTCTCGAAGTTCTGGAACCAGACGAATCGGACATTGTAAGTGCCGCCCCTGAACCGGATGCGGCTCAGCGCCATGATGAGAGATGCCACGAGGGGAAAGATCGAGAAGACCAGGATCATGATGACCGCTGGCCAGATGAAGACCTGCGCGGAATGGCGGTCAATCCAGTCGGACAGCCGCTCGCGCGCCCCTATGGAAGGTGCGGCCCGAGGGGTCCCGGGCCGCACGGAATCTTCTGAACCCGTCAAGACTCAGTTCGTGATGCCGAGCGACAGATTGTAGATGGTCATCTGGCTTTCACGGCCGAAGTCCTCGGTGATCTCCTCCCAGGCTTCCTCGATGTTCTTGGTTGCCTGCTCTGCCGTGATCTCACCCGCAAGGAAACGAGCCAGCTCGCGGTCGAGAACCACGCCGGTGTACTGCTGCGCACCAGGGATCTTGAGGTCGGACGCCATGTTTGGATGGTTCAAGCTGTCCTTGATTGCGCCAAGATAATTCTCGGCGAATTCCGGGCTGAACCCGGCCTCGATCCAGTTCTCAGTGTTTTCGAGCTGCGAGTTCCTGTAGGGATTGTAGCCCGTCCAGCCGATGGTCACGTCGACGTTCGACTGAGCGGCTTGGTTCACGTAGGACAGGAAGTCGTAGGCAGCCTGCTTGACGTTTGCATCCGAGTTCTTGTTGATCGCGCCGGCCCATCCGCCGAACGCGGCGAACGGCGCGTAGTTGATGCCGTCGATCGCATACGGGCAAAGCGTCGCGTTGCACTGCTCAAGCTTGCCGGTTTCCACGTTCAGGGCCATGGGCGAGCCGGGCATGATCACGGCACCCATCTTGTCCTTGATTGCGGCCCCGGACGGGTCGATCGACAGCGGGCCGATGTCGCCCCAGTCGATCGCGAGTCCGCACCGGCCCGACTGGACTAGTCCGCGGGTGTCGCCGATATCGTGGTTCAGCTCGTCAGGCGGACCGAATTCGCCGGTCGCCTTGTAGACCCGGAACGCCTCCTGCCATGCCTCGTTGTCGACCTTGGGCTTCATCGTGTCGTTGTGGAAGAAGATTCCCTCTCCCGTGCCCTTGGTCTGCACGAATCCCGCAGCAATGGAGCCCATGGCAAAGTACGACTGTGCATTCCGCTTCTTGAAGATGCACGAGCCGAAGTCGGCCTGACCGTCTCCGTTCAGGTCCTTGCCGTGCATCGCGCCGGCGACCGTCATGTACTCGTCCCAGGTGCGCGGCGGATCGATGCCCATCTCGTCCAGGATGTCCCGGCGATAGTAGAGCATCTGGAAGTCGCCATCGACGGTGATCAGGTAGGTCTCGCCACCGATCTTCTGGTTGAATTCGCGAAAGTAGGGTGCAATGTCGTCAATGTCGATCTTGTCGTCATTCGCGATGTAGCCGTCAAGCGGCTCCACCAGTCCGGCGTCGACAAGCTCGGTCGCCCAGCCGGACGCAAAGACACCAACGTCGATCGAGTTCGTGCCGGTCGCCCAGTCCGTCAGGATCTTCTGAAACAGCTCCGCAAACGGAACTTCGTTCACGCGGATTTCCGCGCCTGTCATGGCCGTGAATTCCTCGCCACGCTCGACGAGGCGCTGTGCAATGACGGGACCCGGACGCGTCAGTATCTCGACGGTTACTCCGCTGTAGTCCTGCGCGCTTGCAGTCGCCGGAATCGCGAGGGCCGTGGCGACGCCAAGCCCAATGGTATAGTGTCTCATTGAGTGTCTCCCAAATTTGGTGGACGCAATTGAAACTTCCGATTCCGTATGCCGTCAAGGGCTGACTCCTTTTTTTGAGAAATTGCGGCCGTTTCCAACAGATCCTGCCGTCCCGTCCTTATGTCACTTTGTCCGCAATCAGGGCGTTCACCTGTTTCTGCGCTTCGATATGGGCAATGTGGCCGATGCCGGGCAGTTCGACCAAGGATCCCAGTTTCTCGATCTTTTCCAAATCCGGGCTGGCTATGTTGTCCTCGGTTCCCCAGATCACCGTAATGTCCAGCCCGCTTTCTGCCACTTTTGGCAGGAGGGCGGAGATTTCGGCCTTCATCTTGGGAAACTGGTTTGCGATTTTTGCAAGGGCGCCACGCGCGCCGTCGCGTTCCAGGTGTTCGAGCGCGGTGTCGACGAACAGTGGCGCGATCAAGCCTTTGTTCGCCACGAGTCCTTCGAGGAAGCGGCGCATTTCGTCCCTGTCTCGCAGGCCGGAATACGACGTCAGGGATATACGGTCCAAACCTCGACCAAGCCCGATCGGAGCCAGCAGCACAAGGCCGCGAAAGCGTGCCGGCGCTTCTGCCGCGAGCTTGAGCGCGAGCCCGCCTCCGAGCGAGTGGCCGACAAGCCAGGCCGGCGGTCCGTTCCCGATGGCGGCCATCAGGCGGGATGACATGTCTTCAAGCGAGCCGTCGCCGAGGTCACCTATGGCGTTCCCGTGGCCCGGCAGGTCCGGCGCGACCGCATCAACGCCTCGAATTGCCGAGGCCGTTCCGGCCCAGGTCAGCCGGCTGGCGCCGAACGCGTGCAGAAAGATCGCGCGCATCAGGTCTCGATGACGGCGAGGACAGTGCCAACAGCCACGATTTCATCCTCTTCGACAAGCACTTCGAGAACGGTACCCGTCGCAGGAGCTTCCAGGTCCATCGTGACCTTTGGTGTCGTGATGGTCACGATTTCCTCGCCCTCCGAAACCTTGTCGCCCGTGCCCTTGAGAAGGGCGTCAATTTGTGCCTCGGTGATTTCGTTGCCAAGTTCCGGCATCCTGAGTTCTATGCGCGCCATTCCGCAATCTCCTATAGCCCGGACCTGGCAAGAGCCAGATCGTCCCATGCCCGGCTGCCTTTCCGGACGTGCCCGGTGTCCCCCATCAGGTCTGTCAGGATCACGTCCTCGATGTCGAAGGGCTGCGGAAAGTAGCCGTGTTCCAGATCTGCGCCCGGGACGATCCAGTTCGGACCTCCGAGCACACGAGGTGGAGCCTTGAGCGCGTCGAAGGCGAAGCGAGTGACATTGGAAGCCAGCGTCATCGCAAAGCTGCCCCGTTCGCACGCTTCGGAAACCAGCAGCAGCCGTCCGGTCTTCGTCACGGAGTCCAATACTGGGCCGTAATCAAACGGGACGAGCGACCGGGCGTCGATGATCTCGAGCGTAATGCCGCGTCGCGCAAGCGAGTCCGCTGCATCGAGCGCGGGATAAAGTGCCGGCCCGATGGTCAGCACGGTGACATCGCTGCCGACTCGCTTGATGTCCGGTGCACCGATGGAGATCTTGAAGTTCCCTTCCGGCACTTCGCCATGGAACAGTTCGACCTGGTCATAGAGACGCTGGCTTTCGAAGACGATCACGGGATCGTCAGACGCCAGAGCCGACGCCATTAGGCCTTTCGCATCGCGGGGCGTGGCGGGGTAGATGATCTTGAGACCCGGAACATGCGCCGCCAGCCCTGACCAGTCCTGGGAATGCTGTGCGCCGTATTTCGAGCCGACCGAGCACCTGACTACGACCGGTACCTTCAGCAATCCGTTCGACATGGCCTGCCACTTCGCGAGCTGGTTGAACAGTTCGTCTCCCGCTCGCCCGATGAAATCGGCATACATGAGCTCGACCAATGGGCGACCACCTTCAATCGCGGCGCCAATGGCCGTCGCCACGATGGCCGCTTCGGAAATCGGCGCATTGAAGACCCGGTCGTGTGGAAAGAGGTCGGACAGTCCTCGATAGACGCCGAACGCACCGCCCCATTCCCGACATTCCTCTCCGTAGATGATGACACGGGGGTCGGTCAGCGCCGCATGCAGGATCGCCTCGAACAGGCCGTCGCGAAGGGTGATTGCCTTCAACGGCGAGAGAAGCTCGCCATTGGCGTCCTTCCCTCCGCGAGACTTCCTGGCATTCTGTCGGATGCGGGCCACCTTCGCGGGTTCGGACAAGGGTTCAGGTGCGCGTCCAATTGGCGGCGTCTCGCTGCCGGCAAACACTTTTCGGCCAATGCTTGCTCCGTCGCTGCCAAGGCCAGCGGGCGGGGATATCTCCGGGTTGGCTGCTGCCATGTATACCGCATGCATTCCTGCACCCACTTCCGACTGGATTCCATCCGCCGTTGCCGCGTCGAGAATGCCCTCCGCAACCAGGGAATCGCGATAGGTCGTGATCGGGTCGACAGCGGTCCACTCCGCGATTTCATCCTTGGTGCGATAGGCATTGACGTCGGTCGTCGAGTGTCCGGAGTACCGGTAGCATTCCACGTCGAGAATGGCGGGTCCCTTGCCGTCAAGCAGCAACTGGCGCTTGCGCTGAACGGCATCGGCTACCGCAAGCGGATTCGTGCCGTCGACCGTTTCCGCATGGCACGCGTCCTCGCGCAGCCCGGCACCGATCCGTGCAAGCCGGTCCCAAGACATGGTTTCGCCGCTCGTCTGTCCGCCCATGGCATAGAAGTTGTTGGTGAAGAAGTAAAGAACCGGAAGGAAGCCGGGATTGTCCCAGAGCCGTTCGAATTGCGCCATGCCGGCAAAGTTCAGGGCTTCCCAGACCGGGCCGCAGCCCGTGGCCCCGTCGCCGACCATCGAGACCGCGATGCTGTCGCGTCCTTCGGTCTTCATCCAGAGCGCCGCTCCGGTAGCGATGCCTGCCGACGCCCCCACGATGGCGTTGTTCGGATACGCGCCGAACGGCGTGAAGAACGCATGCATGCTGCCGCCCAATCCGCCATTGAAGCCGATTTCGCGCGTGAACATCTCGGCAAGAAGCCCCATGAGCAGAAAGTTTTCCGCAAGGCCGCGTGCGGACTCGTCCGGAAGGTGCGTCTCCACGGCACGGAGCAGGGCGCCGTCGCCGTGGGCTTCCATGATCGCGGTGAGCGTGTTGTCGCCCAGTCTTTCGATTGCCGAAAGTCCCTTGGCCAGGAATTCCCCGTGCGAGCGGTGTGACCCGAATATGTGATCTTCAGGTGTCAGCGCCATGGCCGCGCCGACCGCTGCCGCTTCCTGCCCGATCGAGAGATGGGCAGGGCCCTTGTAGGCATAGGTAAGGTCGCGGTAGCTGCCCGTTGACTTGAGGCTGGCGACGCCGCTCTCGAAAGCTCGAATGACCATCATGTGACGCAGCGCCATGATTAGGGTGTCGGCACCGCGTACCCGAAGCTCTTCAGCCATAGGGCGCGCGTAGGAATGAACCGGGATTCGTCGCGACTCAAGTTCAGTCGAGCTTCTGGTCGCGACCGGATCAATGTGAATGGACTTGGGCAAGAGCTTTGCCTTTCAGAGCGACTCCAGTGACCTAATCGCCTGGGCAACATTGAAGCAAGAGGCAGATTGACCTTTGGGGGAACAGCTTCACTATGGGATTGGCTCAACAGGGGGATGTCCGGTGATCCTTTGCGGCGGTGATGCGTTGATTGACTTTGTGCCAGTGGAGCAGGCGAACGGCTTGATCGCATTCGTGCCGAGACCCGGCGGCGCCGTGTTGAATGCGGCGACGGCTTTGGCGCGGCTGGAGCAGGAAGTCTCTTTCATAGGCGCTCTCTCCACCGACCTGTTCGGCGACATGCTCCACGACCACATGGTCCGCGAAAGCATAGGAACCGCCAACGTCAGCCGAAGCGACGATGACAGCACTCTGGCCTTCGTAAGTCTGGCGAATGGCGAGGCGCGCTATGCGTTTTATGACAGTGCTTCGGCAGGTCGCCTCTGGACCGGCTTGAAGGATCCGCTGCCTGCGGCCGAAGCATTGCACTTCGGGTCCCTCCCGCTATTCGCCAACCCTCCCGCAAGCGCATACGTGGACTTAGCCGAGCAGGCATCGTCTCGCGTGGTCGTGTCCCTGGATCCGAATTGCCGTCCGAGCCTGGTGCCGGACAAGGAAGCCTATCGCAGGCGCATTGACCGGGTCTCTACGGCCAGCCACGTCATCCGCCTGTCGGATGAGGATCTCGCCTTTCTTCATCCGTCAGCAAGTGAAGAGGAAGTGGTGGATGGGTTGCTTGACGGTCTGACGCGCCTGGTGATCGTGTCCCGAGGAGCCGAGGGAGCATCAGCTTGGTGGGCCGGAGGTCGCGTTGACGTCGCCGCGCACCCGATAGAAGTACAGGACAGCATCGGCGCGGGCGACACCTTCCATGCCGGCGTGCTTGCGGCCTTGTCCCGCACCGGGCAACTGGAAGTTGAGGCGCTTGACGGGCTGGATCGGGCTTCAGTTGAATATGTGCTTGCCTTCGGAACGGCTGCAGCCGCCTTGAGCTGCATGGCAACCGGGTGCGATCCACCGAACTTGAATGCCGTGCTGAAATTCCTTGGAGAATGATCGAATGGCCCGTATCGACGCGCATCAACACTTCTGGTCCTTGGAACGCGGGGACTATGGATGGCTGACGCCGGACAAGGAGCCGATCTACCGCGATTTCCTGCCGGCAGATCTGAAACCTCTGCTGGCCGCAGCCGGCATTGACGGCACGATTCTCGTTCAGGCCGCGCCGACTGTTGCGGAAACGGAATTCATGCTTGGTCTTGCATACGAGGAACCTTTCATCAGGGGTGTCGTCGGTTGGGTGGATTTCGAGGACCCGAGTGCGCCTGAAGACATCGCACGTCTCGCCAAGCAATCGGCCTTAGTTGGCCTGCGCCCGATGATCCAGGACATTGCTGACGACAACTGGATGCTGCGCGAAGAGCTCGTCACCGCATTCGACACACTGATTGCTGCCGACCTTACGTTTGACGCTCTGACATTGCCGAGGCATCTGTCGGCCCTGCGAACGCTCTTGGCGCGCCATCCGAACATGCGAACGGTCATCGATCACGGCTCGAAGCCGATGATCCGAGACGGGGTCTTGGATGGCTGGGACAAGGACATGGCGGCCCTTGCGTCCGAGACATCGGCATTTTGCAAGCTGTCCGGCCTCGTGACCGAAGCGCGCGCGGACTGGACCGTCGACGACTTGCGCCCGTACGTGGACCATCTCCTGGATACGTTCGGACCGGACCGGCTGGTCTGGGGCAGCGACTGGCCGGTCTGCACTTTGGCGGGTTCCTATGGGCGTTGGTTGGACGTGACCGGGAAGCTTCTTTCCGGACTAACAGTGGATGAGACGAGCGCGATCCTCGGAGGAAACGCTGCGCGTGCCTACAGGATGCAGACACCTGAATCCGCGATGGCGTAGCAGTAGAGAGAAGGCTTGAGGCGGCATGGGAGAATTCTACGGCAAGGTGGCAGTGATCACGAGGTCCAGTGGCATTGGATTGGGACGGCCCTGAAGTTCGCCCGGGAATGACGCGGCTCAAAGCGAAGGGGCATGGAACGAGGCCGATGGGCTGGACGTGAACGCGGCTGAGGTTGATGTGACGCTGCCTGCGCAATCGGAGTCATGGATCCAAGATGTTGGCAGCAACGGAAGGATTGACATCCTCGTGAATGCAGCAGCCGTTCAAACCTATGGATCGACGGAGTCGACGGAATTCGACCACTGGAACCGGGTTTCTGCTGCATCCTGGTCAATTTCGCGGCAGCATCCCTGCCTCACGGGCGGCGGGAACGTTTGAGCGGCTGACCGGAATCTCCTTCCCGTCCCGAAGGATCAGGAACATACGGTCGCCGTCGCGGCGAGAACCGGTCACTTGGTCACTTGCCACCCAGTGCGAGCGATGCACTTGCAAACCGTCCACTGGCGAGGTTTCGCGTATCGCGTCGCTGAGGCGAAGCAGAAGCAACTCTTCGCCCTTGGTGGTATGTACGCGGGTGTAATGATCTTCGACCGACAGCGCGATGAGCGCGCCGCGCTTTCCGGGCGGCAGGCGGTCAAGCAGGGGCGGCAAGGTGTTCTTGATGTCGGCCCGATCTTCATGGCCGACCAGTTCGAACACGGTCGAGATGACCAGACACAGCACCAGTATGCTGAGTGCGAGCACGGCCATGCCTTCGAGCTGTTCGCCCACCATGATCGGCCAGATGAGGGTATTGACGGTCTGCACGAAGAGGTTGATCCCGCAGCCCAATGCCAACCCGATCAGGCTGGCGCGAAACCAAAGCGGGTGGTGTCTCAGGCGTGGCCGAAGTGACAATGTTATGATGCTGCCGATCAGGTAGGTCGAGGCCACTATGCAGACCCAATAGGCAATCCGCGGCAGGAACCGCATCACCTCGCCCGTCTCGAACGGTCCGGAAATGCCCAGCATCAGCCCGACACCCAGCACCACGACTTGCACGCGGTAGTCGCTCAGGTGTGCACGCAGTTTGCGAAGCGTGAATTGCGCAAAGCCGTCGGCCACGAACCGGTCCTGTCTCTTACGAACTCAGTCTTGGATGTGGCGCAATCTGTTGTCTTGAACAAGTCACCGACGGGCGAATCTGGAGGATTGGCATGACCATTCAACCCTTTTTGACAGCAGGGCCGACAATCCAGTTGCATGTCATGGCCGCTGTGTTGGCTATCGTGCTGGGACCGATGGCGCTTGCGCGGCGCAGCCGCGATCGTTGGCATAGGCGTGCGGGCTATGCCTGGGTTCTCTCCATGACCGCGCTTGCTGCAAGCGGGCTGTTCATCCACAGCATCCGCATGGTGGGTCCGTTCAGTCCGATCCATCTGCTGAGCCTCTTGACGCTGTGGCAGCTTTGGCTGGGGGTCCGCGAGGCACGCGCCGGCAAGATCGCGGCGCATCGTTATCGCATGCAGGCGATCTACATGCTGGCGCTGATGCTCACCGGGGCGTTCACGCTATCCCCTGGGCGGATCATGAGCCGCGTTCTGTTTCCCGACACCCCGGTGGCCGGCTTTGTCTTGGTTCTGGCGGTCGCAGGGCTGGGTTGTGCGTGGTGGCTCCATGCAGTCTCGCGCCGGGCGCGTCTGACCAACTTGACCTAGGCATTCAGCCTCACGTGCCGGTGTCGAGGTGAATTTGTGAACTTCATTGAAGGTGTCGCAGTGACCTTGGTCACGTGTCCCGACTTTGTGGTGATTGTGATCAATTCGCAGCCGCAATTCACTCGAGGCTGCCCTCGTTGCGGGGAATGGGTGAATGGTGCGAATTGGACATGGAATCGGGGGTTCGAGTGAGATGAAGTCTGCTAACTTCCTGGCCAGATCTGGCTGGTCACGGCAATTGAAAGGGACAAACCTGTGCTCGAATGGGGCCTATTGCCATTTCTGCCCGGAGATGCTCTCAAGATCGCGCTTGGCCGCACTTTTGCTCCCATCGATCTGGCGCCTTTCCCGTCACCGCTGAGAGAGACTTGATGACTTGCCCCGATACAAGTGATGGAACTGCCAAAGGTACGGTTCTCATAGAGAACGGCCGGACCCGCGTGACCGAATGGCGCTTTCCCGCAAAGGGCGACAATACTGGCTGGCATGTACATGAGCATGACTACTTGGTCGTGCCGCTTTCGGATGGACTGCTTTTGTTGCACGAGCCTGACGGTACGACTCGGGAAGTCGAATTGTGCCGCAAGGCGCCGTATTTCCGAAAGAAGGGTGTTCATCATGACGTGGTGAACGCAAGCAATTTCGAGATTGTGTTCATCGAAGTGGAATTCCTCGAACGCGCGGCAGTATGACAGTCGTTCCCCAGACAAATCCGTCGGCGATGTCGCTTTTCGGCACAGCCAATGACGCATTGACATCGGGAGCGCATGGCGATTTGCGCTCTTCTCCAGCATTCTGAACGGCGAGCCAGTCGCTGCGAACGTTGCGATGATATGGTCACTGGAAGTGAGAGGAGAGTATTGGATCACTCCGCTGTTCGTGAGCAACACGGCTGCGACCGTGCTGACTTGTCGCGACGGCAAGACAGCCTGCCTCAACGTCTGTTCCCGCGCAGCCCCGGAGAAGATGATGGTTGCGCTTTGTCGACACCCTTCAAGGGATCCAATGTTTTCCGATGCCGAGCCTGTCAGAGGCGTGATCGGAGGAGATCACCGGAAGAGATTCGGCCAAGCGACTGCTGCAAGCACGCGGTCAATAGGATTGCGGTGATCCCGGTCAAGCATCTATACATCCAGGCACGCCGGTGCCGCTAGCGAGATCAGTTCACAGCCATCAGAGTCTGCACGCTGTTCCAGGCTCCTGACGTAGGCGGCCAACCCTTGCCACTTGCCCAATCTGATCTTCTGACAGATTTCATGGAATGAAGCGGCCGAACCCGCCAACCGATCTGGTTCGCGCATTTGGGCATGGGCTCATTCTCGTATCCGGGGGTCTTCAGCCAGCGCGATCGAAAGGAACCGAGGTCATTCCCCTTCCCAAGCCAGCAGTTCATCTTCGCCCAAAGGCTCAAAGAACTCATTGGGTGGAGGCGCTATGACGTCCTTCAAAGTGCCGGGCTTGAACAATCCGGTGCGTGCTGGAACTAGCTCGGCGATGGGAATGCCATGGCGTGTGATGATCACGCGTTCTCCGCTGCTGACCAATTCCAGCAGCTTGGCGAAGTTGGACTTTGCTTCATGAACCGGTACTTGCATCTCAGCCTCTCTAGACCAAGCCTTAGCCAATTCCAAGAAATCCGGGAATGTAAATTTCCCACGCAAATTCAGTTTCTTGCGGATCTGGACGTCTCGCCTGCAGCGCTCGGGGAAGGGCGAGACACGAGGCCGCGCCCGCTGAACGAATAGCGTTGAACGAATGTGTTTCGCAGCAGTTGCGAGTGGATGGCAGAGGGTGCCGGATTCCTGCGACTTTGCTGGTCATTGTCTTCTTGCTGATAATGTCGGCAAATTTGCTGTGGTGGAAGCACTTCGCGCCAAGTTGCATGCCCGATGTCATTAATGGAGTTGGGCCCACGCGCGAGTCGCCCAACGTCAAGATGCCACCTAATCGCGGTCGTCACCCGTCGTTGGGCATGCCTCTTGCAATTGTCGCATCCCGCAATTCGTCACGTGGTTGTGTAAAATCTCGGATGTCCGGTCCATCCTGTCTGAGTGTATTTAGTCCAAGTAGTGGTTCAGGCAGCAATTCGGTTTTCCCGCCATCCTTCGACAAGCATGAAGATCGCAGGAAGCACGAACAGGGTAAATGCAGTCGAGGCAACAAGCGCGCCTAGCATGCTGACGGCGAACGGCACAATGAACAACAACTCGTCACTTCGTTCGTAGAGCAGCGGAGACAGGCCGAGAACCGTGGTAAGCGAAGTGAGGAACACCGCGCGAAAGCGGTCACGGGCCGCGCCGGAAATTGCGGCGATGGCGGGCAGCATTTCGTTTTCACGTCGGAGCGTGCTGTACCGGTGCAAAAGAACCAGCCCGTCATTCACGATGACTCCAGAAGCGCCGATAATCCCGAAAATCGATACCGCGGTAAGATGCCATCCGAGTACCCAATGGCCAATAACTGCTCCTGCAGCAGCAATCGGAATGCCGATGACGATCACAAACGGCTTCCAGTAGCTGCGAAGGAAGGACGCTATCAGGGCATAAATTGCGAGCAGTACGATCGGGACTATGACGGCCAGCGTGCGAAGCATTTCCCGTTCATCCCGAGCGCCCGCATCGTGGGATATGACTAGGCCTGGATACTTGGCAAGAAGCCCAGGTAGCATTTGCTCGGCAATTTTGCGCCTTGCCTGGGCTGGCGTGGTGGCGGCCAGATCCGCATGGGCATTGACAAGGGCAGCCTGTCGACCGTCGATTCGCATCAGCTTGGCGGGTTCACGCTGTTCAGTCAAAATTGCAGCGGACGACAGCGGAATTTCCTGCCCACCAGGAATGTTGATCCACTCGCCCGTCAGATCACGCACGCTTCGTCTCCGTTCTGGCGGATATCGAACCACGACCCTAATTTCGTCGCGACCGCGCTGAATTCTCTGAACTTCCAGGCCATGAAAACTCGCCCGCAACTGCTTGCTGATCATCGCGGACGTCAGCCCGGCGGCTTCGGCAACCGGTGTCAAGTCTATTTCAAAGTGCCGCTTTCCAAGCGACAGGCTGTCCGACAGTGCGTAAAGGCCAGGGATCTGACTCATGAAGGACTTCAGCTCATTTGCCGCCTGATGCAGGGTGTCCAGATCGTCGTGGACCAAGGCATATGCGACCGAAGGCTTGCCCCGGACGCGGGTCGTATGGATGGATGCCTCCTCCAGTTCCGGTGTGAGTCCAACATTCTTTAGCCAGGCGTGCTCGATATCTTCCGGCGATACCTGCCTTATTGGTCGATCATGCAGCCTGAGGGCAACCGTGGCCACGTTGTCCAGTATCGCACGGTCCTGACCTGTTCTCGACGCAGGGCTGTCGCTAAGTTCGCCAACCTTTATGCTGATCGACTCAATCGAGGTGCCTTCAAGTTGTTCGTTGATGAGTTCCGCCGCTGCCACAAATCGTTGCGCGGCGCCAGCACTCGCGTTGAACGGGGCACCGACCGGCAGGTGCAGGTCAGCATGCATCGTTCTGCTGATGCTGGCGGTCCTGTCAAAGACGATCACGTTGACGGCCTCGAGCCGAACAAGGGCGAGCGCGGCAACAACAAATGCCGCTGCAAGGGCAAAGGTAAGAAATACGTGGCGTACCGACCAGGACACGGCTCGCACGACAATGACATCCCGAACCACTTCAATCCGCTCGCAAACCCAGTCCTTGATGTTTCGCAATGGAGAGAGGCTCCAGGGCCTGTCGTGTGACAGGTGGGCTGGAAGGATGCAGAATGCCTCGATCAGCGAAATGACAAGGACGAACAATGCAACATAGAAGAACACCTGAATGATCTGGTAGTTCTCGACCGTCACGAAGAGAAACGGCACAAGTGCCAGAACCGTCGTGATCACTCCCACCGTCACCGGCGCCGCTACAGTGCGCGCGCCGGACACAGCGGCGTCAAAGCCGCTTTTGCCACTTTCCCGTTCTGTCGCAATGCTCTCACCGATGACAAGCGCGTCGTCGACGACGATGCCGATAAGGACAAAGAACGCCAGCATCGTTCCTAGGTTCAATGTCAGGTCAGCGACATCGAAGAACATGAGCGAACCGATAAAAGACAAAGGTATTCCAACGGTTATCCAAATTGCGACCCGCAGGTCAAAGACCAGGATGAGACTGACAAACACCAGGACGATGCCGATGACTGCATTCTGAATGATGTCCGCAAA
This sequence comes from Silicimonas sp., assembly GCA_022820365.1. Classification (GTDB taxonomy): domain Bacteria; phylum Pseudomonadota; class Alphaproteobacteria; order Rhodobacterales; family Rhodobacteraceae; genus JAJEFO01. The sequence goes on from JAJEFO010000067.1 coordinate 18,198, forward strand.
CCGGTCAGAGAGCGGATCTGCAGCATCGTTCCAGACGGAAACTTCCACAGCGGGTGGAGGTTTGTAACGCTCCAGCAAGTCATTGATCGCCTCTGCGGTCCTTGTGAACGATTGCCCTTCTGCAACCTCGATTCGGAGAAAGACAGTCGGAATGCCGTCAACCTCTGACAGGATCTCGTTGCTGACGAATCCATCTCGAACCCTTGCCACATCGCCGAGCTTGAGCATTGTGCCGTCGCTCCGCACAATGAGCGGAATGTTCTCGAATTCCTCCCCGTATCGCTTCTTGCTTTGAACGTTGAGCACGACATCGCCTGCTTCCGTCTGCAACTCTCCGAATGAGAGGTTGAGTGATTCGCGTCGCACCGCCTTGGCCAGCTCGGCAATTGTGAGGTTGTGACGACGCAGCCCTTCTTCGCTAATCTCGATTGCAATTTCACGGTCTCGCGTGCCGCGAAATCGGATCTGGGACACTGAGGGCAGAGCCAGCAGTGCATTGTAGACATCCTCGGCAGCAAGCCGAAGCGCGTCTTCCGAGAGAACTCCCGAAGAAACCGCAATGGTCATGACCTCGTAGTTGAGCCTTTTGATTTCAATCTGTGGCAATTCCGCGTTAGCCGGCGGAAAGTTCTCGATGCTGTCAACTGCATTGCTGACGTCGTCAAATGTCGCATCGATATCTGCCAATGTATCGAGTTCAACCTCGATTCTGCCCACTCCTTCCTCTGCGTGGCTGACCACGCGCGCCACACCCTCAAGCCCGACGATGCTCTCCTCGACTCGGCGGTTGACATCTTCCTCCATTTCCCGCGGTGAAGCCTGCGGGGACTCCACTGTCACGACGATCTTGCGCAGATCGATGGCCGGGAGAGGTCGCACTGCGAGCTGGAAACTGGCTATGATGCCGCCGACAATCAGAAATATCATCAGCAGATTGGCGGCCGCTGGATTTCCTGCAAAATAGGAGATTGGTCCCTTATTCACGATATCCCCCTATTTCTTTGACAGGTCCAGGGCATCTTCGACTTCGTGGATCGCGGCATCCTACTGCCCGGACGATGCAGGATCGGGAGAAACTCTCAGGCCCTCGCTGGCACCGGCGAGGACGCTGACCACCACGCCTTCGCCGGGCTCGAACGCCTCTACGACCCATCCATCGTTGGAGCGTCCGACGGTTACCGGCTTCAGGGCCCGAAGGGCGCCATCCTGAACAATCCAGATGCTGTCATGTTCTCTCGCGGCGGCCTCGGGAAGCACGAAGACACCGTCGTGCAACGGTCCTTGGATCGTGACTTCCGCAAAGGTCCCGGGAACCGGCAGCTCGGATTGCGGAATGTCGTCGGAAAACTTGAGAAATACATGGGCGAGACGGCTCTCAACGGCAACCACTGAAGAAATCCGTGCTATTCCGGCTTGGTATGTGCCGTGGACCGTACTTACCTGTGCTGACCGACCAATTGCAGACTCGAGCGACTCAAGATCTTCGACCCTAATTGGCACCCGCACCTGCAGCGCACTAGGTCGGTACACGATTCCGAGCAAAGACAGCTTCCCAACAGCGTCCGGTGGTCCGACCAGATCGCCAACTTCCAGTTCCGAGGACATTACGCGGGCGCCAAAGGGGAGACTGATCTCGGTACGTTCAAGTTGCAGGTTCGCAAGGGCAAGTTTCGCCTCGGCCTGTCCGAGACTGGCTTCGGTCTCGGCAATTGCAAGGCCGGCATCGGTACCAACTGTCCGTCGCGCCAGCTGCACCTGCGCTTCGGCCTTTGCAACAGCCATTTCTGCAGACCTGACCTCAAGCTCGTACTCGCGGGGATCGATCCGGACAAACACCTCGTTCGCCGAGATTCTGCCACCGTTAACGAAGTCTGCCGACACCCAGACAACTCGGCCTTCGACCTCGGAAACGACCGCCAGCTTTCTGTCAAGGGTCACCGTTCCAGTGAGATCAAGCCTGTGTGCATGTTCCGTCGGTGACGGAACAACAACCTGTACCACCGGTGCCACGTCCGGAGATGCGGCCACCGGTCGAAAGTCGGCCCGCTCCGGCGCTTGGGCCAAGTACAGTGCGACTGCGATGATAACGATGATCGCGCCAACTTGAGCATAACCACGCCAGCGCCTTTCGCGGGAAGGATTCTCCAGGTTCGTCGATTGTTGTGGCATGGCTCCACCTGTCAGTGATCGTGTGTGGTCCAGCCTTCGCCGCAATGTGCCGGTACAAAAGAGTCGTGACAGTCAAGCGGCTCCAGGAATGGCCGGTGTGCACTATTCGTCTTGTTGTCTGTCTCCGAAATCCAAACTTGGCAAGAATCGTATGCCACATTCTGGTCCAAATCTAGTCCGAAGCAGCCCATATAGCCGTTCAAGTGCAATTTGAGTTTCAGCATGCATGCTTCAAACGGAACGCCGGGATGGTCCGAGAACGCGCGTGATTACCGAATGCCGAGGGAGGTGATGAAGTCGAGGTACGGGGCGAATGCCTCGTCCACCATTTCCGGTGTGAGCCCGAAATCCTGAAGCTGGTAACTGTGCCGGGTCTCCTTACTGCGTTTCTCTGCCTGCCGCCGGTTCCAGCGTACCATGGAGTCCATCGTCTCCTGCCCGAGAGTCCAGTTGAACCGGTCATAGACATGACGCATGACCGCGAACGGATCACGGACCAGATCATGGTAATTCACGTCAATCCAGCGATCCCTCAATTCCGGATGCGCTTTCCGGAAACGAACCGACTTGTTGAGCATGCCGCTCATGAAGTCCAATTGTTCGGCACCGAACTCGCTGCGGGGGCGCGGTTCGCTGGATCGTGACCGTATCCGCTCTGCCATGTTGTTCCACGACCCCATGAACTGCTTGGGGTCGCGGTGGGTCTGTATGAAGTGCGCATCCGGATACGCTTCGCAGAGTGCTTCCAGTTCCATCAGATGACCGGGCATTTTGAACAGCCATTGCTTTGCACGTTCGGAACGGCGCTGCCTGCGTTGCCAGGTATATTGCTGCATGATGCGACGGTGATGGGAATATGCGTTCCGCGATCCTGCTTCGGCCAGCCAACGACCATAGTGCGGCACATGGTATCGGATCGTCAACGTCCAGGCTGCAAAGGCCAGTCTCAGGATCGGGAAATCCTCCTCCGGCTCTTCGATGTCCAGGTGGTGAATGCCCTCGAAGGCTTCGCGAATGCCGGACGCTTCCAAGAGCTCCTCGTAGTACTCCCGACGCGGATCCTCCGCCGTACCCGCTACCGTTGCGTACTGTTCTGGCGACAGAAGAACCGGCTCCGTAAATTCGTAGCTTCTCAGTGCCCAGAATCTTGAATCGCGGACCATGAGGCGGTGCAGGTAGGTGGTCCCGGTTCGATTGATGCCCACGATGAAGACGGGGCGATCGATCACTTCCGTTTCGATTTCCGGGTGGCGCAACCGTTCACCCGCGAGCGCCGCTGTATTGCGCAAGGAACCGCAAAGATCGAAGACGACATCGCTCAGTCTGTCCTCAAGCAGCTTGGCGTCCGGTGCCTGCAAGGCGTGGACCAGTTCCCGGAGTCCGCGGCGTATCCATTCGGGATATGTCGATCCAAAAGGCACTCCAGCCTCTGTGGCAAAACGCCGGGCGCGGTCCATCAGGCAATCGGTTTCCAATCGGCCCTTCGGCACGTCATATGGCCATTCCTCTCGATGGCGCCTGATCCAGTCGTGCGAGCTCTTGAGCATGGTGTACAGGCTCGGCCACTGGATCGGTTCCGAACAATCCTCGCGGACGGCGCGGTCGGAAACAGGGACAGAACCGACTGCATTGCGTCTTCCGAACCAGTATCGGGCAAAGTGGTCAAGCAATGCCCAGTGTCCATGCAAGGGCGATCGTTCGCCGCGGGCCAGGCAGGCGCGCCTGAACGCTTGATAGGGCACCTCGGGATAGTACAGGCCGAAGTCGGCGAGTTCGATATCGTGGTAATCCGGCCGGGGATCGCAGCAGTGATAGATTGTATGGCGTCGGGCCGGGTTCATCGAGATCGTCGTGTAGATCCGGCTCAGGACGTCTACTGCCTCATTGCTTCCATGAATCGTGAATCCTTCGGGCCTCATTCCGACATCGACTATGCTTGCCAGGACGCGCACCATGGCATCATCCGCATTCGTGAATCCGGTGCTTGCGGTGGCAGTTCGCGGAAACCGGAATATGGCCAAAGGCATCCCGGCTGATTGAGCGAACAGCAGTGCCTGTTCGGAGATCAGCTTGCTCCATGGATACCCGAGCCACCCAATCGGGAATATCCTCTTCATGCTTGCGAGATCCGGCTGCATCTGGTCCTCGATGAAGTCGTCGCCGAATTCCTCCGCATAGCCGCAGAACGCTTGGGGAAACACTCCCATGGTCGAGGCATGAAATAGATGCTTGTAGCGGGTTCGCAGGCAAAGTTCGATCACGTTGCGGGTGCTGAACACGTTTGCCTTGCGCAAGTTTCGGTAGGAGGAAGCGAGGTTCACTTCTGCCGCAAGGTGGAAGACGGCATCAACTTGCTGGCACAGATGCGCGAATTCCGGTTTTCCAAGTCCGAATCTCGCAGCTGTGAGGTCTCCGGTCACAATCCGTATGCGTGGCGCGTATTCGTCATTCCAGATTTCGGCTTCCTCAAGCGCGCGACGCAGACGGCGAAAGCCATGCCCGGAATCCTTGGCTCGAACTATGCAATGCACAAGCAGGTTGGCTTTCCCGTGAAGCAAGTCCCGCAGAACGAAGCGGCCAAGAAAGCCTGTCGCGCCGGTCAGAAGCACCTCTCTAATTTCCGACGGAGACACCGCTTCCTTCGGCGTTTCGTCATCCAGCACCGACCGTACGAACTGACGGAGGGTTTCCACGTCTTGCCGGCAATGCGGTGGCAGCGTGCCGACAAGCCGTGGGGTCTTTTGGGACACATTTGTGGCGTTCGACATAACGTGCCTTTTGCAATGGATAGATGCCACGCGGACTTCAGTTCCGCTCAGCCAGCGCGTGCCGGTCAAACCGGGCATTCAATTCGCTGCGAAACGATGCCATGGCGTGCTCGATCCCGTCGCCGTCGTAGCGAAATTCTTCGGGAATCGACTCGTGGCGCTCCTTGGCACGCTTGAGTGCATCCTCCTTGCGGCATTGGCCTTCATCGACCTGCTGTCCGCCCTTGGTAACTGTCGTGCCGACCTCATCCAGTTTCGCGTTCAGGAAATGCATGAACGCCCGGATCGTGTTCTGTTGTCGCGTGATCTTCTCGAAGTGGTAGCCCATGGCGGCGAGGCGCACCGCCTTGGCAAGCATGCTAGGATGCTCCTTGGAGACCTTGGCGATGAACTTCGTGAAAGCGGGGATCTGTTTGGCCGAAAGCCGGCTGCGCACGCCCATCAGATCCGCAAAGACTGCGTTCCTGCTCTTCGGCTTGTAAAGGTGCGGGACAAATTTCAGGTGTTCGAGCAGGTTCAGGCAACGCTCCAGGTAGTTCTCTAGAGGTGGATCGTAGAGGGTGGCCGTCACCCGCATGTATCCCTCGATCAGGACATCTTGGTCCATCTCAGTCTTGAAATTGAGTGTCGTCGCACTGGTTCCTATGGGAACGTCAATAAGCCGGTTCTCACGCCTGAAACGCTCGTACATGTCCGTTCCTCGCAAGGCGGTCAAAAGGTAGATGGGTGCTACGGGAATGCCAGCTTCCCGGATGAAATCGATCTGGGCGTCAAACACTCCTTCATCATCACCGTCAAGGCCCAGGATGAATCCGCCCTGCACCTGCATCCCCTTTCCCTGAATCGCGCGAACCGCATTGAACAGATAGTTGTCATCGCGCTTGCTGACGTTCTGTGGCTTCTTGGTCTTGAGCAATGCCTTTGGGTTGGGTGTCTCGATACCCAGGAACACGGTGTCGAAACCGGCCTCGACCATGATGTCCATCAACTCGTCCATGCGGGAAAGATTGACGCTCGCCTCGGTGGACAATGTGAACGGATGGCCCCGTTCCTTCTGCCAAGCGGCGATTGCCGGAAGCAGTTTCATCGCCTCGCGCTTGTTGCCAATGAAATTGTCGTCAACCAGGAAGACCGGACCCCGCCACCCGAGTTCGTAGATGGTATCGAATTCCTTGACGACCTGGTCCGGTGTCTTCGTTCGCGCGATCTGGCCATAGAGCTTGATGATGTCGCAAAACTCGCAGTCAAACGGACAGCCCCGGGAGAATTGCACCCCCATGGAGTAGTAGCCGTTCATGTCGATAAGGTCGAAGCGCGGCACCGGCGTTTGAGTCACGTCCGGTTTCCTCGGCGCTCTGTAGATTCCTTTTGCAGTGCCGGCTTCCAGGTCACGCAGGAATTCCCGAAAGGTCTCCTCGACTTCATCCAGCACGAAATGCGACACGCCTTCGATCTCGTCGTGAAAGGTTGTGGGATGCGGGCCGCCTGCCACCACCGGAATCCCGGCTCGGTTGCACCGCTCGATGACGTTCTCGAGAGATATCCGTTGAACGATCATCGTGGACGTGAACACCATGTCGGCCCATTCCAGGTCCGAGTCCTCCAGCGAGGTCACGTTCATGTCCACGACCCTGAGGTCGTATCCCGGCGGAAACATCGCGGCTATGGTGAGCAGCCCCAGGGGCGGGAAGGCCGACTTTACTCCCACGATGTCCAGCGCGAAGTCAGAACCCCAGTAGGTCGGGGGTTGCCGTGGATAGACCAGAAGGGCGTTCATCATGGCATCGTCCGTGGCGGTTCCGGGAGCGCCCATCTTCTGCGTTGCGGTTTCATGAACGTGTCAAGCAGCATGTCATCGTCATCCGGGTGAAAGCACCGTAGCCGGATCGTTGCCGCCTTGGCGAGGGAAATGATCTTCGATCGAGTTCGCATAGGCCGAAGGCGTACGTTGGGTTTCGCCTAGGGCGACCAAGGGCGCTTCCAATGCACCATCCGCTTCCGCCATATCATCCCCTTCCTCCTGGCTGCCATGAATGATGCCGCGGGCAATCGACATGCAAGAGGCCGTGGTCATCAGTTCGAGCGCGCTCATCTGGTAATTGAACTGCGTCTGGATGAAAGCGCCGAGCTCGGCGACGGAGATCGAGGTGAGCCCGAAGCTTGACAGCGGCTCCTCCACGCCGCCCTCATCGTGCCCGCAGAGTTCGGCGACCTTGGCGGCAAGCTGTGCGACCACGCTTTCGATCGTCCATTCGCTGCCCGCTCCGGCTTCGAAGGCATCCTGGTTGTTCAGCAAGCGGCCAACGCGCATGTAGTCCGGAAGCTCGACCGTCCACGCCGGTCGACTGAACATGGCGGTGACCAGGTGATCCTTGTCGGCCATCGAGCGCATCGCGAAGTCGAGGTTGGCGATGGCGCAGTCGCTGCTCACAGGCGGCATGCCGGTGGCTCGCATCATGCGCAGCACGTGGAGGCTGCGTGACGCCATTCCGGCGTCTGCCACGGCGGCCATGTTGAAGGCGAGGCATGGAAGGCCCTGCCGTTGCCGAACCACGGCCAGACCGTCCAGAAAGGCATTGGCCGCGCTGTAATTGACCTGGCCGGGATTGCCTGCCGTAGAGGCCGTGGACGAGAACAGGACAAAGTGATCCAGCGCTACGTCCGAGGTGGCCCGGTGGAGATGCAGCGCGCCGTCGGCCTTCGGAGCGAAGACCTTGGACATCGACCCAGGCGAAATGTCGTCGAAGAACCTGTCGTCCAGGGTGCCTGCCAAGTGGAAGACGCCCTTCAGCGGTCTTTTCAACTGCGCGATGCAGCGCTGCACGTCCTCTTCCACCGATACGTCGCCAGGAACGATGTCGAACTCGACCTCGACGTCCGTGTAAACGAGAGCGCTCGACTGCCGGACCCAGTCGGCAGTTCTGCGCCGGTTGGGGTCGCGATCGAGCAGGGTGACATGGCGCGCGCCCGCAAATGCAAGATAGGGCAGCAGCCTCAGCCCGAATCCGCCCAGGCCGCCGGTCACCAGGTAGGTGGCTTTCGGATCAAGCAGCGGCCTCACGTCCGCGACCGTGAATGCCTGATCGCCCTTGTCCGACGGTGCTTTCAGGACCAGCTTCCCTTGATGCTGTCCGGCGGTCATCAATCGAAGCGCCTTGGCGTAGTCCCGGTACGGGAACTCGGTTACTGGAATTGCGGGCAGTTCGCCTTGGTTGATGAGGTTCAGACAGGCTTGGCAAAGTTCGCGCGACAGCACCGGATCGTCAAGCATGAGCCGGTCGACGTCTATGGCGGCAAACCGTAGGTTCTTCCGCAACAGCCTCAAGCCGAGCGCGTTGTCGGCATAGATGTCCACCTTTCCGATCTCGCAGTGCCAGCCGCCCGGGCGCAAGGCCCTTAGGCAGAGTTCGATGTGATGGCCGGCAAGCGAGTTCAGCACCACGTCCACGCCTTCGCCACCGGTCGCCGCCATCAGCCCGTCATGCCAGTCGAAGCTGTGCGAGTCGAACACTCCCCGTACGCCCTTTTCCAGCAGCCGGTTCCGCCTGGTTTCGCTGCCGGCTGTGGCGTAGATCTCGGCTCCTGCGTGCTTGGCGAGCGCGATGGCCGCCTGTCCCACACCACCCAGGGCCGAATGGATCAGGACACGTTGGCCGCGACGCAGCCGGGCCAGATGGATCAGTGCGAAATACGCGGTGACGTAGACTGACAGGGTCGACGCGGCTTCCTCCGTGCTCAGGCGCGCTGGTTTCGCGAAGACCAGCTGATCGCGGACCACGACACGGTTCGCGATGCACCCACCCTGCAAGAAGGCCACTTCGTCACCGACCCGGCAATGGTTCACATCCGGTCCGGTGCGGCGCACGATCCCGCTTGCCTCCATGCCGATCTCGTGGCCGAGCGCCGAGCGTTCATAAGCCAATGCCGGCAACAGTCCCAGCGTGACCATGACATCCCGAAAGTTGAGCGCGGCCGCCGTCACTTCGATCTCCACGTCATGCCGCCCCAGCTCCGGCAGTTCGTACGATTTCATCTCCAGGCCTGAAATCTGGCCCGCATTGTCGAGGGTCAGGCGGTACGCCGGCTCCGTGTCGGCCGGCACCCGCACATGACGCTCCCGGATGCAGACGAGCCTCGGCACCCACAGGTGCTGTTGGCGGATTGCCAGCTCGCGTTCGCGCAGGTCGCAGCAGGCAAGCCAGGCAAGGGTTTCCAGGTCTCCCGGATCGCCCAAGTCAACCAGGCGAAAGTCGATCCCGGCCTCTTCGCCGATCTCGATAGCCATGCTCCGGACGGCTCCCCACAAAGCGCTGCCGCGTGGGTCCTCTACATCATGGGCTGCACGCTGGGTTACCACGGTCAGGCGGCACTGGCAGCTCGCATGTTCGATCCGGTGAGAAACCAGGGCTTGAACAAAGGCAATGAAACGGGTTGTCACAAGCTCCCCGGTCGGGTCCTCAGGATCCGTGCCGCAGAAAAAGTCAATGGCCTGCAAATCGGAAGAGTGCGGCCATTCATCGAGCGAGTGGTACCCGCCGGGGATCAGAACTTCCGCGGAAACGGAATGCACCAATTCGGGGGATTCGAGGCAATCCACCCAATCCGCTGCAAAGCTGTTCGATTCTCCCAGGACCCATCGGGGGCCGGGGAGCTTCGTCGCTCCGGAGGCATCCGCAAAGGACTTGGGTGCCTGCAACAGTGTCCATCGCTGGCCGGTACGAACGGTGGTCCACCCAGCTCCGGGGGAGATGATATCGCCCTTCTCATGATGCACCAGTGCCAGTCCGCCTGCCACCGTGAGCCGGTGTGCCAACGCCCAGTCCTCCGGACCGTAGGCACCCGCCTCCCGGTTGTTATATTTCTGATTGATCCGTTGCGGATTTCCCGGATTGTTTCGTGCGGGATTGGGTGTTTCTTCCCACGGTCTTCCGACATTGCTGGTCATTCAGGGACGGGTTGCGTTTCGGCCGCGTACTTCCCTTCCCGACAGCTGGAT
>JAJEFO010000081.1 GCA_022820365.1 Silicimonas sp.
ACCCAGGCATCGATGCAGGGAGAGACAGCGCGCTGCGCGCGGATCGCCGCCGTCAAGTGTGGCAGGATTCGCCGTCAAGTGTCGTAAGAATCCCCGTCAAGTGTTGTAGGATTCCCCGTCAAGTACACAAGATTTTGCAGCTCCGGCAAGGCAGCCACGCCTGGCCGGACATCATCGGAATTTCCGGGAGATTTGCCGAATTCTGGAAGGCCAGTCTCATTTCCATCGAAGGTGCCGAACACAAAATCCTGCGCAGGATTGCACAGGCCGCGCTCGCCAATGACTTCGTGCTGTCGCTTGAACCTGCCTTTCGCGGCATCGCCGCCGGCCTTGCAGACAACCTTCGGGAAAGGGATGCGTTCGAATTCGTGGACTCCTTCAGCGAACCGTTTGCTGGTCGGGCGATCACCACGCTCCTGGCTCTGCCCGACGGCGATGCCGACGAAATTGCCAAGGATGCCAGCACGCTCGGGCTTGCGATGGGACTCAATGCCAGGAATCACGAGGCGGCAGTCAATGCCGCGTGCTCCCGCCTGAGCGAACTCGCGGCCGAACTGATCGACCGGGCACGACACGGTCAAGACAGCGTCGGATATGTGGCGCGGCTGGTCCGAGAAGCCGACGCCGCCGGATTCGCGGACAGGCAAGCGCTCATCGACCTGGTGGTGATTTCGATCTTCGGCGGCGTGGACACAACGCGTGCCCAACTTGCTTTCGCCGTGTACCTGTTCGCGCACCACGCGGATCAATGGCTTTGGCTGCGCCAGAATCCCGAAATGGTGCCTCAGGCGATCGAGGAAGTGATCCGCCGTTACCCAACCACAACCTGGGCGACACGGGAGGCGCTGGAGACCTTTGAACATGACGGCGTGGAAATCCAGAAGGGTGCCACCATCCATGTCTTCGTGCATGCGACTGCCACCGACCCGAAGATCGGAGCGGAGGAATCCTTCAACGTTCGAGAACCACAAAAATCGCATTTTGGCTTTGGTGGCGGCGCACATCACTGCCTTGGCCAGTTTGTCGCCCGCACAGACATGGCCGCGGCGCTTCTCGAACTTCTCGACCGCTGGCAGGGAATCATGCTTGTTGGCCAGCCGGAGTTCCTTCCAGACAGCGGCAACACGAGCCCTGCCCGTCTCGTGATCCGGCCGATCTGGGGCTGACTCCCAGTGTGCCAAAGGGGCCCGCGCCGCAACGTCGACGTCGTGCAGGCCAAGTCAACAAGAGAGTCGTGGGTAGCGTGACGAGAAACCGAACGTCCAGGTGTGGGACCGTTGCCAGCGCCCAAGGGGCAACTCACGCGTTGCCATAGTTGCCGCGCACTCGTTGCTTGGTTGGATCAAAGTGCGGAAAAGGCACGACGATGGCCCGAAGTCGCTTCTGCTGCCCGTCAAGCTGACCGACTTCGATCTTGCTTCCTTCAGTCGCATGGACGCTTGCGACGCGGGCCAGCGCGATCGTCTTTCCAAGCACGGGTGACTTCGTGGCACTCGTAATCTCTCCGACTTGCGCCTTGCCAATCATGACACTGTCTCCTGGCGACGGGACAACACCGCCCTCGATGTCAAGACCGACAAGCTTGCGGTGCGGATGCAACCTTCGCTCCAGAAGCGCATCGCGCCCGACGAAGTCATCTTCCTTTGTGTCCAAAGGAACGGTGAATCCAATGCCGGCCTCGAATGGATCCGTCGTGTCATCGAATTCCGAGCCCGCGAAGATCAGCCCTGCCTCGATCCGCATCATGTCCAGCGCGGCGAGGCCAAGCGGAGTCAGCCCGAATTCCCTGCCCGCCTCCCAGATCCTGTCAAAGACCTCCTCGGCATCCTTGGGGTGACAAAACACTTCGTAGCCCAATTCTCCGGAATAGCCGGTTCGTGAAATCACGACCGCGGTGCCTCCGAAGTCACCCACGCGCGCGACGGTCAGCCGGAACCAGCGCAATTCCCGTATCGTTGGCTGGGTAGGCGGCACCCAGAAGACCTTGTCCAAGATGTCTCGCGAATGGCGACCTTGAATCGCAACGTTGTGCAGCTGGTCGGTCGAGGGTCGAACCCAGGCATTGAACCCGCGTTCCCGCGCCTGCTCCTTCAACCAGAGGCCCGAGGTGTCGTTGCCTCCGATCCAGCGAAAGTTGTTGTCGCCCAGCCGGTAGATCGTTCCATCGTCGATCATGCCGCCGTGCTCGTAGCACATCGCGGTATAGCTCACCTGCCCCACGCTGATCCTTTTCGCATTGCGGGTCACGCAGAGCTGCATGAGTTTCTCGGCATCCGGACCTGTCACCTCGTATTTTCGCAGTGGCGAAAGGTCCATGATGGCGGCTTGTTCGCGCACCGCCCAATATTCCTCGATCGCGCCGTGGTTGGTGAACGTGTTCGGCAACCAGTATCCGTTGTACTCCACGAAATCCCGGGTGTACCGCGCGAAACAGTCGTGAAACGCGGTCTTCCTTGTCTCTTCCACATCGGCCTCCGCAGATTTCCTGTAGCCGACGGAGCGGCTGAATTCTTCGCCTGCGCCATAGGTGCGAACCTGGATATCAGTCGGGTTCCAGCCGTTGGCAGGGTCAACGTCGCAAGGGCATGCCGTCGACACGCAGACGAGGTCGGACAGCGCCCGCAGCAACACGTAGTCGCCCGGTCGAGACCATGGATCGTCCATGGAAATCGAATTCGTCTCGTCCAGCATGGTGTTGAAGAAGAAGTTGATCGCCGGCCAGCCGCCGCGCGGGCGAATGTCAAACCGCGCAAGATCGACATTCATGTTGTCCGAACAGTTGACGTGCCCTGGATAACCCAGGTCCTCGTAGTAGCGCGCCGTGCAGGCAAGGCCGAACGTGTCGTGTCGCCCGCATGTGTCCTGTACGATCTCAACCAGTGGTTCCTGATCCACGGTCCAGTATTTCGAGAAGATGCCGGGTTTGGGATACAGGCTGCCCATCAGGCTCCGCGTCGTGGTGGGATCGATTTCGCGTTCGATGCCCTTGTCCAGGGCGCGCAGGCTGAATGCCTGGAAGTCAGAACATTCCCTCCCTTTGACGTCGAGAATCTGGATGTACTCGCCCTCGCGAACCTCATATGTGACCGAGTTGCCCGGCCGGATGTTCGCGTCGAACTTCGGTTCGGCCAAGGGATCGGGCGGCCCGATTTCATCCTTGACGTCCCCGGGCGCGGCCCGACGGATGTAGAGAACAAGCTCTGTCGGAGCATCTTGACGTTCCGGGCTCATGGGACCCCCGGGAGCGACACAGACCAGCAGGCCGTCGCATTCCGCACTGAATTCCCTGAAGTCGCCAGGACGGGAACCTTCTCCAAAAACCGCCACCGAATCGCCCGTGTCCAGATCGAAGCCAGCCGCCTCCAAGGCAGCCAGCACCTTCTGCCCCGAACGGCCTCCCTCGGAGAGCACGGCCATCGTGGCCGTCGGCCTGCCCTGCCCCTTGGCGCCGAGCATGGAGGCGTCCGAACTTCCGTCCGGCGCAAAATGCACGAGCTCGCCCGGCTGCAAGCCCTCGCGATCCTGCACGATGATGCCATCACCCTTGAAGACCTGCACCGCGCGCGAACCTCCACCCGGCACCGGGTATCGCTCAATCCCGTGCGGGAGGATCGGCAGGCCCGGCGCGAAGACGCCTGAACGCTCCCATGGCACCGGATGTATGGGCTGCACCGTCATTGGCCCAAGACCTTTCGACGTTTCCTTGCCCAGGAGTTGATTGCGATGTCGAGCGTCAACGCCATGAAGACTACGGAGAAACCGAGCGTGAAGTTCTTTCCGAGATCGGTTCCCGCAAGCGTGCGCTGCATTTCCTGCCCGAGATCCCGAGTGCCGATAAAGGCAGCGATGATGACCATGAAGAAGGCGAATATGAATGCCTGGTTCAATCCAACTGCGATAGTCGGCATTGCAAGGGGGAATTCGACTTTCCAGAGCTTTTGCCATCGCGTCGCGCCCGCCATGTCTGCGGCTTCCGTAATCTCGCGCGGCACGCCTCTCAGACCTTCGACCGTGTAACGCACGACGGGCACCATCGTGTAAATTAGGATCGCCAGAATGACCGTTATCGGAGTGATCCCAAACAGCATGATGGCCGGCAAGAGGTAGATGAAACTCGGAAATGTCTGGGCGGTGTCGCAAGCAAAGATCATCCAGCGCGAAGCGCGCTCGCGCTGTGCGGCCCATATGGCGAGCGGCATTCCAAAAAGCATCGCAAGGAACACGGCCGTCAGCGTCGAGTGCAGGGTCAGCATCGCCCGGTCCCACCATCCGAGCTGGGCCACCGCCGAAAAGAACAGGAACCCGATCAACGCCGGAAACCAGCCGCCCAGAAGATAGCCAACGCCCGTCATTGCGAGAATGACTGCAAACGTGGGCACAAAGAGCAGTGCAAGTTCGGTGGGAATCAGCACCCAAATGTTGAAGAACCATCGAATGAAGTCCGTGATCGCCTTGATCCACGAAATGGCCAGGAAACCCTTGATAAGCGTGTCGATCTCCTTGCCCATCGAAAGCGACTGCCTGCGGCCGACCTCATCCAGAATAGGCAGGTACTGACTGAGCATGTAAAACAAAATGAAGGTCGCGAGTCCGAGGAGCAGGAACGCATGTCTTTGCCACCAAGGGATCCCCTTTTCGAAATGCTCGGGCTGCTTGACGACCCACGCCTTGCTCAGGCGGTCAAGCGTCACGGCGAGCAAGACGATCGTGACACCGATCTCGAAGCTGCGGCCAAGCTTGAAACTGTTCATCATGGCAAGCAGTTTTGCGCCAAGACCTGGCATGCCGATGAATGCGGTAAGGACGACCATGGCGAGAGCGAGCATGATGACCTGGTTGAGGCCGACTAGTATTTCGCTGCGAGCCGACGGAAGATAGACGGAGCGCAGCATCTGCCAACGCGTGCAACCCGCCATCCTCCCGGCCTCGACGACGTCGGGCGGCACCTTTCTCAGGCCGACGATGGTCATGAGAATCATCGGTGGCATTGAATAGACGATCGTGGCGACCGACGCAGCAGTCGGCCCTACCTTGAAGAAAATCACGGCAGGGAGAAGGTAGCTGTAGAATGGCAACGTCTGCAGAATCAGCAGAACCGGCCTCAAGGCCTCCTCAAACCGTCTGGACTTCCACGCACACATGCCCAGCAGCAACCCGATGCCAAACCCGAACGGCACAGCGACGACAATTACAGACATGGTCTCCATCGCCCATTTCCACTGCCCCATGAGCGCGGTCCAGACCAAGGTGCCGCCAGCCAGCAGCGCGAGCCGCCATCCGCCGAGCCAGTAACCCAACACTGCCGAACATGCCGCCACCACGGACCACGGCAACGCCTCCAGACGCGGCCAGCGGGACTTCCCGTAGAGGACGTTGGCCGCTGCGTCAGTAAGGAACCCGAGCCACCCGGAAATCGTCCGGGTGACATGGATCAGTCCGATGTCGTTCTGGAGCCAGGAAAACCCTGCATCCAGCCAGTCCGCCCAAGGAAGGATCGCATCTTCCGGCAACCTGACCAGGGCTGAAGGGATCCAAGGCTTCAGCAACGTAAGCAGAATCGCGGCGCCAAACAGCGTCAATACAATCGTCCTCGTCCGGATCGCGCCAATCGAGGCAGCTTCCGTTCCTGATTTCGCGGCATCCTCGTGAGTCGAGTCGCTCACTCTTTCTCTCCAAAGAGAACCGCCAGCGCTGCCTTGCGGTCCATGGCACCCGTGATTCCATCCGGCAAACTGACAGGAATGGTGTCCGACGTGTCTTCAACCAGACGACGTGCAAGGGACAGGATCGTGGCGTTACCCGGAACGGGTTCGCCGTCGACCGGCACTCCTTCCCTGGCCAACACGCTTGCGTGAACGACGCTCGCCTTGTCCACTTCCTCGGTGAACCTAGCCACGTATTCGGTTGCCGGGTTCAGGACGATCTTGTCGGGTGTATCCACCTGTTCGACGGAACCGTCCTTCATGATGGCGATCCTGTCAGCTAGGCGGAGTGCCTCGTCAAAATCATGGGTTATGAAGACGATCGTCTTGCCGAGCATGTCCTGAAGACGCAGGAATTCGTCTTGCATTTCGCGCCGGATCAGGGGATCCAGCGCGCTGAAGGGCTCGTCCAGGAACCAGATGTTTGGCTCAATTGCGAGGCTCCGGGCAATGCCGACCCTCTGCTGCTGCCCACCGGAAAGTTCCCGAGGAAAGTAGTCCTCACGCCCCTCCAGCCCGACGAGCTTGACCATTTCAAGGGCGCGTTCGCGCCGCGCGTGCCTGTCCTGCCCGCGCATCTCAAGCGGAAAGGCGACGTTTTCCAGAACCGTGCGATGCGGCAGCAGCCCGAAAGACTGGAATACCATCCCCATCTTCGAGCGCCGAAGCTCTATCAATTCGGTCGCGTTCAGGCGCATGATGTCCTGACCGTCGATCCTGATCGTTCCGCCGGTTATGTCGTGGAGGCGCGAGAAACAACGAACCAGCGTAGACTTGCCGGAGCCCGACAGCCCCATGATGACGAGCATCTCGCCCTTGGCGACATCGAGCGAAACTTCTTTTACGCCAGCAATGTATCCGTCTGACCTGATGTCCTCAAAGGAATGGCCTTTCGGCATTCGAGACAGATACGCCTCGGGATTGGGCCCAAAGAGCTTCCAGACGTCCTCTGCCGAAATTACGGGGGTGTCGCTGTTCATGACCTCCCACCTTAAACCCTCCCCGCATGCTGGTGCGGAGAGGGTCCACTTGTCAATTCCCGCTCTCTACGTGCAGGAGCCGATCCAAGGATCAACGACGTCGCGGTTTGCCGCCAGCCACTCGTCCGCCGCCTCTTCCGGCTCAAGCTCGTCCGTGTCGACGAGCTTCGCCATTTCAGCGATCTGCGGGTTCGTGAAGCTGAGCTTGGTCAACACGCAGTAGGCGCTCGGCCACTTGTCAGGCATTCCGTCCCACGCGGCCTTCTTGAGATAGCCGTTGGCGGGATTGCCGCAGTCGTACAGCGCATCCGGGTTCGGACCCTTGGCCGGGTCGCTGTCGCAACCGTCCTCCCATGTCGGGAATTCGACGAACTCGCCGGGCCAGACGGCTTCGGCAAAATTCGGCGTCCAGTTGAACACGACGACCGGGCGCTGCTCGGGCTCCGCAGCGCCGATCTCGGCCCAAAGCGCCGCAGCCGACCCCGCGTTCACCACGACAAAGTTCATTCCGAGCGCCTCCACACGCTCCTTTCCATGCTTCAGCCAGTCCACCGGACCGTCAAGGTAGCGACCCTTGCCACCGGATTCCGCCGTTGCAAAGACCTCTGCGCAATCATTCAGCGCCTTCCAGTCAGGCAGCCCTGGGCACGCATCCTTGGTCCACATGGGATACCACCAGTCTTCACGCGTAACTGCGTCGTGGTCCCCTGCGTCGTGGAGGCCCCCCTTCGAGAGCGCCTCGCGGAAGGAATGGCCGAACGCGCCTTCCCAGACCTCCAGCTCCAGCGCGACGTCTCCGAGCCGAACCGACTCGTATACCGCCTGGCTGTCCGTCGTGACAAACTCGACGTTGAGGCCCATCTCCTCGTACATTTGTCCGACCACGTTCGACATCACGATCTGGCTTGACCAGTTGTGAATCGGTATGATGATCGGATCTTCGCTGTCTGCCGCAGTCGCGGCAAACGGTGTGGCCAAAGCAGTTGCCAGCACCATTACAGTTAGCTTCTTCATATCTTTCTCCTTGTTGCGCAGCACCTGGGCTGCTGGGTCTTGAAGCTTGCTCGGCCCGCGGGTTGGTCCCGCATTGTCATTCAGATTCTCAGATAGTCTTCCAGGCTGTCATCAAGCGCATCCTTCCACGGCGTGTGGTGTGGAGGCGCCATCGTGCCGGTCATCGGGCTGGAATAGCCGTGATCCCGGAACGTCATGATGTTCTTCTTCTTGTGTTTCTTCCACTCGTAAAATGCCTTGGTGGCTGCATCTATGTCAAAGCTGGGATAGTCGGTGTCAGCGATCAGCTCCTTGGTATAGTCGGCCTGATAGTCGATGCAGGCATAGTCGTCCTCGAGGCCTGCCTCGGCCTCCTGCCGAGCCTTGACATCGGCCTCGCGGCCAGCCAGGTCCGGAACCTCGATCCGGCCCATGATGATGTCGCGAACGTACCAGGCTTGCGCATCAAACATATTGAAGGTGAACCACTGGTCCTGCATTCCGAGATAGAAGAGATCCGGGTTCCGATTCCAGACGACACCCTTGTACAAATCGTTTGACGCAAGTACGTTCGGCGTTTTCAACCTCAGGTCGTCGGGCAGGAAGGCAAAATGGTGCAAATAGCCCGTGCACAGGACTATTGCGTCAACCTCCTTCGACGTGCCGTCCGCGAAATGCGCCGTGCGTCCCTCGACCCTTTCGAGCGCCGGCACGACCGTCCAGTTGTCAGGCCATTCGTACGGCATCGGGGCCGTCCGCCAACATGACGTGATTGATTTCGCCCCGTATTTCCAGCACTGGGACCCGATGTCCTCGGCCGAATACGAAGTTCCGAGAATCAGGATGGCCTGACCCGTGAATTCGCGGGCGTCGCGAAAGTCATGGGCGTGCAGAATGCGCCCGTTGAAAGTCTCGAAGCCGGGATACTCCGGCACGTTCGGAACCGAGAAATGGCCCGTGGCAATTACCACGTGGTCAAAGTTCTCGCGGAACTCCGCATCCGCGGCCTCGTCGCGCGCCGTCACCTCGAAGCCACCGCCGTCAAGCGAACGGACATCACGTACGATCGTGTTGAAACGGATCTGGTCGCGAACCCCGGCCTTTTCTACCCGTCCCTTGATGTAGTCGAAGAGCACCGCCCTGGGAGGATAACTGGCGATTGGCTTGCCAAAGTGCTCTTCGAACGTGTAATCCGCGAATTCCAGGCCCTCTTTCGGGCCGTTTGACCAAAGGTAACGGTACATGGAACCATGACACTGGTTCCCGTGCTCATCCACGCCCGTGCGCCACGTATAGTTCCAAAGCCCTCCCCAGTCGTCCTGCTTTTCGTAGCACACAACCTCCGGAACGTCGGCACCCTTTTCGGCCGCGGACTGAAACGCCCGCAATTGCGCCAGCCCTGACGGTCCGGCTCCTATCACGCACACACGCTTTGTCATGCCATGTCCTCCCCAAGTTGCTCTATGCTTGTTGATTCAGGAAACCCATTTCAGGAAATCTCCGGTGCTGATGTCGACATGTTCCAATCGGGCTCGAAGCCCAAAATCTCGATTCCTGGCGGCAGAGACGGGTTGAAGAGCGTGTTGTGCGCTACGGTCGCCTCATGAAACGGATTCTGCGGCGACAGCCTCCAAACGCGGCAAGAGAGAGTGAACCTCTGCGCATAAGCATCAAATAACAACAGAGCTCTTTGAGCCTTTCGAATTCTGGCCGCCAGGATTGACCCGGGCGGGAAGGTTGCGGTCAAAATGTCCGAAAACCGTGCAGCGCTTTGGTAGTAGGTGGCCGAAAAGTACGCCAGCGCCGCTTCACGCCGTTGTGCAGGATCATTGGTTCTTGCCGCCATATGCGTCATCTCGGGAGTCAACGAGTGCGCCGGCGCCCTGTTCAGGACCGTGACGATGCGACCGAGAGCCTCGTCGCGACCTGGCAGGAACAGGGCCGGAGTGATGGCGTCATCCGGTCTTCCCGCATTGTCGCGCATTGCAAGCTGCCGTACCCGGCATTGCCACTTGAGAAATGCCGTTCTGAGCGTCGTGGACGAGCGGGCTTCTCCAGATGCGGCAACACGCACGGTCATGCCACTTCCCTCGTTTGCCTGTTGCGCTTGACGCGGTATTTCCTGTCATGCTCAAGGCTCGGAATCCGCAACGCGGTGTCCACCACGAGGCCAAGATCCAACTGCGCATGCACCACGCCTGGAAGGTCGCCTCCGTCACTCAGCACATCCCCCCATGGGCTCACGACAAGCGAATGGCCGAATGATGCGCCGCCGCCGGAAACGGGTCCAACGGCACAGGCCGACACGATGAAGCAGGTGTTCTCGATCGCTCTCGCCTGGTTCAGCACATGCCAATGCGCCTCTCCAGTCGTCTTCGTGAAAGCTGCCGGACAGGCAATGACTTCGGCACCTTCCTGTGCAAGGTCGCGGAACAGCGCAGCGAAGCGAAGGTCGTAGCAAATGGTGTGACCCAGAGTGACCAGAGGCGTTTCGTAAACAACGGCAATGTCACCCGGATAAACCGTGTCGCTTTCCCGGTACACGGCACCGTCGGCAAGATTGACATCGAACAGGTGAATCTTGTCGTAGCGCCCAAGAATTTCGCCATCGGGGTCAATCATGTAGCCACGGTTGCAGATCCTGTCGCCCGGCCCGTTCACGGCAACCGAGCCGATGTTCATCCAGACATTCCGGCGTGCCGCCACTTCCCTCAGCGCCGCCAGCACTTGATGGCTCTCCTCCGGCGCCGACGGGGGGCAAAGCCGCGGCCCGTCCGAAAGGAGTCCGCCGCAGTATTCAGGCAGGAACAGCATTTCCGCTCCCGACTGCGCTGCTGCTTCAGCCATCGGTACCGCTTCGTCGATGGCCGCCTCCATGCTGGGCATGGGCCGCGTCTGAAGGCAGGCGATATGCAGCCGGCTCTCCATGTCAGAACTTCGTGTAGGCTTTCCGGAGCGAAACCAGTGGATGGCGGTCCGACATCTGGAACTTCAGAAGAAGCTCGCGCGCAATCATGTCTCGGTCCTGCTGATTGTCGGGCAGGTCGATGCTGTCCGGAATCCGAACCCAACCGTTCACGTTGCGATCGAAGACGGCAGGCTTGCCCTCCTCGTAACCCATGTGGACGTCTTCAAGCCAGTTCAGGTCGTCCCAACCCATGAACTCCATGTACTTGCGTAGAAACGGCGTGAGGCGGTCATAGTCCGGGACCAGGTTCACGTCGTAGCGGTAGCCGATATGTTGTCCGATCTCCTTCTCGCGTTCGGATTGGAGTCCGGCTGCGTCCTTGATGAACTGGTCGACGTCCTTGATCTCGGACCCGCGATATTGTGTTCCGGCCATTGCGCCAGGTCCCTCCCTACAGGTGGTGATAGTCGTCTATGCCGACGGTGTGGTTCGTGCCCGCCAGCGGCACGCCCGCCATGGCCGACGCTTCCATTGTCAGAGCGGCAAGGTCCTCGGGTTCCAGAGAGTGCAGATGCGTCTTGCCGCAAGCCCGGGCAAAGAGCTGCGCCTCGATCGTCAGGGTGTGGAGAAAATTGTAGACCCGCTCCGCCGCCTCGTCAGGGTCAAGTCGTGACCGCAGGATCGGATCCTGCGTTGCCACGCCCACCGGGCACCGACCGCTGTGGCAGTGGTAGCAATACCCCGGCTCGGCGCCGATTTCCTCCGGGAAGTTGGCTTCCGGAATGTCTTTGTTGCAATTCAAGGCCATCATGACGGAATGGCCAAGCGCAATGCCGTCAGCGCCAAGTGCGACAGCCTTCGCCACATCCGCCCCGTTGCGGATGCCACCGGCGTAGACGAGGCTGATCTCGCCGCGCTTGCCGAGGTCGTCGATCGCCTTTCTTGCCTGGCGAATGGCGGCCATTCCCGGCACGCCGGTGTCCTCCGTTGCGAGATGCGGACCCGCGCCGGTGCCGCCTTCCATCCCGTCTATGTAGATCGAGTCGGGGTCGCACTTTACCGCCATCCTGACGTCGTCATAGACCCTGGCCGCACCAAGCTTGAGCTGGATCGGGATCTGCCAGTCCGTAGCCTCTCGGATTTCCTGGATTTTCAGCGCCAGATCATCCGGTCCAAGCCAATCCGGATGACGCGCCGGTGACCGCTGATCGATGCCGGCAGGCAAGGATCGCATCTCCGCCACCTGGTCGGTCACCTTCTGGCCCATCAGGTGCCCCCCGAGGCCGACCTTGCAACCCTGGCCGATGAAGAACTCGCAGCCATCCGCCAGCACCAGATGATGCGGATTGAATCCGTAGCGCGACTGGATGCACTGGTAGAACCACTTCGAGGAGTAGCGTCGCTCGTCCGGAATCATGCCTCCCTCGCCTGAACAGGTCGCCGTGCCCGCCATCGAAGCGCCTCGCGCAAGCGCGGTCTTGGCTTCATAGCTCAAGGCGCCGAAACTCATGCCCGTCACGTACACTGGAATGTCCAGTTCGAGCGGTCGCTTCGCGCGCGGACCTATCACGGTCCTGGTCTCGCACTTCTCACGATAGCCCTCGATGACGAAGCGCGTCAGCGTTCCGGGCAGAAAGGTGAGATCGTCCCAATGCGGAATCTTCTTGAAGAGCGAGAATCCCCGCATCCGGTAACGGCCAAGCTCGGACTTTATGTGAATATCATCAATAACATGCGGCGGAAAGATGAAGCTGTCGCCAATGCGATTGACGTCGCGGTCCAGCGGTTTCTTTATCCGGCCATCGTCAGCCATGTCGTATTCCTTTCGGATTTGTGGCGGAGCTCACGCGCTCTTCCGCTACAGGATCAGTTTCTTCTCGTTTGGCTCAAGATTGTCGTAATTCCAGAGCTGCTTTCCTGCGACGATCTTGGTGAAGTGATCCACTCCATTCTCCGGCATGAGCCCGTACTGGGTCAGCTTTCGTGTCAGCCACTCCTTGTCGAGCTCGGTGAGATCGGCCGGGACCGCGTCGACTCCAAGGGACCGGATGTCGCCTCCGACATAGATTGTTCCGTCATACATCGAGTCGCCGAGGTTCTTCCCCGCGTTGCCGCAGACCACCATCCGGCCGCGCTGCATCATGAAGCCGGACAGCGCTCCAGTGTCGCCTCCGACAATGATGGTGCCGCCCTTCATGTCAATTCCGGTCCGGGACCCGACCGATCCCTTGCACACGAGGTCGCCGCCACGGATTGCCGCGCCAAAGGTCGAACCCGCGTTCTTTTCGATGATGACCGTGCCGGACATCATGTTCTCCGCGCAGGACCACCCTACGCGACCATTGATCCGGACATTGGGACCGTCGATCAGGCCGACCCCGAAATATCCAGTCGAGCCCTCGATGATCAGGTTCAGCCGGGACAGGATTCCAACCGCGAGCGAATGCTTGCCGCGCGGATTCTGCAGCACGATCGTTCCATAGCCCTCGGCCATCAGGTCGCGGATTCGGGAATTGACCTCGGTGTTGGTCAGATCGCCGGTATCGATTTCGGTGCGCTTGTTGAAATCGACATCCGGCGCCCACGGATAGGCGAACCGCTCCTGCGCATCGGGATCGAACTCGATGTAGAGCGATTTTCCGGTAAGCTGTTCGGTCGTCATGCCAAGGGCGTTGACCCGCTCTTCCTGAGTCATTTCCCTGAGTTCGGCGTCACTTATTCCGGACATTTGCCGACTCCTTCTGCATTGCCGAATTCCGCCGTCACGAAGCAGATCTCGACCCCGCCCGAAATTCGGTCGGGCATCACGCTTGCCATACGCGAACCTCCTCGTCGTAGGGATCGTGCGTTTCAATCTCCTCCGGGAAGATCGCACGGATCGCCACCTCTTCCGAAGCCATGGCAATGAGATCATCGGACTCGTAGAGCACGAGCGGCTTTGCGGCCATGGTGTCCTTGGCCATGCCGAGCTGGTCCCTGGTGCAGACAAGGTAGGTGAACACGCCGTCGATCTCGTCTATGGAACGGCGCAGGCTTTCTTCCAAGGCCACGCCGTTGGCCAAGTGATGGGCGGTGTAGACGGCAAGGAGTTCGCTGTCGCAGTCCGACACGAAGCGGTGCCCCTTCCGCTCCATTTCGCGGCGCATGATCCAGTAGTTGGTGATCTGCCCGTTATGGACGACGCTGACATCATTGTAGGGAAACGCCCAATAGGGATGAGCCGACTTGATGTCGACGTCCGACTCCGTCGCCATTCGCGTATGGCCTATGCCATGGGTTCCCTCAAAGTCGCTCAGCCCGTACGCCTCGGCCACGATGCCGGCATCGCCAAGATCCTTGATCAGTTCCAGGCCATTGCCAAACGAGAGAATTTCCACACCTTCCGTCTCCTCGATGTGCTCGGCCATGTCGCCCGTGTCGCCGTCGTGGTTCAGCACGTAGCGCAACGCATAGGGCCGAACCCGCTCCTTGGCTCTGACCTCTGCCTCGTGCTCGGCGAGGATCGCGTCGACTGCCTCGATGCGCCTCTCCAGCTGGTCATGGATGCTGCGGCCGAGTTCCATGTCTTCGGCTTCGGCAACCTTGAGGCGCATGACATACTCGCCGTCGCCGGGGTCTCCATAGACCGCATATCCAGTCGAATCCGGTCCGCGATGCTTGAGAGCCTGCAGCATCGACGTCATTTCCGCACCAACATTCGAGCGTCGGCCCTTGTGAATTAATCCCGCAATTCCGCACATTCAGATGCGCCTCCCCAGTCGTTCCCCAGACAATGGGTGCCGCATCGGCACCCGGCTCCTGACGCCTCCACTCATGGCAGGCATTCCATGTACATTTCGTTGTCCCACTCGGTGACCGTAGACATGAAGCGCGCAAACTCGTCGCGCTTGTATTCCTCGTAGAGCCTGTACATCTCGCCCGGAAGGCCGCGCTGGACGACCTTGTTCCTTGCAAGGTGATCCAGAGCCTCGCCGAGAGACATCGGCAGCTTGCGAACCTTCTTGCCTTCCGCCATCGCTTCGTAAATGTTGCGCTCTTCAGGCTTGCCCGGATCGAGATCGTTATCGAGACCATCGTCCATCGCTGCCAGAAGCGCCGACCCCATGAGATAGGGGTTCACCATCGAATCGACCGAGCGATACTCAAACCGGCCTGGTGCTGAGACGCGCAGGCCCGTCGTCCTGTTCTGAAACCCCCAGTCGGAAAAGACCGGCGCCCAGAAGCCCGTGTCCCACAGCCGCCGATAGGAATTCACCGTGGAGCATCCGATCGCGGTCAGGGCCTGGAGATGCTTCACCACGCCGCCAATCGCCTTCAGGCCGGTCTTGCCCGGCAACTGAAGGTCCTTGGTGTCGGGCATGAAGGTGTTCTTGCCGCCCGAAACGTACAAATAGTTCTCCTTCATTCCAGGCAGCTTCTTCGCGTCGTTGCCTGTCGGCTTGAAGCCGTCCTTGCCCCTGGTCCAAAGCGACATGTTGTGGTGGCAACCCGAAGCCGAGACACCCATGAACGGCTTGGTCATGAAACAGGCGAAGATTCCGTGCTCGCGGGCGACTTGGGCACAGATCTGGCGATAGGTTGTCAGCCGGTCGGCATTTCGCAGCACGTCATCGAAAGTCCAGTTGAGTTCCAGTTGGCCCGGCGCGTCCTCGTGATCGCCCTGGATCATGTCCAGGCCCATCTTGCGGGCGTAGCGAATGACTTGCAGGGACACGGGCCGAAGCGACTCGAACTGGTCAATGTGATAGCAGTACGGCTTGGAAAATCCGTCGCTGGGCTTGCCGTTCTCGTCGAACTTCAGCCACATCATCTCGGGCTCGGTGCCCATCCGAAGCTGCAGCTTGTGCTTTTTCTGGAAGTCAGCATGCAGCCGACGAAGATTGCCGCGACTGTCGGCGGTGAGATAGGCTCCTGGATCCTGCCTCTCCTCTCGATTGCGGAAGAGCGTGCAGTAGAAGCGTCCGATCTCCGGAGCCCACGGCAATTGCATGAACGTCTCGGGCTCGGGAATTCCGACCAGTTCTGCGGCTTCCGGACCGTATCCCAGATAGTTGCCCGCCCGGTCGGTGAAGAGATTGACCGTGGCGCCATAGACGAGCTGGAAGCCCTTCTTGGCCACGCTTTCCCAGTGATCGGCAGGAATGCCCTTGCCCATGATCTTGCCGGTGACCGAAACGAACTGAAGGTAGAGATACTCAATACCGAGTTCGTCGATCTTCTTGCGGACTTCCTTGATCTTTTCGTCTCGACCCTTCGCTTCGACGAACTTTTCTATATCCATTGCCACAATCGTTCTCCCAGTCGGTCAAAATGCCCGCCGACACGCCGGACGGGCGGGTTCATCAGCTCCACGGGTAGGGGCTGCTGGAAACCGGATGCAGTTCACCCTTGGCAAAGCGGCCAAAGCGGAACGGTTCCAGAAGTTCCTGTCTTTCTCCAAGCACCTCGTCCGCGATCAGGTGGCCGACACCAATCATTTTCCAGCCGTGATTGCTGTCGGCGATGACCGCGACATTTTCGCGAAAGTGATCGAAGACCGGAAAGCTGTCGGCCGTGAAGCAGCCGATGCCTCCCGAGGCTTCTCGATGATACTTGGGCATCTTGCCTTCGTAACGCCGTTGGCAGTGGGCAAGCGCACTGACCCACATATGCGCGAAATCGTCGCTGGCAACGAATTCCGGGCTCGAAGGCCCATAGGGGTCGATCTGCACTTCATCCACCGGCGTGTCGACCTTGTAGGGCGAGGCTCCCCCTTGAATGCCGCCGAAGTGAAAGTCGGGCTTGTAGTAGATGCCCCACATCTCGTCGGTGATGACGGAATCATCCACTGTCGATTTGAGTTCGGCGTCCGTATCCACATGGATGACTGGTGGCAGCGAGCCGTCGTCCGCGAGTCCTTCGTTCGGGTCGACGAGCAACACGCCCTCTTCCAGCTGCCAGAAGCGCCACATGGGCACGTCTTCATGCATCTCGCCGTTCGCGCCCTTGATCGAGATCTCGTTCGGCAGGTCGAGCATGCTCCAGAAGTCGCGAACCCATGGCCCAGCCCCGACTATGACGCGTTCGCAGGAGATCGTGCCCTTGCTTGTCTCGACCGACTCGATCGCGCCCGAGCCATTCATTGAATTGAATCCCTTGACCTCGACGCCCGCGATTATGCGCACGCCCAGTTTCTCCACCTTGTCGGCGAGGGCGTACATGGTCTTGGTCTGATTCGAGAAGCCGCCCCGTTTCTCGTGCAGGACGCTCGTTATGTTCTGCGCCTGCCAGTCACTGAAAATGCCGCGCATGTATGACGTGCTGGCGTTCGCTCCCTCAATGAAGACGCTGTCGTACCCGATTTCCTGCTGCTGGGCAAAGATCGTTCCGACATCGTCGCGCATCGATTCGGGGCTAATCTGCATGTAGCCAACGGGATGATAGGAAAGCCCTTCAGGGTCAGTCTCCCAAATGCCGACCGAATGCGCCATGAGCCTGCGCATGGCCGGCTGAAAGTAGTTGTTGCGCACGACGCCGCAGGCAATCCCGCTGGCACCCGACGCAATGCCCGACTTGTCCAGGATGGCAATTCGACCCTCGACCTGTTCTCCATTTTCGATCAGCCGCTCGGCCAGTTTCCAAGCGGTCGAGATGCCATGGATCCCCGCTCCAATGATCACGTAGTCGACGTGACTCGGTACAGACATGTTGATCGCTCCCATCTTGCGGATCGAGCTTCTGAATTGCACATTGTGCGCGACCGCGCACCAAAATCAACCCCTTTTTGATCCAATCTGTTGCATGTGACGCATACTCTGCTACTTTTGGAATAGCATTGGATCAGAAGGTGGCCTAAATGGCTTGGCGCAATTCTTCAAATGTCGCCTTGGAGATTCGGCGTTCGATCACGGACGGAACCTATCGCCGATTTGATCGTTTGCCGGCGTCGCGCCAACTTGCCGAGTCGTTCGGGGTGGCGCGGAACACGCTCCGCGACGCCCTGCAGCAGCTTGAGAGGGAAGGTCTCCTCGAAATCCGGCCCGGGAGCGGCGCATACGTGACCGGACTTGGCGACCGATCGATTTCGAAGGCCGTCGAGGAGGCGGCGCCACTCGAGCTCATCGACGCTCGCTTCGCGCTTGAACCGCACATTTGCCGCCTCTGCGTCCTTCACGGCAAGCGAGAAGATTTTGACACCATGGACGGCCTTTGCCGGAAAATGGAGAATTCGACGACCGATCCGACGGCATTTGCTGAGGCCGACACGGCGTTTCACAAGGCCCTGGCCTCTGCCACGCGCAACAACCTGCTCATCTGGCTGATCGAGCAAATCAACACCGTGCGTTCGCTCGACGAGTGGACGCGGATGAGGCAACTGACGCTCGATGCAGCCATGATTGGCCAGTACAACGCCCAGCACCGCGAAATCCTGAACGCACTGCGCTCCCGTGAACCGGAACGCGCCGCAACAAAGATGAAAGAGCATCTGGAAACCGCACGCCTCTCCTTGACGCGCGCGGCCGAAACCTAGACCTGGGCTGCGGCCTGAAGCCAGTTGATGTAGAGCCTCTCGGCCAAGGAATTCAACGCTTCAATGTTGGCATTGAGATCTCTTTCGAGCTGCGCAGGCCCGTCTGAGCCCATTGCCTTGACCAGCGCGTCCGCGTACTCGGGAATCATGTTCCAGTTCGTGACCGTGTCCGCTTCGATCTCAATGTGAAATTGGGCCGAATATGCTCTAGGACCCCATTTGAGCGCTTGCACGGTACAGGCCGGAGATGTCGCCAGCACGTCCGCCCCTGCCGGCACTTTCGTCACTTCAGCCGAATGCCATTGCAGGCAGGGAAACGCCTCCGGGAACCCGTCAAAGATCACGCCGGTCGCTCCAACCTCCGTCAGCTGCACGTCCATGACGCCGATCTCCGGCGTCCGCGACGGACCGACGCTGCCGCCAAGAGCTTCGGCAAGCAATTGATGGCCGAGGCAGAGTCCGAGAAACGGAAGGCCCCTGCCCTCAACCGCGTCGCGTATGCAGGCCTTCTCCGCTGCCAGCCAAGGATGCTCGTCCTCCTGCCAGACGTCCATCGGCCCGCCAAGCACCCAGAGGCCGTCGTACCCGTCGATGGAAGGCAGTTCTTCGCCTGCATCGAGTTCGACTGCGTCATAGTCGTGGCCGTCCTCTTGGAGGAACTTTCTGAAAATTCCCGGATGCTCGGCCTCTGCATGCTGCAAGACAAGAAGCTTCAATGTTCGATCCTCCTCCACAGACCCTAATCGACGGATGCGTCGGCTTGCCGGCCCGCACGCGGACTAACGCCAAAATTCCGCCTGTACGCGCCGGAAAAGTGACTTGACGTGGCGAACCCGGTTGCCTCCGAAACCTCCGCAATGGACATCGGCGTGTCCTTGATCAACCTCTGCGCAACGTCAAGACGCATTGCCCGGTAGTAGGCCATCGTACTCCGTCCTAGCCGCTCTGCAAATAGCCGATTCAAGTGCCTGGGCGTCACCCCGGCCACCATTGCGAGCTGAGACAAGGACAATGGATCGGCAATATGGTCCTCCATTGCCGACACGGCTTCAACAAGGTGCGGAGAGTTGCAGCCGAGCCGTTCGGCCAAAGTGCCCCGCTGCGGGTCAGCTGGGGCGCGAATGTCAGTATGCAGGAACCAGTCACTGACCAGTCGGGCGAAGCCACCGCCCCACTGGCTGGAGATCAAGGCATGCATCAGGTCGAGTGGCGCAGTGCCGCCTCCGCACGTCACGCGGTCGCGGTCCATCACGTAGAGACGTCGCTCGATCAGGCAATCCGGGTAAATCTCGGACAGCGCCGCAGCATGTTCCCAATGGACGGTCATGCGACGGCCCTCCATCAGACCCGCCGCTGCAAGGATGACGGAGCCGCCGGAAACGCCTCCGATTCGAACGCCCTGCGTGTCAAGGAGCCGCAACCATTCAAGGATGTCTGCATCCTCGAACGCGAACGGGTCGCCGCCCGCCACGACCAGCAGCAAATCAAGGTCCTCGACGTCCCCAGGGCAGCAGGTCCTCTCGATCACGGCCGCGCCCGAACTCGAAACCCGGCCGTCCGAAGAAAAATGGAGGATCTCGTACAGTTCCGAGTCCGACAGCAGGTTGGCTGCGCGCAACGGTTCGACCGTACAGGCATAGGACATCAGGGCGAAGCCGGGAACCGGCAGGATGCCGACCCGGAAGGGGCTGACCTTCGTTGGGCCTGAAAGGTCCTGAATTCGCAAGTTTCTGTCCAGTTCCAGCATATGAAACGCCAATGTCTCTCACTATTGCCCGATACTGAACCAAGTCGGCTGGAACGCAATGCGATACTCGGCACTGAGAATCCTGAAAGAGGGCCTGACGGGCAACCGCGGATGGGAACCGGTCTGGCGCGAGCCGGAGCCCAGGCCGGAATACGACATCGTCATCATCGGCGGCGGCGGCCACGGGCTGTCGACAGCATACTACCTCGCCAAGGAATTCGGGGAGCGTAACGTTGCCGTGCTTGAGAAGGGCTGGCTCGGGTCAGGAAACGTCGGCCGCAACACGACCATCATCCGCTCGAACTACCTTCTCGAAGGAAACCAGCCATTCTACGAGTTCTCGCTCAAGCTCTGGGAGGGGCTGGAGCAGGACTTCAACTACAACGCGATGGTCAGCCAGCGCGGCATCCTGAACCTGTGTCACTCCGATCCGCAAAGGGACGCCTTTGTCCGGCGCGCCAACGCCATGCGGCTGTCGGGCGCGGATGCCATGGTCCTGGGCCCCGACGAGATTCGCAAGATGTGCCCTTACCTCGACCATGAAAACGCCCGCTTTCCGATCACGGGCGCATTGTGGCAGCCGAGAGGCGGCACCGTTCGCCACGACGCCGTGGCCTGGGGCTATGCGCGGGGCGCGGACAAGCGCGGCGTCGACATCATCCAGAACTGCGAGGTAACGGGATTCGACATCAAAAACGGCCGCTGCCTTGGTGTCGAGACCGCCAAGGGGCCTATCAAGGCAAGGAAGGTCGCCATGTGCGCGGCGGGCTCGTCGTCGCGCGTGGCTGCATTCGCCAGCATGCGCCTCCCGATCGAGAGCCACGTGCTCCAGGCGTTTGTCTCTGAGGGACTCAAACCGGTACTGCCAGGGGTCATCACCTTCGGAGCGGGGCACTTCTATGTCAGCCAGTCAGACAAGGGCGGGCTGGTTTTCGGAGGTGACATCGACGGCTACAACTCCTATGCGCAGCGCGGCAACCTGCCGGTCGTCGAGGACGTCTGCGAGGGCGGCATGGCGATCATGCCGATGATCGGGCGAGCGCGCCTGCTCAGGATGTGGGGCGGCGTAATGGACATGTCCATGGACGGCTCACCCTTCATCGACAAGACCCATGTCGAGGGGCTCTACCTGAATGCCGGGTGGTGCTACGGTGGCTTCAAGGCGACGCCTGCCTCCGGCTACTGCTACGCTCACCTCCTTGCGACTGACCAGCCCCACGAAACCGCCCGCTTCTTCCGTCTTGATCGCTTTCGACAGGGAGCGATGATCGACGAAAAGGGCGTAGGGGCCCAACCCAACCTGCACTGAGAGACGGACATGCGACCGACGACACGCAACGGATCATGGCACGGCCGGGCAAAAAGGCGCCGCGGATGATCATCAACCATCCCTTGCTAGGCCCCCGAGACGCGGCGGAATTCGTCGTTCTTGGAGATGCGTGCCTGATCGACCGCCCCGACGGCATGAATGCCGCCTCCGAGGAAATGCATGACTACGCCTACGTCAGGGACAACCCGGCGGGCGAACACCGCGAGCTTTGGTACCACGAACAGGGCGACCGCTCGTGGCTGGTGGTGACGCGCAGCACCCTAACCCATGACGTGATCAAGGTGGAACTCGCCCGAGACGTCGCCCGCGCCCGGGGGCGGTCGCGATGACCCAAGCGATGCGCATCGACGGCGGTATGGTCGACCGTTCACGGACGCTCTCATTCAGCTGGAACGGCCGCTGGATGACCGGATATCACGGCGACACGCTTGCCTCGGCCTTGCTTGCCAACGGCGAGCGCCTGGTAGGCCGGTCGTTCAAGTATCATCGCCCGCGCGGCATTTTCGCGTCCGGGTCGGAAGAGCCCAATGCGCTGGTACAGCTCCGGGAAGGTGCCGCGCAGGAACCCAACACGCGGGCCACGACAATCGAACTGTTCGAAGGCCTGAACGCCGCCAGCCAGAACCATCGAGGCCCCCTCGCTTTCGACCTTATGGCGGCCAACGATCTCCTGTCACCCTTCCTTTCGGCCGGCTTCTACTACAAGACCTTCATGTGGCCGAAGGCGTTTTGGGAGAGGCTCTACGAACCGCTGATCCGCGCCTCCGCAGGCCTGGGTCGGCTTCCCATGCAGCCGGACCCGGATGTTTACGATCACGGATTCCTGCACTGCGACCTCCTTGTGATCGGCGCCGGGCCGACCGGCCTTTCCGCTGCACTGGCAGCCGCACGATCTGGGCTTCGCGTGATTCTGGCCGACGAGGACTTCGTACCGGGAGGGCGCCTCAACGCCGAAACCCATGAAGTCGACGAACAGTCCGGCGCGGACTGGGCGGCCGCAGTCACTGCCGAACTCGCCGCCAGCGACAATGCGCGACTGATGACGCGCACAACCGTCTACGGCGCCTTTGATCATGGCATCTACGGCGCACTCGAGCGCCGAACCGATCATCTGGCCGACGCCGGGGGCAAGCCGCGCCAGGTGCTCTGGCGAATCTACACGCGGCGCGCCCTGCTCTCGGCGGGCGCGACCGAACGCTCAATGGCCTTTGGCAACAACGACCGTCCCGGTGTCATGCTGGCGGGTGCCGTGCGCACTTATGTCAACAGATTTGGTGTCGCGCCGGGCAGAAAGGTCGCGGTGTTCACGAACAACGACGACGGCCTTCGCACCGCCGAGGACCTGGGCGAGAAGGGCATCGAGGTCGCAGCCGTCATCGATGCCCGCAAGGGCGACTTCGTGATGGACACGATCGGGCGCAGTGGCATCCGCGCGGTGCGCCTCGGTGACGGCCGGCGCGTCGAGGCCGATTGCCTGGCCGTGTCGGGCGGATGGTCGCCAAACGTGCATCTCACCTGTCATCATCGCGGCCGTCCGGTCTGGGACGCCGATGTCGTCGGCTTTGTCCCAGGCGGCGAGCTGCCGTCGGGCATGAGCGTGGCGGGTGCAGCGAACGGGACCATGACGCTTGCAGCGGCAATACGGGAAGGTCACGGAGCGGCTGTCGGAATTGCCGGGGATCTCGGTGCCGAGAGGTCTCCGGGCACGCCAGCGAAGGCAGCGGACGAGAGCTTTGCTGCAGCTCCGTTCTGGCAAGTTGCGGGACTTCGCAAGCGGGCATGGGTGGATCTCCAGAACGACGTCACGACCAAGGATGTCCGGCAGAGTCACCAGGAAGGGTTCCGGTCGGTCGAGCACCTGAAGCGCTACACCACTCTGGGAATGGCGACGGACCAGGGCAGGACGGCCAACGTCCTGGGGCTCGCCCTGATGGCAGATGCCGCCGGAAAGAGCATTGAGGAGACGGGAACCACCATATTCCGACCGCCTTACACGCCGGTCGCCATTGGCGCATTCGCAGGACGCGCGCGCGGCAAGCACTTCCGCCCGCATCGTCTGACTCCCAGTCACAAGTGGGCGGAGGAGAACGGTGCCGACTTCGTGGAAGCGGGCATGTGGCTGCGTGCGCAGTGGTTCAAGCGGCCAGGCGAGAAGGGCTGGCGCGACAGCGTGGACCGCGAGGCGTCCCGCGTACGAAAGTCGGTCGGCATCTGCGACGTGACCACGCTCGGGAAGATAGACATCCAGGGACGCGATGCTGCCGAGTTCCTGAACCGGGTCTACGCCAACGCGTTCCTGAAACTTCCCGTCGGCAAGGTTCGCTACGGCCTGATGCTTCGCGAGGACGGCATTTGCTACGACGACGGGACCACGGCCCGGCTTTCGGAAAGCCACTTCGTGATGACCACCACGACCGCCAACGCGGTGCTGGTGTTCCGGAACCTGGAATTCGCTCGCCAGTGCCTCTGGCCCGACCTGGACGTGCATCTAATTTCGACAACAGACGGCTGGGCGCAGTTCGCGGTTGCCGGACCGAAATCCCGGGCGTTGCTCTCGAAAGTGGTCGATGATCTCGATCTCTCCAACGACGCCTTCCCGTTCATGGCTTGCGCGGAGTGCTCGGTGTTTGGCGGCACGCCCGCCCGGCTCTTCCGGATTTCATTCTCGGGCGAGCTTGCCTACGAGATCGCCGTGCCCGCGCGCTACGGCGACAGCATGATGCGGGCATTGATGAAGGCGGGCGAGGAATTCGACGCCGTACCGTACGGAACCGAGGCGCTCGGCGTCCTGCGCATCGAGAAGGGCCACGTGGCCGGCAACGAAATCACCGGTCAGACCACGGCGCGGATGCTTGGACTCCGAGGCATGGTTTCCAGGTCGAAGGATGCGATCGGGCTGAAGCTGTCGGAACGCGATGCGATGAACGAGGACGACGGGATGCGCCTTGCCGGGTTCCGGCCCGTTGATCGTTCCGTCATCCTGACTGCAGGCGCACATTTTCTAAATCCGGGCGATTCGGCTGATATGGCCCACGACCAGGGCTGGATGACTTCGGTCGCCTACTCGCCCGAACTCGGGATGTCAGTGGGCCTCGGCTTCCTGAAGCGAGGTACGGATCGAATCGGCGAGACGATCCGGGCCTATTCGCCCGTCCGCGATCAGGATGTCATTGTCGAGGTCTGCTCGCCCCACCATGTCGACCCGGATGGAGTGCGCCAACGTGGATGAGATCAGCCTGGAAGCAGCGCCAGTCCTTGGCGGCGCAAGCCTGGAACTTTCCGGCAATCGCATCGTCGAACGTGACGATCTGGCGATCGTCTCGATCGCGACGCCGCTGGGCGGCGAGGACGCACTGACGGAAGCGCTTAGAAACGAATGGCCCCTGGACGTACCCGAACCGACACGCTCGTCACTCAGCGGCGAGGTCCGGGCCGTTCGGACGGCACCCGACCAGATGATGCTGATCTTCCCGCACGCGACGCCCGATGCGGAAGCGGTCGTGCAGGAACGGCTGGGAGGAACCGGTTACACGACCGATCAGACGGATGGATGGATTGTCCTGGAGGTTGCCGGCCCCGACACGCTCTCCGCGCTGGAGCGAATCTGCCCGCTTGACCTGCCATCCTTTGAAATCGGCGGCACCGGCAGGACGGTCATGGAGCATATGGGCGCGATGGCGGTCCGAACCGGAGAGGACGCGTTCCTGCTGTTGTCCGCCAGCTCCTCTGCCGCGTCGTTCCTGCATGCGGTCGAGACATCCTACCGCTACGTGACGTGAACGCGTGCAAGCGAGGCAAATGGATGCAGGCGGTCGCGGCCGAGTGTCGGACCTGAACTGACCTGACGCCCTACGCAACCGTCACTGTCAT
The DNA here is from genome assembly GCA_022820365.1 of Silicimonas sp. Taxonomy (GTDB): domain Bacteria; phylum Pseudomonadota; class Alphaproteobacteria; order Rhodobacterales; family Rhodobacteraceae; genus JAJEFO01. The sequence goes on from JAJEFO010000081.1 coordinate 25,041, forward strand.
GCTGCCGAGGCCTTCGGCCTCCGCGATCATTGCGTCACCCCTTTTTACCGGGCCGACGCCGGCCGGCGTTCCCGAGAGGATGACGTCGCCTGCCGCCAGTTCGAAATACTCCGACAGGTAGGCGATGATCTCCGGCACCTTCCAGATCATCTGGTTCATGTCGCCTTCCTGCCGGAGCTCATCGTTCACCGTCAGCGCGATGCGGCCCTTGTCGAGATGGCCGACCTCGGACACGGGGTGAATCGGACCTGTCGGCGCCGAATGCTCGAACGCCTTGCCGATCTCCCACGGCCGGCCCATTTTCTTCTGGACGCCTTGCAGGTCACGCCGGGTCATGTCCAGCGACAATGCGTAGCCGAACACGAGATCCAGCGCATCGCCAACCGCTATGTCGGTGCCGCCCGACTTCAGCATCACTGCAACCTCGACCTCATGATGAACGTCTTCGCTCTGCAGCGGATACGGGAAGATTCCAGACGACGTGAGATTGTTGGGGTTCTTCTGAAAGAAGAAAGGCGGCTCGCGATCAGGGTCGTGGCCCATCTCGATCGCGTGGGCGGCGTAGTTGCGGCCTATGCAGTAGACCCGGCGGACGGGAAAGAGAGCGGAATTCGTGGCTATCGGCAAGGCCACGACAGGCGGAACTTCGATTGCAAACTGCGGCATTGGAGTTCAGGATCCTCACAGGCTTCGTTAAGTCGCACAGGCTTTATCGCAGCGAACGTGCCAAATCAATCTCAACCAATCTGACACGCCAAAGAACTCAATTTCGCCGAAAATCATTGCGCCAGCAACGAGAATCAGGCAGACTTGAACCAATATTTGCAAATTGATCAACCAATTTGGCGCGCCCATGCAGACGAAACCGGACTTCATTGATCGAGACGACGCGGTCACCGCGCTCAGGACGTTCATCGCCACGGGCAGCTTCCGGCCCGGCGACAGGCTGCCGCCCGAGCGAGAGCTGACGGTCGTGCTGGACATGAGCCGGAACACGCTTCGCGGGGCGCTGGACGCACTGGAACGCGAAGGCGCGATCTGGCGTCATGTCGGCAAGGGCACGTTCGTCGCGGCCCACGGCGACAGCGCGGACACGGGCAGCCTGGCGGAGCTGACCAGGCAGGTGACACCCGTCCAGCTGATGCGGGCGCGCCTTTCGCTGGAACCGGCGATCGCTCGCGAAGCTGCGCTGAACGCCTCGAACGCCGCAGTGATCCGTTTGAAGCTGGCCTGCAGCCGCTGCCTGGAGGCAACGAACTGGGATGCTTACGAGGCGCGGGACGATGCGTTTCACAGGATCATTGCGGAGGCGACGGACAACGTGCTGCTGCTTTCCCTGTTCAATCAGCTGAACCAGGTCCGGCGCGCCGTGGCATGGGGCACGGTCATTCGGCAGTCGCCGCAACCCGCGCGGCACCATCCCAGTTTCGTCGAGCATGACGCGGTCGCTGCGGCGATCGAGGCACGGGACCCGATCGCCGCTCATGCGGCAATGCGTACGCATCTCAGTTCCGTCGCGACACGCCTGTTCGGGGAGGAATGAAAGCGAACCACTTTGCGGCACGAAGAATTCCGTGCCTGAACCAGGAACATCAAGCAGACTTGCTCATCAATCAATGGGAGGAAACACGATGAGACGCACCTTGAAAAAACTCATGGCCACGGTGACGGCCTTGCCGTTGGCACTGGGACTGTCGATGGCAAATGCCGACACGATCCGAATTGCGCTGGCAGAGACTCCGTCGGACGAACTGGCCGCGTTCTTCGTGGCTCTGGACCGCGCCAGGGCAAACGGCCTCGACTACGAATGGACTGCGTTTGCCGACGAGGAACTGGCCATCCAAGCGGTGCTCAGTGGCCAGATGCACATAGGCTTCGGCACGCCCTACGCGGCCATGCAACGATCGAAGGCCCCGTTGCGGATCGTGTTTCAGCTCTCAAAGCTGAAATTCTTCCCGGTCACGACAAAGAAGTACAGCAAGCTTGAGGACCTGGACGGAGAGCCGATCTTGCTGCACTCGCGCGGAGGTGGCACGGACGCGATTGCCAACGTCATCGAGAGCCGTCTGGGGATGATGTTCGGTGACCGGTCCTACGTGCCGGGCTCGGCAAACCGCGTTGCAGCGCTCCTTGGTGGACGCGCCGATGCAACCATAATCGACCTGTCGAACAAGAACAAGCTGATGCGCAGCGAGGCTGGCGCCAATTTCAACGTGCTCGAAATGTTCGACGTCGAGGCCAGCGACGAAGCCCTGTTCGGCAATCTCGACTGGATCCAGGAGAACGAGGGCGACGTGCAGATCTTCGTCAATGCGCTTCTCAGCGTCTACCGCGACATGCACGAAGATCCCACCATGGTTCGGCGCGAAACCAACCCCGACGGGCCGATCGGCCAGCTGCCGGAGGAAATCCTCGCCGAACTGGACGGTTTCTACGCCGATGCGGTCGAGGCAGGTCTCTACAGCCCCGACGGCGGCGGTCGCACTGCAGCCATGGCGGACCTGGAATGGTACACTGCCGCCGGTCAGCTTGAAGGCGATCCAAGCACGCTGAACATCGAGGACTTCTGGTACCTCAAGCCGCTCGACGCGGCGATGCAGTAAGCCAAGCAAGGTCGCCGCGCCTCTTGAGTGGCGCGGCGACATCCAACATCCAGACAGGGAGCCAGCCCCATGATGAACCGCTCGCTCACGCTAAAGATCCTTTCCGCAGTGATCCTCTTCGGGGCCTGGGAAATCGCAGGGCACATCCCCGTCAGCTTCGCTTTTCCGACTTTCCTGGAATCCATGGGAGCGCTCATGCGCATGATGGGCGACGGAACGATGCTCGACGCCTATGCCGAGACCCTGCGGCCCTTGGCCGTAGGCATCGCCATTTCGGCATTTTTGGGCATTGCCCTGGGCATCTGGGTGGGTCTGAGCCGATTCTTCGACTGGCTGTTCTCGCCGATCTTCATCGTCATGCAGGCCGCACCGCTTGCAGCGCTCATTCCCCTGCTGGTCCTCGCCTACGGCATCGGCCTGACTTCCAAGGTCCTGGTCGTGTGCATCATGGCGATGCCCGTCATCGTGCTCAACACGGCGGGAGCCGTTCGCAACACGCCGGATTCAATCAAGGAAATGGGGCGTTCCTATCTGGCAACGGACCTTGACGTCATCCTGAAGATCATCATCCCGGCTGCATCACCCGTGATATTTGCCGGACTGCGTCTCGGCATTTCCGCCGGCTTCATCGGCGCCATACTGGCCGAACTCAAGATCACGCCTACGGGAGTCGGCGACATCATCACCTACAGCCGTTCCATTGCCGACTATCCCAGCATGTATGCGGCGATCTTCTCCATCATCCTTCTGGCTGTCCTGTTCCTGAATCTCCTGGAAAGGATCGAGGCCGTCCTCTTCAAAGGGAATCAACGTGGCTATGCCTCAGACTAGCGCTGCCGAGACTGGAACGGGAGCCACGGAGGACACGGCGTTCGAAATCGCTGTCTCCACGCGGAACATCTCAAAGAACTTCGGCGAGGTGGAAGCGTTGAACGACCTTTCGCTCGAGTTTCCGCTCGGTCAGTTGACATCGCTCCTTGGCCCCTCGGGCTGCGGCAAGACCACGCTTCTCAAGATCATCGCGGGCCTGCTGGAACCAACGTCCGGGGAGGTCGAGGTAAACGGCCAGAGGGTCACCGGCCCGGGCCCGGACCGGGCGTTCGTCTTCCAGGACTTCGCCCTGCTGCCCTGGGCCAGCGTCATTCGCAACGTGGCCTTCGGACTGGAACTGCGCGGCGTGGCGCGTTCCGAGCGCGAAGCGGTCGCCGAGAGCTACATCAAGCAGGTCGGCCTGGCTGGCTTCGAGAATGCCTATCCTCACGAACTTTCCGGCGGCATGCGCCAGAGGGTCGGGCTGGCACGCGCCCTTGCCGTCGACGCCGAGGTCCTGCTGATGGACGAACCGTTCTCGGCAGTCGACGAACAGACCCGACGGAAGTTCCAGGAGGACCTGCTCGAACTCGTGCAGGACCAGAAAAAGACCTTCATCTTCGTGACCCATTCGATCGAGGAAGCGGTTTATGTCTCGGACCAGGTCGCAATTCTCCTGCCGAGACCGAGTCGCGTTTCCGAAATCATCCGCCCTTCCAGCTTCCGCGGCAAGGGCGTCGACAACATCCGTCGTGATCCCGAGTATCTCGACATCGTCGACGAAATCTGGGCCTCGCTGCGCCGCTATGTGGAATAACCGATGACACTCTTGGGATACCGCTTGCCGGGCATGTCTTCGTTGATCATCTGGGGTCTTCTGTGGGAAACTGTCGGCCAGTCCGGGTTGACGTTCTTCATCCCGCCGCTCTCGGAAGTCGTCGCGACCCTCTTCAGCGTCATTGGCACGGCTGCCTTCCAGAAGGCCCTCGCCGAAACAGCCTATGCGTTCTTCGTGGGCGTTCTGTCCGCCATCTGCATCGGAATCCCGACGGGCATCCTGATGGGCAAGAACCGCCTGCTGGACGAATTGCTGCTGCCGTGGGTGAACGTGTTCCTGAGCGCACCGCTGACGGCGCTTGTGCCGGTTCTCATGGTCCTGTTCGGCTTTGGCATGAGGGCCATCATCATCACGACGACGCTGTTTGCCATCTGGATCATCATTCTCAACGCCAGAGCGGGCGTGAAGCAGATCAACCGGTCACTGGTCGACATGGCACGGAGCTTCGGCGCGTCCCCAGTAGACGCGTTCTTCAAGGTGTACCTTTGGGCCGCTCTGCCAGAGATTCTCGGCGGCATACGCATTGGCATCATTCGCGCCGTCAAGGGCGTCATTATCGGGCAGCTGCTGATTTCCATCGTTGGCTTCGGCGCACTGTTCGAGCTCTACGCGGCGAATTTCCTGATGGGGCATTTCTGGGCCGTTCTGATCGTCCTGTTCGCGCTCGCATTCACGATTTCAGAGGTTCTGGCGTATCTTGAGCGCAGGGTTTCGTACTACGCCGCCAAACGGTAAGGTGCCTCGCCATGTTCGGACCGACGCACCCTTCCCGTTCGCCGGGCGTCGATCAAACCGCCGAATCCGCGCGAGTCGGTCCGAAGGTCGCGGGCACCGTGATCTGGACGTGAGCCTCCACAAAATTCTCCAGACTTCGAACGAGATCACCTTCACGGAAAATTGCAAGAAGTGACACTGCAATGCAAATGCATTATCTCCTGAATTGCACCATGCATTCAACGCATTAAGCGGAACTTCTGGGAGAACAAAACGGGACCGAAGGCGCGCAAGCCCTTGGCCCCGGGACGGATTCCGGGATCCGGGAAGAGCATAGTGCGGGATTCATGTTACATGTAAGTTGACAGGAGGCCGCCCGTTGTGCCATAATGAACGGAACACACAACATCTCGGTGTTCCATGTCGTTCCATCTCGAGACCATACCGAACCGCAACAGCCGGCCCACGATCCTCATCCGCAAGGCCTGGCGCGAGGACGGACGCCTCAGGAAGAAGACCCTCGCCAACCTCACCCAGCTGCCGCCCCACATCATCGACGGCGTCAGGGCCCTGTTCGAGGGCGGCGTCGCCGTCGCCCGGCCCGAGGACGTCTTCGCCATCCGCCGATCCCGGCCCCACGGCCATGTCGCCGCCGCCCTCGGCACCCTGCGCCGGATCGGCATGGTCCGCGTCCTGCACCGGGTGCCGGGCCGCATGCGGGACCTCGCCGCGGCTGCGGTCGTCGCAAGGATCATCGAGCCGGCCTCGAAGCTGGCGACCGCAAGGGCGCTGGATCCGGAGACCGCGTCGACCAGCCTCGGGGCCGTGCTCAAGCTCGGCCCCGTCACCGGCAACGAGATGCTGGACATGCTCGACTGGCTTCTGGAGCGTCAGCCCTGGATCGAGAGGAGCCTGGCC
>JAJEFO010000069.1 GCA_022820365.1 Silicimonas sp.
CATTTAAGGAAGAGCCTCGACGAGTACACGACATAATCCGAACTCCAATCGTCCCCCTTTTTGAAGAGAGGAGTTCAGAATGATACATTCCACCGGCAACCAATTTGTTCGTCCGCAATGGCGCGGAGGTCCCCTGGCGGCCTGGCTCGATGCGTTCGCGGATCGGGTGAACGCGCAAGGCTATGCCCCATCCACGGCCTGTCGCAAGATCCTGCTGGCTTCCTGCTTCAGCCAATGGCTGAAGCAGGAAGCGATCGAACTCGCCGACATCACGCCGGACCACCCGGCTCGATACCTGTGCTGTCGTTGGCAGGAATTGCGTCCATGCGCAGGCGACAGGCATGCACTCCGGCAATTCACGGATTTCCTGCACCAGGAAGGCGTGCTCTCGTTCGAGGCGGTGCCTGCAGACCCGCTGACCGATGCCGAGCGCTGCGTGCAGGCCTATGAGCGCCACTTGCATCAGACGCAGGGCCTGGCGCCGGCAACGAGAGCGGCCTACGTCCCGTTCGTCCGGAGCTTTCTGCGCCACCGGTTCGACTCGGGGCCCGTGACGCTCTCGTCCGTGGACGCCGATGATGTCGTGCGGTTCGTCCGGCACATGGCGCCGGGGTTGAGGCCCAAGCGTGCGAAGGTCATGGCTGCGGCGCTGCGGTCGTTCCTCCGGCATGCCTGCCATCTCGGCGAGGCCGGGCCGGAACTGGTTGCCGCCGTGCCCGTGGTCGCCAACTGGTCGATGACGCAGCTACCGCGAGGGATTTCGCCCGATCAGGTCCGGAAGCTGCTGGCCGGCATCGACCGCAACTCCGCCACGGGCCGTCGCGACCGTGCCATTCTGCTGCTGCTGCTGGCCCGGTTGGGGCTGCGGGCGGGCGAGATCCAGCTTCTTGAACTCGACGACATCGACTGGGTCAACGGGACGCTGCGATTGCGGACGAAGGGCGGAAGGTGCAACACCTTTCCCCTGTCCGAGGAGGTCGGCGAGGCGATCGCCGACTACCTGCGCGACGGACGGCCGACGTGTCCGGACCGTCGCGTGTTCCTGCGGGCCAGGGCGCCGATCGAGGGGTTTCGGGGTTCCAGCGGCATATCCTGCATCGTCCGTCGCGCGATCAAGCGTGCCGGCGTGGATGCACCGACATGCGGCGCGCACCAGTTCCGTCACGGCCTGGCCACCGGGATGCTGAACGGCGGGGCCTCGCTCGGGGAGATCGGCGACGTCCTGGGGCACGCCCATCCCGACACCACCAGGATCTACGCCAAGGTCGACCTGGAGGCTCTCCGCCCGCTGGCCCCTCCCTGGCCGGGAGGTGTCCGATGAACACGCTTCGCGAAGCCGTCCACGACTACATCGACATGCGGCGCAACCTGGGGTTCAAGATGAACGACACGCGCCGGGGGCTGCTCGCCTTCGCCACGTTCATGGAACAGCGGCAGGCGCCGTTCATCACCGTGGAACTGGCCCTTGAATGGGCGCAGCAGCCCGTGCATGCCCAGCCGTCGCACCGGGCGCGCCGATTGAGCTACGTGCGGATCTTCGCGCGCCATCGCAGGGCCGCCGATCCAAGGACGGAGATCCCGTCTCCCGCACTGCTGCCCTTCCGGCCGAAGCGGGCAAGGCCCTATCTCTATTCGGACGAGGAGATCCGGAAGCTGCTGCAGGCTGCGCTGGACATGTCGTACTTCTCCGAGCGGTGCGCCCTGCAGCCCTGGCTCTACCACTGCCTGTTCGGCCTGCTGGCCGTCTCCGGCATCCGGGTGGGGGAAGCGTGCGGCCTCGATCTCCGGGACGTCGATCTCGACGCCGCGGTGCTGACCGTGCGCGGCGCGAAGTTCGGCCGCGACCGGCTTGTCCCGCTGCACGTCACGACCTGCGAGGTCCTGTCGGACTACGTCGCCCGGCGCGAGCGCCACTGGCGGGACCGTCCGGTGTCGGACTTCCTGTTCGTGTCGGGCCGGGGCAACCGGATCGACCGGGCGGACGTCACCCGAACGTTCCACAAGCTGTCGCGCCGGATCGGGCTGCGCGGCGAGACCGACAGCCGCGGCCCGCGCCTTCATGACATGAGGCACCGCTTCGCAACGACCGCCCTGGTGAACTGCTACCGGCGCGACCAGGATCCGGACCGTCTCCTGCCGATCCTCTCGACCTGGCTTGGTCACGTGAAGGTCCAGGACACGCAATACTACCTGGAAGCCTCGCCCGAACTGATGCGCGAGGCCGTGCGCCGTCTCGAAAGCCGCTGGGAGGACCGGCCATGACCCGGACGACCGGCCTTGCGCCCCTGCTCGAGCGGTTCTTCGTCCAGCGCCTGATGAACCAGCGCCAGGCAAGCCCGCACACCGTCAGGTCCTACCGGGACGCCTTCCGCCAGCTCCTGCAGTTCGCGCAGAAGCGTCTCGGGCGGCGGCCGTCGGACCTGCAGTTCGAGCAGGTCGACGCGCCGCTGGTCGTGGATTTCCTCGACGATCTGGAAGCGACGCGCGGCGTGAGCGCCCGCAGCCGCAACCTGCGGCTTGCCGCCGTCCATTCCTTCTTCAAGTACGCGGCCTTCGAGCTGCCGAGCCACGCGGACCAGATCCAGAGGGTGCTCGCCATCCCGTCAAAGCGGTACACGCGCCAGCAGGTCGGGTTCCTCGCGCGTGACGAGGTCGACGCCCTGCTCGCGGCGCCGGACAGGAGCACCTGGTCGGGACGGCGCGACCACGCGTTCATGCTCACCGCCGTGCAGACCGGGTTCCGGCTTTCCGAGATGACGGGACTGACGCGCGACGACTTCGCCGACGGCGACGGCCGTCACCTTCGCGTCGTCGGCAAGGGCCGCAAGGAACGCTGCACGCCCTTGGCGCGGCCGACCAGGGACGTGCTGACGAGGTGGCTGCAGGAGCCGCCGCGGGGATCGGACGGCGTGCTCTTTCCCAGCGCCAGGGGCAACCGGCTCGGCGTGGACGGCGTCCAGTACCTGTTGAACAAGCACCGGGAGTCGGCCGCGAAGCGGTGCCCGTCGCTGGCCGGCAAGAGGGTCACCGTGCATGTGCTTCGACACACCGCGGCAATGGACCTCCTGCAGGTCGGCGTCGAACGGTCGGTGATCGCTCTCTGGCTCGGGCATGAACGGGCCGAAACCACCCAGATCTATGTCGAGGCGACGCTCGCCATGAAGGAGCAGGCGCTTGCGAAGACGTCGCCGCGAACCGGCGATCCGGAAAGGTACCAGCCGCCCGACAGTCTCCTCGCCTTCCTGAGCAGTCTCTGAAGGACACCGGATTATGTCGGGCAAAGTGAACGCAAGCCGTCTGAATCCCAAGTGGATTCAGCGGCTTGCCGTGACCGCAGGCTGCAACCCGAGATAAGAATCTACCCGAGATAATGTCGTGCACGAGATAGCCGGCATTCGCTGGCGACCGCGATGCTTCGCAATGGTGCCTCGCTTGAGGAGATCGGTCGGATCTTGCGACACGCCCATCCCGACAGCACCAGGATCTATGCAAAGGTTGATGTCGAAGCCTTGCGCAGCTTGGCTCCGGCGTGGCCGGGAGGTGCGTCATGAAGACCCTTCCGGCACTGCTCGACGACTACCTCACAATGCGCCGCATGATGGGAGCCAAGCTGGTGGAGAGCGAACGTCTCCTTCGTCAGTTCGTCAGCTTTCTCGCGCAACGCGGGACACGCCACATCACTGCCAGGCAGGCCCTTGAATGGGCCGCAATGCCGCAGGAATCTCGACCTCCATACCGAGCCCGTCGCCTTGCGGAAGTTCGGCACTTTGCCCGTTACGCTCACGCCATAGATCCCGTTCACCAAGTTCCGCCAGAGGGTCTCCTGCCCTACGGCAGCAGCCGACGCAGTCCCCACATATACAGTGACGGAGACATCGTCGGACTTGTCGATGCGGCCCGTGGCCTGTCCGGACAGCTAAGGCCCCTGACGTATGCAACGATCGTGGCCCTGATATCGGTGACCGGCATGCGCAGCGGCGAGGCTGTCGGTCTCGATCGTGACGATGTCGGGCGACGTCTCATCACGGTTCGCAACGGCAAATTCGGCAAATCGCGCCTTGTCCCCTGCCATGACACGACCTGCCAGGCACTTGAAGATTATGCCGCACGTCGCGACGGGCTTTGGCCGCAGCCACGGTCCGACGCCTTCTTCCTGAGCGAGCAGGGCAAACGCGTAAGCGCCTATACCTTGAGGGAGACGTTCGCGAAGCTGTGCCGTGTCACCGGACTGCGCGAACCCGGTGCGGTCCGCGGCCCCCGTCTCCATGATCTGCGACACACATTCGCCGTCAGGGCTCTGATGCGGTGGTATCGTGAAGGCCATGACGTCACGCAACGACTTCCCTGCCTCTCGACCTGGCTTGGGCATGTCAGCATCAGCAGCACTCCATAGTACCTGACCGCGGTTCCCGAGCTCATGACAGCGGCGGCCCGGCACGTCGATCGGGTGGCGGCGGGAGAGACGTCATGAACGGGACAGCAGATCTTCCCCGGCTTCTCAGCATGTTCTTTGCCCAGCACCTCATGCAGCGTGACGCCAGCTCGCATACCGTGGCAAGCTACCGCGACACCTTCCGACTCCTGGTCAGATACGCCCATGACGTGCTCGGCAAACCTCCGCAGGACCTCCGCTTCGACGACTTCGACACGGACTTCCTCGCGGCGTTTCTCGAACATCTCGAAAGCCAGCGCGGGAATGGGGCTCGTACCCGCAACGCGCGTCTGGCCGCAATCCGGTCGCTTTCCCGGTTCGTTGCGTTGCACGAGCCACGCCACGCAGCGCGCGCCCAACAGATCCTCGCCATGCCATGCAAGCGCACCGTACGGCAGCCGGTTGACTATCTCGACAACGATGAAGCCAAGGCATTGCTGCAAGCCCCTGATCGGAGCACTTGGGTCGGGCGACGTGACCACACGCTTTTGCTCGTCGCCGTGCAAACAGGATTGCGGGCCTCGGAACTGATCACTCTGTCGTGCGAAAACGTTCACACCGATGCCGGAGCCCATCTCCGGTGCCATGGCAAAGGCCGCAAGGATCGCGTTGTCCCCTTGCGACGGGATTCCATGGCCGCGTTGCGCATGTGGCTCGAAGAGCGACGCGACAGGTCGGACGGACCCGTCTTCGTGAACCAGAGGTCGAGGCCACTGTCTCATGACAGCCTCAACTACCTTCTGGCAAAGAACCTGGCCGTCGCGCGAATGAAATGTCTCTCGCTCCAAAAAAAGCGGGTGACCCCACATTCGCTTCGCCACACTTGTGCCATGACGTTGCTGCACAGCGGGGTCGACCAGGCAACGATTGCCTTGTGGCTCGGGCATGAGTCCGTCACGACAACTTACGTTTACCTGCATGCCGATCTAAGGCTCAAGGAGCAGGCAATGGCCAAGACCACTCCGATGGAAACGCCGTTCCAGCGGTACCAGCCCGAAGACACGCTCATCGAGTTCCTGAACAGCCTGTGATTATTCCGGAAACACCACGAGGAAAGCACTGTCGGCGCACGCTCGAGGACCGGTTTGCGAAATAATCCAGAATCCAGAATAACGGATCTGTGCGAGGGGTGCACAGCAAAGCGCATTCCTACTGCAACCTCCAAGCGTTTGGGTTCAGCACTCTGGCCACCTGTATTCGCATGTGAGGAGGATGTGTTCCCAACCGACGAGAGTACCGCATGAACGAGGCTGCGGCGGGCTGTTCGCGACGTCGATGTCTATGGAGAAAGTATGACCGCGCGGATGCACGGAGTTGGGGGAACGGGTCGGTCGCGCGGACAACGGTGGGCCGGGGTCGCGGTGGCATGAGTTCGTTCCGGGCAAACATGTGGCCGTCTCCTCGACCGGGCCAGCGCGACCGGCAGCCGATGGGCGATGAACAAAGCCGACCGCTGGTTGATGTTCAGGGCGCGGTGAAGCCTCATGCTCGATACCGACTTCAGGCTGGTCGACAGGAGGTAGATCGCCATCGTCCATACATGAAAGCCCAGCTTGGAACCTTCCAAGACAGTTCCTGTCTTCGCGCTGAACCTCTTAGCACATTCCTTCTCGCGGCCGCGATTCTGCACGTTGAGCGATCCACAGTGCGGACATGCAATCCTGTCCTTCTAGCTCCGCTCCACGAACCATGCTTCGGACGTGGCGTCGTCCATGGACATGCGGCACAGCTCGACTATGCTGGTGCTTTCGCGGTCGGAGTTTCTGGGTGCCTTGTGGCTCATGTCTTCCTCCTGATTTGCGATCAAAATTCCAGAGAGTGCCAAAAGAATCAGCCCCTAATTGCACAATTCCGTTACCGCTTTTTTTCTTGACCACCAAGAAATTATGACCATACGGTCGAATCGGGAGACAAAGTGAGCAGCATGCCATCTAAGAAATTCAAGGATTTGGTGCACTACATAATCGAGAAGTGCCCAGACCCGACGCAGCTTGGATCTATTCGACTCAACAAGACTTTGTGGTTTGTTGACGTGCTGTCCTATCAGCGTTCCGGGTCGTCCATCACGGGCGATGATGTCTACATCAAGCGTCAGCACGGTCCTGTGCCAAAAAAAATCTTGAACGCGCTGCGGCAACTAGAAAAGGAAGGCCGGATCAAAATCCAACAGCCCGAGTTCGAGTTTGACACGACCAAGTATGTATCTCTTGTTAGCACCGACGAAAGTGCGTTGGCCGATGATGAGAAACTTCTAACAGACAACGTGTTGGCCGCGATGTTGGGACACAGTGCCAGCGCAATCAGTGAAGAAACACACGATTTGGTCTGGCGGGCAGTCAAGGTAGGTGATGAAATACCCCTGTTTGCAACGCTGGTCAGCGTCAGCGGAAGGATAACGGAAGAAGTATCAGGGTGGGCAGACAGGATTATCAGCAATGCGAACAGTGAGGTTGGCACCTAGTGCAGAAGAAGCTCTAGAGGCTTGCGAGCAACGGTTTCCCAGATTTGACGAAGTGTATTGGGCATTGGAGTGGCTACTCTCCAATGATCCGGGGAGCCAAGGCGTCGCTCGTGGCAAGTTCCGCATTTGTCGCCAATTCTCGCAATGGGCCAGCTTGCCTGGCATAGTCGCTGTATACAGCTTTGACGACGACATAGTGGAAATTCACGGCATCATGGCCGATGAAACGGTGTCGGAAAATTCCATCTGATTCCCGACTGATCCCCGACACACCGTGTCCGCGCCCAGACGCTTCGGCATTATCCTACGTAATCCTCCAAAGTTGAGAATTTTTCTATTGGCTACAATTGAAACAATGGCGAACCACAAAAACAAAAAATGTGTCAGTGAATCGCTTTGCAGCGCAGGCGGCGGCGCAGCCACTGGAGTGGCTGGTGTGGTAGCAACGCCGACCGTCATTGCTGCTGCTGCGGCCCCCGGAACGGCAGGCGCAGCGGTAGTTACTTCAGGACTCGCCGGAATCGGCGGCCTCGTAGGCGGAGGGATGATAGCAGGAACAATGGTCCTTACCGGTGGTCTAGCGGTAGTCGCACTCGGAGGCGCGGCTACAGGCTACTATGTCGCTAAGAGGGTCAATGACAAAAAAGGGCCGCCCCAGACCGATAGCCGTTCCGCACGACCAAAATCTCATTAGTGATTTGATCGAGGACGAAGGATGGTGCCTGAACATGAAAGGCGCTCTGCTCGACAAGAACATCGTTAAGGCTGTGCGTATTGGTCTCGGCACCTTGCCCAAAATGGCCAACTGCGCCGAGCTACAGTGATGAGAAAGCGCTGCCAATCCGGGGCCAGTGCCGGGACGGCTTGGGGGCCAGCCTGCGCCTCGATGAAGACAACGCTTCGCCAACGCCGTAACGCTGGAGTTCGAAAGCGACGCGGAATTCGACGTTCACGCCAAAGTAAGGGAGCGTTTGCGGGTGCGGGTGTCCGGTGATCAACAGCTCGGGCTAGATCGGTCATCTGCTTCCGCAGAGCGCCCACAACCGCTGTCCCGACACCAGGTGACCTGCCCTCTCTTTACCCAATAGTGAGCCTTGCAAGCGTTGCGCTGATGAATTGATGGCGACACCGTAGGGCGACCGAGCCAATCCTGAATGACATGCCACCTCGGCCGTCGGTTTGTTGACAATGGAAGCCGCATGATGTGATCGCATGTCCCGGGACATGCCAATACCGCCCATTTCGGGTCCCGTTGGGGACCGACGATGAAGATATCACCGGGAGTGATCTCTTCAAGATAGGGCTGGACATCGACATGCCGCAACCGCAGGGTGGGCACTTTGACGAGCCCCAACGCAACGAGGCCGCTTAGAAGAAGTGTCCGGATCACGTTAGCTCACCCTGTCCAGGAAGGGCGTGACGTCGCCGGCACCCCAACTGTTGAATTCGCCGCAGATTGGGCACTCGGGATCAATTCTCGCACCAGTGCGCCGATCTTCAGGGACTTGAAAACGACGTAGTCGCTGGGTCAACGGACGGTCCTGGTGTCGAAATTCAACCAGCATTTGGATCATCTCTTCGATAGCCATTGTTGCCACCGACGTCGTCATGGAGATGAAGGCTGGTTCGGGATCGCCGCCACCGACGATGTAGCCTTCCTCTTGTTGCTTGGCGTAGGCCTCCGGGTCTCGTTGCGAGAGGTCCTCTTCTCGCGCGCGAACAGGATCCACGATATTTCGGCACAGAAGGCACGCCGCACCTGGGTATAGAAGGCTCACCCGACCGGTCATATCTCTGATGCGGGTGTCGCTCTTTTCGATTGCCAAACCGATATCGATAACTGGGATCTCATAGAAATAGGCAAACCGGTTCAGCAAGAGCCTCCCGGCGTGATCATCTGTACAGCAGAATATTAGATCGACTGAGCTCATCAGATCGCGATGGGCAGGATCAAGAATGTTGCCCTGAATGCCAATGACATCCGTGCCTAGGCCCAACGAATTGATATGATTGGCAAGCACATCAGCCTTCGGACATCCGATGTCACCTGCGATGGAGCCATGCAAACGATGAAGGTTCGTTTCTTCGACGACGTCGGGGTCAATGATGAGTGGCTGCCGCAAACCGGCTCTGGCGAGCATGATGGCCAAAGGAGACCCGGTACCGCCTGCTCCGACAATGAGCACGCGCAGACCACTAAGAGCTTCATTGAATTCCTCGCCGAAAACCCGTGTTTGGCGGTCAAGGTCGTGACCTGTTTTTTTGCGATCTCTCGGTCTGCCCATCAGTCGCAGCAAAGGACCGGTGATCGTGACCGGAGCTGGATGCACGGTGTTCGCTTCATTCCAGACTCTGGCCATGAGCTGTTCGCCGGGCAGCGCAAGTAAACTCACAAATTCCCCTTCCACCCCATTTCGGTTTTTTGCTGCCAGGGAAAGAGCACTCTCGTTCTCGTCGTCGCGCGTAGAAAACGCCGCGTATCCGCTGGGGTGACCGTGAAGGAAGCCTGGCATCAGATCGCTGTCTCCCGAACGCTTCAAAATCGAAATGAAAGACGCAGTCTTCACGGTCAGATGTTTCGGCGATGAAGAGACGATGTCTCGCGCGCCAAATGGCACGATCTCTACTAATATGAAACGCCGTCGCGCCCTGCTGGTGACCGGATCACGCTTGATGGAGGCGGTACTGAACAATGCCCAGGCACCTGCCTCGTTCTCACGATCGAAGGCCGCGCCGGTCACTGCGTCCAAAAGGCGATGGGGAATGATTATGTCGTAATCCATTACACCACCTCCTGTAAGGCACGTTCGACACGCTTGATCATTGTCCAGATGCCGTCTTTGCCCGGACGCCATTGCGTGTTGTGGCGAGACCAGCGCTGCCACGTGAGATTGGAGAAGTTCTGGGGGACATCCGCGCATTTCGGTAAGGCGCCGCTGGACTTCAAACGAAGCCAAGGGTGGCAGTAAAACATGTCGGGAGGGGCGTCAGGATATCCGGCTGGCATCAGGATCAGTATGTCAGTCGCCTCGGTGTCAAAGCCTCCATCGGGCAGCGCGAAGTCTTTGAGAACAAGTCCCACCTGGTCCCCATCGCGGACCTCGAGAAACTCGACGGTTCCCGACTTGAGGTAATGCTGGTCGCGACGGGGCAATGCCCCGCCGCTGATAACATCTCCGGCCGTGGTCTGCTCGATCACGGTAAAGAAGCGCTCGAGGCCTTCCTCGCTGAGATCGATCAATTGATCGTTGGACACGGGCAGGTCATCGCCCCCGCGTACTTCGCGCCAGAGCGCATAGGTTGCGGGGTCCACGCCTGCGATCTGCTTGAGCTTCAATCCTGTGATCAGTTTGGCCCCCCATTCGATCCGCTGACCATCAATCTCGAAACGATAGGATGCAGAACTTTCAAAGGTCAGAAACCGCTCCGCACCAGGTCGCGTAAGATCGACAATTTCATCGAGACGAATTTCCTCAAACCCTCCGCCGCGGAGAACGAGGAAGATCAGATAGGCATCAACCGGCTTTTGGTCGGTCAGCGCGATAAGTTGCCGCCCGGTTGGCTTGGGATCGTCGATGCGGTAGCGCTCATCGTCAATACGGACGCGGAAGCGCGTTGCGGAAGGCTGATGTCCGCCTTCAAGAGCGCACTGCTCGAGGTCGATGTATGTGTTGCCGTCAGTCATTGGTGTATCCTTTTCAGATGTCGTGGCGATTTCCGCTCACGCCACAAAAGGCTCTTTTTCGTCTTCGATTCCGACGCGGAGAAAATATTTTTTCGACGTGTCCGAATTGGCGCCTCGCAAGCGCCTTATGGAAAGTCCCACTAACAAGGAGGGCTGTGCATTGGGCGTGATTGAGCCTGTTGACAGCAAGGAGACGGCAGGACTCCGTGACGAGCTTGGCGCGTTGAGCGACATCGACAAGCACCGCTTGTTGAAGATCGCGCGAACCTATGCGGCCGTCGCCAGAGATCTTGAACCTGAGGATTTGCTTCAGGAAGCAATGATGAAGTCGCTTGAAGAGAATCCTCACGAACGACGAAGGTGCCCAAAGGATCTCAATTTGATCACTTTCCTTGCCGGCGTTATGCGGTCACTCGCCAGTAACCGGGTGGAATGGCGCAAGCGACGGAAAGAGGCCGAAGCCGCGGAAGTCCTACACGCGAACTACTCCCTTCTCGCTGCGATCACCGCTGACGAGGCATCCCGGACGCCGGAAGAGAGCATTTTGCATGCGGAGCATGAGGCTGCCTTTCACGCCTTCCTCGAGGAGCAATGCAAGGGTTGCGAAAAAACCCACCTCGTGTTGCTCGGTGGGTTTGACGGCCTGCGCGGTCAAGACCTGTGTGACTTCGCTGGCGTGACAAAAATGGAGCTAGCGACGATTCATCGACGGATCGCCAGGATGATGAATCGTTTCAAGAAAGAACGGAGCCTATCATGACGACCAGATCCAAACACGAAGAACTGTTCGATTTAGCGGATAACGTCGTCGATGCAATCCGCGCCAAGACCGACGAGGACATCCTCGCCGAACTCGATGAGGATGGAATTACTGCTGAAGATGCGGGACGTGCATTCGACAGTCTTCTTGACAGCGCTGAATTGAAAGCCGGACGAAAAGCCTTCGCCCTCGCGCGAGAAGAAATGGTAGCGGATCGCCGCTCGACGTCTCGCGGCCGGTATGTGAGTGCAGAGGAAGCACGTGCTCATGTCGCACGGATTGCGCGGCAACAACCGAACCTAACGCAGGCGGCTCGCAACGCATGTTCTGTCCCAATGTCTGACCAGGAAGTACTCGACCTTCTAGGCGATTTTCGCGAGCTCGGCGTCGAGCTGCCCGGAGGCGGCGATCCATGAAAGCGCTATCCCTCGCGGAACAACACCTTCTTCGATACGGCATCACAGAACCGGGGCAAATCGACCTCGACACCATCGCGTGGACGATGGGGGCGAAGGTGCGATTCCGGCGTCTCGAGAGTTGCGAGGCGAAGATCACTGGTGTCCAGAACAAAGCGATCATCACAGTCGATGACCGCTTTGGGGTAAGGCGCGCCCGGTTCTCGCTCGCGCACGAGATCGGGCACTGGGAGAAGCACCGGAACCAGATATTAGCTTGCGCAAAACAAGACATCGGCTCAGTCAATGGGAAAGCGAAAGCCAAGGAACGGGAAGCAGACCGCTACGCTGCTGAGTTGATTTTGCCGCGCTTCATGTTCGTTCCTCGGCTAAAGGCATTCCGAAAGCCGTCCTTCGCGGCAATCGACGAGTTGGCTGCTGCCTTCGATGTCAGCCGCAAAGCCACCGCGCTTCGCTTTGCCGATCTAAGCCAGATGGAGGTCATGTTGATCTGTTTTGGCCCGCATGGGCGGAAATGGTTCCGCGGCTCGTCGTCCTGGCCGGACAATTGGATGCCCAAGAGAGGCCATGACCCTGACAACGGTGTCATGGAGCTGTTGTTCGGCAAGAAGAATGAAGCGAAGCGACCGCATCTGCACCCTGCAAGTGCCTTCTTTGGCCACTACAAAGCTAAAAGATACAACGTCTATGCGCACTCAGTGGTTTCCCGGTCCGATCACGAGAACCGGGAAGTCATGACTCTCGTCTTTCCTGAAACCGCCGACATGTTCCTGTCATCAGATGCGCACAGTCGCTGGTAAGTCACATCGTCGTAATGGCCATGATGCTACCGGAATCGACCCCAATTCAGATGAGGCTGCGAGGTTGACTTGTCTGGACTTCACCTGAGGACCGTTTCTCTGTACGAACACCGCACGTCCACAGTGCTGAATATTGATCTGCACCAATAGGCCCCATCGGAAGGTTTCTTCGTAGAACCACGCTAAGGGAGAACAATTGGCGAACTATACTGCGCACTCCCATCTCTGGTGGACCTGATGTGCAATGGCCGTGCAATTTTGCGCTCTGCGGCCCCGGAATGCCAGTCGAAGTCGCCGGACAGGATGATGTGCTCCCATCCGAGCGGCGATGTGTGCGGCAGGAGAGCCTGGTCGTGCAGCGGACTGGTCCGGGCGAGATGGCTGGCCGCTTTGTCCATGTAGATCGTGTTCCAGAACGTGATGGCGGCGATGACGAGGTTGAGCGCCATGGCGCGTTTCTGTTGGCCCGCGTCGGAGCGATCGTGGATGCGCCCTTGTGAGTGTGCAAATACGGCCCTGGCCAGTGAGTGGCGCGCTTCGCCCTTGTTGAGACCTGCGTGGCATTCCATGCGCAGATCGGCGTTCTCGATCCAGTCGAGCATGAAGAGCGTGCGTTCGATCCGGCCGATTTCACCGAGGGCAAGATACAGCCGGTTCTGTTGCCGGTACGCCCCAAGCTTGCGCAGGATTTCGGACGGTTTCAGGGACTTGTCCCGAATGCTGGCCGCGAGCCGCATGATGTCGCCCCAATGCTGCCGGATCACCTCTTCGTTGATCGGCTTGCCGATTATGGGCGACAAAGTCGCCCACGTCTTCGCGGTTCCGAAGCAGGTCAATCGCCGATCGGGGAAGTCGCGCAATCGCGGCGCGAAGCTCATCCCCAACAGGTGGAACAGGGCAAAGACGTGGTCCGACACGCCGCCGGTATCTGTGTAATGGACGAGGGGGTCAAAGCTGGCTGGATTTCCCAGGAGACCATCGAGCACAAAGGGTGCCTCGCCTGCCGTCGCTCCGATCACACTGGAATGGAACGATCCGTATTGGCCGGACAGGAAGGAGTAGATCTTCAGCCCGGGGTCTGGCCCGTATTTGGCGTTGATGTCCCCGCTGCCCCGGTTGGCGGAGAAGAACTGGCCGTCCGACGAGCTGTGTTCGGCCACGCCCCAGTGCTGCGCAAAGGAAAGGCCATGATGAGCGTCTACAATGCGGCCCAACGCATCGGCGAACGTCTCTGGCCGCAGGTACCATATCTGCGCCCAGGTCAGTTGCGCATGACTGACACGCGATGAGGCATAGGCCATCCGCTCAAGCCCGAGATTGGTCGCCCCGGCCAGGATCGTGGCCAAGACGGCAGCAGGCTCATCGTGATGCTTGCCAGACCGCAGGTCGGTGAAGGCGTCGAGGAACCCCGTCTGCGCATTCACCTCCCAAAGCAACTCCGTGATGCGGATACGTGGCATCACGGCGTCAATCGCCCGCTCCAGGCGCACCGCGGCGGGGGGCGTCACCGCGTCATGTGGCGTGATCTTCAGTCGCCCGCGCTCAATCCGGACACCGGCGAGGGCGTTGCGTTTCAAGGCGTGGTCCACTTGGTCAAGGCGTTTCGCCAGCGTGGCCCGGCGATCAGCCAGCCAGAACTCCGGACTGGTCTCGAAGCCAGCGTCCCGCATGACGGCTTCGGCATTGCCTCGGGGCATGAGATAGCTGTCGAAACGGCGATACTCACGGCTGCCATCGACCCAGACATCCCCGGCGCGCAAACGGTCTCGCAAGGTGGAGACAACGGCGGTTTCGTAAACGCGCCGCTTCGGCTGACCGTCCTGAACGATCAGCGACCGCCAGTGCCTGGCGGCGAACGGCATGGGCGGATCATCCGGCAACTTGCGCTTGCCGGTCTGGTTCTGGTCGCGCAACAAGGCAATCGCGTCCTTGAGCTCATCCCCCGCATCGGTGGCATTGAACTGGAAGGCTTCAAGAAAGGCAGGAGCGAACTTGCGCATGTAGGCATAGCGCTCAGCTGCCAGGGAAAGCGGGTCACTGGTGGCCAGTTCCCCGAAGCCGGCGATTTCATCTCGGGTGCCCAAGAGCTTGTCCCAACCGATTTCCGCATCAAGCGCAGCAAAGGGATCCTGCCCCAATTCCTGGGCACGGGCCATGGCATCAATGGTGGAGCCGAAGAGCTGCATCAGCTTGCCGACCCGTGCCTTGCCCATACGCCAAACCTCCTCCTGGCGGTTGCGGGATCTTGAGTACAGCTGGCCGGTCAGCCGCTCGAACATGGCGATGGCCGCGTCGGTGATCGTGATGGACAAACCCGTCATCTGTGCTGCCAGCGTTGCTATCCGCCGCCGCTCACCAAAGTCGTTCAGCAAACTCACGGGTGCCACGGCGCCTTCGCGCGCGAACTTGAGCAGCCGGTCCGGGTGAAGGCCCTGCCCAAGGTCTGGCGGCAAGTCTAATGATCGCAGATACTTCAGACGGTCCAGAAGCGCGGTCATGCTGGTGGGGCTCGTCGAATGCGGAAAGCCGCGCAACCAGGTGAGCCGCGTTTGCCCAACGGATGGGTCGTTCACCAGAAGCCTCTGCAGCCTGCCGCGCCGTTCCGGTGACAGGGCGTCGAACAGCGCGGCGGCGGCCTCCCGCCGCGCGCGTGCGCGGCCCTTCAAGGCGAGGCGCTCGATTGTGTTGGCGCTCGGCAACACCAGACGGTGCCTTCGCAGTTCCGCAATGAGCATCTCGACAATCCTGACGCCGTGATCCGTCGCGAATGCAGCCCTCGTGGCAGTGTCTTCTGCCTGCTGCACATGCTCCGGCCCGAAGGAAGACAGCCCCAAATGATGCATCGCGAGGGCATGGTGTTCGTGCCGGGTGTTTCGCCTGGCGGCATAGTCGTCGAGAGAACACGCATCGACCTGAAGTTGCCCTGCAAGCCAGGTGATCAATTCAGCGGGCGGCATGAGGTCTTCGCTCCACCCCAGGCCAGGGTGGCGCAGCAGGGCAATATGCACCGCAAGCCCAATGTGGTTTTCGGCGCGACGCCGGGTGCGGATCAAGTCAATGTCATCTCCGCTCAGCAGATAGTGACGGATCAAGGCTTCAGAATCCGTCGGCACCCCGAACAGTTCCGCATGCGCGCGGGAGGAAAGAAGTCTGCGAGCCATAAGGTGTCCTCAAAACGTTGTTGCAAGTTTGAAGACGCCCAATATTATAGAGACCAATAAAAAGACAGATTTGCCGCTCTAATCCAAGCTTAGAGAGGCGACAGGCAATCAGGCCATAAAACGGTCGTTTTGGAGACGCCATGACCCGAACGGGAGACATTCTCGGATACGCAAGGGTCTCAACCGTCGATCAGGATCTGTCCGGCCAGAAGGACCGATTGCTGCAGCACGGCGCGGTACGCGTGTTCGAGGACGTCATCTCAGGCAAGACGTTCAACCGACCCGGCCTGGCTGCCCTGCTCGAACAGGCCCGCCCCAACGATTCGCTCGCCGTCATCCGGCTCGATCGCCTGGGCCGGTCGCTCAGAGAATTGCTGGAAACGGTCGATGACCTCAACGCGAGAAAGATCAACCTGATCAGCCTGGAGGAGCGGATCGACACGACGTCCGCCGCAGGTGAGCTGGTGTTCCATGTCTTCGGCGCCATTGCGCATTTCGAGCGTCGCCTGATCTCCGAGCGCACAAAAGACGGACTGATCAACGCACGAAGGCATGGTCGCGCCCCTGGGCGACCGCCATTGCCGCCCGAGACAGTCTCAGCTCTCCAAGACCTCGTCGGTGCTGGAAAATCCGTCTCACAAGCCGCCAAGCATCTCGGCATAGGCAGATCAACAGCTTACAAGGCGATCAGGAACGCGACGCACTAACCCGCTGCCCCTATTCGTTCTCCCTTAGCGTGGTTTTACGAAGAAACCTTCCGATGGGGCCAATAGGGGTGCTACCGACCGCTATCCGTTCGCGACCAACTTCTTGCCCGTCGTCGCGTCCTTCGTGAACCACCACTTCGACTGTTCGCCGTTGCCCTGCGCGCCGAGGTCAGCGGCCTCTAACGCTTCCACGGCTTCGTCTGCACCGCCAAGTCGCATCAGCACGTCGTGCAAAAGCACCAATGCCACGTGATGTCGACCTAGTCGCACCAACACCTGGAATACTTGCAGCTTCCGGCTTTCGTCTTCCGACTGTCGCCGCGCGACCAATTGTCGCCACTTGTGCGCGTTGTCGGTCAGCGACTTGGTCGGATCATCCAATGAATGCGTGACGGAATACAAGCAATCAATTACTTGACGGTCAACGTTGGCTAGCGCACACCCTTCGGCGATCCGTTTGTACGCCAGTGTTTGCTGCGATGCGTCGAAGTAGATGCGTGCCGCCTGAAACTTGGCCGTCACGTCCTCTTTGACTTCCAGCGCCTGCAGGAACTCGGGGTCGATCAAGAACTCATCGTACAACGTACCGGGTGCCGATACTTCGGACGCATAGTTCGCCAGCGACGTCGCCATGCCTTCGGGCAATGACTGATCGCCGTTACCTCTAAGGTGCTGCAGCAATTCGTGAAAGCTGTCGAGCACCTTCTCCGCCGGATTCAATGCGTCGATTAGCCGCCGGCAGTAGGTACACTCGTCCACGTGCGATTCGTACAGAGCACATGTGTCGGGATCGTCGCGATAGATCCGTGCCGCAGCATACGGGATGTGCCCCCGCCAATCTCCGGCCTCCTCGGCGATGGTTTCCATAGCCGCGAGTGCCGCAACTTCGTCGAATGCGGGTTCCAAGTCTTCCCGCAAAAGCACATGCTTGGTTTGCTCGGGCAAGGCCGGTCAATCCGATATCTTTATGTCTATATACTAAACCAATTGAACCCGGATTCCTTCACATCTCTCCCACCCTTTCCTTCAATCGAGCCTTGGCACGATGAATGCGCATTCCTACGGCCGAATATCCGATTTTCAGCGCTTCGGAGATTTCCCGCACCGAATGGCCCCGCAGCAACAGTTCCAGCACCTTCCGTTCATCTTCCGAGACGTAACTGAGTAACGACCTGAGATCGTGCGCATTTTCATCCGTGGTCACATACGGGCCTCGGTCCACCAGAACCTCACTGGAAACTGGCGACTCCCGACCAGCGCGCCTTCGTTCGTCCATCATCAACCTAGCTGCGGTTCGGGCGAGATAGGCGATTGCCGATCTATCTGTGTTCACTCGCTCGTATGCGCGGTAGCGCAAGAACCTTTCGAACGCACCCTGCGTAGCCTCTTGCGCCAGTTCAATGTCACCAGAAGCCGACCGTGCAACCCTGTAAAGAACCTGCGGATAGATCTCCCGGAACCAGGCGTCCCAAACAGCCATATCGTCCGGCGATTGATGAATCGCAGCTGTGAGGTCAGCGACCACGAGGCATCAACCGCTTGCGGATCACATGCTCGAGTGCAAGGTTGGCCGCGAAGTATGGCGGACGGCGGTTCCTTCTGCAATCGCGGATAATGACATTGAGGTAACTTCGGTAGAACCCAGGCTCTGATTCGACGTTCACGCCTGCGTTCTCCAGCCGCCTAAGAAAGAGATGCTCGTAGCGCCGCTCGAACTCCTTCAAGGCGGCCTCTTTCTCGTCCTCCGAGGCGCTTTCGAGTGCCACGCAGATCTTATAGAAGCGTTCTCGTAAACCGTCCTGAACGTCCTCCGCGAGTGACTTGTATCTTTTGTCGTTGTGATCGGTCGGCTCTTTGATCGTCCAATGGTCGCAGTCGAAGGCGAGTGGCATCTTCTTTTGAAATCGGGCGGCGACACGTTGGCGATCTGTCTCGTCCACGACTCCATCACGGTTCGCCATTACCATCCGGATTGGGATCGCCCGGCGGGAGTCGTCTGGTTTCGCAGGAGCATATATCCGGTTGATCACCTCATTAAGCAGCTGGTCCACCTCTGATCCTCTTGCCACCTGGCGAATCTGTTGGCTAATGCCGCGCCCAATGGCAGGAAGTCGGCCGAGAGTTTGGCTCATGATAAAGGCTACGCTGCTTCCACTGACAGGTGCGGCAAACAAAGATACGAAAGAGACGCATGATGTCGGATGACCCTGCGCCCTCAGGGCAATCATTTCCGAGACAACACCGTGCAGGATGACTAGGCCTCCTAGGCTGTGCCCCACTAGGTGCAAGGCGTTTTCCTTTTGAAATCGCACGTGAAGTTCGGACATCAACTGGCCGCCAACCGTATCGATGCCGTCGATGCTTGATTTGAACACCCCCGAATCATAGCCCCAAAGGAAGATATCCAGTTTTGGCAGGTCTGGGTCAGAGGCGAGCAACTCCGGAAATTTTTTCCATGTCTCAATATAGTGTCCATCGAGCCCGTGGACGAATACCACTGCGTCCAAATTTTTTTGCTTGCCGAAGAACGCAGCTCGTTCGTCTACGACGAGAGGTTTTCCGTAATTTGGTGTTGCAGGGGCTTTGCCGGGAGATTCGACCATTCGTTTGACACCTGCCGCTGCGTTTCGAGACCTGATGTCACTAAAGGGCACAATTTCTCCGCGCCGTCCAGCACAGTCCCTATGCTCTCTGTTTTCCACTTGTCCGCCTTCGCTGGACGCGCGGCGTTGCCGGTTGTGACCGCTGCTAGCCCCTTCTCTGCTGTGATTTGAGGGGCGAAACTGAGCGTCTCCCTTATCTATGAAGTTGGTGGCACGTAGGCGATGGTGCTGTAGAGGACCTTGTGTTTGGCGGGTCGATGGTCGGTCTGTCGGCTGTGGTGGGCAAACTAGTCGCGATAGGAATGCACATTGCTGCGCACCCAAGCACAGATCCGGATTTGGGCGGTAGTCCATCCGGCTCCCATCTCGGGTGCTCTCCCGGACGGACGATTTCTGGAAGTGGCAGGCGGTCGAGATTCACGAGACGTGAACGCGGTCGATTGTCAGGAGACTAGCAAGACTCGAACGCTAGGAATCTAAAATACCAATGTTCTCGTAAGGGTTTGGATGAATTGTCCGTGCGATGAAAATTCCGGTGATTGGAACGTCGGGATACCGTTGCGACAAAATAGTATGCATCGCGCGATAGTGTCGGCCCACAGTTAGAATGTCATCAATTATCCCAATGTTCGTCGGGGGCGGCTCTGCCAATGCCTCGTTGATCTGATAGACCGCCAGCAGCTCGTCCACTGATGGCCGCTGGCCTTCGCCTGCCTCGTGTGACGCGTTGGTCGAAGTGGTTTGTGTAACGATGCTGCGTACATCCAGGTCGGGACGGATCCCATTGCATATTTGAACCATGCGATCATCATAGTCAGGGTGGTCAGTAGCTTTTGACCCGGGAACAGGGATCAACGTCGCCACGTCCAGCCATTCAGAGCGCAGGTGATGTGCAAACTCGGTTGAAACCTGTTGAATGCATCGCGCCTTGTAGTGGTAGCCCGGCTTGTGGCTTTCGCTTGGCTTCTTCTTGAGGTTCCAGACAAGACTGTTCGTTTCACCCCGATAGCCCGCGTTGGCCTTGTATTCGCGAAGAAAAATACAGGTATCACTCTCGTTCAGCGCGCTGTGATCGCCCCGGATCAACTCGTCAATCTCAGTGAAACTCATTTGGTATCCAGAGCATTCCAAATGTCGTCCGGCTCTCGAACTCGGATGGCGCCTTCCTTCTCGAATCGCGCAGGCCAAGTGATAGCCGGGTTCTGGAAACAGCTTTCGAGAATGAACAGTTTCCTGCCTTGGTAGAGCGCAGCTCGGGCCTGTGTCAGCGTGCCAGATGTCTCGCCGGCCTCGACAATTATTGTGCCTTCTGTCAGGGCACTCATTGTAGCGTTACGCTGTGGGAAATAGTATCGCTTGTACTGGAACGGATGTTCTGCGTAACGCAGAACTGGAACTTGTGAAATCAGAAGATGCTTCTCTGCGATGTGATCTTGCAGTTCGGCGTTTTCCTTCGGGTACTTCTCTCCAAGAGGTGTGCCGATAACGGCAATTGTCGTTCCTCCAGCATCCAAAGCGGCGCAATGGGCGGCCTTGTCGATTCCGTTAGCCAGACCGGACACTACAGCAAATTTCCGCTTTACAAGCTCCTTGGCAAGCCGTTCGGCCCGTCTGGCACCTTCCTCGGATGGCTTGCGGCTTCCAACTACCGCGAGCCCGCGCATTTCGCTCAATTCCCACGTACCCTGATAGTAGAGTAGCTCAACAGGATGTCTGGCGTCTCTCAGTTTCGCTGGATAGTCCCCAGCCTTGTTTATGCGAACGCCGAACTGGTATACACTACGCCTATGCAGCTTCTTGATCACGGCTGCAGCGGCTTCGTCGGCTTCGTGCACG
Source organism: Silicimonas sp. (assembly GCA_022820365.1). Taxonomy (GTDB): domain Bacteria; phylum Pseudomonadota; class Alphaproteobacteria; order Rhodobacterales; family Rhodobacteraceae; genus JAJEFO01. Next base: position 20,862 of record JAJEFO010000069.1, read on the forward strand.
GAGACAAAGTCGGATGGCAGGGCAGTTTCATCGGCAGCGAATTTCTCTGCCAGCGTCTTGAACGTGGCGCCTGGTTGCAGGAAGAGAGTTTCATATGCGCCTAGTTCTCTCCGGGGCGAAATCGTTGACCGAGCTGGTCCAATTTCGTTTGTAAGTGCCAGCCTACTCAATGCATGGCAACGCGTTGTTCGTGGTCATCTGCGTCTCCCTTGGTCGTCAGTTTGAAACCAACTGTCGTGGTCAGATCCACTTACAATGATACTTTAGCCCGTCGCCCAACGCGCGGGGCTCTTTCCACTTTCTAGGATGATCTCGCGCCTGACGGCAAGCCGTTGCCCACCTGCAAGGCCCGGTAGGCAAGCGCTTCATCGGAGAGATCGCTGCACTCCAAACCGCCATCGAAGATTTTCGGGCCAACTTCCAGGATGCGGACGCCCAGGGATCCCGCGCATACGTCACCCAGATGCATAAGAACCATCCCGACCTCGATTCCGAGATGCTGGCTGCCGACACTGTCATCGCCGTCGAGGAGTTTTGCCAAGGCGTGCGGTTTCCCGCCAATTGAACGAACCACAAGATTGCTACGCTTCCGCTCGGCTGCCCATTCCCCTGCCCTTGCGCTCAACTGCCTGCCACGCTGCGCGTGCCGACTTGATCGCTGCTGCCGAGAGAGGCTGCCGACTCACCCTGAGGCGCAATCCCCAGTCGCTCCGCCCGTTCGAGGAGAGACCTGACAGACGACGGATACCACGTCGCACGTCCACGGGGCGTCGGCTCGCGCATCTCCTCGAGCATGGTGCACATCTCCTGCAGGGTGACGCCCGGACGCGCCGCCCGCATCGCGGCGACCAAGACCGGCAAGCGGTCGTCCTTCCGTCGTCCCGACGCCCGTTCCAGGACGGTTTCCGGCAGAAATCCCTCGGCGACATAGGCCTTCGCGGCCCGCATCAGGCGCTGCAACGTCCAGCGCCGGGATTCCGGAAGTCGCGAATTGACCACTGCCAGAACGTCCTGCCAGGGCATGTCCGGTCGCAGCCTGCGGACATCCGGAGCCCAATCGCCGGCGCTGCGGGCGAGACGCTCCAGGAATGCGTCGTGGCGCGCCAAGCGAAGCTGATGGAGCATTGACCGGTCGCCCGACACCAGTCCCGGATTGCCGCCCCTGCGGCCTTCGGCACGGGCGGCGGCCAGCCCGGCCATCGTTCGCTCGCGGATCAATGCACGCTCAAACTCGGCCATCGCGCCCAGGATTTGCAACGTGAAGCGGCCCTGGGGCGACCCAGTGTTGATCGGATCCCCCAGCGAACGGAAGTGCACGCCGCGCTCATTGAGCCCGCTGATCGTCTCGAGAAGATGCAGCAGGGACCGGCCCAGACGGTCGAGACGCACAACGACAAGCGTGTCTCCCGCGTCAAGGCGGTCGAGAAGCGCGGTCAGGACCGGGCGGGCCGGGTCGCCGCCCGAGGCGGTTTCCTCGGCCACCGTCGCGCAGCCGGCCGCCCTGAGCGCGCGAAGCTGCGATTCCAGCGTCTGTTCGCCCGTGGAGACGCGAGCGTAACCATGCAGGGCGCCTTTCTTGGCCATCACGCCACTCCCGCACTGGACAAGGGTCGACCGCCAGCCTCGGGATGGACGCGGAAGCGTCCCTGACGGCTTGCGTGTCGATTGAGTTGTAGCATTGACGCCTTGCACCGCTTCATGTCTGCCTCGATTTCCATCGTGGTCTCTCCTCGCGACTCTACGTCTTTTGCGCCGGTCACGTCCGGCGGCAGCGAGCGGGAAGCCAGGTAAACTCGACCTTCCTCGAGCATCATAAAGAGCGCCCTGCCCTGCCCTGCCCCGCCGCTTGAGTTCCAGGCCCGTCCACTCCCTGTAACGCGGAGATTACAATTTGACAAGTTTTATTCAACCGCCCGTTTGGAAACGCATGCAATCGCCTGGAGACGACAGCCCGCGAGCCAGCGACTACTCGGGAAACCCTTGTTTCTAAAGACGAACGCGCGCAGTAAGCGCAATCCGCGACATTGGACCTGCAATGCGAATCGGCACTGAAGATCCCCGGTCAGAAAAGCAGCCTAGATCCTTCCCGGCGAGACGGGACCGCACCGAGATCAAAGACGGAAGACCTATGCGAGGCTTGGAAGCCAAAGGACGATCCATGGAAATGCAACAAGCAGCGCGATCGTGACGGCGTCCGTGGCGAAGAAGGGGATGACGCCCCTGAACACGTCCTGCACCGTGAGGTCGTCCCTGACGCCTGCCACGACAAAGCAGTTCAGGCCGATCGGAGGCGTGATCAGGCAGAATTCCGCCATCTTCACGACCAGGATGCCGAACCAGATCGCGCACATCGGCCCCGACATTCCGAAGGAGCTTTCGGCCGCAGTAACGCTTTCTCCGCCGTTCAGTGCCATTACTGCGGGATAGACCACAGGCAGCGTCAGCAAAAGCATGCCGATCGCATCCATGAACATGCCCAGGACGGCATAGGCCAGCAGGATGCAGACGAGAATCAGCCAGGGCGAATAGGTGAGCGACGTGATCCAATCCGAGAACGCGCCTGGCAGGTCGGCAAAGCCGAGAAAGCGCACGTAGATCAGCACACCCCAGATGATCGTGAAAATCATCACTGAAAGCTTCGCCGTTTCCCGAAGGGCGTCACGGAATTCCGGCCAGCGCATGCCCCGGTAGACCGCCATGAGAAACACCACAAAGGCACCGATTGCCCCTCCTTCCGTTGGCGTACCCCATGCATCCCCGCCAAACGGATTGTAGACGAAGCAGATGATGGTCACGACGACAAAGACGATTGGCAGGGCTGGCGGAAGGGAGACGAGACGCTCGCGCCAGGAGAAGCCAGTGACGCGCGGCCCGAAATTCGGGATCACCAGCGCCATCCCGACGATAAGCACCCCGTAGATCAGGGCGGAAAAGGCGCCGGGCACGAATCCGGCGAGCAAAAGCCTGCCGACGTCCTGCTCCACGATGATGGCATAGATCACAAGGATGGCCGAGGGCGGGATCAGCGATGCCAGCGTACCGCCGGCAGCAACCACGCCTGCGGCGAACTGCTTCTTGTATCCGATCTTCAGCATCTCGGGAATCGCGATTCGGGCAAAGACGGCAGCGGTTGCAACCGAGGCACCCGAGACCGCCGCGAAGCCTGCTGTCGCGAAAATTGTTGCGACGGCCAGCCCTCCTGGTACCCACGCAACCCAGCGCTTGGCCGCCTCGAACAACGCGCGCGTCAAGCCTGCGTAGTAGGCCAGGTAGCCGATCAGAATGAACGTCGGGATCAGGGACAGCGCCTGGGAGGTCACTTTCGAGTGGGGTACCTGACCCGCAGTCTTCACGGCGACTGTCAGGGCCCAGCCGAAGTCACCGGCCCCGTAGTCCTTCTTCGCCCAGAAAATCCAGATCAACCCCACCAACCCCGCCAGCCCCGCGGCGAACGCCACGCGCATTCCCAGAAACACGAGAATCAGCATGCCGCCGGTCACCCAGATCCCGATCTCGATCGGTTCCATCAGCGGTCTTCCCCGAGTTGGCCGGCCTCCATGGCCGCTTGCTGTGCAGCGTCAGGAATGAGAGGCACTGCGATGGCAATACCCGTGACGGCGGCACGCAGGTAGGCCCAAAGCTGCAGGCACAGGCGCGCGCACAGCACGCCAAACGCGATCGGAGCCAGCAGCTTGGCGGGCCAGATCGGCAGGCCGACATCCATAGAGCTGTCGCGGCTCCACATCGGCGCGGCAAAGTCGAAACTTCGCGCAAAATGTGCCCAGCTTCCCCAGACCATGAGCACCATGAACGCAAGAAGCGCCAGGACGAACACGAACTCGACGGCGTAGAGCGCCCGTCCGCGGAGCATTCCCACTAGGACATCCATCCGGACATGGGCGCCCTCGCGCTGAACATAGGAGATGCCCATAAAGGCTATGAGCGGCATCGCCTGCTCGATCCAGTCGACGTAGCCCGGCAGTGGCTGGTTGAAGCCATTCCGCCCGCCGACCGAAACAACGGCAAGCAGCATGAGGGCAAAAACCGCGATACCGCTGACAAGCGAAAGCGCGATTTCCAGCTTCAGGAACCGCCGGTCAATCCGGCTGAGGATGCTGTCGTCGGACGCGACTTGCGAACCGATTGCCATGGACCTTACCTTTTGTCGCCGAGGACAACGCCCCGCGCCGCGTTGGCGCGGGGTTCTAACGGTCAACGGTCTCAGTTCGACTGAGCGATCATGCCCGTGACCAGGTCGTACAGCTCCTGTGCCGGAAGACCTCGCGCCGCGTTGCTCTCGATCCAATCGGCTGCGGCCGGCGCGGCGGCTGCAGCCCTGAATGCTGCAATCTCCTCGTCAGAGAAGGTGATCCGCGAGATGCCGTGCTCATCCAGAGCGGGGCCCCAAGCAGTCATTGTGTTGTTGTTGTAGTTGGCAACGTAGTGATCGAGCGCTTCGTCGACCGAGCCGAGAAGCGCCTCGCGCTGCTCCTCCGAAAGTGCGTTGAGCGCGTCGGTATTGACCACAACTGGGCAGTTCACTGTACCGGGGTTGAGATTCGTGGTCCACCATGTGGCATTCTCGATCGTGCCAAACGACATGTGGGCGTGGGGCGCGAAGCTGACCGCCTTGACGACACCGGAATCCAAGGCTTGGCGCACTTCGGTTGCCGACATCGATGTTGGCACTGCGCCGATCTTCTCCAGCGCCTTGCCGATGCCGCCCGTCGCGCGCACTGCCAGACCTTCGAAATCCGCAAGCGAGGCCGGAGCTTCGCCGGTGCCGATTATGTTGTATTGCGGAAGCGGCGAAGGCATCAGCAGCGTAGCGTTCCAGCGTCCCAGGTCGGCGACGGCTGCCGGGTGCCGGTAGACGGCCAACGAGAGTTCAATCTCCTGTTCCAGCGAGGAAACGCCGAGAAACGGCAGTTCGAGCACGGTGATGGTCGGATTCTTGTCGGCATGGTACCCGGCACAGAACTGCGCCATCTCGAACGCGCCGATCGAGATGCCGTCAAGGTTTTCGCGGTTCTTCGACAGCCCTCCATAAGAAAGGTTCAGCGTAAACTCGCTACCCGTCTTTTCGGCGACAAGTTCAGCCAGCTTTTCGACATGCTCCGTGAAGGCGCGGCGCGCACCCCACAGCGAGACATTCCATTCCAAGGCCAGTGCCTCGCCTGCAAATGCAACCGTCAATGCGGCGACGCTCACTCGACCAATCAGCTTGTTCATCATTGGACCTCCTCCTGTCCTGACACGTTGTTGCATGACCTGAACCTGCACGATTTCGCCGGCAGGGCCAATGAAGGAAATTGCATGGGCCGGGCGGAAGTTCTGGGAACTTCCGCAACTCCGTGGAGTGCCCGCTGCCAACCAAATTTGCCGATCCCTTCGTTCAACGCGCGCCACCCGAGCACGGGTCTTCTGCACCTCGGAGGTTGCTGGGTTTCCTGCCGAAGATGGCACGAAAGCGGGCTGAAGCAATTGCAAGTCCCTTCAAGCGCGATTGCCGTGGAAGCACCCGCCCGGCGTTGATCGCCGCTCCGCCACGCACTACATGAACCCACGCCCAACATGGCAAGGATTCAGTCAATGAACGACAACAGCCCGCAGCCCGTGCGCCTCGCCGATTATCGGTCGCCATCCTGGCTGGTGGACTCCGTTCATCTGACATTCCTGCTTGATCCGGAAGCAACCCGGGTCACTTCGCGCATCGCGTTCGCACCGAACCCCGAGGCAAGCGACCGGAACTTTCGCCTCGATGGCGAGGGCCTGCATCTCGTCCGCGCAGCGATCGACGGCGTGCCGGTCCAACCTCGCCTCGATGAACGTGGCCTGACCGCGGCCGTGCCGGAACGACCCTTCACGTGGGAATGCGAGGTCGAGATTAACCCGGGTGCCAATACCGAACTTGAAGGCCTGTACCACTCGGACGGGCTCTTCTGCACACAATGCGAAGCGGAAGGATTCAGGAAGATCACCTACTACCCGGATCGCCCCGACGTCATGGCACCCTTCGACGTTCGCATTGAGTGCGACCTTCCCGTTCTGCTCTCGAACGGCAACCATGTCGCGGAAGGCAGCGGCTGGGCAGAGTGGCGCGACCCGTGGCCAAAGCCGTCATATCTATTTGCGTTGGTTGCAGGAAAGCTTGTCGCGCATCGTGGCCAGCATCGGACCCCAGATGGCCGCAATATCAACCTCAACATCTGGGTCCGACCTGGCGACGAACACCGCTGCGCCCACGCGCTGGACAGCCTCAAGCGCGCGATGAAATGGGATGAACGCGCCTATGGCCGTATCTATGACCTTGACGTCTTCAACCTGGTCGCTGTCGACAACTTCAATGCCGGTGCAATGGAGAACAAGGGGCTCAACATATTCAATTCGAAATACGTCCTTGCCTCGCCCGAAACCGCAACCGACCGCGACTACGAAGCGATCGAGAGCATCGTTGCACACGAGTACTTCCACAACTGGACCGGCAACCGTATCACTTGCCGCGACTGGTTCCAGCTTTGCCTCAAGGAAGGGTTGACGGTGTTTCGGGACCAACAGTTCACCGAGGACATGAGAGGCCGGGCCGTCAAGCGCATAGACGATGTCATGGCATTGCGCACACGGCAGTTCAGGGAGGACAACGGCCCGCTTGCGCATCCCGTTCGGCCGGAAAGCTACATCGAGATCAACAATTTCTACACCGCAACCGTCTACGAAAAGGGCGCCGAGGTCATTCGCATGCTGAAGGCGCTTGTGGGCGACGCGGCCTACGAAGAGGCGCTTCAGACGTATTTCGAGCGCCATGACGGCCAGGCCGCTACGGTCGATGACTTCTTCGCCTGCTTCACGGAAGTCGCGGGCAATGAACTGGACGGCTTCGAACGCTGGTGGGACCAGTCCGGTACGCCCCGCATTGCCGTCGCCAGTCATTTGGAAGGCGACCGCCTCAATCTGACGCTCCGCCAACGTACGCCGCCCACCCCCGGCCAATCGACGAAGCGTCCATTCCGGATTCCCCTTGCAGTCGGTGTGCTGGGGCAGGACGGCAAGCAACTCGCTGACACCGAAATACTGGATCTCAAGTCGGAACTGGGAAGCTGGATCTTCGTTCCTGGAAAGGGCTGGGAGGAAACTGACGCCCATCTGGACGGCCCGGTGGCCAGTACGGATGATGCGCATGTCCTCTCGATAAACCGCGACTTTTCGGCGCCGGTGATCCTGGAGCGGCAGATGTCCGAAGCCGAGCGCCTGACAATCCTTGCGCACGACCCGGACCTGTTCAACCGCTGGGAAGCCGGACGGCTGCTGGCCAAGGACGAACTCGCCAGGATGGTGACAATCGGCTCGCAGCCGGGACGCGACTACATCGACGCTCTCGGGCAGCTTCTGTCAAACGACTCGCTTGATCCCGCCTTCCGCGCGGCTGCGCTCGACCTTCCGTCGGAAGAAGACCTCCTCCGCGCGATCCGCGACGACGGCCAGGTTCCGGATCCGATGCGCATCCATGACTGCCGCCAGTCGATGCGGACGGTCATTGCCGAACATCTCCACGCCACCTTCGTCCGGCTGTTTCAGGAGATGGAAGTGCCGGGTCCGTATCGCCCCGATCCGAAGGATGCCGGCCGGCGGGCGTTGCGCCTCGCCGCGCTTTCGGCACTGGTGCGCGTGGAAGGACCTGAACTCGCACGTGAAGTCTATGCCGAAGCGAGCAACATGACGGAGACGCTCGGAGCGCTGCGAACGCTGGTGCGAGCCGGCGACGCAAGCAAGGAACTTGCCGCCTTCTTCGAGCGCTGGAAGGGCGACCCGAATGTCCTGGACAAGTGGTTCTCAATCCAGATTCTTGAGGCCGGGCCTGACGCGGCGCTCACCGCCGCCAAGGAGCTTTCCGAGCACTCGCAGTTCAACTGGAAGACGCCCAATCGCTTTCGGGCCGTCATCGGCGTCTTCGCCGCGACATTGTCCGCGTTCCACCACCCGTCGGGTGCAGGCTACGAATTGACCGTCGACTGGCTCGCCAGACTTGACCCGGTGAATCCCCAAATTGCCGCACGCACGGCCACCGCGTTCGAAACCAGGAATCTCTTCGACGAAGAACGTCAGCGCATGATGGCCCAAGCCCTGAAGCGCCTCCTCACGAACCCCAGCCGGGACCTCGGAGAGATCGTGTCCAGGATTCTCGACGGGTGACCCGCTCGCCAACATGTCCGTTTCACATCCTTGTCATGCTCAGCTGATTGTGGAGTGCGAGGTGAGAATCGTGTATTCGGGCAGAAAATTCGCCAGTCCCGATGCACTCCGACTGGGAGCAGCGCAATGCCTGTGGCAAAACGCGTCAAGATTCCGTTGCGGAAGTCAGGTTGAAGGCCGGACATGAAGGAACGCCTTGATCCCCTCATAGCAGAGCGCGCTCCGTGGCTCTTCCGGGATACACGGATTTCCACTCTGTCCCGACGCATTCTCATGTCGCTTCTGAGCTACCAAAGGACCGTCACGCTCGGTGAACTCTATGACCCCTGGCCGGCGAAGCGAATCATGCATCACGTGGCCGGACTTCTTGCCCGCGACCTCGAAGTTGCTGGCCTCGACAACCTTCCGCGGCACGGCCCGGCGCTGATCGTTGCCAACCACCCGACCGGCATCGCGGACGGGATCATGTTGTATCACTCGATCTCCCCGATTCGGCCTGACCTCTTCATCTACACGAATTCGGACATCCTGCGCCTGCTGCCGCAGTTTCAGTGCATGATCGCCCCAGTCGAGTGGCGCATCGACAAGAGAACCCGCGCCAAAACCCGAGAAACCCTGGAATACACCCGTACGGCGATCAATGCCGGCCGCATCGGCGTAATCTTCCCGTCGGGGCGTCTCGCAAAGCGTCGCGGGCTGAGGCTCCACGAGCGTGACTGGATGCCTTCAGCGGCCATGATCGCACGCAAGTTCAACCTGCCCGTGATACCGCTGCACATCCGTGCTCGGAATTCCGCGCTCTTCTATCTCTTCGACTTCATTCACCCGACGCTCCGCGACATCACCCTGTTCTACGAGACCCTCAACAAGGACCGTCAGCCCTATCGCTTGAGGATCGGCGAGCCGATCTCGCCCGCCGCCCTGCCGGAAAAGTCGGAAGAGGCAATCGAAGTCATGAAGAAGGCGACGCTGGCGCTTGGCGGGCGCCATGCTCCGACCGTGTCGCTTGTGCAGAGCACCCGGTTTCCGACTTGGGTTCGATGAACCGCCTGTCCGCTCCTGGTTCCGCCGACACATTTCACGCACCCAAATGCACCAGAATGCGTAGCTGTTGGAATTGACCCGGTTCTTGCCGTTGGGGACATTCAGCCTTCATTCCAGCTTGAAGGCCTGGTCGACGTTTCCTAGAACGCATTTGGATTCATGTCCGAGGACGCATGAAAGATGCTTGACCTGACCTACGACTCTCCAAACCCCAAGGTCATAGTCGGAAATACCGGACCCTGGGAAATCGTGATCGGACTTGAGGTCCATGCACAGGTTGCATCGACCTCGAAGCTCTTTTCCGACGCCTCGACCGAATTCGGAGCTGAGCCGAACTCGAACGTTTCATTCGTCGACGCCGCAATGCCGGGCATGCTGCCAGTCATAAACGAGTTCTGCGTGGCACAGGCTGTGCGTACCGGCCTCGGTCTCAACGCCAAGATCAACCTTGTGAGCGCCTTCGACCGCAAGAACTACTTCTATCCCGACTTGCCTCAAGGGTACCAGATCAGCCAGCTCTACCATCCGATTATCGGGGAGGGAGAGGTGCTTGTCGATGTCGCACCGGGGATTGCCCGAAAGGTGCGCATCGAGCGCATTCACCTCGAACAGGATGCCGGGAAGTCCATTCACGACATGGATCCGGAGTCTTCCTTCGTGGATCTAAACCGGACCGGCGTAGCCTTGATGGAAATCGTATCAAGACCGGATGTGCGCGGCCCCGAGGAGGCCGCCGCCTATGTCGGAAAGCTGCGCCAGATCCTGCGCTACCTCGGCACCTGTGACGGCAACATGCAGAACGGCAATCTCCGCGCCGACGTCAACATCAGCGTGTGCCGCCCCGGCGACCATGAAACCTACCTGGATTCCGGGGATCACGATGTCCTTGGCACACGGTGCGAAATCAAGAACATGAATTCGATGCGCTTCATTCAGCAGGCAATCGAGTTCGAAGCCCGTCGCCAGATTCGAATCCTGGAAGACGGCGGCAGCGTCGAGCAGGAAACGCGACTCTACGATCCTGACAAGGGCGAAACCAGGTCCATGCGCTCGAAGGAAGAGGCCCATGACTACCGCTACTTCCCCTGCCCCGATCTCCTGCCGCTTGAGATTGAGCAGTCATGGGTCGACAGCATCAAGGAAACGCTGCCCGAGCTTCCCGACGCAAAGAAAGCTCGATTCATCGCTGAGTACGGCATGACCGAATACGATGCTGGCGTCCTGACGGCGGACGTGGATTCGGCCACTTATTTTGAAGAGGTGGCCAAGGGTCGCGACGGAAAGTCGGCGGCAAACTGGGTGATCAACGAACTCTTCGGCCGCCTCAAGAAGCACGACCTCGACATATCCGATAGCCCGGTCTCGGCGGCACAGCTCGGATCCATTCTCGACCTGATCGGAAAGGGAGACATCTCGGGGAAGATCGCAAAGAACCTATTCGACATTGTATGGTCAGATGGCGGAGATCCGGCCGAAGTCGTGGCAGCCCGCGGCATGAAGCAGGTTACCGATATCGGGGCAATCGAAGAGGTCGTGGACAATGTCATTGCAGACAATCCCGACCAGGTTGAAAAGGCCAAGGACAACCCAAAGCTTGCTGGCTGGTTTGTCGGCCAAGTCATGAAGGCTACGGCCGGCAAGGCGAATCCAAAGGCGGTGAACGAACTGGTCACGAAGAAGCTCGGTCTGTAGCAAGCTGGCGGGAGTCGCATTGCACGGCACCGCACCAACCAGTCCCCAATGCCCTGCCTAATCCTCGATCTTGAGCGCGAGCGCATGAATGCGGCCGATCAGGTCAGGTCCCAAGGCCTCGTGAACAGCTCGATGCCGCGCAATCCGGCTTTGCCCCTTGAACACATCTGACGCGATCCTAACCCTGAAATGGCTCTGCCCGCCCTCCTGGTAACCAGCATGGCCGCGATGGCTTTCGCTTTCGTCCACGACCTCAAGTGCGCGCGGCGCGAACGCAGCTGCAAGCTTTTGGCGAATTTCGTCCTCAACACGCATTTTTGACATTTGCCTCTTCAATCTGCTGGCCGAGAAGTTAAACTCTCCGGTCCGAGTCGGAAAGGCAGACGGCGCATGGCCAAGGATCCGTTTGGATTTGATCTCAGCGTGTCTACGGACAAGAAGAAGCGTTCGCGAACGCGACGCGGCATGTCGGGCGCATTTGAGACGTCGACCCGACAGTGCCAGCACGCCGGATGCACGAACACGGGGAAGTATCGCGCGCCCAAGTCCCCGGATGATCTCGACGAGTACTACTGGTTCTGCAAGGAGCATGTGCGGGAATACAACCTGAAGTGGAATTTCTTTCACGGGCACACCGAGGAAGAGCTGGCCCAGCAGATTGACAGGGATCGGGTCTGGGAACGCGAAACCAAGCCGTTCGGCAAGGATGGCGAGGAGGCCCGCGCGTGGTCGCGGCTCGGGGTTGACGACCCGCATCAGATCCTGGGCGAAAACGCCACGCAGAACCCCGGGAAATCGATCACGGGATCACGAAGGCTCCTCCCGACAGAGCGGCGCGCACTGGATATCCTCGATGCGAAGGATCATTGGACCAAGGCCGAAATTCGCAAATCTTACAAGGCATTGATAAAGATTCTTCATCCTGACATGAACGGCGGCGACCGAGGCCACGAAGAGCAGCTCTCGGAGGTCGTCTGGGCTTGGGACCAGATCAAGGACAGCAGGAACTTCCAGGGCAAGTAGGCGATCCGGCGGTATCCGGCGCGGTGCCAGCCGCACGCGCTTGGGCCAGGGAACAGCTTGCTGCCACATCACTTCCTGGACGTGCTTCGCGACAGCAGGGTTTTCCTTGCACCTGTCACCGGAATGGGGCACGTCAGGGTTCGACCAAGTCTCACCCCGCAAGCAAAAGAGAAGCGCCATGGATTATCGCCTGTTGGACGCGGATGCCAAGCCGACCGAAGAAATCGACGTCCGAGAGGCCTTCGGCATCGACTCTGACATGAAGGTAAGGGGGTTTGCCGAGCCGAGCGACCGCGTTCCCGTTCTTGATCCGACCTACAAGTTCGACCCGGACACGACTCTCGCGATCCTGGCCGGCTTCCAGTACAATCGGCGCGTCATCATTCAAGGCTATCACGGCACCGGAAAATCCACCCATATCGAGCAGGTGGCGACCCGGCTCAACTGGTCCTGCATCCGTGTCAATCTCGACAGCCACATCAGCCGGATCGATCTCATCGGAAAGGACGCGATCAAGATCCGGGACGGCGTGCAGGTCACCCAGTTTCAGGAGGGAATCCTGCCTTGGGCGCTGCGCAACCCTACGGCCATCGTCTTCGACGAATACGACGCGGGCCGCGCGGACGTCATGTTCGTGATTCAGCGGGTCCTGGAATCAGACGGCAAGCTCACGCTTCTCGACCAGAACGAAATCATTACGCCACACCCGTCTTTCAGGCTGTTCGCGACCGCGAACACCGTGGGGCTCGGCGACACGACCGGGCTCTATCACGGCGTCCAGCAGATCAACCAGGCGCAGATGGACCGCTGGTCGCTGGTCGTCACGCTGAACTACCTGAGTCATGACGCCGAAACCGCGATCGTGCTCTCGAAGGCTCCGCACTACAACAACGCGAAGGGCCGCAAGACGATTGGCCAGATGGTTACCGTCGCTGACCTGACGAGAACGGCATTCATGAACGGAGATCTGTCGACCGTCATGAGCCCGCGGACCGTGATCAACTGGGCACTCAACGCCGAGATTTTCCGCCATGTCGGCTATGCATTCCGCCTGACTTTCCTAAACAAGTGCGATGAGCTGGAGCGCCAGACCGTCGCGGAATTCTACCAGCGCTGCTTTGACGAAGAACTGCCGGAAAGCGCTGCAAGCGTGGCGGTCCCGTGATCCGGCGGTCAAGCGGCAATCCCATCGATCGCACCCCGTCACGGGAGCCAGGAGCAATGCCGGTCCCACTACATGCCGGATTGCCGCCGGATCTGCCGCACTCGAACCTGAGCGCTTCGGGACCCGCAGAATGTCCCGACGCGACGTTTGGCAATTGACGCGCCCATGACTCCCCCGCCTGACAGTCCGGCCGACCCGTTCAAGAAGGCCCTCGCCGAAGCGACCAAGACCCTGGCCGATGACCCGGAATTGGCCGTCAGCTATTCGGTCGATCCTCCGGGCATGTCGGCGGACGGAGTACGCTTGCCACAGGTCACGCGCCGGATGACGCGGGATGAAGTCCTGCTCGCGCGCGGCACCGCTGACAGCTTTGCCATGCGGCGGAAGTACCACGACGAGACATGTTTCGACCGCTATTCCCCGCAAGGTCAGATGGCACAGGACATCTACGAGGCCATGGAATGGGCCCGCTGCGAAGCGGTGGGAGCGCGCGACATGCCAGGCACGGCCGGAAACATTGACGCGCGCATAAATGATGACGCGACACGAAAGGGGTACGACGATCTGACCGACTTGTCGGAGGCGCCGCTTGCCGCCGCCGCCGGCTACATGGTGCGCCAGCTTGCCAGCGGTCGCCCCCTGCCACCCGCAGCCGCAAACGTTCTGGATCTGTGGCGTGACCAGTTGGAAGCGAAGGCGGGCACGACCCTCGAGAACCTTGAAGACACGCTGACCGATCAGGTGGCCTTTGCGCGTTTCGCCCGGCAGGTCATCCGGGACCTCGGCTACGGCGACCAGTTGGGCAACGACCCCGATGCCGAGGACCCGGACGAGGACAACGAGGCCGCGGAAGACGCGCCGGAGGACGAAGATGCAAATAGCGAGGACCAGAGTCAGCAAGAACAGGACGGCTCCGATGCCGCACCCGACGAGAGCCAGGAGCAGCAGGACGACCAGGCAGAGGCACAAGTTTCCCTCGACGAGATGGCAGACGTGGAGCAAGGAGAGGACACCGAGCTTCCGCAAGGTGATGCCGAGATCGAGCCGCCTGCGCCACAACCGGTCAGCGATGCAGACCCCAACTACACGATCCACAGTTCCGAATTTGACGAAGAGATTGCTGCCGACGAACTTGCCGAGCCGGAAGAGCTGGAGCGTCTGCGCGCGCATCTCGACAACCAGCTTGAACCCTTGAAGGGGGCCGTTGCCCGGCTTGCCAACCGATTGCAGCGCCGCCTGCAGGCACAACAGACCCGCACGTGGACCTTTGATCTCGATGAGGGAATTCTCGATGCCGGACGTCTGGCCCGCGTAGTCGTCAACCCGACCTTGCCCCTTGCCTACAAGCAGGAGAAGGACATGGAGTTCCGAGATACGGTCGTGACGCTCCTGCTCGACAACTCCGGATCAATGCGCGGCCGCCCAATTTCCATCGCCGCGATCTGCGCGGACGTTCTGGCCAGAACCTTGGAACGCTGCGCCGTGAAGGTCGAAATTCTGGGCTTCACGACACGCGCGTGGAAAGGCGGACAGTCACGGGAAACCTGGCTGCAGCAGGGACGCCCGCAACTGCCCGGGCGGCTGAATGACATACGCCACATCATCTACAAGGCCGCCGACGCGCCGTGGCGGCATGCTCGAGAGAATCTTGGCCTGATGATGAAGGAAGGCCTGCTCAAGGAAAACATCGACGGCGAAGCGCTGGAATGGGCGCATCGACGGCTGATTGTCAGGCAGGAGGCGCGGCGCATCCTCATGGTCATCTCGGATGGTGCGCCGGTCGACGACTCCACCCTTTCGGTGAACCCGGCAAACTACCTGGAAAGGCATCTCCGCAACGTGATCACGATGATCGAACGGAGGAAGCAGGTGGAGCTTCTCGCCATCGGCATCGGCCACGACGTGACCCGATACTACGAGCGCGCGGTCACGATCACGGACGTAGAGCAGCTTGCCGGGGCCATCACCGAGCAGCTGGCGGCGCTCTTTGAAGCCGATCCGGTTCAGCGAAAGCGCATGGCCAGGCGAGGCGACAGCCGAAGAGGCGCAGCAAGGCATCCGGCCTGAACGAATGCCGGGCACCTGCAAGGGATGCCGCCAAAGGACCAACGCCAAGACCTGCAATCATGAAGAGCAATGTCCCGCAGTGCCTGCGCGGTGGCCAGGTTGCGAACCCGTAGCCCTGCAGCCGTTCCGGCTTGCACCCGAGAATGGTTCCTGCTCTTTGGCGGCCATGTTTCAGTCCTTCGACATCACCGCCAGCCCAGAACAGGGACCACCACGCATTGCAGCGCTGCGCGAAGCCATGGCGAGAGCAGGCGTCGACGCGTTTCTCGTGCCTCGGGCCGACCGATTCCAGGGTGAGTTCGTTGCACCCGCCGACGAGCGACTTGCATGGCTGACGGGATTCACCGGATCGGCCGGGCTCGCCGTCATCAGCCTGGACGCTGCCGCCATATTCGTCGATGGCCGCTATCGGCTGCAGGTGCGCGACCAGGTTGCCGAGGAGATCGAGGCCCTGGACCCAACTGAGGTCAAGCCGGGCACCTGGCTGACCGAGAATGTCGACCCGCTGGCGAAGGTAGGCTTCGACCCTTGGCTCCACACGGTGGACGGCATCAAGAGGCTCACGGAGTCGATCGGTGATCATGCCGTTCTGCACCCCACGTTCAATCTCGTTGACCGGATCTGGACGGACAGGCCGTCGCCGCCTGTCCAGACGGTCCGTGCTCATCCGCTCGAGCTTTCCGGCGAAAAGTCGTCATCGAAGCGCGAACGTCTGGCCCAGGAATTGAAGGATGGCGGACACCGCGCCGCGATTCTCACGTTGCCGGAGAGCATCTGCTGGCTTCTTAACATAAGGGGCGACGGCATTCCGCGCAGTCCCGTCGTTCAGGCATTTGCGATACTTCACGACACGGGTCGCGTGAGCCTGTTCTCCTCGCCGAAGAAATTCGAGCATCTTGGTCCGGATCCGAACATTGACCTTGAGGACGAGGACGCCTTCGGGCGCGCCGTCGGGCACCTGGATGGGCCGGTGCGGATCGATGGACAAACCGCACCTTGGAAAATTGCCGAAATCCTCGAAGACCGGGCGACGTTCGGCGTCGACCCGTGCAGCATTCCCAAGGCGAGCAAGAACGATGCCGAAATCAAGGGCATGCAGAAAGCGCATCTAAGAGATGGTGCGGCGATGGTCGAATTCCTGGCGTGGTTTGACGAGGAAGCCCCGAAGGGCGAACTGACGGAAATTTCCGCAGCCAGAGCGCTTGAGGAATTCCGCGTGCGAGCCGGCGACCTTCTGGACATTTCCTTCGACACGATTTCGGGCTCCGGGCCCAATGCGGCGATCGTTCACTACCGTGTTTCAGAGCAGACGGACCGCAAGATCAGGCAAGGCGAGTTGTACCTGGTCGATTCAGGCGGCCAGTACATTGACGGAACCACCGACGTCACGCGCACGCTTGCCGTCGGGGAACCATCGGACGTTCACCGCGACTGCTATACTCGCGTGCTCCAGGGACTGATCGCAATCTCCCTTGCCCGGTTCCCGAGCGGGCATGCCGGCCGGGACATCGACGCTCTCGCCCGCGCCGCGCTTTGGCGCAAGGGTCTCGACTACGATCATGGCACCGGGCATGGCGTCGGAGCTTGCCTGAACGTGCATGAAGGCCCTCAGCGGATTTCACCCGTAGGGACGACAAGCCTCCGGCCTGGCATGATCCTGTCGAACGAACCCGGCTGCTACCAGCCTGGTGAATTCGGCATCCGCATCGAGAATCTGGTTGTGGTACGAAAGGACGAGAATTTTCAAAACGAACGGGAGCGGCTTTGCTTCGAGACACTGACCTTCGTGCCGTTTGACCGCCGCCTGATCGACACCATGCTGCTGGGTCCTTGGGAACGGGACTGGATCGACGAATACCACGCCGAAGTGAAAGGAAAGCTCTCCGGCCTGCTTTCTGCATCGGCCGGAAAGTGGCTCGATGTGGCCACAAGACCCCTTGACTGAAGTGAATCTGACACGTTTGGCCCATTAGGTCGGGCCTTGGAGGAGAATGGCGATGGCAAAAGACATCGCAGTCCGGCCTGCGACGGGCACGTGGGTCGTGCGCGCCGGTGCGCAGTCCTTGGCGAGAGCAACTCGGCACTGGAACTGATCGAGAGCGACCGTGCGCCTGTCATCTACTTCCCGCGCATGGAGGTCGCGATGGAATTCCTTGACCAATCCTGCAAAGTCACGACCTGCCCCGGGAAGGGCGACGCGACTCACTATTCCATCATCACGACCTTCACGACACTGAGAGACGTGGCTTGGTCATACCGAGTGCCGCATGACTCGGCATCCGCCATCAAGGATCACATCGCCTTCAATCCGCACGACGAGATCGCGATCGAACGTCTTTGAAGGCCTTCACTGCCTTGCCCGTGACCGAATGATCTCAATGGAGAGGGTCGGAACGCGTTAGATCAGAGGAGATGCGCCGCAGGTCTGACAAATTTTGCCATGGTGCATCTGCCTTGGCGTGTGAAATGCCGATCAAGGCTGCCGGATGGGACGTTGCGGCTTGCAGCGCAGCCTCTAGGGAAACGCCGACCTTTTCGACCATGACCTTGATTGCGGAAGTCAAGTCGAGATCGGCTCCGGCAAATGTCCCGTCTTGAAGTGTCATGACGCCGGCCCGACGCTGAATCGAGCGTCCGCCCAGTTCGAACTCGGTGAGATCGGTCCCGGCGACAGCCATTGCATCGCTGACGAGAAAAATTTGGCCAGGTCCCTCCTTTGCCGCCCACGCCGTGCGAATTGTCTCTGGGTGAACATGCACGGCATCGGCGATCAGGCCTGCCGACACGCGGCCGTTCGCTAGCGCTGCACCTACCAATCCCGGCTCACGGTTGCCGAGTTGGCTCATGGCATTGAAGAGGTGGGTGACGCAGC
Source organism: Silicimonas sp. (assembly GCA_022820365.1). GTDB lineage: Bacteria > Pseudomonadota > Alphaproteobacteria > Rhodobacterales > Rhodobacteraceae > JAJEFO01. The sequence continues at coordinate 38,915 of JAJEFO010000069.1, forward strand.
GTGCTCCGGCGGCGAAGTATTGCATGCAGACTTCAAGGCTCGCATCACTGTGGCCAAGCGAGACCAGCACTCCGGCGCGGGCAAGTGCTGATACCTGTTCCTCCGTAACGCTCTCTGGTGCAACGGTGACCTTGAGTACCGGCAGCAGCGCCGATGCGGCGATCAGCGTTTCCAGGTCATCTTGCTCCATGGGACGGATGAATGCCGGATCGTGCGCGCCCTTACGGGCGATCGAGAGGTGCGGACCTTCAAGATGAAGCCCCGCGATTCCCGGCACTCCTTCCTGTACAGCCTTGATCGTGGCTTCGATCGTCGCGCGAGTCTTTTCGGCCGAGTCAGAAATGAGCGTCGGCAAAAGGAAGGAGACGCCAAGGCTGCGATGCGTCGTGGCTATCCGGCGGAGTGCGTCGACCGACGGATCATCGTTGAACATGACACCGCCGCCGCCGTTGACCTGGAGGTCCACGTAGCCCGGCGTCAGGAAATCGCCGGACAGATCGACCACTTCGCCGTCCTTTGGAACTTCTGCATCCGGTCCAAATTCTCTGGCACGGCCGTCTACGAAACGGATGGCATGTCCAGCCCACATTCTTTTTCCGTCGAAAATGTGTCCGTTCCGAAATGTCACAACGTGCTGGGTCATGTTGTTTCGGTCACCTTGCTGAGATGCCGCGGCGTATCCGGATCGATGCCGCGCCGCACGGCGACGGCCTCGACCATGCCATAGAACGACACGATGGCGGCAATCGGATCGGTCAGCCAATGGTCGGTCCGGACATGCTGGAGGCGCGTGGCCTTTCTGACTTTGTGGCTCAAGGCGAAGACCCGCCCACCCTTGTCAACAAGGGCGTCGGCGGTTTCCGCCAAGCCGTCTTCGGCGGCATCGTCAGCTGCGAAGGCAATCACCGGAAAGCCTTGGTCGACAACAGACACCGGGCCGTGAAACACTTCCGCGGAAGAATAGCTCTCGGCATGTATCAGGCACGTTTCCTTGAATTTGAGTGCCGCCTCGCTCGAGATCGCCCAAGACGGTCCACGCCCAAGCGTAAACAGGGACCGGCCATCGATGACGTCTGCCGCCGGCGACCAGTCGCAACGTGTCGCGGCATCGAGGTAGTTCGGCAACGCTCGGATTGCCGACAACAATGACGCATGCCCCTTCATTTCGGCAATCAGCCAGAGACCGGCGACCAGCGAAGTCACAAAAGTCTTCGTTGCGGCAACGCTCAATTCAGGTCCCGCGTGAATTGGAAGAATGCAGTCAACGACGTCCGCGAGGGCGGACGCGGGATGGTTGGTGATGCCGATCGTCAAAGCACCGCTCGCTCGCAGCGCTTTCGTCATCTGCACGATGTCAGGACTTTGACCTGATTGAGAGATCGATATGCACATGGCTCTGTTGGCGTCCAGCTCGATGCCGTATTGGGACGCGACCGATGGACCTACCGAGGCCATCGGACGTTTCAGGAGCAGCTCGCTGGCATACTTGAGGTATGTGCAGGCATGGTCGGAAGACCCGCGCGCGACGGAGAGAAGGAACGGTGGATTCACTTCACGCGCCTTTGCCGCAGTCGAGGCAATGGCGTTTCCGCCACTGCTCAGGAGGCGCTCAACGGCGGCAGGAATTTCGGAGATTTCTCGACGCATTTGTGTGATGTCGGCTTTCATATTTGAACTCCGCCTGATCACAGCCGCAATTCTGCGACGAAGTCGTATGCATCGCCACGATAGAGGGACCGAGTGAGTTCGGCGACTCGCCCGCTCTTCAGGAAAGATGTGCGTTCAATGCTCAATATGGCGGAACCTTCGGCGACGCCAAGAAGATCCGCCTCACGCGCCTCCAGGTTTATGGCGGAGATCTTCTGAATCGCACTTGTCGGGCGATGCCCCAGACGCTCAAGGACAAGATAAAGTGAAGTCATCACTTCAAGCGGATTGGGCAATATGTCCAGAGGCAGCGCAGCGCGTTCCAGCGCCATCGGGCGTCCACCCGCTTCGCGAAGGCGGTAAATTCGGGCAACCTGTTCCCCTTCCCTCAGGCTCAATGCGGCCACTTCGTCAGGCGTCGGCCTAAAAATGCCCCTTTCGAGCCAACGGGATGTCGTGTCGAGCCCTCGGCTTGCCATGTCTTCCGTGAATGAGGTTAGATGTGACAGGGATTGTTCCATTCGCGCCATCGGCTTGCGAATGAACGATCCCGAACCTTGCCGTTGCTCGATCAACCCCTCATGCACGAGTTCATGTATTGCCTTGCGAACGGTGACGCGAGACAGTCCGGTGATTTCGGCAATCTCGCGTTCCGGCGGAAGCGAGGAGTTGGGGGGCAGAACGCCCGTCTCGATGCCCAGCTCCAAACGTCGGCGGAGCTGCACGTATCGCGGGCCGCCAGTTTCGCCGAGCCAGCCTTCGGGCTGGAGAAAGTCGACGGCGTTCATGCAGGCATCTCCCGGGCAAATTCCGCCGCAAGCGCCAAGGCACCGCCTAGCGGCTCATCGACTGGCGGGGTCAGGTCGCCCTGCATATGTGCAGGCAAGTACGGAGCATAGTGGGGTCCAATTCCGCCAGTGAGGCAAATCGGCTGGCCATTGCTCCATCCAATGAGTGACAGAATTCCAGCTATGTCCTGTGCCCCGCTGCGCATTACTTCTTCGCCGAGCGGGTCTCCTTGTTTCGCGAATTCGGTTACAAGCGGTGCCAAGGCACCAAACTCCGAAGGGCTGGCCAAGCCCGCGAAGCGGACAATGCCAGCGGCACCTTTGCAGTCTGCTAAGAGCCGCTCCGCCAACGGCGAGGCGGCAACACGCCCGTCAATGCTCTTGAGAGTCATGCCGAGGGCGGCCTTGCCGACAAAATGGGCAGACGCCTCGTCCCCGAGCACCGGGCCCCAGCCACCGGCAAACCGCATGGTTCCGTCGGCTTGTGCTGCGAAAAACGATCCCGTGCCACAGTGGGCAATTACGCCGTCGGATCGACCAAGCGCGCCCCTCAAAGCTGCAGCGCGATCATCCTCGATACGGACGTGGGTGAAGGGCAAGGCGGTGCGTAACCTTTCCGAAATCGTCTCGCCCGTGACCCCTGCAAGTCCGACAAACGCGGGGATCGCTGAAAGAGCATCCAACGTCAGACCGGCCCGTGCCGCCAATCTTTGCAAGCCTGCGGAAATCTCGTCCAGGGCGCCGTCAAAGTCGGTGGAAACGTTGGCTGAGCCGGTTTCTGCAACAATGATTGACTTGCCGTCATCCAAAGCGAGTCGACACCGTGTGCCGCCGCCGTCAATGGCAACAACCGGAGATTTCCGTGAATCACCCATGCAGATACCATTATAATACCTATAAAGTAAAGGAAAGCCCCGAACGATGCCAATATTGCAGTTGCCGTCTTAAGGCCTAACTGGTACGGCAGCTGGACGTGTCAGAATGCTGGACCTCTTTGCGCGCACTTCGACTCCCTGGACTTGGCAGGACTAGGTGACGCACGCATCCGGGCGGTTCGATTTCTTGATTCATCTCGAAAGCCTGTGAGAGCGGGCGGACCGCTCGAGAATGTGAAGCGGCTTTCCAATGCCGAGGCATCTTGTTCGGTTCAGGTCGATGCAAGTTGGGATTGCCACCGTCCAAAAGGCGGTTGATCACTATGCTGGCTAGGGCGCCGTGCAGGATTCTGGTTCCGACCTCCATGTTTTTCCTGTGAACGATTGGCGGATGGAATTGCCAATCCGGGGGTCGACTCGGTTGGCGACCCCTCCGGGTTTCAAGGATTGGCAAACCGGCGAAAGACCATAGCCCGAGTCAATCCAAAGTCCGGATTTCGCCTGATCAGGCGTGGCCAAGGGCGACCAGAGCGCGCCAAGGAACACGTTCACGAATGCGTGCTGGAACTGCGCCAAGGCCGTTAGCTCACCTCAAATCCACTCCACTATGCAGGCTGATCAAGGCATCCGGCAGTTTCCGCGAGGAACAAAAGTGTGGACAAAAGGTATTAAATAGGTATCTTATGTCGAATCATGGGGGAATCGCATGTCCGGCTCGCGGACTGAAGCACTGCACGATGCGGCGGAGGGGCTTGATGAGCGCCCTCTGACCGAAATTGCCGCTTTGCTGGCTGAAGGTCAGATCGTCGCCGCAAAGTCGCTTCTTGGCGCCCTCGACAGCATTGTGAACGGCGCAAGCGCAATGGCGCGAACAATCCGGAATGGCGGCATGCTTCATTACGTGGCTGCCGGTTCGTCTGGCCTGATGGCGGCTGTGGATGCCTTGGAACTGGGCGGCACATTCTCGATTCCAGCCGGTCAGCTCAGAATTCACATCGCTGGGGGCATTCCTACCGGCGTGGAGATGCCTGGAGCGACCGAAGACGATGTCACAAGCGGCCGCGAGGCCTTGTCGGGCGTATCGAGTCGAGACACCGTGATCGCCGTTTCGGCCAGCGGGACAACGCCCTACACGATGGCCGCCGCCGGGGTCGCGCAAAGTCGTGGCGCAACACTGATCGCAATCGCCAACAATCCCGGTGCCGCGCTCTTCGATGGCGCCGATCACGCAGTCTGCCTGGCAACGCCGCCCGAAGTTCTTGCCGGGTCGACGCGAATGGGTGCCGGAACAGCGCAGAAGATCGCGCTGAACATGCTTTCGACGCTCATGGCGATCGAACTTGGCCACGTTCACGACGGAATGATGGTGAACCTCCGGGCGGACAACATCAAGTTGCGGGCCCGAGCGGCGAGCATTGTCGGCCAGATCGCAGGTACGGACATTGCGGTTGCGGACGCCGCGCTCAAACAGGCCAGAGGCGACATGAAGCCCGCGATTCTCGTCGCGGCAAAGGGCATGTCGCCACACGATGCCCGCACCCTTCTTCAACAAACTGAAGGAAGCGTCCGTGCCGCTCTGGCGCGGCTGAACTGACTTACATTCAATCAAGGAGGTCAAACATGACACGCAATACACTGAAACTGGCCCTGGCAGCCATGGGTCTTGTCGCCACCGGCGCGCAGGCACAGGATGTCACGCTTACCATAGAAAGCTGGCGCAACGACGACCTTGCCCTTTGGCAGCAGGAGATCATCCCGGCATTTGAAGCCGAGCATTCCGGGATCAAGGTGATTTTCTCCCCTTCTGCTCCGACCGAATACAACGCGGCCCTGAATTCGAAGCTCGATGCCGGATCGGCGGGCGACATCATCACGTGCCGCCCCTTTGACGCGTCGCTGGCACTCTTCGAAGCCGGGCATCTCACCGACCTGGACGACATGGAAGCCATGAACAACTTCTCCGAAGTTGCAAAGTCGGCTTGGCAAACTGACGATGGCTCGGCCACGTTCTGCGTTCCCATGGCGTCAGTGATCCACGGATTCATCTACAATGCGGACGCCTTTGCGGAATTGGGCATCGAGGTTCCAGAGACTGAAGCGGAGTTCTTCGCCGCGCTCGACAAGATCAAGGAAGATGGCAGCTACATTCCCATGGCGATGGGCACCAACGACCAATGGGAAGCCGCCACGATGGGTTACAACAACATCGGGCCGAACTACTGGAAAGGCGAAGAGGGTCGCCGCGCACTGATTGCGGGCGAACAGAAGCTGACCGACGCCGCATGGGTTGCACCCTACGAGGCGCTGGCAAAGTGGGGCGATTACCTTGGCGACGGCTACGAAGCGCAAACCTACCCCGACAGCCAGAATCTCTTTACGCTCGGGCGTGCTGCAATCTATCCGGCCGGGTCTTGGGAAATTGCTGGGTTCAACGCTCAGGCAGATTTCGCGATGGGTGCCTTCAAGCCGCCGGTCCGGAATGCGGGCGACACGTGCTACATCTCTGACCACACTGACATCGGGATTGGCATGAATGCAGCTACGGCCAATTCAGAGGCAGCGAGGACCTTCCTCGCATGGGTCGGATCGCCCGAGTTTGCCTCAATCTTTGGCAATGCGCTGCCCGGGTTCTTTCCGCTGTCGAACACTCCTGTCGAGTTGACGGATCCGCTTGCAAAGGAATTCGTGAGCTGGCGCGGCGAATGTGAATCGACAATCCGCTCGACCTACCAAATCCTCTCTCGCGGCACTCCGAATCTCGAAAACGAGACCTGGGGTGCATCCGTCGCGGCGATCAAGGGAACCTCTTCGCCAGCCGAGCTTGGCCAGAAGCTTCAAGACGGCCTGGCAAGCTGGTACGCACCGCAACAGTAAGCCAAACCTGGCTGCAATCCTCCCGGGCGGCCTGTCCGCCCGGGAAACGTTCACCGGGGAATGTCCATGTCGGTCCCTCGCATCCGCTGGCACATCATCGTGTTCCTCGCTCCGGCCGTCCTCGTCTACACGGCCGTGATGATTTTCCCGCTCTTCAACACGCTGCGGCTTGCGCTCTACAGCGAAGTGGAACAGGCGCGCGTCTTCGTTGGTCTGGAGAATTTTCGCACGCTTTTCTTCGATCCGATCTGGTCCGAGCAGTTCTGGAACGCGCTCGGCAACAATTTCTGGTTCTTCTTGATTCACATGCTGGTCCAGAACCCGATTGGCGTCGCGCTGGCCGCCATCCTCTCACATCCACGTCTTCGCTTTGCCGCGCTCTATCGCTCCGCGATCTTCATCCCCACGATCCTGTCGTTCGTGATCGTCGGGTTCGCATGGAAACTCATCCTCTCGCCAATTTGGGGCATTGCGCCGTCGATGCTCGATGCCGTGGGCCTCAAGTTCCTGTTTGCACCTTGGCTTGGGAAGGAGGAGTACGCGTTGACAACCCTGGCGTTGGTCTCTGTCTGGCAGTTCGTCGGCATTCCGATGATGCTGATTTACGCAGCGCTTCTTTCCATCCCCGAAGAGATTCTGGAGGCGGGTGAACTCGACGGCATCACCGGCCTGTCGGCATTCTGGAAGGTCAAGCTGCCCCTGATCCTGCCGTCCATCGGGATCATCTCGATCCTCACCTTTGTCGGCAATTTCAACGCATTCGATCTGATCTACGTCGCACAAGGGGCGCTTGCCGGACCGAATTTTTCCACCGACATACTCGGCACGTTCATGTACCGCACGTTTTTCGGCTTCCAGCTTCAATTGGGCGACCCGCACATGGGCTCTGCCATCGCGGGCGCGATGTTCGCAATCATCCTCGTTGGCGTCTGCATCTACCTGTTTGGCATCCAGACCCGCATGCGCCGCTATCAGCTCTGAAATCAGGACATGCACAGGGCACGCAAAAATCCTTTCAACACGATGGGCATGCACGGCGCGTTGATCCTGTACACGTTGATCGCGCTCTTCCCGGTGTTCGTGATCCTCGTAAACAGTTTCAAGGCGCGCAAGGCGATCTTCCGCGAACCGCTGGCCCTGCCGGATTCCGAGAGCTTTTCGCTGATCGGCTACCAGACCGTCATGCGGCAAGGGGACTTCTTTCTCTACTTCCAGAACTCGATGATCGTTACCGTCGCATCACTGTTCTTCATCCTGCTTTTCGGTGCGATGGCGGCTTATGCGCTCGCGGAGTACCGCTTCAAGGGTAACCTTTTGCTGGGCCTGTACCTCGCCCTAGGCATCATGATCCCGATCCGCATCGGTACAGTCGCGATCCTGGAGATGATGGTGGCAACGGGATTGGTCAACACGCTATGGGCGCTGATCCTGGTCTATACGGCGCAAGGTCTTCCGCTCGCGGTGTTCATTCTTTCTGAATTCATGCGGCAGGTGTCCGACGACCTGAAGAACGCCGGTCGGGTTGACGGCCTTTCCGAATACACGATCTTTTTCCGCCTCGTCCTTCCCCTCGTTCGTCCCGCAATGGCGACAGTCGCGGTGTTCAACATGATCCCGATCTGGAACGACCTTTGGTTCCCGCTGATCCTTGCGCCCTCGGAGGAAACCAAGACGCTGACCCTGGGCAGCCAAGTCTTCATCGGACAGTTCGTGACAGACTGGAATGCCGTGCTGTCGGCACTCTCGATGGCGATCCTGCCGGTGCTGATACTTTACGTCATCTTCTCGCGACAACTGATCCGCGGGATCACCTCGGGAGCCGTGAAATGACCCGCGTTCTGATTGCTGGCCTGGGCAACATGGGGCAGAGCCATGCGCTGGCTCACCACAACCATCCGGACGCCGAGATCGTGGGCCTGGTAAACCGCTCGGCCGTCGACCTTCCGGAAGGGCTCAAGACCTATCCCCTCTTCGCAACCTTCGAGGAGGGAATGGAGACCAGACCCGACCTCGTTGCCATTGCGACCTACACCGACACGCATGCCGACTATGCATGCGAAGCCATGGAAGCCGGAGCCCACGTCTTTGTCGAGAAGCCGCTGGCGATGACGGTTGCGGACGCCGAGCGCGTCGTCGAGACTGCCGTGCGGACAAGCCGAAAGCTTGTCGTTGGCTACATTCTTCGCCACCACCCGTCCTGGATGCGCCTGATCAAGGAAGCGCGGGCACTCGGCGGGCCGTATGTCTTCCGGCTGAACCTCAACCAGCAGTCGTCGGGCGCCGAATGGGAGACGCACAAGGCGCTGATGCAGACGACAAGCCCCATCGTCGATTGCGGCGTCCACTACGTCGACGTCATGTGCCAGATCACCGACGCGACCCCGGTCCGCGTACATGGCATGGGCCTGCGACTGACCAACGAGATTCCTGCGGGCATGTACAACTACGGCCAGTTTCAGGTCATCTTCGCTGACGGGTCGGTCGGCTGGTACGAGGCCGGCTGGGGGCCGATGATGTCGGAAACGGCTTTCTTCGTGAAGGACATCGTCAGTCCCAACGGATCGGTTTCGATTACCGAAGGCGACAAGGGCGCGTCGGCTGACATCGACGGTCACACCAAGGTGGGTGGCATCGTCGTGCATACGCCTCAAGGAGACCACACTGTCGAAATGCCGGACGAACCCGGTCATCAGGAGCTATGTGACGCCGAGCAAGCTTACATGCTCCGCGCCATCGCCGAGGACAAGGACCTGACCCGCCACATGAGCGATGCCGTCCAGTCGCTCGCCATTTGCTTGGCTGCGGACGACAGCATTCGCATCGGCCGACCAGTTTCGCTTGAGGAGACCTCGACATGACCGCCCTGAAGCTGACGAACGTGAACAAGTCTTTCGGAGAAGTGCAGGTCCTCAAGAACATCAACCTAGAAGTCGAAGAAGGTGAATTCGTCGTGTTTGTCGGGCCTTCAGGGTGCGGGAAATCGACGCTACTGCGAGTCATCGCGGGTCTCGAGGACGCGACGTCCGGCGAAGTGGCGATTGGTGAACAGGTCGTGAACCTGATGCCGCCCTCGAAACGGGGAATAGCAATGGTGTTCCAGAGTTATGCGCTCTACCCGCATTTGAACGTGCGCGGGAACATGACCTTGGCGCTCAAGCAGGAGAAACAGCCGAAGTCGCTCATCGAGGAGCGCGTCGTGAAGGCATCAAGAATGCTCAACCTCGAACCCTACATCGACCGTTATCCATCCGAGCTTTCCGGTGGTCAGCGTCAACGGGTCGCCATCGGTCGCGCCATTGTACGCGAACCGAAGCTCTTTCTATTCGACGAGCCGCTCTCGAACCTTGACGCTGCACTTCGAATGAACACGAGGATCGAAATCGCCAACCTGCACCGGCAGCTCGGTGCATCGATGATCTATGTTACGCACGACCAGACCGAAGCGATGACCTTGGCCGACAGGATCGTCGTTCTTCGCGACGGGCGGGTCGAACAGATCGGCAGCCCGATGGAGCTGTACAACGATCCTTCAAATCAGTTCGTCGCCGGCTTCCTTGGCTCCCCTTCCATGAATTTTTTCCCGTCTGACTTCGTTCATGAAGGCGGCGGGCACACGTTCGGTGTGCGACCTGAGGACCTGAACCTGGCCGAAGACGGTGCCTTGGTCGCCAAAGTCAGTCATGTAGAACAGCTCGGGGCAGACACGAATGTAATCGCCCAAATTGACGATCTACAGATAACGGCACGTCTATTTGGTCAGCATTCCATCGAGGAAGGCCAGGAACTCCGTTTCGGATTCAAGCCTGAGAAAGCTTACCATTTCGACCGGGATGGCTTGCGCCTTCGCCAGTCGAACATCCAAGGCTCCAGTTGAACTTCTTCCGCTGAACCAATTCGGTGCAGCGCCACGCCAGATGCAGCCGCACTGTCAAGCACCTTGGGGTCAGTCCGGAAACTGCTACTTTGATCTTGCGGCCCAAGGTTCCGTCGAATTTCGGGAGAGGGAATCGGATCAGGCCGCATTCGGCCGATTCTCCGCCAGACAGGTCCAGAAGCCGATCCAACAGTTCGAGGGCCCTGCTGCCCCTTCATGTCCTGCGCAACTGCGAAGAGCTGGGGCCCTCGTCCGTGCCTTCCGACAGTGCGTCCAATCCCCGCATCAGCGTCGCGAAGGCGTCCTCCCGCCGACCCGCCAAGTTTGGGCGCGCCGCGACGGCCGACAATAGCCGCGTGTCACGGCGACATTCCTAACTGTGCTCCTCCTCCGCCGTGGATGCCAGAGCGCGATTGAAGGCTCGAAGCGCGTCAACGTGAAAAAGTGCCCCATGGACCTTGGGTGGCTTGCCATCGCCGCCAAAACTCAGCACGGGCAGGAATGGACGCCCAGTTCTTTCGAAGACCGGCATCGCCAATTCAAGAGTCCCGTTGACGTCGACCCACACGCCTTCCGCAATGGCTGCCCAAACCGACTCTTCCGACGCGGCGCCGGGGTCTCCAGGCTTGCGCATCAGGTCTTTCACGCTGCATAGCGACAACAGGTAGCCCTGTGGCCCCCTCGCCAAATGCACGTCCCGGCGCTCGAGCTGGGTGAGAAAGAACGACCGGTCGACCAGGCGCGAGGCGATTGCAGTGGACATCGAGACCGCGACCATGACGGCAAGCCCGGTCTGCCAGTCCCCGGTGAGTTCGAATACGATCAGCGTTGTCGAAATCGGTGCGCCCAGAACCGCGGCAGCGACCGCGCCCATCCCCGCCAGTGCATACAATGTATCTGACCCGGACACGTTCGGAAAGGTCGCCGTCGCCGTCAACCCGAAGGCAAGACCCAGCAGGGCACCAACCATGAGCGATGGCGAAAATATGCCCCCGCCCATCCGTCCGCCCATGGTGATCGCGACCGCAACCACCTTCATGGCACAGAACACCACGGCTTCGTGCCACAAGATCTGACCGGTCAAGGCCGCCGACGTGGTCTCGTAGCCGACGCCAATGATGTGCGGAAAGCCAAGTGCCAGCACTCCAAGCAGAAGTCCGGCGACCGCCGGGCGAATGAAGCGAGGGATGCCGAAACGCTTGCATGTATGGTTGCCAAAGTCATCCGCAAGGAAGATCGAGCGCATCATCACCACCGCGAGCAACCCGGACAGCATCCCAAGAAGCAGGAATGCCGGAAGTTCCACATAGAATGCCAGAATCCCTTCCTCGATCAGTACGAACTCGGTCACGTCTCCGAATGTCAGACGCGAAATTACCGTCCCCGCCGCACTGGCGATGACGATCGGCGCGAAGGCATGCACGGCAAAATGTCGAAGCACCACTTCCAGCGCGAACAAAGCCCCTGCAATCGGCGCGTTGAACGACGCCGACACTGCCGCGGCAACGGCACAGCCCAACAGGTCGCGCCCCGTAATGCCGTCGGCATTGATTCGGTTCAGCACCCACGATGACAAGACCGCCGCCAGATGCACGACCGGACCCTCTCGACCGGAGGATCCCCCAGACCCGAGCGTGATCATCGATGCCGCCGCCGAAGCCAGGCCTTCCTTCGTCTCGACACGACCGTCATGGAGGGCCGCACCCTCGATCACCTCCGCGACCGACTTGGCCCTGCCGTCAGCCGTGAGCCGATCCAGAATGATGCCGACGACCAGTCCGCCGCACACGGGGATCAGGACAATCATGTACCACGGGAGGGTCTCCGCAAAAGAATGCATGAGCCGTGGATCATCCGTGCCGTAAAGCGACTTCTGCAGCAAGTTGATGCCAAGACGAAACAGAACGGCGGCGACGCCAGCAGCGATTCCGACCAGAAGCGCGATGAACCAGAACTGGACCTGCCCCGGTCCGTTGTCCCTGATGACTCGCAATGCATCGCAGGCCTTCGCCGCAAGGCCCGCGTATAGATCCCTGATCATGGCTGGCCTGGGCGCGTCCATGAGTCACTTGGCAACGCGGGCAAGAACGCAACGATGCCCTGTACCGCCCGATGGCACCCAGGCAAGGATTCGCAATTCTGCAGCTTGCGAACGGCAACATTCCTAAGGCAGGGACTTGGCGACGGAAAGGGCGGAAAGACAAAATTCTGAGCCGCGCCAAGTTTTGCCATGCGAGGTCTTGCGGTCACCTCGCGCAAGAGGTCTTCTGGCTCCATGACTCTCAGCGTTGACCTGAACTCTGACATGGGAGAAGGCTTCGGCCCGTGGAATATGGGCGACGACGCCAACCTCCTGCAAGTCGTGACTTCTGCCAATGTCGCCTGCGGTTTCCACGCGGGCGATGCAGACACCATGGCCGCGACGATGCGCACGGCAGTCGACTGCGGCGTCGGCATCGGTGCCCATCCCGGCTTCGCAGACCTTCAGGGATTCGGCCGTCGCCGGATGCAGGTGCCGTTGACTACGCTTGCCAACATGATCCGATACCAGGTGGGGGCCTCCCAGGCGATGGCGCGCGCCGCCGGCGGCAAGGTTCGGCACATGAAGCTTCACGGCGCCCTCTCGAACATGGCAAGCGTCGACGCCGACATGGCCCGCGCCTGCTACGAGGCAGCGCTCGACGTGGCGCCGGACATCATCATCGTCGGACTGGCGGCGACACGGATGGAAGAGGTCTGCCGCGAACTGGGCTGCAACTGGGCCGGCGAGATTTTTGCCGACCGGGCCTACAATCCCGACGGCACCCTTGTCGATCGTCGTTTGCCAGGCGCAATGATCAGTGACGGCTGCAACGCTGCGCAACGCGTGGCCGAAATGGTCCGGGAGGGCGCGATCATCACCGGCGACGGCCAGAGGCTGCCGACACGCATCGACACGATCTGCGTCCACGGCGACAGCGCAGAGGCCGTCGCGATGGCCACCCGCGTGCGCGAGGGTCTTGAGGCCGCAGAAATTGATCTGGAAATGTTTGCCGGGTCACCGCTCGCCTGACAGTGCCGCTCGGCGTTGCTGACAGGTGAACTTGGGCTCGGCCAAGGGTCCTGGCGAAGGGGGTCGCTTCAATCGTCTTCGTCCAGCGCTTCGAACGCCTTGATCAGCTCGTCCTTGGCAACCGGCTTTTCCTTGATGGTTGCCTTTTCAAGGACAAAATCCACGAGTTTCTCTTCGAAGATCGACGCATGGATCTGGCTGCGCATGGCCGGAGAATTCTGCACGAGATCAAAGTAATCCCGCTCCCGCCCCGGGAGAGCCCTCGCCTGGTTGATGACGGCCTGGTTCATCTCGGCATCCGTGACCGTAACCTGAGACTTTTCGCCAAGATCCGACAGGAGCAGTCCGAGGCGCACGCGACGCTCTGCCAACCTGTTGTGCTCTTCGTCGGGCTCGATTTCCTCGTCGTCGTCGCCTTCAGCTTCCGGGTGCTCATCGCGCCAGAGCTGATACGCGATCTGCCTGGCCTCCCTCTCGACGAGCGACGGCGGCAGGTCAAATTCCAGTACTTGGTCGAGTTCATCGAAAAGCGCTCGCTTCAAGATCGATCGCGCGACCGACTCGCTCTCGTTCTTGATGGCCTCCTCTGCCCTTTGCTTGAATTCCTCGATATCTTCCGCACCGAATTTCTTGGCCAGTTCATCGTCGATTGCCGCGGGCTTGGGCTCCTGCACCGACGTGACCGTCACCTGGAACGTGGCAAGCTTTCCCGCCAACTGCTTGCTTGCATGGTCTTTCGGAAACGTGACTTCGACTTTCCTGGATTCACCCTCCACTGCTCCGAAGAGCGGTGCCTCGAAACCGGGAACGAACTGGTCTTGGCCAAGAACCAAGGGAACACCCGAACCGGCGGCATCATGAAGGATTTCGCGATCGACCATGCAGGTGAAGTCAACAATCACCTGATCACCTTCCACGGCCTCCGATCCTTTTGGACGATTCTCGTAGTCAGGCGCACGAGACGCGAATTCCTCGATCACCTCGTCGATCGCTGCCTCGTCAACATCGACGACGAGCCTCTCCAGTTCCAGCCCGGCCAAGTCGACTTCCGGAATCTCGGGCAAGGTCTCGTAGGTCAGCGCCAGTTCGACGTCGTCGCCTTCCTTCCAGTCCTGGTTCTGCATCTCGACCTTTGGCTCCATGGCCGGCTTTTCGCCGGAGTCCTTGAAGTGCTCGGAGACAGCCGCATCGACGCTTTCCTGCATCGCTTCGCCCAAGAGGCGCTGCCCGAACTGCTTCTTGAGCAGAGCAGTCGGGACCTTCCCCTTGCGGAAGCCCTTCATCTGGATCTCGGGAGCCGCTTCGGCCAGCTTGCCGTTGACCTTTTCGTCCAGTTCGCTCGCGGTCACGGTGATCGTGTAGCCGCGCTTGAAACCCTCGTTCAGCGTTTCGGTGACCTGCATGGGCATCCTCTCACAATCCCGCGCCAATCGCGTCCCGCGCGGGCCAGAAAAATCCGCGCTCCTTCTATGGAAGCAGGAATTTGTCCGCAAGGCGAAAGCGAAGGGAAACGCGCAGGATCTCCGTCGCACCGAATCCAGAGCGGCCAGCGGCATCGCATTCGCTGGCGAGTTCCCGTGACCATGAAGTCCCGAGGTCCCTGCTGCTGGTGCGGGTGGAGGGACTTGAACCCCCACGCCTTTCGGCGCCAGATCCTAAATCTGGTGCGTCTACCAATTCCGCCACACCCGCGTTCCCTGCCTGTTACCAAAGCAGGATGCATCCTGCGAGCGGATTTTGCGTGCGGGCCACTCGCGCTCGCCAAGGAATGTTCCTATAAGGCAGTTCTCGAACTTGGAATTCCCGATGAAAATAGCCCTGTCCCCCAATGATGCCGCCAAGCATGCCGTCGCGGAGCGGGCCAGCACTCTCGTCGCCTCCGGAATGAAGGTAGGGCTGGGCACCGGGTCAACTGCGGCCTTTCTGGTCAAGTGCCTGGGCGAAAGAGTGAGAGCGGAAGGACTGGATATCGTCTGTGTACCGACATCGGTCGCGACGGCCGAACTGGCTCGTGAAGAAGGCATCAGGCTCGCGACCCTCGACGAGGCGGGCTGGCTTGACCTGGCAGTCGATGGAGCGGACGAATTCGACCCGGCCTTGAACCTGATCAAGGGTGGCGGCGGCGCACTCTTGCGGGAGAAGATCGTGGCGACCGCATCGGACCGGATGATCGCGATCGTCGATTCTTCCAAGCAGGTAAAGACACTTGGCGCGTTCCCGCTTCCGGTCGAAGTGCTGGGCTTCGGAATGGATGCCACCAAGGCGCTGTTGGAAAAGGTGCTCAAGACCCAAGACGTAGACGGTCGCCGATTCGAGCTTCGCTGCAGGAACGGCAAGATCTTCACGACCGACGAGGGCAATCACATCCTTGATCTTCACCTGGACCGCATTGGCAATGCCCGCGATCTTGCGCTGGCCATCAACCAGATTCCCGGCGTTGTCGAAAATGGGCTGTTCATTGGCATGTGCGACACGATCATTCTCGGCAATGTCGACGGCACGGTCGAGACCATCTTGGCATCCAAGGGCGATTCGGAGATTCACCGAACCGAGCGGACGGGCGGTGATTGCCCAGCCGCAGCCAAATGATGTCCCGCGACGTCGACCTGTTTGTCATCGGCGGCGGTTCGGGCGGGGTCCGCGCGGCCCGAACCGCGTCGGCAACCGGCGCTCGTGTCGCGCTGGCCGAAGATCGGCGCATGGGCGGAACATGCGTGATCCGGGGCTGCGTGCCAAAGAAGCTCATGGTGTTCGCTTCCGAGTTCCGGGAGCAGGCTGCACTTGCGCGCGGTTACGGATGGACCGCCGAACCGGGCGCTTTCGAGTGGCAGACGTTTCGCGCGAAGCTCGACGCCGAGCTTGATCGGCTCGAAGGCGTCTATCGCAAACTGCTGACGTCGTCCGGCGTTACAATTCACGACATGCGAGCGCGGTTGTCCGACCCGAGCACGGTGGAACTCGAGGACGGCACACGCGTCACGGCGAAACATGTCTTGATCGCCACAGGCGGCCACCCCGTGCGCCCCGATGTCCCGAACGCCGCGCTCGGAATGGTTTCGGACGACATCTTCGAGATGGAGGCGCTGCCCGAATCGGTGCTGGTCGTCGGCGGCGGGTACATTGCCTGCGAATTCGCCTGCATCTTGAACGGGATGGGCGTCGAGGTGACGCAGTACTACCGCGGACCGCAGATACTCCGTGGCTTCGATGACGAAGCTCGGAGCACCGTCGCCAGAAGGATGCAGGAGCAAGGAATAGATCTTCAGGTCAACACGAATGTAGTTGACCTGCGTCCGGCGGATGTCTGCGGGGCCGAAGGACTGAATTCGACGTCGAATGGCAGAGTTGGGTCGGCATCCGCGACCGGCCCGGTCGTTGCCAAGTCCACGAGCGGTGCCAAGCAGCGATTCGACCGTCTCCTGTTCGCCACCGGGCGCGCACCGAACTCCAGGGACATTGGGCTTGAGGAAGCCGGCGTTGCCGTCAATCAACGCGGCGCAATTGAAGTCGATGCCTACAGCCGGACAGCGATACCTTCGATTTACGCGATCGGCGACGTGACGGACCGCATCAACCTCACGCCCGTTGCAATCCGCGAAGGACAAGCCTTCACGGAAACCGTGTTCAAGGGCAACCCAACTGCACCGGATCACGACCTTGTGGCCTCGGCCGTTTTCACGCAACCGGAGCTTGGCACCGTGGGCCTGACCGAGGAGGCGGCACGCGAGCAGGAAGAGATCGAGGTCTACTCGGCGACGTTCAATCCCATGAGGACCGCCTTCGGCGACCGGCCGAATCAGGCGCTCATGAAACTTGTCGTTTCACGGTCCAGCAGGAAGGTGCTCGGATGCCATATCGTGTCGGACGGTGCGGGCGAATTGATCCAGATGGTGGGGATTGCCGTAAAGGCAGGCCTCACGAAGGAGGACTTTGACCGAACGGTCGCCGTCCATCCGACGATGTCGGAAGAGCTGGTTACAATGCAGACTCCGACAGGGTGCGATTTCTGTATGGCGGATGACGATTTTTTAGTGCGCTGAAATCAAACAACATTTTTGAGGCCGGATCCGGCGATGCCCCCTGATTCGGCGGATTCCGCGAAAATTCGCCGTGCGTGCCGCGACTTTTCCATTT
>JAJEFO010000026.1 GCA_022820365.1 Silicimonas sp.
CGAGGCGACGCCCTCGTAGCTGCCCTTTGCAGAGCCGTCGAGGACGTCGACCTTTACTGCGTAGACTCCGAATTTGGGAGGATGCAGCCTGTCCAACGCGATGTTTGCCGTCGGGTAGCCCAGTTCGCGCCCGCGCTGGTCTCCGCGAAGCACTTCACCCTCGATCCGGTGCAAGTGCCCCAGCATGGCGGCTGCGTCTTCCGGCTTGCCGTCACTCAGGGCCTTCCGAATGCGGGTCGAAGAGACTTCGTCTCCGTTCTCGGCAACCAGTTCGGCGATCGTGACGCCGAATCCCATTTCTTTGCCGTGTGCTTGCAGAGTCTCCGCGTTGCCGGCCCGACCCTTCCCGAAACAGAAGTCGGCACCGACGGTAACGTGGACGAGACCAAGGCCGCCGCGGATGACGTCCTTGGAGAAGGCCTCCGGGCTCAGGGATGCGAGGCGGTCGTTGAACGACATCTCGTAGAGGAGCTCGACGCCAAGGCTTTGCAGACGGTGCGCCCTGGCGGCGGCGTTCATGAGTCGGAACGGCGGGGCCGAAGGCGCGAAATATTCCCGGGGATGCGGCTCGAAAGTGAGGACGCCAAGCGGTGCGTCTGCTGCCCTTGCCGCAACGCCAAGGACAGCCTGATGGCCAACATGGACACCATCGAAATTGCCAATCGCGGCTGTGGCTCCCCGATCCTGCGGTTGCACATACGTGGTGTCGCGAATGATGCGCATGCGTCGGGGCGTATCCTGCCATTGACTCTCCTGCAAGGGCTGCTGCCGCCACATCGGATGCCGATCTGCGGCAAGCGGACGTCCATCACGAATGCGCTCTTTGGTGGTCCCGGGTCAGTTCCTGACTGGCATTCGGCATGAATCTGGGACTCTTGAACAGAAGGGAAGCGGGATCTAGGTCATGCGGTCGCACAATTGCGGAACGACAGAGTGGCGGAATCTCCCCGCCTTTGACAAAATGAGTGCCGCGCAGCCGAAGGCAACGGGTCACCTAGGCTCGATTACCAACTCAACGGAATAGTGTGTGCACTTGGCTTTCAAGAAAAACGTATCCTGAGGATCCGGTTTCCGAACCACGGGATTTGCTGGGCGATCTCCCCGTAGCGTGCCGCGAAAAGGAGCGGGTTGTTGGCGCGCCGTCCCAAGGTGACGATGATCTTGTCTTCGGCGATCCTGACGGCCGCTCTGGCGTTGACGAGCTTGCGGAAAATCGTGCGCGCCGTCGCGATTTCGAAGCCCTGTCCGACACACGGGTAGATCGGCGGATGCGGTGGCGACCGTTACGGGCGGCTGCGGAGTTCCGGCATCACGATTTGCAACAGTGGCGACATCAATCTAACTGTCACTAGCATATGCAACCGGGACGCCGGAAACGACCGATCATGCCGCGAAATCTCTTTGCCAAGGCGGCAATCCTTCACATTGTTCAGTCGAATTGGAGATCGAGGCTAGAGTACATTCCGTCATAGATCGACTCCAGCATGGTTGCGCTGAAGAGGCTCGATACACTGGTACCCTGCCAGATGTTCTGGATTGCCTGAGCAAACACCGGCGCAGTTGGAATGACCCGAATGTTCTTCGCCTCTTTTGTTTCCTCGGTGGGCTCGATCGTGTCAGTGACCGCGAGGCTCTTCATCACGGATCCGGAAACACGTTCTATTGCGGGTCCCGAGAGAACGCCGTGCGTGATGTAGGCGTGAACCTCCTTCGCCCCTTCGGTAATCAGCGTTTCGGCCCCCTTGCACAAGGTGCCCGCGGTATCGACGATATCGTCAACGACGATACAGACCCGATCCTTCACTTCCCCGATCACGGTCATTTCCGCCACTTCGCCCGGACTCTCGCGTCTCTTGTCGACGATTGACAGCGGGGCTCCGATGCGTTGGGCCAGTTCGCGTGCCCGCGCGACGCCCCCTACATCCGGCGATACCACCGTAATCTGGTCCAGCCTCTCTTTGAACGCATGCTTGATGTCGAGCGCAAAGATTGGAGAGGCGTATAGGTTGTCGACAGGCACGTCGAAAAAGCCCTGGATCTGCGCCGCATGCAAATCCATGGTCAAGACACGTTCGATGCCAGCACTTACGATCATGTTCGCTACCAGCTTCGCCGAGATGGGAACGCGAGATCTTGTTCGCCGGTCCTGGCGCGCATAGCCGAAATACGGAACGACGGCAGTCACACGCTGGGCGGACGAGCGCCGAAGAGCGTCTGCCATGATCAGCAATTCCATCAGGTTGTCGTTGGCCGGGTTTGACGTTGACTGCAATATGAAAGTCTCTTCGCCTCGAACATTCTCGAACACTTCCACGAAGATCTCTCCGTCGTTGAAGCGCTCGACCCGTGACTTGACCAGTTCGACACTTGTTCCGAAATGCATGGACATCCGACGGCAGACAGCCGATGCCATGGAGAGGTTTGAATTTCCGGCGAGTATCTTTGGGCCTTCAATCTGGGGCATTGGCAATGGCGTCCTTCCAGCCTGTGCGCACGGCCGAATCAAAAGTTGACACCGCTTAGCACGGGCGTACGGTCAGGCAAACTGACTTGTGGGAGAGAGACGAAAATGGCGCATATCGATTACTATCTCGGGGTGTTCTCACCCAACTGCTACCTGGCCGGCACGCGCCCCGGCGAAATCGCGTCCAAGTACGGGGCGACGATGACTTACAAGCCGCTGGACCTGATGGCTCTGTTCGCGCGTACAGGCGGCGTCCCGCCTGCGCAGCGACACATATCTCGCCAGGAATATCGACTGATCGAGATCGAGCGGAACGCGAAGATTGCCGGAATGCCGATCAACCCGCATCCCGCTCACTGGCCGACCAATCCTGCACCAGCGTCCTACGCGGTCATTGCGGCACAGAAGGACGGCAGCGGCGACTTGGCAGCACTTGTTGCGGGAATTACTCGGGCCTGCTGGTCGGAAGAGAAGGACATTGCCGAAGATTCCGTGATCAAGTCCTGCCTCGAGGTCGCCGGGTTCGATCCCGCGCTTGCCGACAGCGGACTCCTTTCTGGTGCGGAGACATATGAAGCGAACCTTGAAGATGCTGTGAACGCTGGCGCCTTTGGCGCACCGTTCTTCATAACCGACGATGACAAGCGTTTCTGGGGCCAAGATCGGTTGGATCATCTGGCGGCGCATCTGGAATCGCGCGAGGCGCAGTAGCCAAACGGACAATTCACGTCCGTCATCCGAATCTGTCATTGCAGGATTGCAGACTTTCGCCAGAAAGGACGCTACGCCCGCTCCAACTCTGCGACGATCATGCCGAAGTCATCCGCTTTCAGGGACGCACCGCCCACAAGAGCGCCATCCACGTTCGGGACACCGAAAATCTCGTGCGCGTTCGACGGCTTCACCGAGCCTCCGTAGAGCAACCGGATTTCTTGCGCTGCAGTTCCGAAGCGCGCGATCATTTCCTTGCGAATGTCGTCGTGCACTTCCGCAATCTCTGCAAGCGTGGGCACCTTGCCGGTCCCGATCGCCCAGACGGGCTCGTAGGCCACGACCGTGTTCTGTCCTGTGGTGCCATCGGGTATCGAGCCGCCGAGCTGGCCGCGCACGATCTCAATCGTTCGACCGTCCTCTCGTTCCTGCAGGGTTTCCCCGACGCAGATGATCGCGGCAAGCCCGGCAGACTTGGCTGCCATGGCCTTTGCGCGAATCTCTGCATTGGATTCACCATGATCGGACCGCCGTTCGGAGTGGCCGACGATGACGTAGGCGCCGCCAGCATCGGCGATCATTTCGGCCGAGATGTCGCCGGTATGCGCGCCTGTTGGGCTTGTGTGACAATCCTGGGCACCAACCGCGATGGCGGTCCCTGCCGCGGTTTCGGCCATACGAGACAACAATGTCGCCGGCGGACAGATCAGGATGTCGCATTTCGGAGACGGAAATGTGGAGGCAAGAGCCCGCACTTCATCCAGACTCTCGGCTGTTCCGTGCATCTTCCAGTTGCCGGCCGCCAATCTGCGCATCATTCAAAGCCGATCTTCGAGTTAGTCCTGCGATGAAGACTCATTCTTGCGAGCCGGCGTCCCGTTCGGCCGTAAGCTGGTCGACGTCCTTGAACTTGATGGATTCGCCGCAGCCGCAGGCGTCTTCAACATTTGGATTCCTGAACTTGAATCCCGACTCGAGCAGCGCTTCCTCATAGTCGATCTCGGTCCCAAAAAGGAACATTTGCGCCATCGGCGCAATCATGACGCGAGCGCCATCCTGCTCGACCAATTCGTCCAGCGGGTCCACGTCATCAGCATAGTCCATGGTGTATTCCATGCCCGCGCAGCCGCCCTTCTTCACGCCAATTCGAAGTCCGGCGCGGCCATCGCGTTCCATGAGCTTCGTGATCTGGCCAACTGCCGCCGAGGTCATTGTCACGGCCGTCTTTCCGGGGACTCCGAACATCACATGAATCCCAGTTCGAGCCGAGCTTCGTCGGACATCATTTCCATGCCCCAGGGTGGATCCCACGTGAGAGTTACATCGACCTGCCTGACGCCGGGCAGGGACTCGACGGCCTCGGCAACCCATCCTGGCATCTCTCCGGCAACCGGACATCCCGGTGCGGTCAGGCTCATCAGGACCGTAACGGCTCCGTCGTTCGAAATGTCGATCGTGTAGATCAGGCCTAGATCATAGATGTTCACCGGAATTTCCGGATCGTACACAGACCGGCACGCCGCCACGATCGAGTCGTAGAGCGGATGGTCAGTAGACGACGGCGCAATCAGCGGCGTACCCTCAAGCTGTTCGGTCGGCTCTACTGTCATGGCTGCCTCACTTATGCCCCAATTGACTGAGTGATTATATAAGGAATTAGCGCCTGTCAGTAAAGACACATGCCAACTCGCCTTCGTGCATGAAAATCTTGACCGCAAACTGAAATCACGCCTGCGGGCACGTGCATGATCGATGACAATGCATGCGGGAGAAGATTCTGCCGGATCTTGGACCGTCAGTTCCTTGGTCATGCTCACCCGGTCAAATTGTTCGTCTGCGGCCCGAACGCAACCTTTAGATCGAGGATCTTGGCAACCTTCATGACGGTGGCGAGTGCGGGATGCCCTTCTCCCGGCAGAGCCTTGTTCAAGCCGACACGGCTCATTCCGACGACGGTGGCGAGTGCTGTCATGTTCCGTGCCCGAGCAACGGTTCCGAGGGCATGGCCGACATGTGGACCGAGAGCATTCTCGGATGCACCGAGGCGACCCAATGAGCCGAATTCCCATCGGTGCGCACGGAACGGGAATGCCTCGCCCGCGTTTTCGATTCGCGTGCCAAGTTTCGCCTGCCAGCGCTTGACTTCGCGGCAATGCGGTGTGATGCGACTGTGCGTTCAGACATGAGGAGCACGCACCATGCAGATGCCCTTCGCCATCGCCGTGCAAAGATGCCTGTCCAAATACGTCACGTTTTCCGGCCGCGCCCAGCGCTCCGAATATTGGTGGTTCGTCTTGTTCGCAGGGCTGAGTTCCGTGGCCGCCGCGATCTTGGACAATCTGTTGGGCCTGACGTCCGGCATCGAAGGTGATGGCCCGATTCAGATCCTCATTGGCCTCGCTCTCGTCCTACCCACGATCTCCGTCGCGGTACGCCGCCTGCATGATATCGACCGTTCCGGATGGTGGGTTCTGATTTCTCTGATCCCGAT
This sequence comes from Silicimonas sp., assembly GCA_022820365.1. Lineage (GTDB taxonomy): Bacteria > Pseudomonadota > Alphaproteobacteria > Rhodobacterales > Rhodobacteraceae > JAJEFO01. Next base: position 5,667 of record JAJEFO010000026.1, read on the forward strand.
AATCGGGTTCCTCATCTTTCTGGTTTTCGCATGCAGGCGCGGCACTGATGGTGCTAACCGCTTCGGTCCCGACCCACTGCGCCGGGACGACGGGGAGGCCATGCCAAGTTCTGGGTGACTCCTTTCTGGCGCTGCCGATCGAATGCGCCCCATGGTCCGCTTGGGCCACTTTTTTGCTGATTTGGACAACCGCGGATCAATGGCTATTTTCAGGACGCCTGCAGGAGAATCTTCAACGATCCGGACAGACAAGATGGCAAACGGCATCGATGCCCGACGAACGCCCGTCCGTGCTGTCGATCAGCGAGCCGGGCGTGATCTCCGGAAACGGAGGGTCACCGGAATTCCTGGAACCGACCAGCGCTATGCCTGTGGCCGGCCACGCCTTCCTTGACAGGTGGGAAGGGGAAGATCGCGATCAAGGCATGGAATGCCTGGACAGCGTTGCCGGTCGAAGATGGTCCAATGCGCCTGTCCAGTCCCATTCGCGGATTTGGGCAATTGCAAGTCAATGACCAGGCCAAGACTTCACAAGTCTCGACGAGCGGGCGCCGAAGGGCGTGATCAATATGACGCAATTGATTGCCATTTTGCCGGAGCCGCTCCGGTTCCTCCGCATTCCGCCAAGCTACCCCCTTCCTGGGAATTGCGGCGCGGTGGCGCGCGCCCGAATGCAGGACCTATTCCTGAAGCTTGACGAGAGCGTGTCGTTTTTTTCCAGCCGAGAGTTTGACGGGTGAACTCAGTGCAGCAAAGTCAAACATCTGACCTGCGTCGGTCAGCGGCTTGTCGTCGACCCGTGCCCCGTTCTCAGCGATGAGTCGCTTGGCCTCCTTGCCGGATTTGGCGAGACCTGAACGCACGATGAGCTGCGCAGCGGAAATTCCGTCGCCAACGTCTTCGCGCGCCAGTTCCAGCGTGGGCAGGTCATCACCCACGCCGCCCTTCTCGAAGACTTCCCGCGCAGTCTCCTCCGCTGCACGAGCCGCATCGGATCCCCGGCAAAGCGTGGTCACTTCGTTTGCCAACCGAATCTTCGCCTCGTTGACTTCCGAGCCGCCGAGCGCTCCGAGCCTTTCGCACTCGTCGACGGGCAGTTCCGTGAACATCTTCAGGAACTTTCCGACATCTTCGTCGGGCACGTTCCGCCACCACTGCCAGAACTCGTAGCCCGACATCATTTCCTCGTTCAGCCAGACGGCACCCTCCGCGGACTTGCCCATCTTTCGGCCGTCGGCACGGGTCACGAGCGGAGTCGTGAGGCCGAAAGCGTCGGCCCCTTCCACACGCCTGATCAGGTCGGTGCCCGAGACGATATTGCCCCACTGGTCCGAACCGCCCATCTGCAGCGTGCATCCAAAGCGCCGGTACAACTCGAGAAAGTCGTAAGCCTGAAGCAGCATGTAGTTGAATTCGATGAAGGAAAGTGCCTGCTCTCGATCAAGGCGTGACTTCACGCTTTCGAATGCCAGGAGCCGGTTGATCGTGAAGTGCTTCCCGATGTCTCTCAGGAAACTGATGTATCCCAGGCCGTCGAGCCATTCCGAGTTGTCCACGAGCGGCGAATCCGTGGGACCGCCGCCGTAGGAAATGTACCGCAGGAAAACCTTGCGAATACCCTCGGCGTTTTCCCGGATCTTCTCGACGGGCAGCATCTTGCGCATTTCGTCCTTGCCCGAAGGATCGCCGACCTTGGTCGTGCCGCCGCCCATCAGCGTGATTGGCCTGTGGCCTGTCTTCTGCATCCACCGCAGGAGCATGATTTGAACGAGATTCCCGATGTGGAGCGACGTGGCCGTCAGGTCGAAGCCGATATAGCCCGTTACGGATCCTTTGCGCATCTGTTCGTCGAGCGCGGAAAGATCGGTGCAATCAGCCAGAAATCCGCGTGACTTCACGGTGGCAAGAAATTCCGATTTAGGGTGATAGGTCATCGCCGTTCCGTATATTCTCACGCCTATGCGGCGACGACTTCTATACGTGCCCCGACGGCAACGCAAACGCCATGGCTGAGGATGGCTCGCTTTGGGTGGTTGGCACGATGTCGGGCACATCGCTGGACGGCGTGGATGCTGCAATGATCCGCACCGACGGGACGCGTGTCCTGGAAATCGGAAGGACGGGATATCGATCCTATGCCCCGTCCGAACGGGAGATTCTGCGTTCCGCCTTGGGGCATGAAGACGGGAGCGAAGTCGATGCTGCCGCCGCCCTGGTCGATGCTGCGCATGTCGAGCTTCTTTCCGGGTTCAAGGGTGCCGAACTGATCGGATTCCACGGGCAGACAACACTCCATCTTCCCGCAAAGGGACGAACGCGTCAAATCGGCGACGGCCGGTCACTGGCACACGCTCTCGGTGTGCCAGTGGTTTGGGATTTCCGCTCGGAAGACATGCGGCACGGAGGGCAGGGTGCACCTCTGGCGCCGTTCTATCACTTTGCGCTCGCCCGAATGCTTGGATTTTCTGAGCCGGTCGCCTTCCTCAACATCGGCGGCGTTGCGAATCTCACATGGCTGGACCCTTCGCGGGATTGCCCCGAGTTTCCGGGAGCTTGCCTTGCATTTGACACTGGGCCGGGCAATGCGCCGATCAACGACCTCTGCCAAGCCCGGCTCAATGTTCCAATGGATCAGGATGGTCGATTGACTCGGGAGGGCAAAGTCGATGCGGACATCCTTCAGCGCTTGATTGGAAACCAGGAGCACTTCTCAAGAAGACCTCCGAAGTCTTTGGATAGAAATGCGTTTTCTGGATGGCTTTCGGAGGTGGATGAGTGCTCGCCCGACGATGCAGCAGCAACCCTCGCTGCCGGTGTGGCACAGGCGATCGCCATTGGACTGACTCACTGCCCGAGTGCGCCCACGCGAGTTCTCGTGTCGGGCGGGGGACGCAAGAACTTTGGTCTCATGGCGCTGGTATCTGAAGCGCTCGATTGCCCTGTCCTGCCGGTAGAGAAAGTCGGGATGGATGGCGACATGCTGGAAGCGCAGGCATTTGCCTATCTCGCGGCACGTGTCCGCATGAGATTGCCGACATCCGCTCCGGGAACAACGGGGGCAGCAAAGCCTGTCTGTGGCGGCACTATCAGCGAACCGTGAAGAATTCGGCGAATCCGGAATTCCTTGGGAGTCGCGGCGATCCATGTCATGCAGCCTCCGAACGATGAATCGACATGGCATCGCGAGGTGGCGCGCAAGGCCGCACGTCAGGTCGAAGGGTCATCGATAAGAGGGTCGGGTTTCGCGAAGCGCTTGAGATCCTCAATGTCGGCAATTCTTATGCGGTTGCCGTCGATGGCCACGCCATAGTGGCGCAAGGCCTTGAATGCCCGGCTCAGGTTTTCAGGAGTCATGCCGAGCATGGACGCAAGCCGACGCTTCTCGAACCGAAGGTCGAATTCTGCCGCGTCATCTGAGTGCCCTTGTTGCAGCAGCAGGTAATTTGCAAGCCGCTCTAGTGAAGTCCTGAGCTTGAGGTCTTTTTGCGCCTTGATGACCGAGCGGTAACATTGAGCAAGCTCCGTCACGATGGCGCGTGCAAAGCCCTGGTCTACATCAAAAACGGCTCTGACATCCTGACTGGGGATCAGTGCGATACGGCTCTTTTCAAGAGTTCTTGCCGACATAAGGTAAGGAGCATCCTTGATCGTCGCAGCGAGAATAAAGGTGGAGACCGGCCAGACGGTTGCCATGCTTGTCTCGCGTCCATTCCACGTCGAGAACAAGTCGACGGAACCGGAAAGAACGATGTGCAGGAAGTCGCTCGAATCGCCTTCGGTAATCAGTTCGATGCGCGGCGGGAAGTTCTGAACGTAGGCGCCGCGCATGAGCGTCATGAATTGCTCATCCGCCACTTCCGAAAACAGATGCAGTTCGCGAATGTCAGGGTAGTCCGATTCGGGCATGCCTAAGCGCGCCATTGAAAACCCTTCCACGATGAGCGCACGGACTTGACAGATATCAAGCGCACGATTGTCCTTCGTCCAAGGACGCCTTGACGGGCCATTGTCCGCAACATGAAGAATTTTGGCAACGCATTTATTTTGCGTTGCCGTTCCCGTTTTCTTGATCTGAATCAAGTCATCAGCGTTCCCGATACCTGCACACTCTCCCGCGAACCCGCCATGGGTGCTTGGCCCCTACGCGAGCGCCGGAGGAGCGACAAATGCAGGCACAACACGAAATTCCGCTTTCAGATCAATACCGTGCGCTAGGATTGAGCACGTTCGCGTTCACGGTCTGCTTTGCGGTCTGGACGATATTTTCGATCATCGGGGTCAAGATCAAGCAAGAGCTTGGCCTCAACGACACGCAATTCGGGTTGCTGGTCGCAACACCCGTGCTGACCGGCTCGATAAGCCGCATTTTCCTTGGCGTCTGGACAGAGCAGTTCGGTGGCCGAATCATGTTTCCACTGCAGATGCTGATCACCGCGGTTGCTGTCTGGCTGCTGACCAGCGTGCAGACTTACGAGGTGTTCCTGCTGGCAGCTCTCGGACTTGGACTTGCTGGCGGATCCTTCATCGTTGGCGTGGCCTACACGTCTCGCTGGTTCGACAAGGAGCACCAAGGCACGGCGCTTGGCATCTTCGGTGCCGGCAACGTAGGTGCCGCCGTCACGAACTTTGCGGCACCGTTCCTCGTGGTCGCGCTTGGCTGGGAAGGGACCGCGCGGATCTACGCCATCGCATTGGCGATCACGGCCGTGCTTTTCTACGCATTTGCGAAGACCGACCCGGTTCAGGAGGAGCGAAGGCGTACCGGCCGGCGACCGGTGTCCGCTGGCTCGCAGCTCGAGCCGCTGAGGAACATCCAGGTTTGGCGTTTTGCCACCTACTACTTCTTCGTGTTCGGCGCATTCGTGGCCTTGGCAAGCTTCCTGCCGCGCTATTACGTCGGTGCCTATGGACTGGAGCTCACGGTGGCAGGCGTGTTTGCCGGCCTCTACTCGCTTCCGGGGTCAATATTCCGCGCCCTCGGCGGATGGATGACGGACGTTTGGGGCGCCAGGTTCGTGATGTACCTGACCTTCATCGGTTCGCTCCTGCTTCTTTTCGTCATGAGCTACCCCCAGACAACCTATATTGTGCAGGGCATCGCTGGCCCGATCGAATTCAACTTCGGCTTGAGCGTGGGCTTTTTCGTCGCACTGACAGTGGTCCTCGGCTTTCTCATGAGCCTCGGGAAGGCTGCTGTCTACAAGCACATTCCTGTCTACTACCCTCACCATGTCGGCTCGGTCGGCGGTCTGGTTGGCATGATCGGCGGGCTCGGTGGCTTCGTCCTGCCAATTGCGTTCGGTATTCTGCTGGACACCACAGGTGTCTGGACCGCCCCGTACATGTTGCTATTCGGGATTGTCCTCGTGTCAACGGTCTGGATGCACGTCGCCATCCGCCGGATGGAGCGCGCCCGCCACCCGGCGCTGGCCGAAGAGATCTACCTCTCAGATGTTCCGCACGAGCCGCATCCGGCTCCGGCCGGCCATTGATCTGGCAAAGGGTCGGGCCGCCAGTTTGACGGCCCGGCCACTCAAGTACAGCCGAAAGGACCGAGACATGACGTTGCAAGACAGAGAAGCAGGGCAGAAAGGTCGCACGCTGGTGGACTGGCGTCCCGAGGACGAGACGTTCTGGAAGGAGAGGGGTCACGCCATCGCAACCCGGAATCTCTGGATCTCGATTCCGTGCCTTCTTCTTGCGTTCTCGGTATGGATGGTCTGGTCGGTAGTGGTCGCCAGGCTTCCTGCCATTGGATTCGAGTACACGACCGATCAGCTGTTCTGGCTTGCCGCGCTTCCTGGGCTGTCAGGGGCGACACTTCGAATCTTCTACAGCTTCATGATCCCGATCTTCGGCGGGAGGCTTTGGACAACAATGTCTACGGCATCGCTTCTTCTGCCTGCCATAGGCATCGGCGTGGCCGTTCAGAACCCCGACACGAGCTATCTCGTCTTCCTGGTCCTGGCTCTGCTTTGTGGATTTGGCGGCGGGAACTTTGCCTCGTCGATGGCAAACATTGCCTACTTCTTTCCGAAGAAGACAAAAGGAAATGCGCTCGCATTGAATGCAGGGCTGGGCAACCTGGGCGTGTCCGTCATGCAGTTCGTCGTGCCGATCGTCATCACGATCGGAGTGTTCGGCGCAATTGGCGGCGGACCCCAGGAATTGGCCGACGGCAGCCGGCTCTGGCTGCAGAACGCTGGATTCGTTTGGGTGCCGTTCATCGTTGTCTCCGTCATCGCAGCCTGGTTTGGGATGAACGACATCGCGGATGCCAAGGCTTCGCTGTCGAACCAGTTGACCATCCTCGAGCGCAAGCACAACTGGATTATGTGTGTTCTTTATACCGGCACATTCGGGAGCTTCATCGGTTATTCGGCAGGCTTCCCGCTATTGATGAAGACGCAGTTCCCAGAGGTGAATGTTCTTCAGTACGCGTTTCTCGGGCCGCTCGTCGGCGCACTTAGCCGTGCTGCGACGGGATGGATCTCTGACAGGTACGGCGGCGGTCGCGTGACCTTCTGGGTGTTCCTCGGAATGGCCATTGCGGTCTTCGGCGTCCTTCAGTTCCTGCCGCAGGACAATGGTGCTGGAAACTTCTGGGGCTTCTTCTTCTGCTTCATGGCCCTTTTCTTCCTGAC
>JAJEFO010000120.1 GCA_022820365.1 Silicimonas sp.
ACTATACGCTGCACTGTCGAGCCGGATGCCCGGCCCTTGCGGCGGCTGCCAGCAATTCAGGCGGCCCGGTGACGGCCGGAATCCGAGCTGCCAATCCTCGACATTGATGCGGTACTCAATGGCGTGGCCCGTGGCCGAGTTCCCGATATCGAAGGTGTCCAGTTGCGCCCCGCCGGCGATCGCGAGCTGCATTTCAATCAAGTCCCGGCCAATGCGCATTTCGGTGACGGTATGTTCCACTTGAATGCGGGTATTCATCTCGATGAAGAAGAATTCCCCGGTCGAGACGTCGAGGATGAACTCGATGGTCCCCGCACCTTCGTACGCGATACCGCGCGCCAGAGACAAAGCGGCCTGCTTCAGTCGCGCTCGCATGTCGGCGTCAACAATGGGCGACGGAGACTCCTCGATCAGCTTCTGGTGTCGCCGCTGAACGCTGCAATCGCGTTCGTCAAAGGCAATTGCGCCGCCTTCGCCATCTCCCATGACCTGCACCTCGATGTGGCGCACCGCATCGAAAAAACGTTCGATATAGACTGCACCGTCGCCAAAGGCTGCCTCGGCCTCGCGCATCGCTTCAGAAAACGCGGACGGGAAATTCGCAGGCTCGCGGACAATGCGCATACCGCGCCCACCGCCGCCAGACCTGGCCTTGAGCAGAAGGGGAAAACCCAGCTCATCCGCCACCGTCTGCGCGTTGTGCAATTCGGTGAATGCGGCCTTCGAACCCGGTACAACCGGCACGCCGAACCGTTCGGCGACATCACGGGCAGTGGATTTGTCGCCCATGGTACGGATGACGTCGGCCGAGGGGCCGATGAATTTGAGGCCGTTCTCTTCGCACAGCACGGCGAACTCGGAGTTTTCGGCCAGAAATCCGTAGCCTGGATAGACCGCGTCGCACCCCTTCGCCGTCGCGACATGCACCAGCGTTTCGGCGGCGAGGTAGCTCTTTGTTGCGGCGGGAGGACCGATACAGACACTGTCGTCTGCTGCCCAGACATGCGGCGAGGCGGCGTCAGCTTCGGAATAGACAGCAACGCTCTCGATCCCCGTGCGGCGGCACACGCGAATTGCCCGCAATGCTATCTCGCTGCGGTTGGCAACGAGGACACGTCGCAGCCCAGAGGCAGCTCTTGAAGTCATCCTGCCATTTGTCGTCTTGATCACCACAGCGTCTCATTATGAAAGACGATTAGTTTCAAAATATAGTATAGGTTGATTGATTTCTCATGCGCAAGTGAACATAATCCGTTCTGAACACAGACGTATCAAACCGAATTCAGGATCACCATGCACGCGGCACCTCCGGCAAGAAAGGCCCAAATGACCCAAGCACCATCAAGAGACTCCGTGATCGACCTGGCTCGCCTAGCCAGCGCGCGGAACGCTCCATCTGACGCCATCTTTGAAGACACGCGGCGCGAACAGCTTTCGGAACTGGGCGTGACCGGAAAGGCGTTCATGATCCTCGAATTGATCACCCGGGCAGCAAAGCCGATCTCGATCTCCGAGATCATTCGCACTACCGGGCTCACAAAGCCAACGGCGCACCGCGTGGTCAACATGCTGGTTGAGATGGGCTTTGTCGAAAGGGATGCAACCCAGACAGGCTTTGTCGAGGGGCAACACCTGTTCACTCTTGCACTTCAAGCCCTGGTGGGGTCGGCGCCGAGATCGTTGCGGCATTCGATATTGCAGGAAATCGTGGCGGAAACCGGAGAGACCTGCAACTACGGGACGCTGTCCGGATCAGAGGTCATTTATCTGGACCGGGTGGAATCGAAGTGGCCGCTAGGCCTCAGGTTTGCCGCCGGAAGCAGGGTGCCGGCGCATTGCACCGCCATTGGCAAGCTGATGCTGAGCTTTCGGTCCGACGACGAATTGCAATGGATGTTCCAGGCCAGCCCGCTGACAGCCTATACGAACGCGACAATCGTCGATCCTGACCGGTTGATCGAAGCGGTGCGCGAAGTGCGTCAGGACAGAATTGGCACGGACAACCAGGAATTCATGCATGGGGTGGTTTGCGTGGCAGTGCCGGTGATCGATTCGCAACGCAAGTGCCTGAGCTGCATCGCGCTCTCGGCGCCCGAAGCACGAATGACACTTAACGAAATGCTGGGCTTTGTCCCAAAGATGAGGGATGCCGCAAATCGGATTGCAAGTACGTTTGCCTTCAGCAGTGCAAACGGAACAGTTGGAGAGTGACATGCCCTTGAGCTACAGCGAAGTGGCGGAAATCGTCAAAATTGTAGACAGCAGCAATTGCGACGAGGTTTCGCTGGAACTTGAAGGGACCCGAATCCTGATCCGCCGCCGGGGTACGGGGGCGCTTGAGACGACCACGCGCAGCCCAGCTGTGGCACCCGTCGAGACGTCCGCATCCAGCTCCACGGACGCGCAGAAGCCTGCAGCTTCCGCGTCTGCGTCATCGACATCATCTGAGGGTTTGGCCGCGGCACCTGACGTTGGCAAGGTATGCTCGCCAATGGTCGGAACTTTCTATACCCGTCCTTCGCCGGAGGAACCAGAATTCGTGACAATTGGAACCAAAGTCGATGTTGGCACCCCGCTTTGCATTATCGAGGTGATGAAGCTCTTCACCACCATCGAAGCCACCCAAGCCGGTACGATCCGCGCGGTTCTGGCAGAAAACGGCCAAATGGTAGAGTACGGGCAACCACTGTTCGTGATCGAGTGACTGTTCCGCGCCCTACAAGGACGGGGTCTTACGGCGCATCTGAAAAATTGCTTGAATGAGGCCGCGTTGTAGAGTTGCCACTGGCATTCAGGCATCCGCTCAAGCCACCACCAGACGCTGCACGTCCCTGGCAGCATCCCCCAATAGAGTGCCGCCCAAGCTAAGGCTCGGCCTTCACGGCCCCAGATCAGCTTGTTCGCTTAGGTGACAGATTCGACTGTGGCACCGTCATTTCAGGTGGCGTGTAGGCACGCGTCCAGCGCCATCGAACGGCTCGACGCGTCAGACAAGCGTGCGTCCACCGTCGACGTAAATGGTCTGTCCCGTGATAAAGGCTCCGCCAGGCCCCAGTAGCAAAAGCGCCGCGCCAACAATGTCCTCCGGTTCCCCGAGCCGGCCCATTGGAATATCGTTGACGGCACGCGCGTGAAATTCAGGATCAGAGAGGTAATCTTCCGTAAGTGAGGTTCTGGTCAGCGCCGGGCCGATCGCGTTGACCGTAATGCGATCGGGTGCCCACTCGCGCGCAAGAACCCGTACAATCTGGGCCAGCCCGCCCTTTGACCCGGCATACGCGGCATAGTTTGGGTTCGACACCATGCTGGAAACAGAGGAGATATGCAGCAACCTGCCGCCGCCTGCCGCCTTCAGAACAGGTGAAAGTGCACGGCTGAACAAGAAGGCGCCCGTCAGGTTAATGTCCACACAGCGACGGAAGGTTGCTGGATCCATCGTCTCGGATGGCGAGATCGGGAGCAGGCCGGCGGCGTTTATTCCCCCATCGATTCGTCCATATCGATCTCGTGTGCGCTGTACCGCGCACTCAATGGCATCCGCGTCAGTTATGTCTGTCTGGAAACTGAGCGCATCTTCGTAGGTTGCGGCAATCCTGTCCACTTTGGCCGGATCAGCGTCCGTTAACACCGGTCGAGCACCCTGGGCCACCAGCGTGGTGACAAGCGGACGCACAATGCCGCTCGCAGCCCCCGCAATCAAAAACACGCGTCCGGACAAGTCAAATAGGGCTTCAGCCGCGGCCGCCATGCATGCTCACCCCTCTTTCCAAACTACCGGGTTCGGATGACAGTTCCTGCGGTCACGGGACTACACCTAGAACGACAGACCGTCCAGTGAATGATAACGTTTGTCTTGCATAATGAGAAGGTTTTGCATTATGAAAACCTATGGTCAGGCGAAGCACCTGATGCCCGAAATCGTCCACGGGAGGATCCGTCATGAAAACTCTTGGAATTCGAAACCTAACGCTCGCAGCTGCGGTTGGTGCCGCAGCACTAATCGGCGGCACGCACAAGTCATGGGCCACAGATGCGATATCGGTCCTGCTTTGCCCGTTCGGCTGCGGCCCGATCGCCGGCGACACCATCCTGATGAACCAGATGGTCAAGGAAGGTGCCGACGTCCTGCTGCTGCCGCAAGAGACGCCGGGCTACATGTACAACGTCCGCGAGATGGGCCGGAACCAAAACAAGTGGAAGCACTCGATCTTTGCCACCGAGGATACGCTCATCCAGATCGCATACTCGGGCGGTTCGCCCGAGGTTGAGGAATTCCTGCCCGAACCGGTACAAATTCCCTGGAAGCTGCTATACGGCGAGGCCTGGTGGGGACAGGGCAAATTTCTTGTCACCTTCGACTGCTCGCTCGAGTCCATGGCTGATCTCGAAGGAAAGCGCATCTCGCTCGGGCTGCGCGGGCAGTCTGACTGGGGCGTGTTCAGCCGCCTGTTTCTCGAGCACGGCTATGGCATCACGCCAGACAACTCCGACATTCGCCACATGACTCCGGGCCAGTTGACCCAGCAGTTGATCGACGGCGCGACCGACGCGGCGGTGACCCCTATCGGCGCCGAACCTTCGATGACCAACTTCATCATCCCCGGACCGGTCCGGCAGCTCGAAGCCACCGGCAAGAAAATGTGCTATCTCGGGGTGACCGAAGATATCGTCAGCGTGCTGAACGAGAAATTCGGCACCACCTGGCTATATGTGGATTTGCCGGCCAACACCCTGCCGCATCAAGACGAGCCGCTTGGCATCGCCTTTAACAAGGGTTTCAAGGCCGCGCATGAGAGCTTTGACGAAACACGCGCCTACAATCTCGTCATGACCGTGGCAGCCCTTGGACCGAAGATGAAGGAATTGCACGGTCTGTGGAGCATCTGGTCGCCGGACCTGATGACCTGCGGCCTGTCGGAAGACAACACCCATCCGGGCGCCATTCGGGCCTACAAGGAACTCGGCTGGTGGGACAGAACAGCGAATTGCGATCCGATGACCTATCCGGACGCCGGCTGACCGCCCGGTTCGCTGCCGCGAAGTGAAACAAGCCGGCCGCCATTTGGCGGCTGGCAGTTTCTCTGTACACAAAGCTGGATTTTCCAACACTGGATCGTTGCTTCATGGTCTGGAAGGCTCTGCGATACGCCTCTGACATCCCGTTCCTGGTCGTTGGGACGCTGCTGACCGCATACATCGGCTTCGCGGCCTTCGGATACACGAGGAACTCTTCGGAACACTATTCCAATTTCATTCTCGGCACCGTGCTGATGACGGGCTTCTTGGCCATCCGCAATTTGTGTGACGAGAAACTCGGCATTCCTGACCCTGAATCGGGTCGCCAGCGCCCGCAGAAACCTCTCTTCTGGCCACGCCTCATCTTCGCCTTCGTTGCCTTGGTGATGAGCGCCGTCGCAATGACGTACGTACGCTACAATGCAGTACATCTGGAAACCACGCAGCCGTTCTTTGGACGGACCGACATGATTTTCGGCTGGTTGATGACAATCTCTATCCTGATGCTGACGCTGATTCACTGGGGCTTGCTGCTCACCAGCGTCGTGTCGATCGCCATCGCCTATTTCTTTTTCGGTCACATGATTCAGAACCCGCTCTTCATCACGCCGAAATACTCGACCGAATTCATCATGAACTACATCGGACTCGGCACCAACCAAGGCTTCTACTACCTTGCCCAGGTCGCAGCGGACTCGATCTATTTCCTGATCATCTACGCAGCGATCCTGCTGGGTGTCGGCATGCTTGACATGGTGCTGGAACTGGGAAAGGCCACAGGCCGCAAGCTGCCCGGCGGCGCCGCGGGACCGGCGTTGATCGGGTCCGGCATCGTAAGCTCCATCATGGGCCAAGCGGTTTCAAACGTCGTGCTGACCGGACGGCTGACTGTGCCGATGATGATGCGCTATGGCTACCGTGGTCCGATGGCGGGCGCAATCGAGGCGACCGCATCCACCGCAGGCCAGATCATGCCGCCCATCCTGGGGCTGGCGGCCTTCATCATCGCCGGCTTCCTCAACCGGCCCTACATCGATGTCGCACTGTCTGCGTTGCTGCCAGGACTCCTCTACCTCGTCGGGGTTGGCATCGCGATCCTGATCTATGCAAAGCGCCACGATCTGCCGCGCCTGACCGAGAAGCTTGATGCGGGCATGATCTGGCGGTTGCTTCCGACATTCGTTCTTTCCTTCGGCGTGGTTCTCTGGCTGCTGCTGGGCTACCGCTCTCCCGCGATCGCCGGACTATGGGGAATTGTCATTGCGCTGGGCCTGTCCATATTCCAAGGCAGGTACAGACCGTCGCTAAGAAAGCTCTATGGCGCCGTGCAAGAGGGATTCCTCCTGGTCGCCATCCTTTCGCTTCTCTTGATCGCGATCGGCCCGCTGGGCCAGGTGATGCTGACCACCAACCTCTCAGGCCGCCTCGGGTCGGTCCTTGTGGAATACCTGCCTGAGAACCAGCTTCTTCTGCTGCTCGGGGCAATGGTTGTAGCGCTGATCCTCGGCATGGGCCTTCCGACACCGGTCGCCTACATCATTGTGGCGCTTGCGCTGGTGCCGTTCATGCAACAGATCGGCGTGCCCGCCCTGCAGGCGCACTTCTTTGTCTTCTATTTCGCAGTCTTCTCGACATTGTCGCCACCCGTGGCTGTCAGCGTCCTGGCGGCGGCAAAGCTGGCGAATTCCTCATTCCTGCAAACAGCAGGCGAATCGCTCAAGATTGCGATGACCACGTTCATCATTCCCTTTGCCTTCGTCTACTCCCCTGAATTGATGGCCTTTCCAAATCTGACGTGGGACGTTGTGCCCGCACTGGCCCAAGTACTGCTGATCCAGTGGTCGGTTTCGGTGGCGGCCTATGGGAACGTGTTCCGAAACCTCACGCAATGGGAACGCTGGACAATGGGAATCGCAGCGTTTTGCGGGTTCCTCGGGATGACGGATCAAGGCGACATGTTTCTTGTTTCACACCTGGTCCTGGCAAGCGTCATTGTCATCATTGCTTTCGCGACCCGGAAGTCGGGGCCGTCGGAACTGCAATCCTGAGATTGATGCGCAACGGAATGCCGATCCCGAGCATCGTCAGGAATGCGCCCACGACATAAGGAGGGCCTTCCCTTCGGATCGTGTGCGGGCCAGCCATGGCAGTACCAGCTCCGCCAACCGCGTGCTTCAGATCGAAGCTGAGAGCAATTGCTTGATTCTGTGAATGCATCCCGGCGGGTTGTCTGCGACCAATGCGCAATTCGAGCGCAAATCGATGCTATCGCACGAAGCCCAAAGTGGAGTCAGCTGGGCGGTCCTTTGCCTGGCCACGCGGCAGGGCGCTGGGTGGGCCATCGTCTCCAAATGGCCTTCTCAATGTTCGGGGCCCGTAGCGGTCCTGTGACTTGTGGACCCGGGTGGCCAGTTCCGGACAGACAGACCCGGAATGAAGATCAGCCGTTCTTGACGCGGTCGGAAAGCTGGGGCCGTGGGGAAAGCCCCGTGGCGGCTTATGCGCACGGATCCAAACTATCTCGGCAGGGACGACCATTGCTGACCTTCCCCCGCGCGGATCCGTTTTTTTGGATTCTGGACTGTCCTTTACATTTTCCGGATGCCAGCATTTGGGGCATTCGCTTGGATGTCACGGTGCCAGCTTCTGGCGAAGGTCCACAAGCGAAGTCTGGAACGTTCCGAGACCTGGGCGCAGCCTACCGCCTACCGGTTCCTGATGAGACGGGTGGCGCGGGACATAACGCCTTGAAATCCAATAACCTAAAATCAGAGACTCATGGTTCAAGCTCTAGCTCAATGTCAGCCTGGTGTGCGATTTCCAGATCGACGCGGCGGCAAGTTCAATTGACACGATTGTTCGGCATGGTCATGGAACCTGGCCCGACTCAAGTGTCCTGACGCGCCCTTCGTAGAAATTCCGGATTGCTCCCGCATTGCCGTCGTCGATCCGTCCTTCCTTCAACAGGCGGTCGATTTGGGCGTGGGCGGCCGCAAGAGTTGTCCAGCCGTTTGGCGGCACCTCGGTCGCCCGCCATCTCGCCAGGATGTTCCTGGCCGCTGAAGCCACGGTTGCGGCGGGCATTGTCTCGGGAGCCAGCAGCACCGCTGCCCGCCTTCCAAGCTGCTGAAGACGGGCATCGCCGAACTGCTCAACGACCGAAAGCCGGGCCTGCCAGTCGTCGGTCAAGTTGAAGCTTCGAAGCAGCTGCTTGTCCTCACGCCCGTAAAACCCATCGTAGATACGCTCTTCAATGCGCACTGTGTCGCTGGGATCAGGTGGGGGATATCTCTGGACCCTCAATTCGGCCATGGCTTCTCCAACACGGCGAGAGAAGTCGGAATTTGCGGCAATCGCTTGGCATCTCTCCCGTACGGTCTCGTCCGCGGCTGACGCGTCGAAGAGCATTGGAGCCTCGTTGATCTTCAATCTGTGCACGACGCGAGGCGATCGCTCCAAGAGTTCAATCAACTTCGCCCGGTCAAAACCAAAACACTCAACCGGATCCTCGGCCTGGGCATCGAAGAAGCCCGCTGTGTTCGCGTTGTCCGAGTCGCGGCCGCAGCCGCACCCGACAATGCCTTTGGGAGGTCCGCCCGGAAGCCGCGTCACGAACTCCATAGGTTTCCCGGACGCAAGCAGCCTGTCAACATGCACCTTGTCCCTGTTGGCAAGAACATCCTTGAAGAGTTCGGGCGCTCGGTCCCGGACAAGCTGAAGCAGATGCCTGGTGGCTTCCACGTCACCAAGCGCGTCATGCGCGTCATGATCCTGAAGTCCATTCGCAGGCGCGAGAGCATCCAGCCTGAAGACCGCGTTTCCGGCATCGTCCACAGGCCAATTGAGGGTGTCGTGCGCGCGGTGATACACCGCATACAGGATCTGCAGGACATCCAGTCGCGTGTTCCCGTTGAATTGGGTTGCAAAGACATCCGGCTGAAGCGTCTGGTAGAAGGACTGCCGCAGGAAGTTCTCGTCGAAGCTCATCGAGTTGTAACCGGTCCATGTGGCCGGGGCCCACGCCTCGACGAGGCGTTGAATCTTCTGCATCATTTCGAACCAGCTTGGCAGCGCCGGATCCGTCAGTTGGTCGATCGGGACTCCGGTGACAGCCATTGCCCGTGGCGAAGGCAATATGTGCGCAGCCAGCCGACAGCGCATGTTCACGCGTTTCAGCGGCTTGAGGTCGTCATCTGCAAGGAGTGCCGCAAATTGCAGGGGCTGATCGTACGCGGGAGACGTGCCGGTGGTCTCAAGGTCGTAGAAGGCGAAAGGCATCGCGGGCAATTTACGGCCCATCGATCTGGAACAAAAGACCACCATGTCGCGCGCGAGATACATGCGTGCCCTTTGCGACCTTTCGCTCCGCCCAAACCCGTGGAACAAAGGTCAACGTCCACCAAGGCGAGTTCCGGCCGTAGAGACCGCCAGAGCCTAGAACGCCGAATGGTCGGGATGGTGTTGGGTGAGACGATGGTGTGAGAGTGCAGTCGATACCTATCGTTTTGCGCTCGCAGCGCGGACCCGCGAACTCTTCCCGCGCCAATGGGCCGCAACGCAGAGCGAACTCGGAAATACGCTTGGCATTTCGGGCGAACAGCAGGGCAGCACCGAGCGGCCCGAGGATGCGGTGGACGCTCTCCGTACCGCGCTCTCTGTGGTGACGCGTAAGGGTGTGCCTTATCGGTGGGCTGCCGCACAGAACTCTCTCGGCTACGCCCTTGAAGTCTTCGGTGGGCCAGAAGGCAACACGGAACGGCTTGAGAAGGCAGTCGATGCCTTTCGTTTGGCGCTCACTGTGCTCTGCCGTGAGTGTTTCCCCGTCAACGGGCCGTGACACAAGTCCGCCTGGATGCTGCCTTCAAATTGGTAGGGCCGAGTTCCAGGTAGGCTCGCCAAATCAGTTCACTGCCAGACTCATTGTGGCACTTTTGGTTCGGAAGCGTTCAGGTGTGCGGAGCGGCTCTCTGCGCCAACGACAACCGGCCCGTGGCGCAGGTCGCGCTCGCCGCGTGATTTGCCAGAAGAACATCAGGGAATCGAAATGTGAACCATACGAAAATCGCACCCGTCCAGCGCGTGTTCGCTGCGCCCGGGGTCGCGATGGTCCGAGAAGCATTTCGCGAGCCGGCCGGTCACACCGAACACGTTGTCGGCCTTCCGCAGGAGCAGCGCGCCGTCACCTCACGGCGACCGTGGCCTTGAAAAACAATCGGATTGCCGTTACACCCTGTCGACATGGAATCCGCCCTCCCGGTGCATGTAACTTGTTGACAAAATTACATATATCGCGGAGAGCGGTCCCATGCCAGCCATATTGGTGAGATTTGCGGGCTAGAAGACAGGGAGATCTAATGGGAGTTTTCATCCTGCGCCGCATTGGCGTCATGATCCTGACAGCGCTTTGCCTTACATTTGTCGTGTTCTTTCTGACGAATCTCTATCCGGCCCTGGAAAAGCTGGCGAAAACGCAGGGCAACCAGCGGATGTCCGATGATGCCGTGGTATCGTATCTCGAGAGGAACGGCCACTTACAGCCTCTACTTGTGAAGTACGGACAGTGGCTTGGTGTTATCCCCGGACACGTGCACGAGAATCCGGAAACCGGTGCCATCACGGCCCGATGCGCGACAAGGGGCATGGATCCGTCGGAGGCACCCCGCTTCTGCGGGTTGTTGCAAGGCGACTGGGGATTCTCGACCGTTTTTAAGGACGATGTCAGCAGCATCATCGCGACCCGGCTCGGCCTCACCGGAAAGCTGATGTTCTGGGTGTTGGTGGTGATGGTGCCATCGGCGCTCATCATCGGCGTCCTGGCCGGCATGCGCGAGGGTTCCCGCTTGGACAGGTCGCTCTCGACCTTCTCCATCGCGTCGACGGCCACGCCTGAATATGTTTCCGGCGTCATACTCATCACGTTGCTTGCTTCCTCGGCCGGCTGGAAAATTTTCAAGGGCACCGCGACCAGCGCGGCGGATAACGCGACACTCGAGAACTTTCTCCTACCCGTGCTGACGATCTCGCTTTATGGCGTTGGGTACATCGCCAGAATGACACGCGCCTCGATGACCGAAGTCATGACCGCCCAGTTCATCCGCACCGCACGGCTCAAGGGCGTCAGCTTTCGCAACGTCGTCCTGAAGCACGCGCTCAGAAACGCTCTGATCGCGCCGTTCACGGTCATCTTGCTTCAGTTTCCATGGCTCCTTAACGGCGTCGTGATCGTCGAGACCCTTTTCAACTACAAGGGATTTGGCTGGGTGCTGGTGGCGGCGGCGGGCAACAACGACATCTCGCTTCTGCTCGCCTGTTCCGTGGTGGCCGTGGTCGTCGTGTTGGTCACGCAGCTCATATCCGACATCGGGTACGTGTTCCTGAACCCCCGCATTCAGATCTCGTAGGAGGAGAGGAGTCATGGAGTCCCTGACTTGGACCGGCAGCCTCTCTGTCCTCGATCCGATTTTCCTGCTTGCCTGGATTGCATTCGGCATAGCCGTCGTGGCACAGATCGCGGCGACTTTCTTCGCAGCGGAAGACCTCGTCGAGCATGAGGTAAGTGCCCCTACCCGGAAACTTGCGGAATACGCGGTTCTTGGCGTCAAGATCATCGCAGGACTGATCCTGTTGCTGATGCTTGTCTATGTCGTTGGCGGCGTCCTGATGCCAACCCTGGATACCAAGGGCATCGTCGGCGCTGTCTCGACCCGTCTCCTGCCTGTCTGGATTGCCCTTTTGGTGACCTTCGCGGCTTCGATCTATTTCAAGCGGCGGCTCGGGCTCTACGGCAAGCTGTTCGACAGCATGGTCGGCATGATCGGATTTGCAATTGTCATGTTCTGGGTCTTCACCGCCATCTTCGGGGCGATGGACCTGATCGTGACACATGATCCGCTCGCTCAGGTCTCGGGCATGAAGAACAAGGTGCCGGGGACGGCGCTCCCGGACGTGGAAGGTGCGTTTCCCTACTACCTTCTGGGCGGCGACAACCTAGCTCGGGATGTCTTCAGCCGCGTGGTCAAGGGGGCTTGGGAGGTCGTGAAGGTCGCGCCGTTCGCAACGCTTTTCGCGTTCATGGTGGGGATCACGCTGGGCCTGCCGGCCGCCTATTTCGGAGGGCGGCTTGACACGATCCTGAGCTTCGTCTCCAACCTGATCCTTGCCTTCCCGGTGATCCTCCTCTTCTATCTGCTGGTCACGCCGGAAATCGTTCAAACCGGCATTCCCGTCTACATGGCGGCAGTGCTCTTCATCTTCCCAATCATATTCATGGTGATCCTGATCAACTCGCGCTTCTACGTGCAGCCGATGAAGAGGAGCGTGTACCTGGTGATCGTGCTGGTACTCGGTCTCTGGATCTATTCAGGGGTCGCCTGGAACTCGGATCCGCTGGGCTTGATCGAATTCCCGCCCAATCTTCTGGTGGTCTTCGTCAGCGTGGTCTTCGTCAATTCACCCACTGTCTTCCGGATCGTGAGAGGCATCGCGCTCGACATCAAGACGCGCGACTATGTTGCGGCCGGCCAGACGCGCGGGGAAGGTCCGTGGTACATCATGCTTTGGGAGATCCTGCCTAATGCGCGCGGGCCGCTCATCGTCGATTTCTGCCTGAGGATCGGCTATACGACCATTCTTCTCGGAACCTTGGGATTCTTCGGCCTAGGTCTCAGTCCGGAAAGTCCGGACTGGGGATCGACCATCAATGACGGACGGAAACTCCTGTCGATCTTTCCCCATCCCGCCTTGGCTCCCGCCTTCTCGTTGATGAGCCTCGTCTTGGGCCTGAACCTCCTGGCGGACGGGCTTCGGGAAGAAAGCCTGAGGGACTGATGATGACCAAGGGAGCGTTCGATCCAGATTTGGTGGCGAGGTCCGGCACGCCCCGAGTTCCGCACCGCTTCGCATCCAGGGCACGCGTCGCCTGCCGCGCTTCCCCTGTGACATGGAGGGCACCATGAACAAGCCGGACCACGACGGCCCGATCCTCGAAATCGAAAACCTCTCGATAAGCTTCTTTACGCGGCTACGAGAAATTCCTGCTGTGATGGACTTTTCCTGCACCGTGGAGCCGGGCGAGGCGATGGGGCTCGTTGGAGAATCCGGTTGCGGCAAGTCCACAGTCGCACTCGGAGTCATGCAGGATCTGGGTGTCAACGGACGCATTGTCGGAGGCTCGATCAGGTTCAAGGGCAGGAACCTGAACGACATGAGCCAGGAAGAACTGCGTGACATTCGCGGATCCGAAATCGCCATGATCTACCAGGAACCCATGGCGTCCCTTAATCCGGCGATGAAGATCGGCAAGCAGCTCATGGAAGTGCCGATGATCCATGAGGGCGTGAGCGAAGCGGAAGCGCGCCAACGCGCGCTTGAGGTCGTGGAGGATGTCCGGCTGCCGGATCCTGAAAGGATAATCGGATCCTTTCCTCACCAGCTTTCGGGCGGTCAGCAGCAGCGCATCGTGATCGCCATGGCGTTGATGTCAAAACCGTCGCTGCTGATCCTCGACGAGCCAACGACGGCACTCGACGTAACGGTCGAAGCTGCTGTGGTCGAGCTCGTAAAGGACCTTGGCAAGAAGTACGGCACGTCGATGCTGTTCATCAGCCACAATCTCGGATTGGTCCTTGAGACCTGTGACCGGATCTGCGTGATGTACTCCGGGGAGGCGGTCGAAACCGGCTCGATCGAGGACGTCTTCGACAAGATGCGCCACCCCTATACCCAAGCACTGTTCCGGTCCATTCCGTTGCCCGGCGCCGACAAGAACATGCGGCCGCTCGTGGCGATTCCGGGCAACTTTCCGTTGCCGCATGAGCGCCCGTCGGGTTGCAACTTCGGGCCCCGTTGCGACTACTTCGAGGCAGGGCGATGCGACGTAGGCGAAATCCGGATGGGTGAAGTCGAGGGTGACGATCGCCACGAGTCGCGCTGCCTGAAGTTCAACGAGATCGACTGGGATGCGCCCGTGAAGTCGAACCGGACATTCGAAAGGCCGGAGCCGGGTCCCATCGTGCTCGAGATGCAGGAGCTCAAGAAGTTCTACGAAGTGGCGGCGAACATGCTGTTTGGCGGCAGGGACCAGAAAGTGGTCAAGGCGAACGAGACCCTGACTTTCGCCGCGCACGAATCCGAGACGCTGGCCATCGTCGGAGAGTCAGGTTGCGGCAAGTCCACCTTCGCCAAGGTGCTGATGGGCCTTGAGACGGCCACCTCTGGCCGCATCCTTCTCGACAATGAAGAGATTCAGGAAGTGCCGATCGAGGAGCGGGATCCGAAGACGGTCTCCAGTGTCCAGATGGTGTTCCAGAATCCCTTTGACACACTCAACCCTTCGATGACGGTCGGCCGCCAGATCATCCGTGCGCTTGAGGTCTTCGGCGTTGGCGATTCGGAGGAAGGACGCCAGGAACGCATGCTGGAGCTTCTCGATCTGGTAAAGCTTCCCCGCGAGTTTGCCGAGCGCATGCCGCGTCAGCTGTCAGGGGGACAGAAGCAGCGTGTCGGCATCGCGCGCGCATTTGCCGGCGGCGCCCGTATCGTGATCGCGGACGAACCGGTCTCGGCGCTTGACGTTAGTGTCCAGGCGGCCGTCACGGACCTGTTGATGGAGATCCAGCGGAAGGAAAAGACGACGTTGCTCTTCATCAGCCACGATCTTTCCATTGTCCGGTATCTCGCTGACAGGGTGATGGTCATGTATCTGGGCCATGTTGTCGAGATCGGCGAGACGGATCAGGTTTTCTCGCCACCTTATCACCCCTATACCGAAGCCTTGCTCTCGGCCGTCCCGATCGCGGATACAAGCGTCGAGAAGCAACACATCGTCCTCGAAGGAGACATTCCGTCTGCATTGAATCCGCCGTCCGGATGCCCCTTCCAGACGCGGTGCCGATGGAAGCACGAGGTCGAGAACGGGCTCTGCGACCGAGAGGTGCCGCCGATGCGAACCTTGGCGGACGGCCACGAGATCAAGTGCCACCTGTCCGAAGACAAGTTGAACACGATGGATCCCGTGATCAAGATTGCTGCGGAGTAGTCAGGGCGTTCCATGCACGCGGTCAGACGATTGTGGAGGCGTCATGCAGGGCGCACCTATTCGGCAGGGAGAGGCGCCGGAAGGAGCGCCGGGTGCGGGCGCTCATCGCCATCTGCTACATGGCCTTCTGCTGCCTCCAGCACATGCGCCACCGGCTGGCGGCCCACGGGGACCGGATGAGCCCGGACCGGATCCGGCCGGCGCTGAACGACCTGCAGATCGGCATCCTGCACGATGCCAGGCGGTCGCGGACGTTCGGCCTGCCAAGCGCGGCGTCGTCCGACGCGCGAAAAATCTACCGCACGCTGGGGCTGAAGTGGAACCCGGCGCCGTTCGTCTACGAGCGA
>JAJEFO010000122.1 GCA_022820365.1 Silicimonas sp.
ACGGCCGTCAAGTGCCGCAGGATTCGCCGTCAAGTGTCACAGGATTTTCCGTCAAGTCCGGCAGGATTTTCCGTCAAGTGTCGTAAGATTTTTCGTCAAGTGTTGTAAGATTTTCCGTCAAGTGTCGCAGGATTTTGCACGAAGATGCGAATTGAGCGAAATCTCTTGAGAAGGTCGCTTTCCATTCCTGCTCTTTGCCTGCCCAATCAATTGTGTGTTCGATCGTAACAGACAGAGTCGCTGCCTCAAAGCCGTGGCTGCCAACTATCCAACGTCAATCACACTGCCCCTGCGAGGGCCTCGCAGGCTTCCATCCCAACTCTGACCGGGTGTCGACCGGCCTTCGTTGACTATCTGCGCACCATTAGGAAGTTATCAAGCGACATTCCGCCACTTCAGGATCTCCTCCGCGGGGCGATGAAGGTACGCTTCCATGTCCTCCAGATGCAATTCGAGGGCGGTGCAAACGTTTGGGAAAAGATCTTCGAACTCGTCTGCGGCGGACCTGCATCCCGCATCGTCCGGATACCAGATCCCCTTGGCGTTGCCGGGGCCCTGCTCCACGACATGCGGCTGCAAAAATTCCTGCAAGTAGCGCCGGACCTCGGGATGCCAAAGCTCTTGCTCGTCGAAGGCATGAAGACCGAGGCAGGAAAGAGCCAGTCGTTACAGAAGCGGCTGCTCAGAAGAAAACGTCGCCTGCCGGTATCGCAACCTGACCGGTGGAAGTCCGAAGCACTAACTGGCCAGCCTCGTTCAACGTCTCGAATATGCCCGTGATCTCTGCCGTCGCCGTTCGTGCAGTCACGATCTCTCCAAGTCTTGCCGCCCGAGACAGCCAGGCATCCCGAACAGGCCCGAAGCCCTTTCGGTCAAGGAGTGCTTCGCCTTCTGCCATGGCATCTGCAAGACGCGCCAGCAGGTCATCGGCCTCGAATTCGATTCCGGCATCCCTGAGGCAAGCCGGAGGCACTTGCGCGTCGTGAAGGCCCTTTGGGGCTTCTACAAGGTTGACTCCGAACCCGACCGCCAGCCAGTCGAGTCGCTCGGCAAATCCTGAACTCTCGAGCAGGATGCCTGCCACCTTGCCGCCCGACAGCAGAACGTCATTCGGCCACTTGAGCGAAAGCCGCGCCTCTGGAACCGCGCAGGCCAGCGCTTCGTACAGCGCGTTCGATGCCGTGAAAGTCCGCAATGACGCCTCTGCCGGTGTCGCGTCTGGCTGCCAGACCAGCGTTGCAGCGAAGTTGCCCGCCGGGTTCTTCCATTCTCGTCCCCGACGACCCCGCGCGGCAGTCTGTTGCCGCGCCATGATCCAGGTCGGTCGCTCAAGATCCCCGGCTCGCCGCGCCGCTTCGGCCATGGTGCTGTCGACTTCGTCCAGAACGATGCGATCAGTTCCGTCGGGCCAGAACGGGACGTCGGTCGATGTCCGTTGCCCTTTCACGGAGTGCACTTCCGAGTCGGATGGCTCTGTCGAAGGGCGCCCAAGGGCACGTGAAGCCTCTAGCGAACCAGCGTCGACGCGGCCGCAGCTGCCGGCCCCTCGATGCCGGCGAGGTTCCAGAGCCCGAAGAGCATCAACGCTGCAGACACGACCAGAAAGCTCGCAAGCACGGTCGAACCACCGGCGTCGAGTTCGCTCTCTTCGTCGCCGAAATACATGATGTACACGATGCGAATGTAGTAGAAGGCCCCGATCACGCTCGCGATGACACCTAGCACGGCCAGCCAGACAAGGCCGGCCTCCACGGCCGCCAGCAGAACGGAGTACTTGGCGAAGAAACCGACAAGCGGCGGAACGCCCGCGAGGCTGAACAGGAGCACGAGCATCGCCAGCGCCCTTGTCGGGCTGCGCCGCGAATAGAGCGACAGCGCCGAGATCTCGACAACCGGTGCACCGTCCCTTTCCATCGACAGTATGAAAGCAAACGCTCCGACATTCATGGTGACGTAGATCACCAGGTAGATCAGCATCGCCTCGACGCCAGCCACCGTGCCGGCCGCCAGTCCCATCAGCGCAAACCCCATATGCGCGATCGACGAATAGGCCATCAGCCGCTTGATGTTGCGCTGCCCGATCGCTGCAACTGCGCCAAGGAACATGGATGCAACGGAAAGCGCCGCGAGAATCTGCTGCCAGTCGCCGACGATGCCGCCGAACGCGCCGTAGACGACGCGTGCAAGGAGCGCCATTGCCGCAATCTTGGGCGCCGTGGCAAAGAACGCCGTGACCGATGTCGGCGCGCCTTCGTACACGTCCGGCGTCCACATGTGGAACGGTGCCGCGGAGATCTTGAACGCCAGCCCCGCGATGACAAGCGACAGCCCGATCAGGAGCCCTACGGGCGCCCGGCCCTGGACCGCCTCGAATATCCCGGCAAAGCCCGTGGTGCCCGCAAATCCGTACACCAGCGACGCGCCGAAGAGCAGGAGGCCCGACGACAGCGCGCCGAGAACAAAGTACTTCAGGCCGGCCTCGGTCGACCGAACGCTGTCACGGCGCAGCGCCGCGATCACGTAGAGCGACAGGGATTGCAGCTCGAGCCCCATGTAGAGCGCCATCAAGTCGCTCGCTGAAACCATCACCATCATGCCGACCGCGGCCAGCGCGATAAGCAACGGGTACTCGAAGCGGATCAGGTCGCACCGCGCCATGTATCCCTTGCCCATCAGAAGGACAGCCGCCGCTGACAGCAGGATCGTCACCTTCGCGAATCGGGCAAACGCGTCATCGGTGAACATTTCACCAAAGGCCGTTGCCGTGCCCGCCCCTTGCAGCCCGATCCAGGCCGCAAGCGCGGCGAACAGCGCCGAGGTCGTCCAGATCATCGCCGGTCCCAGACGGTCACGGCCGCCATATGCCCCCGCAATCAGGCCGGCCATCGCGAAGACCGAGAGCACGATCTCCGGCAAGATGATGGAAAGATCTCCCGTCTGCATCAGTGGCCTCCGAGCTGAGCGACCTGGGTCGTTCCGTTGTATTGGGCCACGGCCTCGCCATAGCCGTCCAGAAGCGCCCCGACCGACGGGCCGACAATGTCCGTCGCAAGGCTGGGATAGACGCCGAGCAGGATTGTCATCACGACAAGCGGCGCAAAGATCGCCTGCTCCCGCCGGTTCATGTCAGTAATCGACCTGAGACTCTCCTTGACAAGCTCCCCCATGACCACCCGCCGGTAAAGCCAGAGAGCATAAGCCGCGCTCAGGATCACGCCGGTCGCCGCGACGGCGCAGACCCATGTATTGGCCTGGAACATGCCCACGAGCGTCAGGAATTCGCCCACGAATCCGGACGTGCCCGGCAGGCCGACATTGGCCATCGTAAAGAGCATGAAGACCGCCGCATACATCGGCATCCGGTTCACGAGGCCGCCGTAGGCGTCGATTTCGCGCGTATGCATCCGGTCATAGACGACGCCCACGCACAGGAAGAGAGCGCCCGAAATGAACCCGTGGCTCAGCATCTGGAAGATCGCACCGTCGACCCCTTGCTGGTTCGCGGAGAATATTCCCGCCGTCACGAATCCCATATGGGCCACGGACGAATACGCGATCAGCTTCTTCATGTCTTCCTGCATCAGCGCGACGAGCGAGGTGTAGACGATCGCGATCGCGCTCAGCCACAGCACGAAGTCCGCCAACAGGCTGGAGGCGATCGGGAACATGGGAAGGCTGAAGCGCAGGAATCCGTAACCACCCATCTTCAGCAGGATCGCGGCCAGGATGACCGAGCCCGCCGTCGGGGCCTGCACATGCGCATCCGGCAGCCAGGTGTGTACAGGCCACATCGGCATCTTCACCGCAAAGGACGCGAAGAAGGCAAGCCAGAGCAACGTCTGGAAACCGCCAAGGATGTGGAATCCCAGGATCTCCATGGTCTCGGAGCCGAAATTGTGGCCGAGCAGCGCCACGATGTCCGTCGTGCCCGCGTCGACGTACATCGCGATCATCGCGACCAGCATCAGAACCGAGCCAAGGAACGTGTACAGAAAGAACTTGAACGCCGCGTAGATGCGGTCCCTGCCGCCCCAGATGCCGATGATCAGGAACATCGGGATCAGGCCGCCCTCGAAGAACAGGTAGAAGAGCACGAGATCCAGCGCGCAGAAAACTCCCAGCATGAGCGTTTCGAGCACGAGGAACGCGATCATGTATTCCTTGACCCGATGCGTCACGTCCCAGCACGCCAGGATGGTGATCGGCATCAGGAACGTCGTCAGCATGACGAACAGCACCGAAAGGCCGTCAACGCCCATCTTGTAGGTCAGGCCCAGGATCCACTTTCCCTCTTCCACGAACTGGAACCCGGTTTCCGCAGGATCGAACGCGGCGAGGAGGATGAGCGACGCCAAGAGCGAGGTGCAGGTCGCCGCCAGCGCGACGTATTTTGCGTTCCGCCTCGCAGGCGCGTCATCACCGCGCAGGAACAACGCCAGTATCGCGGCGCCAATGAGCGGAACGAAAGTGATGATCGAAAGCAGGCTGTCGAGGAGCATCGTCTATTGCCCTCCCGCAATGGTCATCCAGGTGATGAACACGAGGATGCCAAGCACCATCCAGAATGCGTAGGTGAAGATGTATCCCGACTGCGCCCGACCCGCGAGCCGCGTGAAGAAAGGCACAACGCCCATTGCGACGCCGTTCAGGAAGCCATCGATCGCGCCAAGGTCCCCGCGCTGCCACAGAAAGCGGCCGATGGCTTTGGCGGGTCGGACAAGGGCATGCTCATACAGCTCGTCGAAATACCACTTGTTCAGGAGGAACTGGTACAGCGGAGCCTGGTTCGCGGCGAGTTTCGCGGGCAGGTCGGTCCGGCGGACATAGAACAGGAATGCCAGGGCGAACCCGATCAGCATCGCGAAGAAGGGCGAGAGCTTCACCCAGGCCGGAACATAGTGCGCATCGTGCAGCACGCTGTTGTCGGGAGCCATGTAGATTGCGCCCTGCCCAGGCAATGCCGCCGCACCGGAACCGGAATCTTCTCCACTGGCATCGTTCTGCTCCTCGGCCGCGCGTGCCGCGCCGATCAACAGGACCTGGGCATGTTTCTCGCCACTGGCGATGCCAAACCACTCCTGGACCTTTTGCTCGCTGCCGAAGAACGGCTTGTACCAGACCATCCCGGCGAAGACCGCTCCCACCGCTAGGGCGGCCAGCGGCACAACCATGCTCGCTGGGCTTTCGTGCACGTGTTCATGCGCGTGCCTGTCGCCCCTCGGTTCGCCAAAGAACGTCATGAACAGGAGCCGCCAGCTGTAGAAGCTGGTGAACGCCGCGGCGACCACCAGCGCCCAGAAAGCGAACGTGGCGGCGTCCGTTCCGCCCGCAAAGGTGCTTTCGATCACCGCATCCTTCGAGAGGAATCCCGCGAATCCGATCCCGGTCAACGGAATGCCGACACCGGTAATCGCCAGCGTCCCGATCATCATGGACCAGAACGTGTAGGGCATCCTTGTCCTGAGACCGCCGTAATTCCGCATGTCCTGCTCGTGATGCATCCCGGTAATGACGGAGCCCGCACCGAGAAAAAGCATTCCCTTGAAGAAGGCGTGCGTGAACAGGTGGAACATCGCGACGCTGTATACGCCGACCCCGGCCGCGACGAACATATAGCCGAGCTGCGAGCAGGTCGAGTAGGCGATCACGCGCTTGATATCGTTCTGCACGAGGCCCACGGTCGCTGCGAAGAACGCCGTTATCGCGCCGATATAGACGATGAAGCTCTGCGTCCAGTCGGCAAACTCCATCAGCGGAGACATGCGGCAGACAAGGAAAACGCCTGCCGTAACCATCGTCGCGGCGTGAATCAACGCGGAGACCGGGGTTGGACCCTCCATGGCGTCCGGCAGCCATGTGTGGAGGATGAACTGCGCAGACTTTCCCATGGCTCCCACGAAGAGAAGGAGGCAGACAAGCTCGATCGCGGGCCAGGTCGTCCAGAGGAAGGCCACCTCCCTTTCCGCGAGGTCCGGGGCAGCCGCGAAAATGTCCGTGAAGCTGATCGAGTCGACCATGAAGAAAAGCGCGAAGATGCCCAGCGCAAAACCGAAGTCGCCGACACGATTGACGATGAACGCCTTGATCGCCGCCGCGTTGGCGCTCGGCTTCCGGAAATAGAACCCGATCAGAAGGTAGGAGGCGAGACCCACGCCCTCCCATCCGAAGAACATCTGGACCAGGTTGTCCGCAGTCACCAGGGTCAGCATCGCGAATGTGAAGAACGAAAGATAGGCGAAGAAGCGCGGGCGATACGATTCCGTCGCCTCGTCGAAGTTCTCGTCATGCGCCATGTAGCCAAAGCTGTAGAGGTGCACCAAGGCGGAGACGGTCGTGATCACCACGAGCATGATCGCGGTCAGCCGATCGAGCCTGATCGACCAGTCCGTCGCGAGGGATCCGCTTTCGATCCATGGCAGGATGTGGGTGAAGCGGGTCTCGCCGTCAAACCCGAGGAACACGATCCAGCTCAGCACGCAAGCGACGAACAGAAGCGCGGTCGACACCGATTGCGCGGCAGTTTCCCCCATGATGCGCCAGCCGAAGCCGCAAAGCAGGGCGCCAATCAACGGGGCGAAGAGGATGATCGATTCCATCACGCGCCTACCCCTTCATCACGTTGACGTCTTCGACATCAATGGTGCCGCGGTTCCTGAAAAAGCACACGAGAATCGCGAGCCCGATGGCAGCTTCGGCCGCAGCAACGGTCAGGACGAAGAGCGTGAAGACCTGCCCCGTGAGATTGCCCTGATAGGCCGAAAACGCGACCAGGTTGATGTTGACCGAAAGCAGCATGAGCTCGATGGACATCAGAAGGATGATCACGTTCTTCCGGTTCAGGAAAATGCCGAAGATCCCCGTGACGAACAACGCTGCTGCGACGATCAGGTAGTGTTCCAGTCCGATCATTCGTCCCTCGCAAAATGCAGTCCGGCCCGATGGGTGCCGGTTTCGGCCGGGACGCGCATCACAGTCCCTGCCCCGGCTTTACGTCCTTCAGTTCGATCGTCGCCGAAGGATCACGATGCATTTGCTGAACCACGTCCTGCCGCTTGACGTATTCGCGGTGGCGCAGCGTCAGCACGATTGCGCCTACCATGGCCACCAGGAGGATCAGCCCTGCAAGCTGGAAGAGCAGGAAATACTTGTCATAGAGAATGCGTCCGAGCGCGTCCGTGTTGTGCTCGCCCACGCCCGCGACGGAATCCGGGCGCTCGGCAAGAACCACGCCCTCGGCAGTGGTCCAAACCCCCAGCGCCATGCCAAGCTGCATCAAGATCACGACACCGATCAGCAGTGCCAGCGGCATGTACCGCGCAAGTTCCGCCTTCAATTCGGCAAAGTCCACGTCCAGCATCATGACCACGAACAGGAACAGCACCGCGACGGCGCCGACATAGACGATGACCAGCAGCATGGCGACGAATTCCGCGCCCAGAAGCACGAACAGCCCGGCCGCCGACAAAAAGGACAGGATCAGCCAGAGCACCGAATGAACCGGGTTCCGGGCAACGACGGTGAAGACACCGCCGGCTATGCAGGCAATGGCAAAGAGGTAGAAGGCAAGGACCTGGGCCGTCATTCGCCTCCCTCCGCGTCGGGCTTCATTGCCGAGTTCGCCAGTTCCATCGCCCTCGACATGGCGGGAACGCCGCAAAAGACGCCCATTACCGCGATTGTCTCCGCGATTTCCTGCTTCGTGGCCCCTGCCTCGATGGCGTGGCGCACGGTCAGCCGGATCTGGGGTTCTGCCTGGGCACCGAGCATAGTCAGCGCACCCAGGGTCAAGAGCAGCTTCGTCTTGGAATCCAGCCCGCCGGGATTGAAGGTCTTTCCCATTACCGCTTCCATCACCTCCCTGGGCATCGTCGGCCACAAAGACTCGAAGTCCGAAGGAGAGAAGGACTCGAGCGCGGGATTGATCGACTTTGCCCAGTCCCGACTCATCGAGAGCATCGCCTCGAAAGGATTGCTCTGGTCACTCATCTGTAGGGCGCGTCCATTTCCAGGTTGCGGGCAATCTCCGCCTCCCACCGCTCGCCGTTCTCCAGTAGCTTCTCCTTGGTGTAGAACAGTTCTTCCCGAGTCTCCGTAGCGAACTCGAAATTCGGACCCTCGACGATGGCGTCCACAGGACAGGCCTCCTCGCAAAAACCGCAATAGATGCACTTCGTCATGTCAATGTCGTAGCGCGTGGTGCGGCGGCTGCCGTCTTCCCGGGGCTCGGCATCGATTGTGATGGCCTGCGCCGGACAGATGGCCTCGCAAAGCTTGCAGGCGATGCATCGCTCTTCCCCGTTCGGATAGCGCCGCAACGCATGCTCGCCACGAAAGCGCGGCGAAAGCGGGCCTTTCTCGTGGGGGTAGTTTACCGTGGCCTTGGTTGAGAAGAAGTATTTCATGCCCAGGCCGAAACCCTTGATGAAGTCCCAGAGCAGGAAATACTTTCCCGCACGGTTCCAGTCGATCTGCGCCATCAGGACACCCCCGATCTGACCGAGCCCTGTTCGGACATGAAGTTCCGGATCCGTTCCATCAGCCCCCCATCGCCCACCGGGCATACGCGCCGCCGAGAAGCTCGAATTTCGCCAGGAAGGCGACAATCACCACCCAGGCCAGCGACAGAGGCAGGAAGACCTTCCATCCAAGCCGCATCAACTGGTCGTAGCGGTAGCGTGGAACGATGGCCTTCACCATCGCGAACATGAAGAAGAAAAACGCCATCTTGGCGACCATCCATGGCGGCCCGTCCGGCAGGAACGGCACGGGGCTCAGCCAGCCGCCAAAAAAGAGCAGTGACGTCAAGGCGCACATCAGGAAGATCGTTATGTACTCGCCGGCCATGAACAGGAGAAACGGCGTCGACGAGTATTCGACCTGGTAGCCCGCCACGAGTTCGGATTCCGCCTCCGGCAGGTCGAAGGGCGGGCGATTGGTCTCCGCGAGAGCGCTGACGAAAAACAGGACCAGCATCGGGAAGTGCGCCAGCCAATACCAGCTGAAGATTCCGTAGCTTCCGTCCTGGGCACGAACGATGTCGCCTAGGTTCATGGACCCTGTGGTGAGGATCACCCCGATGATGATCAGGCCAATCGAGACTTCGTAGGAGATCATCTGCGCCGCCGACCGCAGGGAGCCGAGAAACGGGTATTTCGAGTTCGACGCCCATCCGCCCATGATCACGCCGTACACTTCCAGGGAAGACACCGCGAAGATGTACAGGAGAGCGATGTTCAGGTCCGCCACGACCCACGTGTCGTCGAACGGGATCACGGCCCAGGCCATGATGGCCAAGACAAACGAGATCAACGGCGCAAGCACGAACAGTGTCCGGTCCGCACCGGCAGGGATCACGACTTCCTTGACGACATACTTGAACGCATCCGCCACCGACTGCAAAATGCCCCATGGTCCGACCACGTTCGGACCGCGCCGCATCTGGACGGCGGCCCAGATCTTCCTGTCGCCGTAGACCAGGAACAGAAGGCTGATCATCACGAAAGCCACGATCAGCAGCACCTGCACGATCACTATGACAAGCGTGCCCAGCGGTGTGGTCAGGAACTCAGCCATTCGCCTTCTTGTCTCTCAGTCTCGAGCCCTTGCTCCGGGCCGTTCTAATTCCAGTTCGGCGGCAAGCACCAGCCCCGGGCGGCACCCGCCAGACACGGCCGAACACCCTATTCGGCCGCCAGCTTCCCTGTCGTCCTGGCACGTGCGCGCGCCTGCAGATCACCCATCAGGGGAGAGGCGCGCAATACCGGATTGACCAGGAAGTGATCCACAACCGCGGACCCGAATTCCTTTTGCATTTCGCCCTCTTTGTCGCCCGCCTGGACAACCTGCCACGCGTTCTCGGGCACCTGGTCGATGCGTTCCAATTTCGGCACTTTCTGGATCAGCCGCTGCCGTAGCCCTGCAAGGGTGTCATATGGCAGAGGCGCGCCGAGTTCCGCCGACAGCGCGCGCAGGATCGCCCAGTTTTCCTTTGCGTCGCCCGGCGGGAATCCGGCCTTCATGGCAAGTTGCGGACGGCCCTCCGTATTGACGAATAGCCCGTTCTCCTCCGTCCAGGCCGCCGCTGGCAGAATTATGTCGGCCCTGTGCGCGCCCCGGTCTCCGTGACTGCCTTGATAAATGACCGTCGATCCTTCCGGAACGTCGACCTCGTCCGCTCCCAGGCTGAAGACAACCGACGCGCCTTCGAGAGCGGCGTTCACTCCGCCATCAACGGCGGCACCGACATCCAGGGCGCCGACGCGGGATGCCGCCGTATGCAGCACCAGGAATTTCGACTCGGTGGCTTCGGCATATCGCATCGCGTCGCGGAGCGCATGCGCCCCACCGGAACCGGCCAGCGCACCCATGCCAATAATGACGACCGTTTCCTTTCCGTGCGCGTGGCCGGGATCCATGTCAAAGAGCTTGTTGAGTGCGTCGTGCCCCGTGCCGAGATGGGCGTAGTCGTAAGTTAGGTCCGCCGCCTCTCCCACGAGGCCGATCCGCGAACCGCGCGTCCACGCCTTGCGGATGCGCGCATTCAGCACCGGTGCCTCGGCGCGCGGATTGGTGCCGATCAGCATGATGGCTTCAGCACTCTCGATATCCTCAATCCGCGCCGTGCCCACGTAGGCCGAACGATTGTCCGGCGGCAAATCCGCTCCTTCGGTCCGGCACTCAACGACCCCGCCCTGCCCCTCAAGCAGTTCCTTCAGCGCGAAAACAGCCTCCACCGGGGCCAGGTCGCCCACAAGCCCGGCCACCTTGCCTTTCTCCTCAAGGGCTCTCGCCACAGCGGACAGCGCTTCAGCCCATTCCACCGGCACGAGATTGCCCTTGCGACGCAGATACGGCTTGTCGAGCCGTTGCCGCCGCAGGCCGTCCCAGGCATATCGCGACCTGTCGGACAGCCATTCCTCGTTCACGCCGTCGTGGTTCCGGGGCAGGATCCGCATGACCTCGCGCCCCTTGGCATCCACGCGGATGTTCGATCCCAGCGCATCCATCACGTCCACGGACTCGGTCCTGGTCAGTTCCCAAGGCCGTGCAGTGAAGGCGTATGGCTTGCTGGTCAGCGCACCAACGGGACAAAGATCGACGATGTTGCCCTGCAACTCGCTGTCGAGCATCCGGCCGAGGTAGCTCGTGATCTCCGCGTCTTCGCCACGCCCGGTCTGCCCAAGCTCGGGAACTCCCGCCACTTCCGTGATGAAACGGACGCAGCGCGTGCAGGAAATGCAGCGGGTCATGGCCGTGCCGACAAGCGGCCCCAGATCCAGATCCTGAACCGCGCGCTTCGGTTCGCGGAAACGCGAGAATTCGACCCCGTAGGCCATTGCCTGGTCCTGCAGGTCACACTCGCCGCCCTGGTCGCAGATCGGGCAGTCAAGCGGATGGTTGATCAGCAGGAACTCCATGACGCCCTCGCGGGCCTCCTTGACCATCGGGCTGTTTGTCCGCACGATCGGCGGCTGCCCTTCGGGCCCGGGCCGCAGGTCACGAACCTGCATCGCGCAGGATGCCGCAGGTTTCGGCGGCCCGCCCACGACCTCGACGAGGCACATCCGGCAATTTCCGGCGATCGACAGCCGTTCGTGGTAGCAGAATCGCGGGATCTCGATCCCCGCCTGTTCGCAGGCCTGGATGATCGTCAGGTCCGAATCGACCTCGATCTCCGTGTCGTCAATGATAAGCCTTCTGGGTTCGGACATGAGCTCTGGTTCCTCAGGGTTCCGCCGCCCATGAATGGCAGACGCTACTTGGCGCGCAGAAGCCGTCCTGCGACGCTACCCTTGGCTATTTCTTCGTGGCCCACAGTGCAATAGCCTTCCGGCGTTCTTGGCGTCGCCCCCCGCTTTGCCAGATCGGCGCGGATTCGCGCCCTCAGCTTCTCTTTTTCCGCCTTGTTGTCGACGAATTCATCGATTTCCGCATCCGAATATCCCGACTTCCGGGCATAACGTTCTATTGAGTTCAGGAATCTCCATGCCCGGAACATCCGCGCATCGATCACCGCACAGTTCCTGCGTACTTCATCCGCCAAGCCAAGCGAATAGAACGCGCTTAGGACGGGCGGATTCTCATGGAGGGGCTGACGCGCCAAGGACGGGTTGGCGGCGCAAGTCAGCAGGAAGATTCCCAGGACTCTCAGCATGTGCCAGTTCGTTCACGCTTCACGACGGGCGGGAAAGCGGCCCGACCCGTGGCAACATAGTCATCGCTGTTCGATTCTGCGAGAGGGCGGCGGGAATTCTTGCCTCGGGATGACCGCACAGCCAAGCGAAATCACCTCTTGAACATCGGCCGCGACGGGATCTCCTGATCTCGCAGTTCAGCGGACCGTGCAGCGCCCGGAAAAAACCATGAAGTCGCCGTCACGGGCAAATGCCCAGTCTCCAGAGGCAGGATCCGTCACCCAGTCCACGTCCGAACCGCCGTAAGTCTCAAGGCAATGCCGCGTTGCCGGCATTCGCGCAGACTCCCGCACCGCATCCACAGATGCCTCGCTGGCAGTCACGCTGACTGTGAAACTGCGAGGTTCGTCCGCTCGCGAGAGGCTTGCACGATACGGCAGACCGGCATTCGAGCCGTCGCCACCGAAAATGCCGCCGAACCACCCGTTGTTTCCGCAGCCAGACATGGTCAAGGCCAGTGCCGCGACAGGAAGGAATTTGACAATTTGCATAATGGTCGTCCTTGCCAGCCTCTTGCAGTCCATACGTCAAAGACCACGGCATTTGAAGTCATTCCGATCCATCTCGTCCGCATGTGCATCCCGGGCTTGCCAACATCTGAAACCACCGAAAGCCAGCAATCGGTCGGCAGCAGTTGAAGTTCAAGTCCGCTTTGAAAATCAATCCAGTAAAATGGCTGGTCAGCGCTTACCCCACGCGCTGGCTTTGACACCTCCGGTCCAATCCCAAGAGACTCGGGCAATCCGTCCGCTCACGCGCACGTCATCCAGGAATCGATCCTTCCTTGATCGATTCGGCTGCGAACGCACATTCCTCCAGGGTTGGGCCAGACCTGTCATTGGCAAGTGATAATGTTGAGCTCAACATTATCACTTGCCAATGACATCCCAACGGGCCCGGTCTTGCAGCTGGCACCGCAACGACGTACGTTTGACCCAAGGAAGAAGTGACTGCACCATGTCTCAGACGAACGCGCTCCACAGGGAGCGTATCAATCTGCGGCTCAGCAAGGCCGTAAAGCGACAGATTGAGCACGCCGCCTCTGTTGAGGGCAAGACCGTCAGCGCCTTCATCGTGTCCAGCGCCCAGCAGAGTGCCGAGAAGACTATCCAAAAGCACGAGACTTTGGCGCTCGCCCGCAATGACGCGATGCGCTTCTTCGATGCCCTGGCCGATCCGCCACCGCCCAACGACCGGCTCGATGCGGCCCTAAAGGACCACGCTCGGCGCGTTGTTTCGCGTTGACCGAAATCGACGCGCCGGTCATCGAGCCGCTGGAAAGACGGCACAACCGAACGACCTTCTCCTGCGGCCTTCCCGAACTCGACCGCTACCTTACGCGCCAAGCAAGCCAGCATGTCCGACGCCGCGTCGCCCGAGTGTTCGTCTGCACCGCCGGTGACGCAATCGCCGTGCTCGGCTTTTACACATTGAGTGCGCGCTCCATCGATCTGTCCTCACTTCCCGAGCAGCTGTCGCGCAAGCTGCCGCGCCATCCGGTGCCCTGCGCGCTGATCGGACGGCTGGCGGTCGACCGGCTGGTGCAGGGCCAAGGGCTGGGCCGAATCCTTCTCGCAGATGCTGTCAAGCGTGTGGCGACTGTCGGCGAAACCGTGGCGATACACGCTCTGATCGTGGACGCCGCGAATGACGACTCGAAACGCTTCTACGATGAGTTTGGCTTCTCAGCGCTCGCTGATGACCCAATGCGCCTCTTTCTCCCGCTCGGACACGCAGCCCTGCGAGGGTCGATTGGATAGGGAATTATTTGCGAAAGTCACATGGCTCGATTCTGGCGTTGCGCTCACGGTGGAAACGACGATAGCCCCACGATCCCGGCCAGACATCACGG
The DNA here is from genome assembly GCA_022820365.1 of Silicimonas sp. Taxonomy (GTDB): domain Bacteria; phylum Pseudomonadota; class Alphaproteobacteria; order Rhodobacterales; family Rhodobacteraceae; genus JAJEFO01. The sequence continues at coordinate 14,047 of JAJEFO010000122.1, forward strand.
GTGCTGGCACCCACGTCGGTTCAGGGTGACTCGATAGACCGAGGTGGTCGCTGTAATGTAGAGTTCGTGCTTTGCGCGCCCGCCGAAACAAACATTCGAGACCAGTTCGGGCACCAGGATCTTGCCCAGAAGATCGCCGTTCGGGGAAATGCAGTGGACGCCATCGGCGGCAGAGGACCAGAGATTCCCGTCGACGTCGACACGCAGACCGTCCGAACAGCCCGGATCAATCACGTGAAATACATTGCCGCCAGCCAACCTGTCGTCAGAGCCAACGTCGAAAGCCCGAATGTGCTGCGGATCATCGCTGAACATTCGGCCGGTGTCGGCCATATAGAGTCGCGATTCGTCAGGCGAAAACGCCAAGCCGTTGGGGCAATTTGCATCCGTCACCATCGCGTCCATGTGCCCCGTGGCCGGGTCGACGCGGTACAAGTTGCATGGCAACTCCTGCTCCGCGGCGTATCCCTCGTAGTTGGTCATGATCCCATAATGCGGGTCCGTGAACCAGATCGTGCCGTCCGACTTCACGACCACATCGTTGGGTGAATTGAGCCGCCTGCCCTCGAAGCTGTCCGCAATGACCGTGATCTGTCCGTTATGTTCGGTCCGGGTCACCCGTCGGGTGCCGTGTTCGCACGAGACCAGCCGACCCTCGCGGTCGCGAGTATGGCCGTTGCTGTAATTCGACGGCTGCCGATAAGTGGTGACGCCGCTGCCCGGTGTCCAGCGCATGATGCGACTGTTCGGGATGTCGGAAAACAGAAGGCAGCCTGCATCACCGAACCAGACCGGCCCCTCGACCCAGTCGAACCCGGTGGCAAGCTGCTTGACCGGAGCGTTGCCCAGAACATAGCTGTCAAAAGCGGGATCACGGGATTCAAAGAATGACATTTGGTGGCTCCAGGCTTTTCAGGCGTGGCTGTTATCGATACCATTCGAATGCGTCAAGGAACTACAACTTAGCAAGGGAAACCGGTCAATGGAATTCACTGCAAGCACGCGCATACTGACCCATTGCGCCACCTTGAAAATGCTGGGTGCCGCGGTGGAAGCGGCTGAGGCTGTCGGCCAGCCGCAATGCATCGTGATCGTGGATGCCAGCGGTGAACTGCTTGGCGAGATTCGGATGAACGGCTCGAAGTTTCTCAGCCGCAGGTCGGCGCGAGCGAAAGCGCGGACTGCGGCCTCGATCGGCGCCCCCAGCGCGGCGGTCCCCGAAGCTGCGCGGCCGCATATCGCGGCGGCCACCGGTGGCGAAGTCACTGGGCTCGTCGGCGGCCTGCCGATCCGGATTGACGGCGAATTGCTTGGCGGAATCGGCGTCGGGTCCGGTTCGCCCGAACAGGACTTGACCGTTGCGCGAGCGGCGCTCTCGGCAATTTGCGCGGACGACGATGAATCGCCGAAACGCGAACAGTGACGGTTCAGAACGCGATCTGCACCTTCACTGCCTGGTTCCGGTCAGAGGCGAGCCGGAACCCGCTTTCTGAGTCATCAAGCTCCACGGTGTTAGTGATCAGCGGTTTCACGTCAATCAGGTTTCTCTGCATCAACTCGACGCCCGTGAAGAACTCTTCGTGGAAACGGAATGAGCCTCTGAGCTGAATTTCCTTCGTTGTCATGGTCTGAACCGGGATCTGCATGTCGCCGCCGAGCCCTAGCTGCATCACTGTTCCGCCAGGGCGCAGCGCTGCTATTCCGCCAGCCAATGTCTGCGCCACACCGGTGCATTCGAAGAGCACGTCGAAGTACCCCTTGCTTGCCTCGAAAGCAGCCATCCGTTCCGGCGTCTGGCCGACATTCACGGTGCTGTCTGCGCCGTTCCGCCTGGCGATGCGCAGAGTGAAGTCCGAGAGATCTGTTGCCACGATCTCTGCCGCGCCCGATCGCCGGGCAACGATGACGCACAAGAGCCCGATCGGTCCGCAGCCGGTGACAAGCACGCGCCTGCCAAGGAGGTCGCCAGCCCTGCGAGCAGCGTGCAGGCAGACGGCCAGTGGTTCAGCCGCTGCGGCCTCAGCCGCGGACAGACCGTCGGCAGGGGCGCATTGCGTGGCGTCCGCCACCAATACCTCCCTGAACGCGCCCTGGATGTGCGGGAACGGCATCGCCGAACCGTAAAACCGCATGTTGAGGCAGTGGCTGTACTTCGACTCGCTGCAATAGGCACAGTCATGGCAAGGGCGTGATGGCGACACTGCTACCAATTGTCCGACTTCGAGACCGGTCACGCCCTCCCCAAGACGGGTGATGTGCCCTGCAACCTCGTGACCGAGGACCATCGGCTCCTTCAGCCGAACGGATCCGAAGCCGCCGTGATTGTAGTAATGAAGGTCGGATCCGCAAATGCCCCCTGTGGCCATGCGGATTTCAACCTGGTCCACGCCGGGCTCCTCGGTCGGTCTGTCCTCGATCCGAAGATCCTTTGCTGAGTGAATGACGACGGATTTCATGTAGACGTCAAAGTACGGGCGTCAAAAGCGGTCGGCCAGCGAAATGCGCGGACATGTTGTCCCGCACCAGCTTGCCCATGGCTTTCCGGGTCTCTACCGTGCCTGATGCGTGATGTGGTTGAAGGAGGACGTTCTCGAGCTTCAGGAAGCGAGGATTCAGATCGGGTTCGCCCTCGAACACGTCGAGCGCCGCGGAACCGAGCGCGCCGCCTTCCAGCGCATCGAGCAGTGCAGCTTCGTCGATGTTAGATGCCCTGCTGATGTTGATCACCATGCCTTCAGGTCCGACTGCTTCAATCACCTCGCGACCTACGCAGTTGCGGGTATCCTCCGAAGCGGCCAGCGTCACGAACAGGTAATCGGAGTGGCGTGCCAATTCAACTGGATCGGCGATGAAGGTCCAGTCTGTCGTGCAGTCCTTTGGCGCGAGGTCGGAATAGGCGATGTCCATGTCGAACCCGGTCAGTCGACGTGCGACCTCACGGCCGATGCGCCCGAGCCCCAGGACGCCTGCCTTGGAATCATGAACACGACGTTTCAGCGGATAAAGGCCCTTCCGCACCCAGTTCCCGCTGCGCACCCAAGCCTCGGCCCCGATCATGCCACGTGCCTGGCAAAGCATCATTGCGACACCCAGATCGGCAACGTCGCGGGTCAGAACGTCCGGTGTGTTGGTCACCCTCACATTGCGTCTCCGGCAGGCATCCAGGTCAACCGCATCGAATCCGACTCCATAGACGGAAATGATCTCGAGATTCGGACAGGCCTCGATCAACTTCCTGTCCGCGCCCAATTCACCCCGCGTCGCGATGCCACGTATTGCACGACCGTGCTCGATCAGAAATGATGCCGGTGCCGCCATCTTGAACAATTTGTGCATTGTAAAGGCTTGATCTAATGGAACCTGATCCCACTCCGGATAAGGGCCAACCTGGAGAATCTCGGGCTTCGGCATTTCTTTTCTCGTGTTGACAGGCGTGTTATCGATAACATAAATGGGGGAATCAGGTCTTGTCGAGTCAAAATTTGGGAAGCGGGTCATGACCACTGGCACAGCGATGTTCGACCTCAGCGGAAAGACCGCGCTCATCACCGGGTCTTCGCAGGGGATCGGCTTCGCCTTGGCAAGGGGGTTGTCCGAATTCGGAGCGACAATCGTGTTGAATGGGCGCGACACGGCAAAGTTGTCCAAGGCTGCGGACAAGCTGCAATCTGACGGCGCAACCGTCCACGAGTTAGCCTTCGACGCTACCGACAATGACGTAGTCAAAGCAGCGATCAACCGTTACGAATGCAATAGTGGTCCCGTTCACATCCTGATCAACAATGCCGGGATGCAGCACCGAACACCGCTCGAGGACTTCCCAGCGGACAAGTTCGAGATGCTCTTGAACAGCAACATCGTGACGGCGTTCAATGTCGGGCAAGCCTGTGCGCGGCACATGATTGGACGCGGCGCTGGACGCATCATCAACATCGCCAGCGTGCAGACGGCGCTGGCCCGTCCCGGTATCGCCCCGTACACGGCCACGAAAGGAGCGGTTGCCAACCTGACCAAGGGAATGGCGACGGACTGGGCGAAACACGGGCTCAACTGCAACGCCATCGCACCAGGCTATTTTGACACGCCACTCAACGCAGCCCTCGTGAGTGATCAGGAGTTTTCACACTGGCTGAAGAACCGCACGCCCGCGGGACGTTGGGGCAAGGTCGAAGAACTGGTCGGCGCGGCAGTGTTCCTGTCATCCGACGCTTCCAGTTTCGTCAATGGCCACACCCTTTTTGTCGACGGCGGAATAACAGCGTGCCTCTAGCCGGCAAGTTCGTGGTCATGGGCGTGTCTGGCTGCGGCAAGAGTTCGGTCGGCGCTGCTGTCGCCAGAGAGCTGGGCATAGGCTACATTGATGGCGACGACCTGCATCCGCCGGAAAATATTGCAAAGATGTCACGCGGAATACCGCTGGCTGACGCCGACCGTGCGCCATGGCTGATCAGGGTCGGAAAGCGGCTTGCAGCATTTGAAGGACCCGTTGTCATCGGATGCTCCGCGCTGAAGCGTTCCTATCGCGACATTATCCGCGACAAGGCGGGCGAGTCGGTTTGTTTCCTGCATCTGGATGGCAGCAGAGAAACGTTGTCAAAGCGCATGGCGAAACGCCCGGGCCATTTCATGCCTGTGTCGCTGCTCGATAGCCAATTGGACACGCTCGAGCCGCCGGGTCTGGACGAGACAGCGATCACCGCAGATATCGACCAGCCGTTCGACCAACTGGTCGACGTGTTGGTGGCAAAAGTCAGGGAGGAAAGTTCGTGACCCAGAAGATCGCACTCATCGGTGCGGGTGCAATGGGTGGTGCCATTGGCACTCGGCTTGTCGACACCGGCAACGTGCTGACCGTTTTCGATCTCAATGCCGAAAGGGTTCAGGCACTGGTCGCCAGGGGCGCTGGCCCGGCGGGTTCGGCGGCGGAGGCCGCGTCCGTCAGCGACTATGTTGTCTCAAGCCTAAATTCCCCGAAGGTCGTTGACGCAGCTGTCTTCGGCCCGGACGGTGTCGCCGAAGGTGCAAAGCCCGGAACACTGATTATCGACATGTCTTCGATCGACCCTCGGGCCACGAAGGACCTGGCGGCGCGGGCTGCGGAAATGGACCTGCGTTGGGTCGACAGCCCGTTGTCCGGCGGACCGCAGAAGGCACTGACCGGAGAACTCACGCTGATGGCAGGCGGCGAGGCTGCCGATGTGGAAGAGGCGCACAACGTCCTGAAGCACGTCTCGTCCAACTACACCCACATGGGTCCGTCCGGAGCAGGCCAGACCACCAAGCTCATCAATCAGGTCTTGTGCGGATTGGGGTTCATGGCCATCGCCGAGGCTACACAACTTGCAGTCGACACCGGCATCGACGTGGCGAAGATCCCGAAGGCGCTGAAAGGGGGACGGGCCGACAGCGTGCTCCTGCAGGAGTACATGCCTCGCTTTTCTGTCAAGGACTACCGTCGAACAGGGCGCATAGACAACATGGTAAAGGATCTCGACGGTGCACAAGATCTCGCACGGCTGACAAGTACCGCAATGCCGCTGACCGCTGCGTGTGCCGAAATTCACCGGATGCTCACCGCGGCGGGGCTGGGAGGCGAGGACCAAGCCTCGTTGATGGAGTTCTTCAAGGGTCCCGACAAGACGCTGTTTTAATGATTGAGCGCAACGCGAATCTTGTGTGGTAATCGAGATGAGGTAATCGAGATGACATGTGAAATCCGGGCGGCTTCGAGGTCAGACCTCCCATGGTGCCAGGTTTGCCGGCATGTTGCAGCACCCACGCAGCGCCTAATTGCTGGCCGTGGGCGTCGTGCTGAGCGGACAACACGTGTTCAACGGGACGATGCCATGTCTCGATCGAGATCTGGACTGCCCCTGCGATTTCCGTCCGTTCGGCTTCAGCTTCATAGGAACCACGACCGTTCTGCAAGTGTCGTCGAGAACTGCAGAGAGCCCGTGCTGGTCTGTTGGTGCCAGAGGCGCACGTGCAACTTACTGTTTCGAATCCACATGCTCGCGCCGAAGTGCATGGCTTCGCCTTCCACGGAATCTGGTCGAGCGCGCAAGGACATGCTTGCAATATGGTAAGCCTTCCCCGAAAACAAAATGCTAGCGACAAAGATCAGAGAACCATTTTGCAGAAGCAACCCAAAATGGCGGACATCGCGAAAGCCGTCGGTGTCTCCCCGATGACCGTATCGCGGGCGTTCCGAAGGGATACTTCGGTCGGCGAAGTAACTCGCACGAAGATTCTGCAGATCGCCGAGGAAATGGGCTATGTCTTCGACAGTACTGCGTCCAATCTGCGATCGCAACGAACCGGGTTCGTCGCCATCACCATCCCCTCGCTGAACAATTCGAACTTCGCTGACACTGTACGCGGACTCAACGAAGTCCTGCAGGCGGCCGGACTGCAGGTGTTGCTCGGCTACACGAACTACGATGTGGACGAAGAGGAGCGCTTGATTGAACAACTTCTGCGGCGGCGGCCCGAAGCAATTGTGGTGACCGGCGGGCGCCATACCGATCGCGCGCGGCGACTCCTCAAGGGCGCCGGCATTCCTGTGGTTGAAACATGGGACATACCCATGTCGCCAGTGGGCTATACTGTCGGCTTCTCCAACGCGGACGCGATGTGTCGGATGGTCGACCACCTGCAGTCGGCAGGGGCGCAGCGGCTAGCCTTCATCGGCGGAGACGACAAGGGCGACACCCGCGGTGCCGACCGGAGACGAGGGTTTGTTGCGGCGGCAGAACGGCTGCGGCTCGAGTATCAGTTGATTTCGCTGGGTTCGCCGCCGATTTCGATGCGAGAAGGAGCCCGGGCGATGGTCGAAGTGCTTGACGCTCGGCAACCGGTAGACGCCGTTATCTGCGTCTCAGACCTTGCCGCCTTCGGGGCGCTGACAGAGTGCCAGCGACGCGGCGTTTCGGTGCCTGAAGAAGTCATGATCGCTGGCTTCGGGGCGTACGACATCGCTGAGGTCGCCTTGCCCGGCCTTACGACGATGGACGCACATTCTATGGAGATTGGAAGCAGGACGGGCGAACTTCTGGTCGCCTTGCTTCGCGACGGCACCGATGGTGCCGCCACGAAGAAGGTTTCGCATATCGAACCCACATTGCGAATTTCGGGTTCTACCGTTTCAAGATAGACCCGGCCCGCTTGCGTGCAGGCCGGGTCAGCGTGTCAGCGCTCCAGAGCGCCAACGCCAGAGAACCTGAATGCCTCCGTCTGCAGTGCGTCCAGTTCCTCGGCACTCATCTGGTCATGGGCCACGGTGATCCGGCCCAGGAATACCAGCGGCAGATCATCCGCGCGGCCCTCCATGTCGGCCCTAATGGCTTCGGCGGTCGCGGCACCGACATCGTCACCCATGCGCATCGGAGTTGCGTCGAGGGTACCCGCGCGAATCGCATCGAGTTCGAGTCCCGTTCCGCCCCAACCAGTCGAGAAGATTTCCTTCTCCTTGCCCATCGCGACCTGTGCCTCGACCGAACCCATGGCCATGGCCGTATTCGCATTGTGAATGATCGTGGCTTCGGGATAGGCCTGCATGATCAGGCTGGTTCCTTCAAAGCCGCCTTCACGCTGATATTCGCCATAGTGCTCGTAGACCGTGGTCCAGTTGCCTTTCTCCTCAACGCATGCCTTGAAGTCCCCAGAGCGCTGGTTGTCCGTGATCCCGGGGATGCCGCGGTTCATCGCCATGGTCACGTCATTGCCCAGACGGCCAAGCATATAGTCGCACATGGTAAGCGCGCCTGCGGCTGACGAAAAGTCAAACCAAGCGTCGGGTTGGTTTTCAAGGTACTTTAGTGGTGTGTGAAATGCCCAGACATAAGTCGTGAACCCATCATTGCCCGCAAGCTTGGAAATGTTGTCGGCTTGGGTAGCCAGTTCGGACGGTCCAAAGATGACATAGTCATAGAGATCGGCGTCCTGCTCCACTTGGCTGGCGTAGGTCGATTGCAGCGAGTGCTCGATCTGGCGCGAGGCAAACTCGGTCGTCTCATACTGGATTCCCAGTTCGTCCAGACGCCTGGTCATGGCCAGGTAGTTGCGGGCCCAGAAATCCGAGACATCCGCCGAAGGGTAGATCAACGCGATCTGGATTGGCCCGTCCTGGCTTCCGGAAAACGGAACAGCGGCGGAACCGACGACTTCCTGCAGGGCCTCTAGCTTGCCCTCGGCATTCACCTCGCCGGGGATCCAGTAATCGCGATCCTCGATCCCGGGCAGTTCTCTCAGAGGCAGTTCGTCCGCCGCCCAGACTGCCCCGGCCGCTGCAAAGGTTGCCACCAATGTGGTTGCTGCTAATTTTCTCATGTTGGTTCTCCTCCTCTTGCATGAGAGCGGGACCAGCGGTGCCGCCGGGGATGCACCCCCGGTGGCACCATCCCGCAATGAGTCCGGCTCATCCGCTTGCCTGCGGATTGCCGGCAAAAATTGCTCCGATCGCCAATAACAGGATCAGTGCACCGATAATGATGGCCGAAAATCGAGTCAGTTTCTGGCCTTCCGATGTCATTAGCGCGGCGATCAGCCCGCCTGCCCCGTCACGGTCCTTCTTCTGCATCCAGGAATAGAGCGCCACCGACGAGACGATCACGACGCCCGACGCAACCGACTGCCAGAAGAACTCAATCCTCAGTGTCACAAGTGCGTTGATCATCATCGACAAGAGCAGCACTCCGGCAAAGGAGCCGATCATGGACGCGCGACCGCCGAAGAGCGAAGTGCCGCCCACGACGACCGCCGCAATGACATGAAGATTGAAATAGGGTGCCGAGGTTGCCTGGATTGCGTTCAGCTTGCCGGTCAGCATGACTCCGGCCAGCGCCGCACAAGCACCGCAGAGAACGTAAGCATAGACCTTGTGGCGGTTAACCGCGATGCCGGTCAGTTCCGCAGCCTCGGGGTTCGATCCAATGGCGATGGTGTAGCGGCCGAAATGGCTGCGACGCAGCAGAACATACCCTGCGATCATGGTCGCGATTCCGATGAGTACCGGTATCGGCACGAATCCAGGGATCTGCCCGCGCCCGATTTCGGTTATGATTTCTGGGAAACGCGCCAATACCAGCCCTTTCGCGATAACCAGCGCAAAACCGCGATAAACCAGGTCCATCGCCAGGGTGCCAATGAGGTCGGGCACGTTGAACCGGGTGATGATCAACCCATTGACGAGGCCCATGAGCGCCCCAAGGCCCAACGCGATCGGCAACGCGAAATAGACCGAGAAGCCAAATTGCTTGATCAGAAATGCCATGATGATGGCGGACAATGCCGCAATTGATCCGACCGACAGATCGATGCCCCGCTGGGTAATGACGAACGTCATCGCCATTGCCATCGGCATGTAGAGCGCCGCGTCAAGGAGGATCAAGTTGACATTCGAGAAGCGGAAATATCGAGCGGGTTCGACGATCGCCATGAAGAGGAGCAACGCAAGGATCATCGCCATCGGACCGATGACCGCGAAGTAAGGTTCGATTCGTTCGTTCAGTGTCCGCACCGCTGGGGCGTCATCGGCTGCCATCACGCGGCCTCCTTCGCACCCACGATCATTCCGAGCACTTCCTGATTGCTGGATTCCGTGGTCCTTATGAATCCTACTCGCTTTCCTCGGCGCTGAACGTGTATTCGGTCCGAGACCTGGAACACTTCGTCCAGCGAGTGGCTGATCAAGATGATCGCAAGACCTTGCGCTTTCAGAGTCTCGATAAGGTTGAGTGTGCGGGCGGTCTCTTGGGGGCCGAGGGCCGCGGTCGGTTCGTCCATGACCAGTACGCGCAGGTCCTCGTGGTAAACGGCCCTGGCAATCGCAACGGCTTGACGCTGGCCGCCTGACAAGCTCTCGGTCGGCGAATCCAGGGACTTCAGCGTGACGCCGAGGCGATCCAGAAGTACGCGCTCGGTTTCTGTCCTCATGCGGGCAATGTCGAGCACGGTCACGCCCATCACCTTCTTGGTCAGTTCGTTGCCCAAGAACATGTTCGCCGGCGGGTCCAGATGATCGGCGAGCGCGAGCGTCTGATAAACGGCGTCGATACCCTTGGCTATGGCATCCGCATGGCTGGCAAAGGAAATCGGCTCTCCGGCAAGGAACATCTCACCTGCAGTCGGCTGGTAAACTCCCGTGAGGATCTTTATGAGTGTCGACTTCCCGGCGCCATTGTCGCCGACAATGGCCAAGACCTCACCTGCGTACGCATCAAGGTCGACATCAGACAACGCAGTCACACCGCCAAAGCGCTTGGTGATGCCCCGCATCTCGACTAAGGGCGTGTCTGACATGACGGCCTCACAGGGTGGAATCATCCGCAACGTTCCGTCAACGTTGTGCCAGAGGCGACATTTGTCAAGGAAAAAGTTATCGATAACACAACAGTCTGAAATTTGGACACTAAACTATGCAGTGGCCTCCAAAAACAGCGGAGACAAGCTGCTGCCGCTTTGAAGAGCGACTTCCTGCGAACGAGTTGACCGTGCGATCGACGAACGCGGTCGGGGTCCGCTCCGTGCAGGGCTGGCACCCCTTTTGAAGTTCAGGATGGAATGGGCATTGTTGGGGATGCGGCGCTGGAACTCGTGGACGACTTTGCGGAACGTGTTGAAGCGTGACCAGGCACGGCCCGCGCGCGGATTCACTCTGCGGCCACAGCGCTCACACTGCCGGTGCGAGCGGCCTTGATCCGATCCTCTATCTCGTCACGGAAGTGACGAATCAGCCCTTGGATCGGCCACGCTGCCGCATCGCCCAAGGCACAGATCGTATGACCCTCGACCTGGGTCGAGACGTCGAGCAGCATGTCGATTTCCTCGACCTCGGCCTCACCCGTGACCAACCGGTCCATCACCCGCATCATCCAGCCCGTGCCCTCGCGACAAGGCGTGCACTGGCCGCAGCTCTCATGCTTGTAAAATTTCGAGAGGCGCCAGATCGCCTTCACGATGTCGGTCGACTGATCCATGACGATCACGGCGGCTGTGCCGAGGCCCGACTTCTGTTCGCGCAGCCAGTCGAAATCCATGATGCACTCTTCCTGCATCAGCTTGCCCGGCAGGCAAGGGACCGAGGATCCGCCAGGTATGACGGCCTTGAGGTTGTCCCAGCCGCCCCTGATTCCGCCGCAGTGACGTTCGATGAGTTCCGCGAAGGAAATCGACATCGCCTCTTCAACGACGCAAGGGGCATTCACGTGACCGCTGATCGCGAACAGCTTCGTCCCGGTGTTGTTCGGGCGACCGAAGCCGGCGAACCAGTCGGCTCCCCGCCGCAGGATCGTCGGAACCACGGCAATGGATTCCACATTGTTGACCGTCGTCGGACAGCCGTAGAGACCAGCCCCCGCAGGAAACGGAGGCTTCATTCTCGGCATGCCCTTCTTGCCCTCCAGGCTTTCGAGAAGCGCGGTTTCCTCGCCGCAGATATAGGCCCCGGCACCGTGATGAAGATACAGGTCGAAATCCCAGCCTGAACCGGCAGCGTCCTTGCCGAGAAGGCCTGCATCGTAGCATTCGTCGATCGCGGACTGCAGCGTCTCGCGTTCGCGAACATATTCGCCTCGAATGTAGATGTAGCAGGCATGCGCGCCCATGGCGAAGCCGGCAATCAGGCAGCCTTCGATCAGCGTGTGCGGATCGTGGCGCATGATTTCCCTGTCCTTGCAGGTGCCAGGCTCGGATTCGTCGGCATTGACCACCAGATAGGACGGGCGACCATCCGATTCCTTAGGCATGAAGCTCCATTTGAGGCCGGTCGGGAAGCCTGCGCCCCCGCGGCCTCTCAGTCCGCTCTCCTTAACCTGCTCGACGGCCCAGCCGCGACCCTTCTCGATCAGCGCTGCTGTTCCGTCCCAGTGTCCGCGCGCCTTCGCCCCGGCCAGCGTCTGATCGTGCATGCCGTATAAGTTCGTGAATATGCGGTCCTTGTCCTCAAGCATTTGCTCGTTCCGTCTTGCAACTGGCCATCAAGCGTCAGCGCATCTTGCGTCGCTTGCGCCAAATCTGCCATGTCACGATTAGCGCCCAGAGAAAACCCGCAAGGGCGAACAGGTCGACCAGAAACGCGTATCGACCAGGCAGGCCAAGCCAGTCACCTGCCGACTGGGCCACGAACCAAAGGATCATCGTAAGTGCAATGACGAGCGCAACGATGCGCCCTTGACGCCCCAGCGCCCGATCCATGTCATTACCGTCAGTCACGGGCAGCCAGCGTGATCTTGGGAAGCGCCTCGGCCAGCTGGCCATCCGCGCAGCGTGGCAGTGAGGATTGAATCCCCGCACTGCAACGACATGCCTGCGCCAGCTTCCGGATGACGTCAGCACAGCCAATTCCATCACTGCGGGCAGGTACACGCATGTCTAGTTCCCGTCGATGCGTTTGACCGTGTCGCCCAACGTGACCGCGAGGTGAACGCTCGCGTTGTGCCTTTGCCGCTCGCCCTCCCGCACGTCGAGACTGGTGAGCCCCGAAACCGGCTCCGAGGCGAAGCGACCGTTTTGCGGACCAGGCACCGGATCCTTGCCTTCGGCGAATTCGTCGATGATTTCCGCCAAACGCTCGACGGTCAGGTCTTCATAGTAGTCCTTGCCGATCTGCACCATCGGCGCATTCGAACAGGCCCCGAGGCACTCGACTTCCTCCCAGGAGAACTTTCCGTCCTCGGAAACCTTGTGCGGGAACTCCGCAATCTTTCTCTTGCAAACCGCGATCAGGTCCTCTGCTCCGCAGATCATGCAGGAGGTCGTGCCGCAGACCTGAACATGGGCCGCGCTTCCGACCGGCTGCAACTGAAACATGAAATAGAAGGTCGCGACCTCGAGCGCCCGGATATAGGCCAAGTCCAGCATCGCCGCGACATGTTCGATCGCAGCGCGGCTGAGCCAGCCCTCCTGCTCCTGCGCACGCCAAAGAAGCGGGATGATGGCGCTGGCCTGTCTCCCTTCCGGGAATTTCGCGATCTGGCGTTCCGCCCACGCCTGGTTGGCAGGCGTGAAGGCAAAGCTCTCCGGCTGTTCGGCGTGAAGGCGACGCAGCATCAATTCCTCATTTCGTTCGCGAAGGCCGGATCTTCACGGCCTGATCCTGTCTGCGAGGGACGAACGCCACGGATGTAACCGTCATCGGTCCACCTCCCCGAACACGATGTCCATCGTTCCAATGATGGCGGATACATCCGCCAGCATGTGCCCCTTCGAAACATGGTCTATGGCCTGAAGATGCAGGTATCCCGGAGCCCGGATCTTCGCGCGATAGGGCCTGTTGGTGCCGTCGGCCACCAAGTAGACTCCAAATTCACCCTTGGGGGCCTCGACGGCGGCATAAACCTCGCCCTCGGGCACACGGAATCCCTCGGTGTACAGCTTGAAATGGTGAATCAAGGCTTCCATCGAAGTCTTCATGTCTCCCCGCGAAGGAGGTGTCAGCTTCCCGCGTGCAAGCACTTCGCCCGGTTCCGCACGCAGCTTTTCGCATGCCTGCTTGATGATCTTCAGGCTCTCGCGCATCTCGGCCATGCGGCAGAGGTACCGGTCGTAGCAGTCGCCGTTCTTTCCCACGGGAATCTGGAATTCGAACTCGTCATAGCACTCGTAGGGCTGCGACCGCCGGAGATCCCATGCCATGCCGGAGCCGCGCACCATTACCCCCGAGAATCCCCAGTCCAGGGCTTCCTGTTCGGAGACGATGCAGATGTCGACGTTCCGCTGCTTGAAAATCCGGTTTTCCGTCAGGAGACCGTCGATGTCGTCCAGCGCCTTCGGAAACGCGTCCGCCCACTTGTCAATGTCGTCGATGAGTTCCGGAGGAAGGTCCTGGTGTACGCCGCCAGGACGAAAATAGGCGGCATGCAGCCGCGCCCCGCAAGCGCGTTCATAGAACACCATGAGCTTCTCACGTTCCTCGAACCCCCAGAGCGGCGGGGTCAGGGCTCCGACATCCAGTGCCTGCGTCGTCACGTTCAACAGGTGGTTCAGGATGCGCCCGATCTCTGAATACAGGACCCGAATCAACGACGCCCGGCGCGGAATCTCGGTTTCAGTCAGCCTTTCGATCGCAAGGCACCATGCATGTTCCTGGTTCATCGGCGCCACATAGTCCAGCCTGTCGAAATACGGCAGGTTCTGCAGGTAGGTGCGGCTTTCCATCAACTTCTCGGTGCCGCGATGAAGCAGGCCGATATGCGGGTCGCAGCGCTCGACGATTTCGCCGTCAAGCTCCAGCACCAGCCGCAGCACGCCATGAGCAGCAGGGTGTTGCGGCCCGAAATTGATGTTGAAGTTCCGAAGCTTCTTCTCGCCGGTCAGGGCATCGTCAAGCTTGCCTTCCATCATTCCGCCCTTTCCGACCGTTCAGGCAAATTGCCGGGAAGGCCGCACGTCGCCTCGCCACGCCCAGACATGCAGGGCAGCGCGCCAGCGCCGTCCGGTGCCTGCCACGCGCTTGCGATGCAATTCGTGCGAAACGTCATGGTCACAGCTCACTCCTTCGCCTCGGCCCGTTCGTCTCCAGGCAGGATGTAGTTCGCTCCTTCCCACGGGGACATGAAATCGAACTGGCGGTACTCCTGCACGAGCTTGACGGGCTCGTAGACGACGCGTTTCAACTCTTCGTCGTGCCGCACCTCGACAAACCCGGTCGTGGGGAAGTCCTTCCGCAGCGGATGACCCTGGAACCCGTAGTCGGTTAGGATGCGTCTCAGGTCAGGGTGGCCGGAAAAGAGGATGCCGAACATGTCGAACACCTCACGCTCGAACCAGCCCGCCGACGCGTGAACATCCGTCAGGGACGGCACGAACTCATCCTCGCGCACTGCAACCTTCAAGCGAATGCGCCGGTTCTGGTGCATCGAAAGGAGATGATAGACCACGTCGAAGCGTGCCTCCCGTTCCGGATAGTCAACGGCAGTGATGTCTACGAGCGTCGTGAACCGGTAGCTCTTGTCCGATTTCAGGAAGTCCACGAAGCCGACCAGGGATGGCAGAGCGACCTCGACCGTGAGCTCCCCGAAGGCCACCGCGTGCGAGAGCATGCTATCTGGCCGCCTCGCCTCGATCCCGGCTGCAAGTTCAGTAAGTTCTGCGGACATCGCCGTCTCCTCAACGCGTAATTGTGCCCGTGCGGCGGATCTTGCGCTGCAACTGAAGGATGCCGTAGAGCAGCGCCTCCGCAGTCGGCGGGCAGCCCGGAACATAAACATCGACAGGAACGATCCGGTCACAGCCTCGCACGACCGAATAGCTGTAATGGTAGTAGCCGCCGCCATTTGCACAGGATCCCATCGAGATCACGTAGCGCGGCTCTGGCATCTGGTCATAGACCTTGCGCAGTGCGGGAGCCATCTTGTTCGTCAATGTACCGGCCACGATCATCAGGTCCGACTGGCGCGGGCTCGCCCGGGGCGCCGTGCCGAAACGCTCGAGATCGTAGCGCGGCATGGACGTGTGGATCATCTCGACGGCGCAGCACGCTAACCCGAACGTCATCCAGTGGAGGCTTCCGGTTCGCACCCAATTGATGATGTCCGCAGTGGAGGTGACAAGAAAGCCCTTGTCCTGCAATTGCCGGTTGAACTCCCGTGCGTCGACATCACGATCAGGACCAGCTGCATGGGGCGATGTGGCAACGCTCATGGGTTCACCTCCTGAGAGCGCGGTTTATCCGTTCCCCCGTGAAGCGTCAACGCGACCCAACGCTGCAACTCACGCGCGAAGTGCCGTGAATCGCAAGTCCGGGCGCATCCTGCGACGAAAGGCGGCAATGCTTGGAACCCGGCGTTTCGGGGTCACTCCCAGTCCATCGCGCCCTTTTTCCACTCGTAGGCGAATCCGACCGTCAGTACCACCAAGAAGACCATCATCGACCAGAAGGCTGCGTCTCCCAGGTCGCCGAAGGCGACGGCCCACGGAAACAGGAAGGCAATCTCGAGATCGAAGATGATGAACAGGATCGAAACCAGGTAGAACCTGACATCGAACTTCATCCGAGCATCGTCAAAAGCGTTGAATCCGCATTCGTACGCGCTGAGCTTCTCCGGGTCGGCGTCGCTCGGCGCCAGGACGACGGCTGCGAGGATCAGGACCAATCCAAGCCCGGTCGCGATCACGAGAAAAACCAGGATCGGCAAGTACTCCCTCAACAGATCTTCCAAGGCGACCTCCGAATGAATTGCCGTCGACGCGCCATCCCTACAGCCCGGGCCGACCTTGGTCAATGTTGAACGAGAGGCGCAGCATGCGGCATGACGCGATTCAAGGGCACAGTGACCGAGCAGGAAGTACTGAGGGTCAAGCGCCGGGTGCAACGGCATTCAGGTGTCTTCCGGCCCCGGGATGCTCACTCGGCCCTCGACGATACCCTCGTTCACCTCAAGCCAGCGCGCCCGAAACGCAAATCGCGCCGCCGACGCAACGTCGTGTTGAAAGGCCGCATTCACGCCGGCCCCGATCACCGCACCCACAATTGGCACGACCTGCGCCATCTTTCGGGTCGAAAGATTGACCCCGAGTGTCGCCGCCAACCTTTGTATCGCCACGACCGAACCAGTCGCCCGCCCGGTCATCGCCGCAATCTTTTGCCAGTCGTCGCGACCGAATTGCGTACGGGACTCGGCAAGACGCTGCAAGGTCGCATCACGCTCTTCCACGGAATTCGCCCCGGCAAGCTGCAGGACATCGAGAATGTGGACGCGCTCCTGCTCTCCGACACCGCCAAATCCATAACAGAGGCCGGTGAGCCGTGCCGTCCTGAGTGCCAGGGTAACGGTAGCCGGGATGTCATATGCCAGTCCCGCCGCCCCCAAGACGCCCGTTGCGGCACCACCTGCAGCCGCATAACCCAATGCCCAACGCCGCACATCTGCAGCAGCCGCGTCGCAGGCCTCGAAATCCTCGAATTCATGGGAGATCGCCGCAGTTCGGATTGAGGACGAAGCAACCCAGTCAGCGCCCCGGATTGCCGTCTCAACGGCGCTGGCAGGAATCAACCTGTCAGTCAGGGGCCCAATTGGTGCAGTTACCGACCGGACAAGCCTGGGCAGCACCGACGGCCTTGCACTCCGATATGCATCCTGTTCAGCCAGTACGTCTTGGACATATGGCATCACCTCGTTGCGTCCGGTCATTCAATCCTGCCCCGCAAAGTCCCCCGGCCACCGTTCCGTTCGGCACTCGTCCATGGCCTGCAGACGCCTCCGGCAGCAATCCGAAACATGTCTGCGATTGATCACTTGGCAGCCCGCTTTCAAATTGTGCCGGAACAAATGTGCCATACCCGCCGCACTTCACGCAATGCAGCTCCGGGTACTACTACTAGTAAATTGAAGAGCCAGACGTCATGGGTGCGACCTGCAACTTTTTCGGGATCGGTGCATGTGTCGCGGCACCTTGTCACTTTCCGACCGACGGACCGAACCCGCAACGGGACAAATATTTCGAGGATTGGCTATCCGGCGAGCGGCGGAGAGAAGGTCGGTCGGCGCACAGTTGAAACAACGACGTTCTGCACAGCATCAATGCCCCGCGACTGCAGGCGGTGCGCCGAACCGATGACGAGCCCGAAGGCCGAAAGCGGCACAAAGGCGGAGGGCAGAATCTGCGAGTTCGCAACTGGCTGTGTGCCGTTCCTCCCCTTGCCTGACCGGTCGACATCGCCAAATCCCGTTGCTGGTCGAGACTACCGGTGACGACCAACAAGGCCCGCGGCTAGCAGCAGCCATGCGCAAACTGCGCCAAACGTCAGTGTAACGCCCAGTCCCAGGAATTCCACCGCAATCCCGAGAACGGCAGCACCGATCGCGCTGCTGCCAATCGCGACACTGGCCCACATGTTCATCACGCGGCCCCGCATCTCGTTGCCGATCCGCGTTTGGATAACAGTCTGGCAGATAATGCCCGAATCGCTGGCCGCTGCCAAAATGGCAGCGGCCAGACCTATTGCTACAGGCCAGGATGCGGTCAGTCCGAGGCCCGCCATGCACGCCACCCCGCACATGCTGATGGCAGCAGACAATGGAAGGCGATTGCGTCCGAAGGCCGGCGGCAGCAATACCAGCCCAGCGTTGCGCGCATCCGACCGATCGGTCAGGCACCAAAGAAAACGGGCCGAGAAACTTGCTGGGCAGAAAGTAAGCAAGTGCAATCAATCCGACAAAGTTGGCCAATCCCGTCAGATTCCACGCCAGCCAGCCGACGACAGTGCGGAGCATCCACTTTGCGTTTAACCAAACAGAACTATATTGGGGTTTGACGACTGATTCCGTCACCATCCTTCTGATTTTCAGGGGCTTTCCGGCTCGGAGGCCGCCGCTCAACGTGGCAGTCTTATGGGAACGTTCTGGTCCGGCTTCACTCCGAGCAGCTGGAAGGCCCGTTTCTGGACCGGGGTCGGCGCGGTGACGACGGACAGCAGGCTTTCGCCATGGACCGGCAGGCGCAGCTGGTTCAGCGCCATGCCCGAGAGATCGTCGAGCAGGGTGCGGAAGCTGTGGACCGGCAGCCCGTCGGGGGTGCGCTTGGTGTCCGCCTTGGCCTTCGCGCTCTCCGAGACCTCGGCCTTCTCCTCCGGCGAGTTCCGCTGTGCCCGGGCGCCCTCGCGATCGTCATCCTCGAACAGCATCGGCGCGAGGCGCCGGCGCATGTGCCATTCGACGTGCAGGGCCAGCATGCAAATGAACACCTGGGCGCAAACGTGATCCGGCGAATAGACGTTGACCGGACGGGACCTTTGGTCGCCCTTGGCATTCCGGAGCGCGCGCTCCAAGCCCGCCAGGCCTTTGCAATCCTCCGCGGCCTCCTTCGCGCCAAGTGACGCGGCATCCAGGCTGGTGCGGATGACGTAGACGCCTTCGAGCCGCGCCTCCTCGGCGATTCGGTAATTTTGCAAGAGGCGCTTTTAATTTCAAAATTTTGTGTTATCGATAACTTTTTTTCTTGACAAATGCCGCTTCTGGCACAATGCTGAAGGAACGTAGCAGAAGATTCAACCCTGCGAGGCCGTCATGTCAGGCCTGACCTTGGTCGAGATGCGGGGCACCACCCAGAGCTTTTGCGGTGTTACCTCGTTGTCTGATGTCGACCTTGATGCCTACGCAGGTGAGTTCTTGGCCATTGTCGGCGAAAATGGCGCCGGAAAGTCGACACTCAAAAAGATCCTCACCGGAGACCGTGGTGAGAGTGCGTCTACAGGTTGAATTGGTACTCAATAGCACCTTTCAAGGGAGAAAGAAAATGGAACAACTATTGTCTTGTCGACCCGCAAGGGCCCTTGCGCTTGTCGCAGGTGTGCTCTTGGCAACCGGGGTCGGTGCTCAAGTCCATGCTGCGGACCGCGTGGTCTTTGCGACAACGCTGCCACAGAATCAATCGAACCTTTTTTGGGGCGGGACAGGCGAGAGATTACCAAATTTCCAAGCTTTGGTTGGCCACGATCCGATATCCGGAAAATACGACAACTCGGAACTCGCAGAAAGCTGGTCGACGAACGAAGGGTTCACGGAGTGGACGTTCAAGCTGAAGCCGGATGCCGAGTTTCATTTCGGATGGGGACCCGTCACAGCGGCCGATGTTGTTCACAGCTACGAACTTACAACCGGTCCTGACAGCACAATTAACTCGATAGAACATTTGCGTGCAAAATCCGCTGTAGCCGTCGACGATCACACCGTTGTCTTCACGTTCGACACGCCGCGTACCAACTATGCCTTCCAGCATGCTGGTCGAGGATCACTCGTGATCTATAGCAAGGCGCAATACGACGCTGAGGGTGTCGAGGGCTACAACACCAAACCGGCAGGCACCTCCGCATATCAGTATGTCGAGCGTGTTCCCGGAGTGGGTGTCACGTTCGAGCGTGTCGAGAACCACTGGCAGGGCACAGTTCCCGACTTCAAGGAACTTGAAATCCGCTACGTGCAGGAGCAGGCCACGATCCTTGCGCTGCTTTTGTCCGGCGAAGCGCAAATCGCCAGCATTCCACGTGAGCTGCAGAAACAAGCGCTGGAGGCAGGCAAGAAGATAATCTCGTCCCAGAACCCAGCGATGGCGACAGGCGCGATCTTCAATGGCATGTACGGCAAGTCCGGGGACCCGGCATACCGCCCGGACCTGCCGTGGTGGAACGTCAAGGTGCGCGAAGCCATGAACCGTGCGCTCAATCGCGAAGAAATGATCGACGTGCTTTACGATGGTCGCGCAGAACCAACTCCAAGCTGGTTGATGGACTCGCGCAACGAAGGTTATGTGCCAGAGTTGATGGAGCGTTTCGACGAAATGTACGGCTATGACCCGGAACGTGCCAGAGAGCTTCTGGCTGAAGCCGGCTATCCCGATGCCTTCCCGGACCCGATGATCCCGATTGTTTCCTCGACCCTGAACGGCAATCCCGAGTTCCCGGTCATGTCGGAACTTCTCCAAGTCTATTTCGAGGAAATCGGCCTTCAGACCGAATTGCGCGAGATGGACTGGCCTAAACTCGGCGCATTGGGGCGCGCACGCGAATCCTTCATGATCAGCCCGGTGCGGAACGCCCCGCTGCGCCCAACCGAGGCCGCGCTTGTGAACTTCCATACCGAGCGTGGGACGCCTTACGGCGGGTTTGAAGACGACAAGATTGAGGGTCTCGCAGACAAGCTGACCGCAACCATTGACCCCGATGAGCGAAATGCAATTGCTTCCGAAGCTTTCACCTATCTGTTCGAGCAATATGTCGACATGCCGCTCGCCATTGTCTTTGCCGAGGTCACCGTTGACCCCGAGGTTGTCAGCGACTGGACCTTCCCGGGTGTGACAACCAACAGCATCAGCCACTGGCACCTGATCAAGGCTGCCAAGTAAGTTCACGCAAAGGGACGGGCCACTGCCGCAAAGATGCGGTGGCCCGGCTCGTCATGCGCTCGACTGCGCTCGTCCGCCCGCCGCATCGACCAAGAAAAAGCACCACCCCCTTGAACAATTCGCTTCCGTACAAATGTTACGTGTCCTGCTTGTCCGGGAATGAAGTCAACGTTTTCGCCGGTTGCGCGATTTCGGGGTCGCTCGAACAGATCCAAGTGATCTCCGCCGTGGAGAAGGGCAAGGGATGGGTCGGGCGCGGCATGTCCCTGACCAGGTCCAAGGATGGCAGCCGCATCCATGTCTCGGTCATCGGAATGAAGGACGGTGAAGAACAGGACCGGATCGACACTTATGCCGTTGATCCCGCGACCGGCAATCTGACCTTCCTGTCCGGCACTCCCGTCATGGCCCAGCTCAACCATGTTTCCGTTGATCACACGGGCGAGTTCCTTATGGGGGCCTCCGTCCCCTCCAGCGTGATCGTGGTGCATCCGATCGGGCCGCGCGGGCAGGTTCAGGAGACACCCTCGGACGTGGTCGCCAATGCCAGCGGGGCGCATCTGATACTGACCGATCCATCCAATCGCTTTGCCTATGCGCCAAGCCTGTTCTCGCACCTGCTCTATGCATTCAAGTACGATGAAAACTGCGGAACCCTATGCCCGAACACACCTGATGCCATCCATCAAAGCCCCGGTGCCGGCAGCCGCCATATTGCCTTCCACCCGAACCGGCGCTATCTCTACCTTCTAAACGAGCGTGACGGCAGCCTGATCGCTTATCGCCTGAACCCTGTTGACGGTAGCCTGCACGAGATCATGCGCGACTGGCACATCCGCCCCGATCTGGAGGGTGAACCATGGGGCGCCGCCGTACATGTCTCACCCAATGGTGACCGGCTGTTCGCAACCGAACGCCGCGGCAATACCCTCGCCGCCTGGGATCTCAATCCTGAAAGCGGCCATGTCTCGAACCGAAAGCTCGTGGACACCGCCAACAACCCGCGAGATTTCGATGTCACGCCCAATGGCCGCTTCCTGGTCGTTGCCGCACTGAAGGACGACTGCCTTGAGGTTTTTGACGTATCCGATCCATCTGAACCTCCAAAGAAGATCAGCGAACTTTCGACTGGCTCTGAACCGGGCTGGGTCGAGATCGTCTGAACTCGCGCAGATTCTGAGGCAGCGAGCAGCAATGGTGGAACGGGCAGTAGCAAGGGAGGCAATTTGAGCGCGACTTGCTTCGCTTCATGCTCATACGGTTCTCGCAGGCGATGATGTCACTTTTCGTCGTGACGATTGTCGTGTTCAGCCTCAGCCATTTGACCGGAGACCCGGTCGACGCGATGCTGCCCGACGACGCGACCCAGCAGCAGATTGAAGACCTAACCAAGCATCTTGGACTGGATCGACCTTATCACGTTCAATACGTCACCTTTATTGGCAACGCACTGCGCGGTGATTTCGGGCAGTCCACAAAGTGGAGAGGCAAATCCGCATCCACGGTGGTGCTGGAGCGTCTTCCGGCGACGTTGAAGCTGGGCGGTCTCGCAATCCTCATCAGTGTTGTCGCGTCTATTCCACTGGGCGTGCTGGCCGCTGTTTATCGAAACTCTCCTCTGGATCGAGGGGCCAGTGTCATCGCCCTGCTCGGACAATCGCTGCCGGCATTCTGGCTAGCAATCGTCCTGATGTGGATTTTTGCAGTCACCTTGGGTTGGTTCCCGACATCCGGGCTTGGCGGGCTCTCATACATGATCCTCCCTGCCGTCGCCATGGCTTGGTTTCAAGTCGCCGCGCTTACGCGACTGACCAGATCGGCGATGCTGGAAGTTCTGGATTCTGAGTACGTCAAATTTGCCAAGGTCAAGGGCCTGACCGAAAACGTGGTGATCTGGAAGCACGCCTTCCGGAATGCCGCGATTGTCCCGGTCACCTATTTCGGTGTCCTTGCAGGCTCGCTGCTGACAGGTTCGGTGGTCATCGAGACCGTTTTTGCTTGGCCCGGCACTGGCCTTCTGGCGCTTGAAGCCATCCGAGGCCGAGATTTCCCGGTCGTCCAATTTGTCGTGTTGTTTTTCGCGGTGTTCTACCTTTTCGCAAACCTGGTGATCGACGTCGTTTACGGGTTGATCGACCCAAGAATTCGGCAGGATTGACGAGTGGGCAGGACAGCAAGACTCTCAAGATTCATGTTGAGCGTTCCAGGTGCTGCCTTCATCGTACTGGTGATCGTACTGATCATTCCTGCGCTGTTTGCAGACCTCATCGCGCCGCATGATCCCTATAAGGCCAACATCCGCAGCCGTCTGGAACCGCCCTTTCTCTTCGGAGGAACAACCGAGTTCATCCTCGGCACCGACCGGCTAGGGCGCGATGTCTTCAGCCGGATCATTCACGGTGCCAAATTTGCGCTCGGCATCTCGATGGTCGGAATTCTTCTTGGGGCCGTGGTCGGCACAGCCCTTGGATTGATTGCCGGTTTCCTTCGCGGTTGGTGGGACGCGACCATCATGCGCGCCGTCGACATCACCTTCGCATTGCCCAGCATCTTGCTTGCGCTGGCTCTCGCCTCGGTCTCCGGCCCCAGCTTTGAACTTGTCATCTTCGTGGTGATCTTTGTGATCTGGGGCTACTTCGCGCGACAAGTTCGGGCAGAGACGCTTGCTTTGCGCGAGTTGGATTTCGTTGCGCGCGCGCGCGTGCTCGGAGCATCCGAATACAGGATCATGTGGAAATACATTCTTCCGAATATCGTAAACACCATCGTTGTACTTGGGACTTTGCAAATCGGCGTCGTCATCATCTTGGAGGCTACCTTGAGCTTCCTTGGCATCGGCATTCCACGACCGACGCCAGCCTGGGGGCTGCTGGTCGCAGATGGGCGCCAACTCATCGTGTCCAGCTGGTGGATTTCTTTCTTCCCCGGCCTCGCCATTCTGTTAACAGTCATGTCTGTAAACGTGTTGGGAGACGCCTTGCGCGACGTACTCGACCCGAAATCAAGGTCGGTGTGACATGAGCAATGAGCCCCTTCTGGATGTGCGCAACCTGACGACCGTTCTCGACCTTGCAGCGGGCACGATGCCTGTTGTAGACGATGTAAGCTTCACGGTCGGGCGGGGCGAGACACTTGGAATCGTTGGAGAATCCGGCAGCGGCAAATCGATGACCGCCAACTCGATCATCCAAATCTTGCCAAAGAAGATTGGACGTATCGCAGGTGGGAAGATCCTTTTCGATGGACGGGATTTGTCGCAATTCTCAGATGCAGACCTAACCAAGGTCCGCGGTCGCGAAATCGCGATGATCCTGCAAGATCCGCACACTTCGCTGAACCCCGTCTATACGATTGGAAATCAGGTGATCGAGGCACTTAGACTCGATGATCCGCGACAGCCAAAGCGTTCACTGCTCGGCAAGGCAATCAATGTGTTGAAGAAGATGAATGTTGCCGACGCCGAGCGCCGTCTGCACGCATTTCCGCATCAGATGAGCGGCGGGATGAAACAGCGGGTTGTTGGCGCCATCGCCTTTTCGAGCGCGCCTAAACTCATCATCGCGGACGAGCCGACTACTGCGCTGGATGTGACGATCCAACTACAATACCTGCAACTTCTTGAAGGAATTCAGAAAAACACAGGTGCTGCCATTATCTTCATCACCCATGATCTGGGCATTGTTGCAAATCTCTGCCACAGGCTCGCCGTTATGTATGGCGGCAGGATCATAGAAAGCGGGACGGTGAAGGATGTATTCGCCGCGCCATCTCATCCATATACGCAAGCACTTCTGAGGTCTGTGCCCAGCATTGATACTAAGGTCTACCGGCTCTACGCCATCGAAGGCCAGCCGCCGCCGCTGACAGAAGAGATTGCAGGCTGCAAATTCGCATCTCGCTGCCCCCTCGCGACTGACGTTTGCCGATCACATCGTCCCGATCCGAAGCCGGGCCGAAGCGGCGCAGTGTCGCATGAAGCAAGCTGCTGGCATTTGGGAGAGACACTGTGATCTCCTTTTTGAAGGTTGAGAACCTCTCTAAACACTTCCCTGTTCGCACTGGCATATTTCACCGCAAGGAACACATCGTGCGCGCGGTTCAGGATGTGAGCTTCGAGTTGGAGGAAGGCCAGACACTGGCGCTAGTCGGGGAATCGGGCTGTGGCAAGACCACGCTCGCGTGGATGCTTCTCAAACTGATCGAACCGACATCGGGACGGTTCTGGCTCAATGGCCAGGACGTTGCCGAACTGACCGGCCCTGATCTCCGCCAATATCGGACGAACGTGCAGGCCGTTTTTCAGGATCCCTGGGCGTCGCTCAGTCCGCGGATGCGCGTTTTCGACATCGTCGCTGAGGGTTTGCGCTTGAATGACAACCTCAGCGACGGCGCCATGACAAAACGTGTTGACGAAGCCTTGTGCTCGGTGGGCTTGCGACCGGACGACGGGCACAAGTTTCCGCACGAATTTTCCGGTGGGCAACGCCAACGCATTGCGATCGCAAGCGCCATCGTGCAACGTCCGAAACTCATTATTCTGGACGAGCCCGTTTCGGCGCTCGATGTTTCGATCCGCTCACAAATCATGAATTTGTTCAAGGATATTCAGTCCGAGTTTGGGTGCAGCTACGTCGTAGTCGCTCATGACCTAGGCACAACGCGATACATGGCCGACAGAGTTGCCGTCATGTATCTTGGCTCGCTCGTCGAATTTGGATCGACCGACAAAATGTTCGATGCGCCGGAACATCCATACACCCAGGCTTTGTTGTCTGCCGCGTTGCCAATTCAAAAGTCCGACGACAAACCGCCGATTGTATTACGGGGCGAGGTTCCTTCCCCAGTCAACCCACCCTCAGGCTGCTTGTTTCACCCAAGGTGCCAATCGTTCATCGGCGACGTATGTAGCTCGAATGCACCAAATTGGCGCAAAAGCGGATCAGCCGATCATTGGGTTCGTTGCCACATTGGTACGGAATGGGGCTAACGACCATGTTTACGAAACACGCCGCTACACGGACCCAGCAAAATCTCCGGGGTCAAGCCGACTTTCGCTCCATTGCATTTGGCCGTGTGCCGTTCCTCACCGTGCCTGGGCCAATCGACATCGCCAAGTCCCGTTGCTTGTCGAGACTACCAGTGGCGACGAACATGGCCCGCGACTAGCAACAGCCCTGCGCAAACTGCGCCAAACGTGAGTGTAACGCCCAGTCCCAGGAATTCCACCGCAATCCCGAGAACGGCAGGACCCATCGCGCTGTGCCAATCGCGACACTGGCCCACATGCTCATCACGCGGCCTCGCATCTCGCCGCCGATACGCGTTTGGATAGCAGACTGGCAGATAGTGCCCGAAGCGCTGGCCGCTGCCGACATGGCAGCGACCAGGCCAATTGCTACAGGCCAGGATGCGGTCAGTCCGAGGCCCGCTACGCACGCGACCCCGCACATGCTGATGGCGGCAGCCAATGGAAGGCGATTGCGTCCGAAGGCCGGCGGCAGCAATACCAGCCCAATGCCGGAGACAATCGCGCCCAACCCGGTGGATGCAGTCAATAGACCAAGGCCCGTGGCGCCCTTGGCAAAGACGCCAACCGCAATGACTGGCAAGATTTCGAGCGTTCCCAATATGAATATCGATGCGACCGCCGAAAGGGCCAGAGCGGCACGGATGCCTGAATCGCCGAAGGCGAATCGCACGCCTTAGGCCAGATCGCCCAGAAAACCTGGCTTTGAAGGCTTGGGGGCCGCTTGCCGGACGCGCAAGAGAGACAGTGCCACCAAGAATGGAGAATAGCAGAGCGCAGTTACGAGTGTTGCCTGCCCGGCGCCAAATTGCGCAATTGCCCAGCCGCCAATCGCCGGGCCAGTCATACGAGAGACATTGTATGCGATCGAAGCAAAATTGACTGCCGACGGGATGTCATTGGATGCAACCAGCCTCGGTGCAATCGACATCCGCACCGGGCCGTGTACCGACATTATTGTGCCTGTGGCCAGCGAATATATCAGCAGATGAGATGCACCGAGGATTTCCAGATGTTGGACAAGCCACAGGCCCAGGGCGGCGGTCAAGAACAGTGACTGAACCATGATGGCTGCGCGGCGCACATCCGAACGATTGCTCAGGACGCCGAAGAGAGGGCCAAGGAACATGGTGGGCAGAAAGTAAGCAAACGCGATCAATCCGACAAAGCTGGCCGATCCCGTCAGATCCCAAGCCAGCCAGCCGACGACAATGCGGAGCATCCACATCGCGTTCAACGAAAAGAGATTGCCAGCAAGGTACAGGCGAATGTTCCGGGAATTGAGAGCCGACAGATTCACTTGTCCTACCAATCACCTGGAGTGAACTTGCCCTACCATTCACCTACAGTGAAGCTGCGCAAGCGCCAGACCAGATTCACCGGCACATGCATAAAACAGCCAGAGACGACTGCCTTCACTGAATACGAACGGATCCCTCAGTTGGTTGACGCGTATATCGGTCGGACCCATGCGCGATGGCGAGACCGGCTCCCCGGCACCCTCCCAAGGCGTCTCGGCTCGCAAGAGTTCCAGAGGTTCTGACAGGCGCCAGTCGCGCCAAATCCTTGCCGTGAGAATGCGAGAAATCAAAAGTCGTTCCGGCGCATCACCGATGCGGCTGAAGACCATGAACAGTTCATCGCCGAACGAAAAGACGGCGACGTGCCGCGTGGATGAATCGCCTAAGCGCGCCCTGTGCGGGAAGGACAAGCCAGAGTCAGGCGAGCGGTACAGCCAGCCTTCCAGCGCTGCGGCATAGGTCACGCCGTGCCACTCGAAGACACGGGCATAGAAGTCCGCACCGGTTGGCTGCGGGTCGCGGAATTCAAGGCCGTCATTGGACACCGCGCGTCTGGTGGTCTGCGTGCAGTCGCGTTCCAATCCATGATAGTGCATGACGATCTGCCGCCGAGCTTGGTCGACATGGACGTCCGGAGAAGCAATGTGAGGTCGAAGATCACCGGAGGCGACGCTCTTTCGAAACCGGTCTGGCGGATCGAGTTCGAACAATCGCGTTGGAAAGCCGGAGCTTTCGAGACGCAGAGCACCCGGCTCGTGAACCTGCCAGGGGCCGGTGATCTCGTCCGCATGGGCCAAGCGAATGTGGTCGCCGCGATGGTCGGCGAAATAGAGATAATACCGACCGAGCGGGGCCTTGATCCAACCCGGAACGCGAATTGCGGACGGCCCGTTGATATTGGTCCCGATTGTCTGTGCGAGACCAGGATGAATGATCGGCTTGTCGCCCAGCCGCATTGCCGTGAAGCGAGTCATTTTGGCGTGAGAGCCTCTTTCCAAACGCGGACGTGAGTGCCAGCAGCCTACAGACTCACCCATTTCAGGTCTTGTCAATGTTTGCCGGATTGCACGGCCATAGAGTGGTTTGCCGATCCGGCTGCACTGGAATCTGTCCTATCCGTCCGGACCACGGGATTCTGCGCGCCGGGTAGTCATGCCCCTGCGTGGCGGAGCACTTGGAGGGCCGCCGCCTGGCTGCAAGACGCTGAGGATGATCGACTGTGAGCGGGTGCCGAACGTCAAGTGAGAGTTTGCCTGTCGGCGACCGCTAACCCGCAGATAGCTGCCTCCGAAGCTGTCCTTCTGGCCCGAGTTCACACGTTCCGCGTTCTGGCGGGCATTGCGCTTCCTCCGTTCGGTGCCGTCTCTCGGCGTGCGGCTTGTCGCCAGTTGCTCGCTGTATCTCGAACTCGGCTTGACACGCGGAGATTTTGCGGTCCTGTTGCAAGCGGTGCAGCCGGGTGACAGCTTCACCGGCATGCACTTTTGGCGGTGAGTGTCTGGAGGCAATGGCATGGATGTGAACGGGGAAGGCAGGCATATTCGCTATGCTGCGGACGAAAAGCCTCCAACGCCACTGGCATTCGGTCTCGGCCTGCAATTGGCGCTGCTCACCATTGCCGCGATCGTGCTCACCCCCTCCATCGTGGTCCGTGCCGCCGGTGAAGGCGATCCTTATCTGTCGTGGGCGGCGTTCGCGGTGGTTGCCGTCAGCGGGGTCAGCACGATTGTCCAGGCGGTTCGAGTCGGCCGCTTCGGCGCAGGCTATGTTCTCCTCATGGGAACCTCCGGGGCATTCATCGCTGTCAGCATTGCAGCGATCGCCGCAGGAGGCCCGGCCTTGCTTGCCACGCTCGTCATCACTTCCTCCCTGATCCAGTTCGTTCTCGCCACGAAACTCGTCTGGGTGCGCCGAATTTTCACGCCCACGGTGGCCGGGACTGTCATCATGCTAATCGCAGTGACCGTGATGCCGATTGTATTCGGCATGCTGGAGGAGGTGCCGGATGGCGCCCACCATCTGGCGTCGCCGCTTTCGGCGGCCGCCACGATTGCGGTGATCATCTGCATCGCGCTTGCCGCAACCGGGGTCTGGCGCCTGTGGGCTCCGGTGATCGGGGTCGTCGTCGGTTCGGTGGTCGCCTGGACGTTTGGCATCTACGAAGCGGAACGCGTGGCTGAGGCAGCCTGGATCGGGCTTCCGAGCGGGGGATGGCCAGGTTTCGACGTGAATTTCGGCCCGGCGTTCTGGAGCCTGCTCCCAGCTTTCGTGATTGTGACCCTTGTCGGTGCAATTGAGACGATCGGCGACTCGATGGCGATCCAGCACGTTTCGTGGCGGGAGCGCCGAGCCGTGGACTACCGAGCGGTTGAGGGCGCAGTCGCCGCCGACGGGCTTGGCAACCTGCTTTCCGGCCTGCTCGGCACAGTTCCGAACACGACCTACTCCACCAGCATCGCCGTGACCGAACTGACCGGCGTGGCAGCGCGGCGCGTCGGTGTTGCCGTCGGCATCATCTTCCTCGTCATGGCCCTTCTGCCCAAGGTGCTCGCGGTAATCCTGGCGATTCCAGGGCCGGTCGTGGCCGCTTACGCGGCCTTGCTTCTGTCGATGCTGTTCGTCGTCGGCATGAGAATGGTTGTGCAGGACGGGCTGGACTATCGCAAAGGGATGGTGGTCGGCGTTTCTTTCTGGATTGGCGTCGGCTTCCAGAGCGGCGCGATCTACCCTGAGTTCTTCGCGGAGTTCGCGGGAGGCCTGTTCCAGAACGGCATGACGGCAGGCGGTGCCACGGCCATCCTGCTGACGGTGTTTCTCGATGTGGCAAAGCCTCGGCGCAGACACATGGAAGTCCCGTTTGACGACGCCGCGATTCGCCCGATAAGCGCCTTCCTGAGGCAATTCGCCACGAGCAGTGGATGGGGCGCCGCCATGTCGCAGCGGCTTGACGCCGTGGGCGAAGAGACCGTCCTGACACTTCTTGAGAGTCAGGATGACAAGCAGTCCCGCCGCCTCCGCCTCTCCGTTTCCCGCGACGACGGCGGGGCAGTTCTGGAGTTCGTTGTCGCCTCCGGTGAAGAGATAAACCTCGAGGACCGGATTTCCCGACTTGGCGAACACACCACCGGCACGTCGCTTGGCCATGAGGCTTCGCTTCGGCTGTTGCGCCATCTGGCATCATCAGTCCACCATCAGCAGTATCACGACACCGAAGTCGTGACAGTTAAGGTCAGGTCACCGGAACCGAACTGACCTAGGGCCATTCCGAATTTGGCGCGCCGGGAATCCCTGTGCCGGAAGGGGCATTGCAGCGGGAGTCCTGGTGAGGGGGCCCAATGACCAGGTCAGCCAGCCCCGGGTGCCGCACCAAGCCGTCCCGACAGCCGCATCCGCGAAGTCGACCTGAACGAATTCGCCCGGCTGGACTTGACACGGACACGGGGCCACAAGCTCGGCGTTTTCTACCGCTTGATCTCACGAAATTTCGGCCGCGGATCTGAAGCGGCGCAAGGAGGGTCCAGTCAAGGCCGGAACGAGATCGCGCTCAAGGTTCGGAATCCACCGTCCTCACGCAACCTGCCCCATCAGCTCGCGGCCGATGAGCATCCTCCGGATCTCGCTTGTTCCCGCTCCGATCTCCATCAACTTCGAATCGCGAAAGAGCCGAGACACGGGATGGTCGTTCATGAAGCCTGCACCGCCCATCGCCTGGACGGCTTGATGCGCCTGCCGCATCGCCGCCTCGCTCGCAAACAGGCAGCACGCGGCGGCATCCTGCCGCGTCACGTCGCCCCGGTCACAGGCCTTTGCCACTTCATAGACATAGGCGCGCGACGAATTCATTGCTGCATACATGTCCGCGATCTTGCCCTGCATGAGCTGAAACGACCCGATCGGCTTCCCGAACTGCTTGCGCTCGGCCATGTAGGGCATGACCTCGTCAAGGCAGGCCGCGATGATCCCGGGTCCGATGCCGGCCAACACCACGCGTTCGTAGTCCAGACCGGACATCAGCACGCGAACGCCCTGCCCCTCTTCTCCGAGCACGTTCTCGAACGGAACTTCCACGTCCTCGAAAATGAGCTCTGCCGTGTTCGAACCGCGCATGCCCAGCTTGTCAAAGTGGGCGCTTGTCGAAAAGCCGTTCATTTCGCGCTCGACGAGGAAAGCGGTGATCCCTTTCGATCCGGCGTCGGGATCGGTCTTGGCATAGACCACAAGCGTATCCGCATCCGGCCCGTTGGTAATCCAATACTTGGTTCCGTTGAGCCTGTAGTGGTCGTTCCGTTTCTCGGCACGAAGGCTCATTGAAACGACATCCGAGCCGGCTCCGGCCTCGCTCATCGCGAGTGCTCCCACATGCTCCCCCGTGACGAGCCGGGGCAGGAACTTCGCCTTTTGCCGTTCGTTCCCGTTCAGGCTGATCTGATTGACGCAGAGATTCGAATGAGCCCCGTACGACAGAGAGACGCTGGCTGACGCCCGCGCAATCTCCTCGACGACAATCACGTGGGCCAGATACCCCAGACCGGCGCCGCCATATTCCTCCTCAACGGTGACGCCAAGGATGCCCAGATCACCCATTTCCCGCCATAGCTCCGGCGGAAAGGCGTTCGAGCGATCTATTTCTGCCGCCATGGGCCGGACCCGTTCCTGGGCCCAGCGCTGCACGGCATCGCGCAGCGCGTCTATGTCCTCGCCGAGATCGAATCGCATGGATGCGTCGAACATCTGGGCTCCCCGGAAGTGAACGAACGTTCATTTACCTAGCTGTGCCGAATCGGTGCGTCAAGCGTGACGGACGTCACGCTGCCCAAGGACGAGCGCCAAGAAGACCGCCACAAGACTGCAACCGAATGGAGTTCAGCCACGCTTTCCGGTGACCTCTTCGCGAATTATTCCGGCGATGGTCTCGCAATCCCCCCTCGAAAACGTCAGAGGCAGGCGCATGTCCAGAAGCCCGGCCATCACCTGGTCGGTTTGCGGCAACTCCGGGGCGCCTGCATAGGCCCAATGGCGATAGGTTGACGTGAACCCGTGTGCCCGTGCAGCGCCAAACCATTTCAATTCTACCCCACGGCGCGCGCACCGATCCACCAGGTCCTCGATCTCGTTCGCTTCATGATCCGGCAACCGAAACTGGAACGACGACCCGACCCGCATCAGGTCCGGGTGCCGTTCGATCAGGCTAAGGCGGCGCAGGGTGCGCAGGCCGTCTTCCATCGCGTCATGCAGGTCCGCCCAGCGCTCCACGCGCTCAGGAAGCGCTGCAAGCTGCGGACGCAGGATGGCCGCCCGCAGGTTGTCCATGCGTCCCGAGATGTTCGGCGTGGAGTTCCGCATTTCCTCGAACACGTCCGTGTCAGGACCGGCACCATGCCGCTCGTAGAGCATGTAGCTTCCGGACAGGAGCGTGGCGCGTGCCGCCACGTTCGGATCGTCAGTTGCCAGGAACCCGCCTTCGCCGGAATTGATGTGCTTGTAGGTTTGGGTGCTGTAACACGCGCTGCCGCCGTGCCGCCCCGAAACCACGCCTCGCCAGGAACCACCCATCGTGTGGGCGCAATCCTCGATGACCACGAATCCCCGATCCCGCGCAATGTGCATGACCCGGTCCATGTCAGGTTGATGGCCTCGCATGTGACTCAGCATCAGAACCCGCGCACCGGACTTCTCTGCCATCTCATCGAGGTGAACGAAGTCGATCGTCAGAGACTCCGTCGTCTCCACGAAGACCACGTGCGCGCCCACGCTCGCAATCGCGCCCGGCACCGGCGCCAGCGTGAAGGCATTGCTCAGGACGGCGTCTCCCGGTCGCACACCGTGAGCCCGCAGCGCCGTCGCAAGCGCGTAACCTCCCGAAGTCGTTGCCAGAACGTAACGTGCTCCTGTAAACGCTGCAAAGTCGCGCTCCAGAAGCGAAGCCTCTCCGACCTCGCTCTCAGCCAGATTGTATCTGTGAAGCCTTCCATGCCTCAGGACCTCGGTCGCGGCATCCACCGCCGCCTCCGGAATCGGCTCCTGTTGCGTGAAACTGCCCTCGAAACGATGCACCATGTCGACTACCCGATCAGTTCGACCACGATCCTGCCGAGCGCTTTGAAGTCGGGCAAGAGCGCATCCGGCTCCAGCCGGGCCACGCCCTCACCCTCGGGCCCGAATGACACGATCGCCACCGGAACGCCGGCAGCCCGAGCCGTCCTGACATCGGTTTCCGTGTCTCCAACCAGCATGGATCGCGCCGGATCGCCGGATGCCCGGATCACGGCTTCGTGGAAGGCTTTCGGATCGGGCTTTCGCACAGGCAGCGTATCGGCGCCGACAAGCGATGCAAACCGGTTTCGCACGCCCAACCGACGGAGAAGGAGGTCAGCCTGCGCCTCGGGCTTGTTCGTGCAGATGCCGACACGGTAATCCGCGTCACGCAACGCATCGACCGCCGCCACCGCGTCCTGGTACAGGACGGTCCTGACATCGATGCACTCCTGATATCGGCTTATGAACTCCGGGAACGCGTGCTCCACAGCCTCCTCGTCATCCTTGCCC
Source organism: Silicimonas sp. (assembly GCA_022820365.1). Classification (GTDB taxonomy): domain Bacteria; phylum Pseudomonadota; class Alphaproteobacteria; order Rhodobacterales; family Rhodobacteraceae; genus JAJEFO01. The sequence continues at coordinate 47,758 of JAJEFO010000122.1, forward strand.
GACCGGGAGAATCCCAGCCTCAGCATCGCCCGCCCGCCGTGAAAGGCCGTCAGCCGGTCCTCAGCCTCGTCAAGGAGATCACCGAGGCCGCGTGCCCGAAAGCAGGCATTTGCAGCTTCGATCAGGTCGGCGCTGGTATCAGCCAGCGTTCCATCCAGATCGAAAATCACGCACTTCATGCGTCCCTCCTTCGGCAAGTCCCCGCCGCAGATGTAACTTGCGGCAACACAAGTTGATGGCCCCAACCTTTCGGGCCTTCGCCCTCGCGGCTAAAAGGTCGCAACGAAAAAGGAAAGAGCAGATGCCAACCCACCTGATCGTTCTTGCCGCGGGAGAAGGTGCGCGGATGCTGTCCGATGGGCCGAAGGTGCTGCATGAAATCGCTGGTGCCCCAATCCTTGCGCATGTGCTTGCGTCCGCAAAAGCGCTTGATGGCGAGCGTGTCCTCGTGGTGGCTCGAAGTGGAGGCTCCGTCAGCAGGGAAGCGTTGAAAATCGACGAGAGGATCAGGATCGTCGAACAATCCGAGCAGCGCGGGACGGCGCATGCCGTCACGATGGCGGCACCCGAGCTGGAAGGCAGGGGCGGAGACACGCTGGTGCTTCTCGGCGACGCGCCTTTCATTCGCCCCGAAACAATCACCGCCTTGAGCAAGGCCAGAGCGGACGGCGCAGACATTGCGTTTCTTGGATTTGAGGCGTCGGATCCCGGACGCTACGGGCGCATCGTGGCGGAAGGGGCATCATTGCTCAGGATCGTCGAGTGGAAAGACGCCGATGACGCGATGCGGGCAACAACGCTTTGCAATGCGGGGTTGGTGCTGGGCGAGACAGGCACGCTCCTTCGTCTCGCCAATGCAGCAGGCAGGGACAACGCGTCCGGAGAACATTACCTGACCGACATCGCCGCCTTGGGTCGTGCCGAGGACCTCGCTGTCCGGGTCGTGACCTGCACCGAAGAGGAAGCGCTTGGCATCAACACTTGCGCGGACCTGGCTCGTGCCGAAGCCGTGTTTCAGGCGCGCGCGCGGCATGCCGCCCTCGCAGGCGGCGTGACGCTTCGTTCACCGGACACGGTGTACTTTGCCTTCGACACCCGCATCGAACGCGACGTCGTGGTGGAGCCGAACGTCGTGTTCGGCCCGGGAGTCGTGATCGAATCCGGGGCACGCATCCGGGCATTCAGCCACTTGGAAGGCTGCCACATTGGCCGCAGTGCCGTCGTCGGGCCTCATGCGCGTCTCCGACCCGGCACCAATCTCGGAGAAGACGCCCACATCGGCAATTTCGTCGAAGTCAAGAAGGCCGAAATAGGGGATGGCGCCCAAGTCAAGCACTTGTCCTATGTCGGCGACGCGTCGATAGGCCGGGGCACGAATGTCGGCGCAGGAACCATCACATGCAACTACGACGGTGTCTCCAAGCACCGGACCGAAATCGGCGACAAGGCCTTCATCGGCTCCAGCACCATGCTGGTCGCGCCGGTCACGGTCGGCGACGAAGCGATGACGGCGTCGGGTTCAGTCATAACCCGCGACGTTCCCGGCGGCGATCTCGCGATCGCCAGGGGCCGGCAAAGGAACATGGCTGGATTTGCCACCAAGCTGTTGGCCAGGCTGCGCGCGATCAAGGGCGCGGGCAAGTCGGATTGAGGCAATGTGCGGCATTGTAGGCATCCTGGGCAACCACGAGGCGGCGCCAACCCTGGTCGAGGCGCTCAAACGTCTTGAATACCGGGGATACGACAGCGCCGGAATTGCAACCGTGAACGAAGGCACGCTGGACCGCCGCCGTGCGGTTGGCAAGCTCGTCAATCTTTCGGACATGCTGATTCACGACCCCTTGCCAGGAAAGGCCGGCATCGGGCACACCCGCTGGGCCACGCATGGAGCACCCTCGGTAACGAACGCCCACCCCCACAGGTCTGGGCGCGTTGCGGTCGTCCATAACGGGATCATCGAGAATTTCCGGGAACTGCGCGAGGAACTCGCCGCCAACGGCTATGCCACCGAGACCGAGACCGACACCGAAACCGTGTCGCTCATGGCGCAGTTTCATCTAGATCAGGGTTTCGGGCCTCCCGACGCAGCCACGAAGACGATTGCACGTCTTGAGGGTGCTTTCGCGCTGGCATTTCTTTTTGATGGCGAGGACGATCTGATTGTCGCGGCACGCAAGGGATCGCCGCTCGCGCTCGGCTTCGGCGACGGTGAAATGTTCCTCGGCTCGGATGCCGTCGCGCTCAGCCCGCTGACAGACCAGATCAGCTACCTTGAGGAAGGCGATTGCGCAATTCTCACGCGTGCCGGCGCGGAAGTTCGCGACGCGAAGGGACGACGCGCAAACCGCGAAGTCCACACGATCCGGATCGATCCGCGCCAGATCGAGAAGGACGGCTACCAGCACTTCATGGCCAAGGAAATTGCCGAGCAGCCGAGCGTGCTGGCGGATGCGGCCCAACACTACATCAGGGACGGCGCGCCGTTCCTTCCCGATGGGTGTCCGGATTTTGCCGAGGTTGACCGGGTCGTCATGGTTGCCTGCGGTACTGCGTTCTATGCCTGCCAAACGGCAAAGTACTGGCTCGAGTCGCTCGCGGGAATTGCCGTCGAGGTGGACATTGCCTCGGAGTTTCGCTACCGCGACACGCCTGTCGGCCCCGGCACCCTCGCAATATTCGTCAGCCAGTCCGGCGAGACAGCCGATACGCTCGCCGCGCTGCGGCACGTGACGGAACGCGCACGAACCTTGTCCGTCGTCAATGTGCAGGAAAGCTCGATTGCGCGGGAATCCGACGTTGTCCTGCCCATCCATGCCGGGACCGAAATCGGCGTTGCCTCCACCAAGGCATTCACCTGTCAGCTCTTTGCGCTCCTGGTTCTTGCGCTGCAGGCGGGAAGTGACCGCAGGCAAATGGATGCCGGGGCGCTTGCCGATCACTTGCGCGCGCTCCAAACCCTTCCCGGACTTGTTGCGCAGGCCCTGGGCCGTTCAAGCCAAATCGCGGAAACGGCCCGCGCCTTGGCCGAGTTCCGTGACATCCTGTTCCTTGGGCGCGGCGCAATGTACCCGTTAGCCATGGAAGGCGCGTTGAAGCTGAAGGAAATCAGCTACATTCACGCCGAAGGCCACTCTTCAGGGGAGTTGAAGCACGGTCCCATCGCTCTCGTAGACCAGTCCGTGCCGGTGATTGTCATGGCACCTCGAACGGCACTCTTCGACAAAACCATTTCGAACATGCAGGAAGTGCTGGCCCGGGGCGGAAAGATCGTCTTGATCACTGACAGAAAGGGCCGGCGGAAAGCAGGCGACGGCTTGTGGCGAGTCATCGAAATGCCGGATTTGCCTGAACTGACTGCGCCCATCCTCTATGCCATTCCTGCACAGCTTCTGGCGTATCACACTGCAGTCGCAAAAGGGACGGACGTGGACCAGCCCCGCAATCTGGCGAAATCCGTGACCGTGGAATAGCCGGGACGGCTGTCACATTCACGGAAGCGCATGGACCTCCAGTGTCGGCAGACCTGCAAGCGGCGCATCCAAAAGCCGCATTGCCGCAAGCGAAACGCGACTTGAACCTCCGCCCGACGGCATCAACGTGACTTCGACGCTCTTTCCATTGGCGGGATACACCAATCGCCCTGGCCCTTCCGCCTTGGCCAGCGGCGTCTCAATCCAGAAACCCGACCTGGTAGCATCGCCAAGCGACGCAACGGTTTCACCGAGAAGCCGCCCTGAGGCGCCGGGCGCGGCAGCCGCGTCTCGCTCAGCGTCGGTCGTGGTGTCAAGCTCCTCGACGGTCTTTGCTGCGGATGGCGCAAGCGGCTGGGTCACGAGTTGCGGTTTCCCCACCACTGCCCGCTCGAACTGTGCACAGCTTGAAAGCAAAAGCGCCGCTGCCACGGCCAGAAACCCGGAGCGAATGCCTGAAATCATAGTGCGACCTCCATCAATTGCCGAGTCCGACGGTACACCGGCACCTGCTTACACCCGTCGGCGAGCGCCCATTCGTGGCCGACCCAGCGACGGAAAACGCCGCCGCGAACCGAAGCGAACACGGCACGAGGAATTCTGGCGCCAGCAACGGATTTGGCCGCGGAGATCACTGGCGCCTCGCCAATGGGGATAGCGCCATTGATGATCTCCGGATGCCTCCAACGCGCGGTTGGATCCCTCTCCGGATGCGCCGTATCCCGATTTGCCATCTCGAACCTAATCTCGTGCAGAGTCGTTCTTGCGTTAGCATGCATGACGTCATGGTCTTTCTTCAAGAGCTCAATTCGCGATTGGAGATCCCGACTGTCCCGTTCTCCGCTCCTGCTTCCAAAGTAGGGCCAGCCTCTGGGCTGGTCAATTCGCCTGGCCCTTACGTCCGGCCGCCGGACGGGACGGCACGACCCGGGACTCGGGCGAGTGAGCTGAATCTCGACAACATGATGCCAGCTGGCGCGGAGCAGTCACCGAACTTCCAACCACGCTGGAAGGTCATCGATGCCAATCGATTCAAGGCACCGACCGAATTACCAGTCAGGTCGGCCACCTTGGTCGGCACGGTCGGCAACTCGGCTTACGATCGAACGGGAGGGACAAAGGGCATTAGCCTTACAATTTCTTAAAATCAATCTGTTATGAAGATTTCTTCATGCATAAAGTGCGCAAACCTGGGAGCGCAGCATCGGAATTTTCGGTTGTCAAGAAGCGGCGACTGCGCAATCGTTGGCAAGAATGACAGGAATTTCCGCCAAAGGAGGAACCAGACATGAAGACCTATTCGCCAAAGTTCCGCCCCAACCGCCGCAGCCTCTTGGGCGGTGCAACAGCATTGGCCGGGCTGAGCTTCCTGCCGCGAGGCACGATGGCTGCCGAAGAAAAGAAGCTGAACTTCTACAATTGGGATACCTATATCGGCGAGACGACGCTGGACGACTTCAATGCCGCCACGGGCATCGAGGTCAAGATGGATCTATTTGCTGACAACGATGAGCTTTTCGCAAAGCTGCGGGAAGGCAATCCGGGCTACGACCTGATCGTGCCGACCAATGACTATGTGGAACGCATGCTGGTCGCCGGCATGCTTATGCCGCTGGATCACGACAAGATCCCGAACATGTCAAATCTCGGCGCCAATTTCCGCGATGCCAGCTATGATCCGGGCCTCAAGCACTCAATCCCGTACATGTGGGGGACAATCGGTGTCGGCTATAATGCGAAACGGACCGGGGACATCACCAAATCCTGGAAGCATCTCTACGATTCCGATCAGTTCGCGGGCAAAATTTCGCTGCTGGGCGACGGAGCGAACGTTCTCGGCCATGCCATGAAATACCTAGGCAATTCGCTGAATTCGACCGATCCAGCGGACATCAAGGCGGCAGAGGAGTTGCTGATCGCGCAGAAGGAGAACATCAAGGTCTTTGCCGACGACAACGGTCAGGACCTGCTGGTATCGGGCGAAGTGGTCATTGCCCAGGAATGGAACGGCGACATCCTGCAAGTCATGGCGGATGACGACGACCTATCGTTCTATGTTCCCGACGAAGGTGGCCTGATCTGGCAGGATTGCCTGTGCATGCCGACGGGTGCGCCACACCCGGACAATGCGCATGCATTCATCAACTTCATCCTTGATGCCGACGCCGGTGCCGCCATCGCTGACTATATCCAGTACGCAACGCCAAACGCGGCTGCCCAGGCAAAGCTCGGACCTGAATACAACGAAAACCCGGCGATCTTTCCGTCCGATGAAACCGTCGCCAAATGCGAGTTCCAGCTCTATCTGGGCGAAGAGCATGTGAAGAACATCAACGACGCCTGGACCCGGGTCCAAGCTGCCTGACCATCATTGGGGCGGGATGGCCCGCCCCAGCCTGTTTCCGGCGTGGAGAGTTTCCGCAAGAACCAAAGGGTCTTCTGGACCCTCGCGAGCCCAGGCTCCTTCTGGCTCCTGTTTTTCTTCCTGGTGCCGCTCGGCATCGTGTGGATGCTGTCGTTCGGCGAAAAGGCGGTCATCGACGGCAAGATCTCCATTACCGAAACCGAAATCACCTGGACCCTGGCCAATTACGTCCGGGCCCTGGCCGATCCCGTCTATCTGGTGATCATCTGGAAGTCGGTCTGGATCTCGGCGCTGGCAACGATCCTGTGCCTGGTCATTGCCTACCCGGTCGCCTTTGTCATTTCCTTCGCCTCGCGGCGCTGGCAGCCGTGGCTGCTGCTGGCGGTAATTCTGCCGTTTTGGATCAATCTTCTCATTCGCACCTATGCCCTGATCGCGGTGTTCCGAACCCGGGGCTACGTGAATTTCACGTTGGAGTGGATTTACGACGCGCTCTGGCTCGACAGGCTGTTCGGACCGTTTGAACCGCTGGAGCTGCTTTACAACGACTTCGCCGTTGTCGCCGGCCTAGTCTATGTGTTCATGCCCTTCATGGTGCTGCCGCTATATGCTTCCATCGAACGGCTGGATCGATCCATGCTTGAAGCATCCCTCGACCTTGGCGCTTCGCAGATGGCCACCTTTCTGCGTGTGACAGTGCCGCTGACCATGCCCGGCATCGTCTCCGGCCTGATTCTGGTGTTCATCCCCTGCCTTGGTTCGTTTCTGACCGCCGACTTGCTGGGGGGAACCAATGCCACAATGATCGGCAATGTCATCGAACGGCAGTTCAAGGCAGCCAATGACTGGCCGTTCGGCTCCGCTCTCAGCTTCCTGCTGATGTATGTCACGTTCGGTATTCTGGCGCTGCGCGCGCTGCTCACCCGTGACGCGGAGACGCGGGCATGAGGGGGCTGCGCCGCCGGGTCGACCCGCTGGACTATGCCGGGCGGGTCTGGATGAGGACCTTCTTCGGCATGGTGTTCATCCTGCTCTATGCCCCGGTGGTCCTCATGATGGCATTCAGCTTCAATGACTCGAAGCGCAACATCGTCTGGAGGGGCTTCACCACAAAGTACTACGAGAAAGCATGGAACAATGACGGATTGATCGAGGCCTTCATCAATTCGTTGACAATTGCGGCCATAAACACCGTCGTCGCCACCACGCTCGGCGCCATGGTGGCATTGCTGTTGTGGAGATTCCGATTTCCGTTCAAGAGCGCCTACGAGGGATTCATGGCACTGCCGATCGTGATTCCCGAGATTTGCATGGGGGTGGCCATGCTCGCTTTCTTCTCGCGCATCGGCTGGCCGACGGGAATGCCGTGGCCACTCAACCTTTCGGCGATCATCGTCGCCCATGTCGCCTTCAGTTTCCCCTTTGTGGCCATCGTTGTTCGCGCCCGCATGGCGGGTTTCAATCGCGAACTGGAAGAGGCGTCGCGCGATCTGGGGGCCACGGAATGGCAGACGTTCCGGCACGTGATCTTTCCTTACATGCGGCCCGGCCTGGTAGCTGGTGCCCTGCTGGCCTTCACGCTTTCGCTTGATGACTTCGTGATCACCTTTTTCACGTCCGGCCCGGAAACCGTGACCTTTCCGGTCAAGGTCTATTCCATGGTCCGGTTCAGCGTGACCCCAGAGGTCAACGCCGCTTCGACCGTGCTGGTGGTGATCACGCTGATCGTTGCGGCACTGATGTTGCGGGTACAGCGTCCAGACCATGCAGGTGCACAATGAGCATCATTTCCATTCGCAACGTCACCAAAAAGTTCGGTGGAATCACTGCGGTCGATAATGCCAATATCGACATAGCGGCAAACGAGTTCTTTGCGGTGCTCGGACCGTCCGGATGCGGCAAGACCACGCTCCTGCGCATGCTGGCGGGTTTCGAGACGCCAACCGCGGGCGAGATCCTGATCGACGGCGTGGATGTCAGCGCCATGGCGCCCAACAAGCGACCGGTGAACATGGTCTTCCAGTCCTACGCCGTGTTTCCGCACATGACAGTGCTGGCGAATGTGGGATACGGGCTGAAAGTGACCGGAGTCCCTGCAGCCGAAACTCGGCGGAGGGCGGAGGAAGTCCTCGAGTTAGTCCAGCTGGCCCACTTGGGTGAACGCAAGCCGGATCAACTTTCCGGTGGCCAGCGCCAGCGTGTGGCCCTTGCGCGCGCACTGGTGAAGCGCCCCAAGGTTCTGCTTCTTGACGAGCCGATGTCGGCACTCGACGCGAAACTGCGCGAGCAAATGCAACTTGAATTGACGCGTCTGCAGGAAGAGATCGGAATCACTTTCGTCATCGTCACCCACGACCAGGACGAGGCGCTGTCAATGGCGGATCGCATCGCCGTGATGCAGGCAGGGCGCGTGGAGCAGACCGCGACCCCCGAGCTGCTCTATGAATCGCCAAACTCGCGCTTCGTTGCCGACTTCATCGGCAAGGTGAACCTCCTTGACGGGCAGGTCACGGGAGCCTCCGATCATGGCGTCACGGTCGAGGTCGCGCACCTTGGCAAGGTGACCGTCCCGCATGCAGGTCGTGCGCATGGCCAGGTTTCGCTTGCGGTCAGGCCCGAGAAGATCCGCATGACCGCAAGCAGACCCGAATCCAGCCTCATCGTTCAGGGCCGCATCGTTGATTGGGCATATTACGGCGATACTTCGCACATCCGTGTTCAGCCGGACAACGGCCCTCTCATGTCGGTCACCGTCCAGAACGAAACCCGATCAACCGTCGAGAACGGAGACGTAGGCGACCAGGTCTGGCTCAGCTGGCGAGAGGAGGACACGCTGGTCCTTGATCGCTGACCGATGCCGGAGTTGCGCAAGGTCAGACCGGTGTCCACCCTTCCTTGACAAGGTCGCCGTGAACCTGCTCGATCGCCTTCCCCAGGCGATCAACGGCGAAGTCAATCTCCGACTTTGTGATGACCAGCGGCGGCGACATGACGTTCAGCCGTCCGATCGGACGCACGAGCACGCCGAGGGATTCCGCCGCGTCGGAAATGCGTTTGCCGATATCGACCTCTTCCGGAAGCATCTCCCTGCTGGTCCGGTCCAGGACATTTTCCAGGCAGCGCATCAAGCCGATACCGCGCACGTTGCCGACCAGTTTCATGCCTTCCAGATCGCGGAGTCGTTCGCCAAAATAGTCTCCGACCTCCCGGGCATGTTCGAGAATGTTCTCGCGCTCCATGATTTCAATGTTCTTCAGTGCCGCCACGCAGCAGACCGGGTGCCCGGCATAGGTGAAGCCGCTGGTATAGACGCGCGAAGAATCACCGGACGAAATAGTCTCGTGAATGCGATCCGAGTAAATCGTTGCGCCAATCGGCAAATAGCCCGATGACAGCCCCTTTGCCGAGCAAATGATGTCTGGGACGATTCCGAACACGTCCTCGGATGCGAACCAGTGCCCCAGGCGGCCAAATGCGGTGACCACTTCGTCGGATACGTATAGGATGTCGTGGCGCTTGCAGACCTCGTGCATCCGCTTGAGATAGTCAGCGGGCGGCACCAATACGCCTCCCGCACCCATGACTGGCTCGGCAAAGAACGCCCCCACCTTGTCCGGGCCGATCTCGGCGATCTTCTCCTCGAACTCCTTGACCAGATGGTGGCAGAACTCCGCTTCTCCCATGCCGTTCGGGGCCCGGTAAAGGTCCGGTTCCGAGATGTGATGGATGGTGTCCTCGATGTATCGGAACCCGTGCCGCCGGTCCGCTTCCTTGTAGCCGATCGATATCGTGGCATAGGTTGATCCATGATAGGCTTGTCGGCGCGCAATGACATGGACCTTTTGCGGCCTGCCCGCGCACTGCTGATAAAAGTGTACCAGGCGCAGTGCGCTGTCGACCGCGGTCGAGCCACCGGTTGAGAAGTGCACGCGATTGAGGTCGCCGGGCGCCAGTTCGGCCAGCTTGGCCGCCAGCCGGGCCGCTGGCTCGTTGGACATGTCGGTGAATGTCGAACTGTAGGACAGCTTCGTGACCTGTTCCGCAATCGCATCGGCCATTTCCTGTCGACCAAGGCCAATGTTGTTGCACCAGAGGCCGCCAATCATGTCGAGATAGGTTTGGCCGTTGGAGTCGGTCATTTCGGAACCCGATCCCCCGGACATGATCAGTGATCCCGAATCCTCGTAGCTTTCAAAATGGGTAAACGGATGCAGAAAATGCCTGCGATCAAGTTCCCACAATTCATGCGTTGCGTCGTTTCTCAGCTCCAGCGAGTTCATGTCATTTCCTTGATTGCCAGGTTGTTTCGATCGCTTTCGGTCATTGATGCTCCCCTGCGCGTGCAAACGCAAACCTGCGGTCGCGGAGGGCGAACGGGCAAGGAGACTGTCTGCGTCTTGTCAATCAGGATCGTAACCGCCAGCCTGGGAATTAGCGGGAAACGGTGCGCATTTGAGACGTCCACCGTCGCAAACCCGCAATGCACCCGTGAATTCAGCGATGCACCCTTGGCGTGCATGGAAGGCTCCGCGCGTGGAGACGACGACAGGCCAGCGAGGCACCGTCCTCACTCAAGCCTAGGAAATTCGCCTCCCACCCACTGGGCCCGCGGACAACGGACCTTTTGGCGGCATCCAAGGTCGCAATCTCGACGAGTGCCGTTTGCAGGAGCACACGCTCCGCCTCTCCGCGTGTATTGAACAGGCCCACATTGATTCCCCAATGACGTTCGCCGTCGGCAGAAGCCCGCAACACGACCAGCCCCTCTCCAGGAGGTGCGGAATCCAGTTCCTCCTGGGCAGAGCCTTGTGCGACCAGGGGCCTGAGCACAGGCCTTTGGTTGATGCCGGTTCGCCCAGCACCCAGGTCCGTGGCCGCGGCAATTTCAGCAAGTGCCGGAATCGTCGTGTCGCTGAGCGCAACTTCGACCAGGACGTCGGAAATGTCCTCGGCAATGGCGATGGAGGTTTCATGCGCCGGCACGGCAATCGGCCTCAGGGGAGGCCGGGAAGAGCGCACCACACGTCCGGACCGGGCAACGAGGCTTGCAGGCAGGTTGAGCACCGGACGGCGGGGCTTCTTGACCGCCACGCGGTTTGGAGACCGGGAGAATCCCATGTCAAGCAGCTCGGCAACGCGCTGGTTGCGAGATGCCACGGACCGACCACCGAACACCGTTGCGATCACGCGCTTTCCGCCCCGCTCTGCCGATGCGACAAGGTTGAAACCGGCTGCCCGCGTGAAGCCGGTCTTTATGCCGTCCGCTCCCTTGTATGCATTCAAGAGGCGTCGGTTCGTGTTCCTCACCGTCTTCACTCCGGCACTGGTCGAACGACGGGAAAAAAGATTGTAGTAGTCAGGGAAGTCGTAGAACAGCTGGCGTCCCAGGACTGTCATGTCGCGCGCAGTCGAGAGATGCCCTCGCTCCGTCAGTCCATGCGCGTTCTTGAACGTTGTCTTGTTCAGCCCCATGGCCTTCGCCATGTCGTTCATGCGCCGAGCAAAGTTTGCCTCGCTGCCGGACACGGCCTCGCCGAGGGCCGTCGCCGCATCGTTGGCCGACTTCACGGCAGCCGCCCGGATAAGGTAGCGGAGCTTGACCTTCTGGCCAACTCTGAGGCCGAGCTTCGAAGGGGGTTCGTTCGCCGCGTGTCGGGAGATCCGCACCTTCTGGTCGAGATCGATCTCTCCGCGTTCCACTGCGTCAAAGACGACATAGAGCGTCATCATCTTCGTGAGAGACGCCGGATGAAGCCTGGTGTCGGCATTCCTGGAATGCAGGACCTTTCCCGTTCGCGCATCCATGACCATGGCCGCGTACGGCGCGGCATTTCCTCCAGCCGAATGCAGAAGGAAAATAGCGATGAGCACAAATTGGAATGCCGCTCGACTTATCCCCACGACACTGCCCCTCCTACTTGCCTCAGCCCATTCATGTTCCGGGCCTTTCTTGTTTCGGGCAGCCTAACACACTTAAATATATCAAAAAAAGATGAATCTTGGACAATCTCGAAAAGCGCTTAACTGCCACCAGATCAAGTAGCCGAGCCCGCTTCACACACTATATGTTGCTGCAAATCTCCTTGATGACGCCAGGAAGATCGGACAGTTCGGCGATCTCGCGGAAGCGTTCGTGATGCATTGGCGCGTCAGCCGCATCGAGATCCCAGGTCGGGCTGCAGGGCACGTGAACGCCCCACCCGCCGGCCGAAATCGCAGGAATCACGTCGGACTTGAGCGAGTTTCCAGCCATCAGCGCATGTCGCGGTTCGATCCCGCGCCCGGCAAAAATGCCCAAATATACCTCGCTTGTCTTTTCCGAGACGATTTCAATGCCGTCAAAGAGTTCGCCAAGTCCGGACTGGGCAAGCTTCCGTTCCTGGTCAAGAAGGTCTCCCTTTGTGATCAGCAGAAGCGTGAAATCCGCCGAGAGGGTCCGCACGGTCTCTTCCACGCCGTTCAAGAGCTCGATTGGCTCGAGCAGCATTTTCTGACCACAGGCAATCAGTTCCGCGATGACCTCGCCCGGCACCCGATTCTCCGTCACTTGCAACGCGGCCTCGATCATCGAAAGCGTGAAGCCCTTGATGCCGTAGCCATATCGTTCGAGGTTTCGCCGCTCGGCATCTCGAAGCCGATCAGCAACGTGATCGCGCGCCGCGTAGTCCGACAGCAGGCTGGCGAATCTCTCCTGCGTGAACTGAAACAGCCGCTCGTTGTGCCAAAGCGTGTCGTCTGCATCCAGGCAGATCGTTGTCAACATGGTGCGCCCCCCTTTGCACATTTGCAGGATCGCCTGTATCCTGCGGCCAGTCCATTCCTAGTGCCAGATTCGCCATGTCTTCATCTGCCTTGCAATCGATGGCCGACCGCGACGAGACGCCAGAAGGCGGTGTTGACGTCCTTGTCAAGACCAAGCCAAAGACGGAACGGCCCCCGCTCTACAAGGTTCTTCTTCTGAATGACGACTACACGCCGATGGAGTTCGTGGTTCACGTGCTCGAGCGGTTTTTCGGCATGAGCCACGCGCAGGCCTTCGAATTGATGCTGGCGGTTCACAAGAAGGGGCTCGCTGTGGTTGGCGTGTTTTCGCTCGAAGTGGCGGAAACCAAGGTCGCGCAGGTCATGGACTTCGCCAGGCGCCACCAGCACCCGCTCCAATGCACGCTGGAGAAGGAGTAGGGTCCCGCGCGCCCCGCTCGCAATGCATGCTTGCCCAACGTCTTTCGCTCGTCCTCGAAAGAGAGATCGTAAGCTTGCCGAAGGACGGGAAGATCGCAGTGGTCTTGCCGGAAGCTGGCACCGACCTTTCGGCCCTGCCGCGTGAACGAACCGAGGTGGTTTCGCGAAGCTTTCGCGTCCACCGGGCGTTCTCGGAATCGGGATACCGCGTCGTGTCGGCGCCGGAAGGACCGTATGCGCTGGCGATCCTCTCGCTGCCCCGCGCCAAGGCCGCAGCACTGGCCGCCCTTGCCGAAATCGTCCCGGTCACGCGCGGGCCCACCGTGATCGACGGACAGAAGACGGACGGCGTGGAGAGTCTCCAAAGGGAACTCGGGCAACGTGCGCTCGTGGGCGAGGTACTCGTCAAGGCGCATGGCAGGATGTTTGCTGCAACCGAAATCGACTGCGCCGGATGGAACGCCGTGCCCGGACTGGTGGCGCGTCCGAATGGCGGCGTCTACAGGACTTCGCACGGCGCGTTTTCCTCGGACGGAGTCGACCCCGGATCTCGCGCTCTCGCGGAGGCCCTGCCGGACAGGATGGACGGTCATGCAGTCGATCTGGGTTCCGGCTGGGGTTACCTGGCAGACGCAGTCCTGGAACGCGGCGCAGCCTCGGTGGACCTGGTCGAGGACGATCTTGCTGCGCTGGAAGCCTCCCAGGCGAACCTGGACGATGCCCGCGCCCGGTTTCACTGGGCCGATGCGCTGACGTTCCGTCCAGACCCGCTCGCCGACCACGTCGTGACGAACCCGCCATTCCACGCGGGCCGGAACGCGGATGCCTCCATTGGACAGGGTTTCATTCGTGCCGGCGCAAGGATGCTGGCACGCAAGGGAACTCTTTGGCTTGTCGCCAACAGGCATTTGCCCTACGAATGGACCCTTGTAGAAGTCTTTCGTGACGTTCGCACCCTGGGGCAACACGCCGAGTACAAGCTGTTCAAGGCCGCGCGGCCCCGACCCATCCGCGAGAGATAGTTCGCATGTCGCTTTCGATTGCCGGAAAAACTGCCGTCGTCACCGGGGCCGCAAATGGGGTTGGCCTCTCGATCGCGCGCCATTTCCTGAAAGAAGGCGCCAAGGTGATGCTCGCCGACATGGACGAGACACGGCTCGCGGAGGAAGTGAATGACATCGCCGGAGGCAGCGAAGGCGCAGCCTGCTTTGCGGGAGACCTGCGCGAAAAGCTCACGGTCGCAAACCTGCTCTCCGCAACGATAGACCGCTTCGACCGGGTGGACATCCTCGTCAACGCATCCCGGCAGGTGGTGACCGGGGACCCGCTCAACGCCAATGACGACGGCGTGCAGATGCTCATCGAGCAAAACCTGATGACCTCCCTGCGGGTGTCTCAGATATTTGCGAAGCGCATGATCAAGCAGGCGGAAGGCGACAACGGCGAATCGCCGGCAGGGTCAATTATCAACCTGTCTTCTATCGCGGCGCGGCGCTCCCAACCCAAGCTTCTGGCCTATTCCGTGAGTTCTGCCGCGCTTGACCAAATGACCCGTGCTCTCGCTGTCGCGCTCGCGCCGCACCGCATTCGCGTGAACGCCATCGCGTTCGGCTCGGTCATGAGCGCTTCGTTGAAGGATGCCCTGGACGGCAACATCGGCATGCGCAACGAGATCATCTCCTCGACTCCGCTCGGGCGCATCGCGAGTCCGACCGAACTAGCGGAAGTTGCGCAGTTCCTGGCCTCTGACGGATCAGACTTCATGACCGGACAGATTCTCACGGCGGATGGCGGAAGAACCCTCGTGGACGGCGCCGACGCCCCGGCACACTGACGCCACGCGCCCAGGGCGACGCCAAACTCCACGGTCAGCAACTCGCTGGAAGTTTCGGTCACCGGACATCCGAGCCGAAAGCTCATCAAGGCATGCCATGCCATCGGTTTGCCGTCACCAGACCGAGCGATCGTTGCCGAAATCTTGCGCAAAGCAATTTGGCATATCGTCCTGAGATGCCTCCCGCCAGTTCGGAGTCGCTCACTATCCAGCAAGCCGAAGGCAACGAATTGCCCGGGGCTCGGATGGTTGGGCGTGCCAGCCCAAAAAACCTCTGGCAACGGCTAACGAACGGCAGCACCCTGCGTCGTAACGTCGTGACCCACTTGCGGCTCCTGAAGCAGGATAGGAAGAGTTTTCTTTCCATTGCTGATGGTTACATGCCATTTCTCAAGTAGTTTTGCATACGTGATGGTCACTGCGAGGAAGTCTAAACCTTGGCAACTCGGTACTGGAAACGCAAGACAAGTCCATTGCAAGGATTCCCTTCGGCCTCCGAAGCCGGTTCGTATCCTGGTCGGACGGGTGCTTTGGTCATCGCTTCAGGATCAGGCACTCGCCCCTTACCGTGTGCTTCCAAGTCGTCTGCGTCGTGGCAAATGGAGAGCGTCAGTTTGAGTTCAAGAGCCTTCTCTGGATGCCCGGATGGCGACGCCAAGTGGCCGAGATCAGGCACGCTCAGGCGACAGCGCGCGAGCCCATGATATGCGTAACGATGCCCTCGCGAGTGACCTCGTTCGTGCGGACCTGCGCATTGATCTCGCCGCGATGCATGACCGCGATGCTGTCAGCGCAACGAAAAACGTGTTCGAGGTTGTGGCTGACCATGAACACGGTCAATCCTTGGTCGCGGAGGCGCTCGATGATTGTAAGCACCCGGTCGGTTTCCTCAACGCCGAGCGCCGCGGTCGGCTCGTCCATGATGATCAGCCGGGCATCTGAGTGGATTGCCCGACCGATGGCAACTGCCTGCCGCTGCCCCCCCGACATGACAAATGCGTTTGCGTAAGGGTTTCCGATGCTTATCCCCACTCGCTCTGTCAGGGCCTTTAGCGCCTCTTCTCGCATGGCTGCCTTGTCCAGCACCTTAATGAGACCGCCGAGGTGCGACTTCATGCGTTCCCGGCCCAGGAAGAAGTTCTGGACAAGGTCGAACGTCCCGACCAAGGCCAGATCCTGATATATGGCTTCGATGCCGAGACTTCGGGCGGCCTCGGGATTCGCAATGCTGATCTCCTGTCCGTCCAGAACGATGGTGCCGGAAGTCGGCGGGTGCACCCCCATCACGACCTTGATGAGGGTCGACTTGCCCGCCCCGTTGTCTCCGACGAGCGCCGTCACCTGGCCGCGCGGCACATCGATGGAGGCGCCGCGCAGGGCATGGACGCCGCCGAAGGACATCTTGATGTCACGCAGCGCCAACAGCACCTCCCCCGCCGGGGCGGGGGAGGCTTGGTTAGAACGTGACTCAGTTGTCACTTTGCAGTTCTTTTTCGATCTCCGGCCAGTTTTCCATGAGGCGGAGAGCTCCCTCGGGCACTTTGGTGAGCACGTCCTCGCGCGACGAGACCATAACCATGTCGAGTGGGTACTGCCTTTCGATCTCTTCTCCATTGGAATGGCGGACGATAGCACCGGCGATGTAGCGGCCGCTGGATTGGCTGTCCCGGAAGATGGAGCCACGGATGAGCCCTTCCCAGATCATGTCGAGTTCTGGCGGCACGGCGCCGAATCCGAAAACGTCAACGCCGTCTTCCCCCATCCCTTTGAGGGCGCTGGCAACACCCATGGCCATGGAACTGTTGCCGGCATAGATCGCCTTTACGTCCGGATTTGCCAGGATGAGCCTCTCGGTGGCGTCGAAAGCGCGCGCCTGCTCCCAGTAAGCGTAATGTTCGAACGCGATCTCGACACCCGCTTCGGTCCACAGGTCGCGGGCTGTGCCGACTCGCTGCTCGGAAATCTGGTTTCCGGGCTCCGCGAACATCAGGCCCACCTTGTCGCCCGCGGACAGGACGTTCTCGAGCGCCCACTTGGCGGTGACTTCGCCACCTTCGGCGTGGGAGTAGCCGCTGTAAGCGAGCACGTCGACGCCGGCGTCCTCGGGATGCACATCAAGGTGGTTCACAACGATGATCGGGATGCCTGCCTCGTTGGCCGCCTGCAGCGCCGGGACAATGCCGAAATAATCGATCGGACCGACGATGATGTAGTCCATGTCGAGCGTGATGAGATCGTCGACTATGTCCAACTGCTGCTGCACATTGGCCTCGGCAGTCGAGGCGCGGGCCGTGAACTCGATGGCCACACCTTGGTTCTCCATCTCTTCCTGGAAGGCCACGGCGAATTGGCCGAAGTAATCCAGGGTGTCATAGACGGGCGGCGCGAAGCCGATCTTCAGTGGCTCATCGGCAGCCACGGCACCGGCACCCATTGCCAGCGTAAGTCCCAAGGCAATCCCGGACAGATGATTCTTCATTTCAATTCCTCCCATTGTTTCGGGCATCCAAATTCCTGACCATGCACGGTCAGCCGCTCGCCATGCCCTGGCGACGAAAGCGGTAAAGCTGAATGGCAACGGCGACGACGAGGGTTGTGCCAATGACGATCTGCTGCCAGTAGAAGGGCACACCCATCAGAAGGAGGCCGTTTTCGGCGACGCCGAGAAAGACTGCCCCGAAAAACGTGCCGAGCAGCGTGGCATAGCCGCCAAACAGAAACGTTCCGCCCAGAACCACGACGGCAATGGCGTGAAGTTCCATGGTAGCCCCGAGCACCGCTTGCGCTGCATTGAGGCGGGCCACAAGCATGGCACCGGCCAGCCCCGCAAGCGCACCACATATGATGTAGGCGCCCATCTCATACCGGCGGACACGGATCCCGGCGCGGATGGCGGCGCTGCGGTCCCCGCCAACCGCAAGCACGTAAGTCCCGAAGCGCGTGTTGTTCATGACAAAGGCACCCAAAAGCACCACGACAATTGCGATGACGCCCGCGGCAGGCAGCCCAAATATCCGACCTTGTCCCATCCAGAGAAACGGGTCCGGAAAATTGCGCACCTGGTCAGACCCCATGACGAGGTAAGCGAGCCCCCGAACTGCAGTGAGCGTGCCGAGCGTCACGATGAGTGGCGGCACTTTGAGCGCGGTGACGGCAAATCCATTGACCATGCCGACTGCCGCGCCAACTCCGATCGCCGCGACAATCGCCACGACCGAAAGGAGCCCTTCGCCGAAGACTCCGCTCTTCAGAACGATGCCTGCAACGCAGCCTGCCAACGCGACCGTCGACCCCACCGAAAGGTCGATGCCGCGGGCGGCCATGACAATCGTCATGCCTGTGCCGAGGATCAGGAAAATGGCAATCTGGCGAAACACATTGAAGACGTTCCGGCCATCCAGAAAGACCGGATTGATGACCGTGATGAGAATGATGAGAAGTACAAGGGGTACCAGCAGTCCGAGCGGCGGTACCAGCCCTGGATTGCGTTCCAAAAAGCCGAAGTTCTTCCCATTTTTGGCCGGCGCTTCAATGTTCGCCGTCGTCATTCAGAAGACCTTTCCCCGGGGCAACGCAACCGCGTGCCCACACCGTGTTGTCGTCAACTTCACGACTAAACTTCACAATGTCAAGAAATTTTGTGAAGTAATTTGATCCTTTTAGAACTGTCAATGATTGCCCTGCCCACAAGAATTCACCACTCAGATCCAAGATTCACGTCACATTTTGCAATTTCTACGTCACTGCAGGGACTGTGCTCAAAAGGATGTCGTGCGCCTGACGTTCATTACTTTACATATTCGGCAAATTTTGTGAGGTTACAGGAAGCTTGAATTGCGACATGACAGGAGCCGCCCATGACCTCGAACCACGCGCCAGAGCGGCTTCGCTCGAGGTATGCCTCTCGCCTCAACTCTTTCGCTGCGGCGCCCGAACGCATTTGGGGGTCGGAAGCCGCCAAGCCGACTGTTGCCGAAATGGTGAAGCGTGCCGCGACCGTAAGGGGACTGGGATACTTCGATTTGAATTATCCGGATCACTTCACGGATGCGTCCGTCGACATCGTCGATATCGTCCGCAACGAAGGGCTCGACGTGAATGGGCTTGCAATGCGCTATTATTCAGATCCGAAGTTCAAGCTCGGTGCCTTCACCAATCCGGACTTTGCGGTGCGCCGCAAGGCACTGGACCTAACCAAGGCCGGGATCGACGCGGCTGCCGCAGCCGGCATAAACCTCATGACCATCTGGCTGGGACAGGACGGATTCGACACCCCATTCCAGGTGGACTATGCGCGCCTGTGGGCTTTGGAGGTGGAGGGTATTCGCGAGGTGGCCGACCACAATCCGTCAATTGACATTAGCATTGAATACAAGCCGAACGAGCCGCGGGCCTTTGCGCTGCTGCCGGACATGTCCACGACGCTAATTGCGCTTCGAGAGGCGGGATCGCCCAACCTCGGAGTGACCCTCGATTTCGCACACATGCTCTATGCCAACGAGCAGCCCGCTTATGCTGCCATGATGGCCGCTAGACACAGCCGTGTCCTCGGCGTCCATCTCAACGACGGATACGCGAAACGCGACGACGGGCTAATGGTGGGAGCCGTCCACACGATCCAGACGATTGAAATGCTGCGTCGAATTCGACATGACGGCTACGACGGAGTCATCTACTTCGACACGTTTCCCGACGTAACGGGTCTCGATCCCGTGGCCGAGTGCGAGGCGAACATTGCCGCAGTGGAGGCGATGCTCGCAGCCATTGATCGAATCGACGCGGACAGCGGCCACGCCCACGCGATGGACCAGCAAGACGGGATTGCCGCACATAAGATCGTACAACGATGCATCTTCCGGCATTGACAGACTTATCCTCCTCCGACGGGTCAAAACTGCGTGCGGTGGGCCCACGCATCCGCATGTTGCTGCCTCAGATGACCACGTTGGAGGCGCGGGTGGTGGAACTGGTGCTTGGCAGACGAGATTTCACCGAGGCGACGTCGCTGCAAAGCGTCGCGAATGCGGCTGAGGTGTCCGAGGCGATGGTCGTAAAGGTGGCCAAGAAGCTGGGTTTCGATGGCTATCGGGACTTCCGCGCCAGCCTCGCCGCCTACAACCGCTTGCCGATCGTCAAGCTGCACGAAGAGCTCTCTCTCGATGACAACACAGCAACGATCATGAACAAGGTCGTCCGTACCGCGATCCAGGCCCTTGAGGAGACCCTCGCCATTCTGGATCCAGCAGATGTCGAGCTGGCGGCAGACCTTCTCTACGGCGCTCGAATCCGCGATTTCTATGGCCTTGGCGGTTCCGCACAGATCGCGCGCGATGCAGCACACAAGTTCCTGAGAATCGGCATCAGGGCCACCATTCAGGACGATGCACACATGATGGCGATGTCTGCATCCCTGCTCTGTCCAGGCGACGTCGTCGTTGCCTTCTCGCATTCAGGAGAAACCGGCTCGGTCATCGAGGCGGTCGAAATCGCCAAATCCGCAGGGGCGTCCGTTGTGGCTGTCACCAACCATGGAAACTCGTTGCTCGGCGGCATGGCCGACGTGGCTCTATGCTCAACTGCACGGGGCTCGCCGCTCACAGGCGAGAACGCAGCCGCGCGCGTCGCGCAGCTCAACATCATCGACGTGGTGTTCGTGGCGGTCGCGCAGCGAGGAGGCAAGACAGTCGAACAAAATCTTGAAAGGACAATGCGATCGGTGCGCGCGAAACGGCGGACTAGCCGAAGATGACAGACTACGCTCCCGGACCCGCGGCCGTCGCGGTGATCGGCAGTCTTCACTATGACATTCTCGTAACCGGCGCGGATCGCCCGCGGCGAGGAGAAACCCTCTTCGGCGATACATGGGAATGGAAGTGCGGCGGAAAAGGCGGGAACCAAGCCATCGAGGCCGCCCGCCACGGGGCCGCGACCGCGTTCGTAGGTGCCGTGGGCGAAGATGATTTCGGCGAAGCTCTCCTCAGGCGGCTTGACGAGGCACAAGTGAATTCATCCGAAGTGTTTCGCCTCGCGAACATCGGCTCCGGCATGTCGGTAGCCTTGTTTGATCCCGAAGGCGATTACGGCGCGGTGATCGTGCCTGGTGCCAATTGGAACCTAACCTCTGCCATGCTCGAAAGCAGCCGCGTGGTTGAAAACTGCCGCGTGCTCCTGTTGCAGAACGAGATCCGACCAGAAACCAACCTTGCAGCCGCGACCATCGCCCGCAAGGGCGGCGCGACGATTGTGCTCAACGCCGCCCCTGCAAGGACGGTTGCCGATGAGCTCATGGGGCTGGTTGATCTTCTTGTCGTCAACGAAATCGAGGCGGAAATGCTGGCAGGATGCCCTCCTGTTTCGGGCTTTGAAGCTGCAGAGGCCGCAGCGGCAACGCTGCTCGACCGCGCACCGCAGGTGATGGTGACACTAGGCGGGGATGGATTGGTGCTGGCGTGTCGTGAGATCTCTCCGGTGCGGGTTGCCGGCCACGCCGTGACAGCGGAGAGCACTCACGGTGCAGGCGATGCCGTCATCGGCGCTCTGGCAGCTCAGCTTGCTGACGGTGTGCCGCTGGCCGACGCTGCGCACTATGCCAATGCAGCGGCTGCCGCCCTTGTGGCGACGCCAGAACATGCACGTGGCACCCTCACGCGCCAGGTGACACAGTCGTTACTGGCCATGCGAACCTAGTTCTGCTTCAGGGGTCATCCACCTGCGGGTTCGCCGCCACCAATCTGGGCATTGTCATCTGATGTTCGGTATCCTGGCCCTCACTGTCGCCCGGCATCTCTGCCTCACGACCTGACTGCCGCCTTCCGTGCACCCTCCCCGCCACTGATGTGCAGCGGCAGCGCATTCCCGCCATCTGTACCTTCAGGCGCGGCCTCCTGTGGAAAGCTCCGAGATTGCAGAGCGCCCCCCCCCCAATTTCATCCTTGGGTCGAGGTTGGCGCCGCCGGCAGTGGGACCGGCCGCGACGTGCCCCGTACAGGACGTACCGGGCGCCCAGCATGGCGGTGTTCCATACGACCCGGTCCAGGGACCGCATCAGGCGCGACTCGTCGTGCGATTCGCACACGTACGGAAGAATCCCCCAGGTCCACGACCAAGTTAGACCGGAACGCCGGCTGTCGGCCCACTTCCATCAATTGACTCCCTCACTTGACGTTCCGTGATCTCTCTGTCCAATTGTGCCTGCGATCCTGAAGGAAATCTTCCATCGCTTGAACTGAGGATGCCGGGCACCTATCATGCTGCTTCTGATAGACAATTACGACAGCTTCACCTTCAACCTCGTCCATTTTCTGGGTGAGCTGGGGGCAGAGTGTCGCGTCCACAGGAACGATTCCCTGCGGGTGGAGGAGGCATTGGCGCTGAAGCCGTCAGGGATCATTCTTTCTCCAGGACCATGCGACCCTGACAGGGCGGGAATTTGCCTCGCTCTCGTGCAGGCTGCGGCCAAGGCCGGTGTGCCCGTGCTTGGCGTCTGCCTTGGGCATCAGGCCATCGGCCAGGCGTTCGGCGGCAAGATCGTGCGTGCACGTGACATCGTTCATGGCAAGCCTGGCGAGATTCATCATGAAGGCCTCGGCGTTTTCCAGGGCCTGCCGTCACCGTTTCAGGCGACGCGCTACCACTCGCTGGTCGTCGACCGGGCCAGCTTTCCGGACTGCCTCGAATTGACTGCCGAACTGGAAGACGGCACCGTCATGGGCCTTCGCCACAGGAACCATCCGATCGAGGGCTTACAGTTCCATCCAGAATCAATCCGTTCCGAGCATGGGCATGCCATGCTGCAAAACTTCCTCAAATCCGTTCCGGAGCCGGCATGAGCGATTCGATGAAACCCCTGATCTACGCGGCTTCAGAAGGGCCGCTGAGCCGTACGCAGGCAGAAGAGGCATTCAACATCCTGTTCGATGGAACGGCCACGCCCGCACAGATGGGCGGCTTCCTGATGGCACTGCGAGCGCGTGGCGAAGCTGTCGCCGAATACACTGCCGCTGCAGCCGTGATGCGCGCACGATGTTCTGCGGTAAACGCTCCTCCCGATGCCATGGACATCGTGGGCACGGGCGGCGACGGAATGGGCACGCTCAACATCTCGACCGCCACGGCATTCGTCGTGGCCGGGGCGGGCATTCCTGTCGCAAAGCACGGAAACCGCAATCTCTCTTCCAGGTCCGGTGCCGCGGACGTGCAAGGTGCCATGGGAATCGAGGTCATGGTCGGGCCGGATGTCGTGGAACGGGCGCTCGCCGAAGTTGGCATCGGCTTCATGATGGCTCCAATGCATCATCCCGCGATGAAGCATGTCGGCCCGGTCCGGATGGAGCTTGGCGCCAAGACGATCTTCAACATTCTGGGCCCGCTGACGAATCCCGCAGGCGTCAAGCGCCAGTTGACCGGTGCCTTTGCAATCGACCTGATCTTCCCGATGGCGGAGGTTCTCAAGGAACTTGGCAGCGAGGTGGTTTGGCTGGTTCACGGGGCCGACGGCACCGACGAAATTTCGATCTGCGGCCCGACCTCCGCTGCCATCCTGCAGGACGGCAAGATCAAGTCAGCCGAGATTCACCCTGAAGATGCGGAGCTTCCCGTTCACCCCTTGAAGGACATACTCGGTGGCTCACCGGACGAGAACGCCGCCGCCTTCCGTGCTCTTCTCGACGGCGCTCCCGGCGCCTATCGCGATGCGGTGCTCCTGAATGCCGCTGCTGCGCTCGTGATTGCGGGCAAGGCGAACGACCTCAAGGAAGGTGTCGAGATCGCCGCCGAGAGCATCGCCTCCGGTGCCGCCCGTGCCAAGGTCGAAGGGCTGGCCCGTGTCACGTCAGGGTCCTGACCAGCGCCAGGTCGCAGCCAGGCCTCGGGCCGGCAATTGACCGCAAGCCTCGGCGAATGGGCGGAACTGCCCTTCTTCACGGACGACTGGCCTCAAGTTGCCGCGGCCATTACGGCCGATTCGCGCCGGATCCTGCCGCCGGCAGAAATTCGATTTGCCGCACTTGAGCGGTGCCAGCCGACCGCCACTCGTGCGGTCATACTCGGCCAGGATCCGTATCCGACGCCCGGACATGCCAACGGGCTGGCGTTCTCGGTGACCGCCGGAACGGCCCTTCCAAAGTCACTCAGGAACATCTTCCGCGAGCTTGACAACGATATCGGACGCTCCCCCGCAACGGGCGATCTTGCCGGCTGGGCGGATGCGGGCGTACTGCTCCTCAACACCGCACTTACGGTTCCGGAGGGAGATGCAGGCGGGCATCTGCATCTGGGTTGGGATGCGCTTGCCGCCCAGGTGCTTCAACGACTTTCCGGTTCTCCGCGGGCATTCATCCTTTGGGGAAAGCACGCGGAAGGATACGCGGAACACATCAAGGGCCGTCACCATCTGATCCTCAAGTCGGCCCATCCCTCTCCTCTTTCCGCCAATCGAGGGTTCTTCGGGTCGCGTCCATTCAGCCGCGTCAATTCCTGGCTGGAAGAGCATGGACATGCACCGATTCCATGGGCTTGAGGCCAACTGACCGGCAGAAGCCGCAGGAACGCCCCAATCCATGACCTCGTTCGGACAGGTACAGTCCGGACTCGCCGTCACAGGATCCCCGAAGTTCCGACGAGGGCAAGTGGCGGAGCATCGGCTTTCCAAGAAGCCGCCAAAAGGATATCCGAATGCCATGAAGAACGTGCTCGACAGGATCAAGGCCTACAAGCTTGAGGAAGTGGCTGCCGCCAAGGCGCGTCTGCCCCTGCATGACCTTGAAGCAGCCGCACGAGAAGCTCCAGCGCCGCGCGGCTTTGCTTCTGCGCTCATGGACGTGTCAGGGACCGGCTACGGTCTCATTGCCGAAATAAAGAAGGCAAGCCCGTCACGAGGGCTCATCCGGGCAGACTTCGATCCGGCGAGGCTTGCATGCGCCTACGAGGCGGGCGGAGCAACCTGCCTTTCCGTGCTGACCGATGCTCCGTCGTTCCAGGGTGCACCAGAATTTCTGGGCGAGGCGCGCGCGGCTAGCGGACTGCCCTGCCTGCGCAAGGATTTCCTCTACGACACGTACCAGGTGGCCGAGGCCCGGACGTGGGGCGCCGATTGCATCCTGATCATCATGGCCAGCGTTTCCGATGCGCAGGCACGGGAACTCGAGGACTGCGCGATCAACACTTGGAACATGGACGTCCTGATCGAGGTCCACGACGAGCACGAACTCGAGCGCGCCATCGACCTTGCGTCTCCCCTCCTCGGTATCAACAACCGCGACCTGAAGTCCTTCGAGACGGATCTTGCGACCACCGAACGGCTCGCGAGACGCGTCCCAACCGACCGGCACATCGTCGCCGAAAGCGGGATTTCCACGCCGAACGACCTCGCCCGTCTCGCGCAATCGGGCGCACGCAGTTTCCTTGTTGGCGAAAGCCTGATGCGCGAGAATGACGTGACCGTCGCCACCAAGGCCCTTCTCGCCATGCCGATCCCGGCCGCAGGAGCCGCATGATGCCTAAACTGACTCATTTCGACAGCAAAGGCG
Source organism: Silicimonas sp. (assembly GCA_022820365.1). GTDB lineage: Bacteria > Pseudomonadota > Alphaproteobacteria > Rhodobacterales > Rhodobacteraceae > JAJEFO01. The sequence goes on from JAJEFO010000122.1 coordinate 73,135, forward strand.
ACGCGCACATGGTCGATGTTTCCGAGAAGCCTGCGACCGACAGGATTGCGGTGGCGGAGGGGTTTGTCCGCATGTCGGAAGAGACCCTCGCTGTGATCGCCGAGGGTCGTGCGGGCAAGGGAGACGTACTGTCCGTTGCGCGAATCGCCGGCATCATTGCCGCGAAGAAGACTTCGGACCTGATTCCCCTTTGCCACCCATTGCAGCTCACCAAGGTCGAGATAGATTTTGCCGTGTTGCCCGACCTTCCTGGTGTCCGCGTTGAGGCGAAGGTCAAGTCTTCGGGCCAGACCGGCGTCGAAATGGAAGCCCTGACCGCAGTTGCGACGGCCTGCCTCACGGTCTATGACATGGTGAAGGCCGTGGAGAAGTCCATGGTGATCGAGAACATCCGCCTTGCTCTCAAGGACGGCGGAAAGTCGGGCCGGTACGAGGCACCCCCGTGATTTCGGTCGACGAGGCGCACGGCCACATCTTCGAGCTTGCGACTCCATTGGGCACGGAAACGGTTCCGTTGCGCGCCGCATCCGGACGGGTCCTTGCAGAGCCCCTTCTTGCGACTCGCAGCCAACCGCCCTTTCGTGCCTCCGTCATGGACGGCTACGCGGTCGCTGGAGAAGCGGAGACCTATTCGGTGGTTGGCGAGTCCGCGGCCGGACGAGGTTTCGAAGGCGCGATCGGGCCGGAAGATGCCGTGCGCATCTTCACGGGTGCGCCGGTCCCGGAAAATGCCACGCGCGTGATCATCCAGGAGGACGTGGCTCGCGAGGGCGAGCGAATTCGCGTTGCGGATGGGGCAGATCAGGAACCGTATATTCGCGAGGTCGGCGCAGACTTTGCGGCAGGGTTCCGAATCGACTCGCCGCGCCGGATGCTGCCTGCGGACATTGCGCTTGCTGCATCAATGAACGTGCCCGAGATCGTGGTCGCCCGCCGGCCGCAAGTTGCGCTGATCGCCACGGGCGACGAACTTGTCGTGCCCGGAGAATCCCCACGTCCGGACCAGATCATCGCTTCGAACGCATTCGGGCTCTCGGCCATCGTCGAGTCGGAGGGGGGCATCGCCCGCATGCTGCCGATCTGCGCCGACACTGCTCGCTCCCTCGAAGCCGCCTTTGACATGGCAGGAGATGCGGACCTGATCGTCACGATCGGAGGCGCGTCCGTCGGAGACCATGATCTCGTTGCAAGTGCTGCGCACCGGATGGGCTTGGAACGCGTCTTCCACAAAGTCTCGATTCGCCCCGGGAAGCCTATGATGGCTGGCCGACTCAACGGTACTCCGATGGTGGGCTTGCCAGGCAACCCGGTCTCCTCGATCGTTTGCGGTCACGTCTTCCTCAGGCCCATGCTGCGGGCAATGCAAGGGCTTGAGGCACGACCTCTCGCGCAGCGCATGGCGCGACTGTCCGCTTCGGTCGGTGCCAACGGCCCGCGCGAACACTACATGCGGGCCAAGGTCAATGACGATCTGATCGCGCCGGCGAAGCGTCAAGACAGCTCACTTCTGTCAGTACTTTCCGGTGCCAACGCCTTGATCGTTCGTCCGCCGAGAGCACCGGCTCTTGATGCTGGTGATGCGGTTTCGTTCATAGAATTCTGACTACTTGCCGTTCAAGTCACAACCAAGCGGAGGTGACGGCTACCCGGAATGGTGCTACCGCTCGTGGCGCATGACAAATTTCGCAGCAATCGATTTCGAAACGGCAGACTACCACTCCGACAGCGCTTGCTCAGTCGGCGTTGTGCATGTCACGGGCAATCGCATTGTAGAACGGTACCATCGGCTCATTCGACCGCCGAGAAGAAAGTTCGTTTTCACGTACATCCATGGCCTGACTTGGAACGATGTCCGTGACAGCCCGTCCTTTGGCGAACTTTGGCCCGAGCTGCAGCACCTGCTGGACAGGGCGGACTTCCTGGTCGCGCACAACGCGTCATTTGATTCCCGCGTGCTGGGCGCGTGCTGCAAGCGTGCAGGCATCCGTCCACCCCGATACAAGTTTCGCTGCACGGTCAGCATGGCACGCAACATGTGGAAACTGCGGTCGGCAAAGCTCCCGGTCGTCTGTCAGCACCTTGGAATTGCGCTGAAGCATCATGATGCGCTCAGTGACGCAGAAGCATGCGCGAAAATTGCAATGAGGGCACTCGCATAATCTTCGCGACGCAACTCAAAACCCGTTGCGTTGAGAAGGTGCACCAAGATCTCAGCATGCGAGCACGAAAGGGACCCCTTCTCTTTCTTCTCCATTTCACGTTGGCACATATCATGAACAAATCTGACTTGCGAACTGGGCCAAAGAAGCGCAAAGCTTGACACAAAAAGCGAACACGGATAGAACATCGGCGAACGCAGCCGAATGGCTGTCAAATCGAGTAGAGGAGACGAAGCAAATGCTTACCCGCAAGCAACTTGAACTGCTCAGGTTCATACGTGATCGAATAAAGCACGAGGGAGTTCCTCCATCCTTCGAGGAGATGAAGGACGAGCTCAGTCTGAAGTCGAAATCCGGAGTCCACAGGTTAATCACGGCCTTGGAAGAACGCGGCTTCATCCACCGCATGCCGCACCGGGCGCGTGCGCTCGAGATCGTGAAACTTCCCGAAGCCCTGGAAAGAGAAACAGGATTTGAGCCGCAAGTGATCCAAGGCGACAAGAAGGGCACCGCTGCTTCTCCCGCCGACGCTGCCGACGCAGGAAGGCATGCAATGGAGGTGCCGGTCATGGGCCGGATCGCCGCGGGTGTGCCGATCGAGGCGATCAGCGAGGTCAGCCACAATGTGGCAGTGCCCGACCAAATGATGGGCCGGGGTCGGCATTACGCGCTTGAAGTGATGGGCGATTCCATGATCGATGTCGGCATCAACGAAGGCGACGTCGTTGTCATTCGGGAATCCAGCACGGCGGATAACGGCGACATCGTGGTTGCCTTGGTCGATGATCATGAGGCCACGCTTAAGCGGTTCCGCAAGTCCGGCGACACGATTGCACTGGAGGCTGCAAACCCGTCCTACGAGACCCGGCTGCTCCGCGACGACCAGGTCAAGGTACAAGGACGCCTCGTTGGTCTGATGCGCAGCTATTGAGCCTGTCCGGGCGGTCGCATTCCTTGGACATAGTCCAATGCGTGACTGCCCGGTACACGGTACAAAAATCACGACTTCGTTGCGCTCCTGCGTTTCTTCCAAGCGCCATCGCTACATCAGGCGCGCTCAATTTTGGCTCTACCCACCACGCGCTTGCTTGGCTGGTACAGCCATTTCGGCTTCGGGCGTTTGGGTTCCTGTAAGGCTTGCGCGGGCCGCTCCGATTCATTGTTGCGGTATCGGCCTTGTCCACAGCTCGGGCCCGCCCTTGTCACCCAATGGCGCATTGAATACACGCCAAGCCGACCCGTCCGTCCGTTGAAACTTACAAGGGCCTTCCGCCGATGACCGATTTGCCTGTTGTCACCCGCTTCGCGCCATCGCCCACCGGAAACCTGCATATCGGGGGCGCTCGAACTGCATTGTTCAATTGGCTCTATGCACGCCATGCAGGCGGATCCTTCCGGCTTCGCATCGAGGACACAGATCGCGCACGCTCGACACCCGAAGCGACGGAAGCCATTTTCGCCGGACTCAATTGGCTCGGCATTGACTGGGACGGAGACGCAGTCAGCCAGTTCGAACGCGCAGGTCGTCACGCGGAAGTGGCGCACGAAATGCTCGCCAGAGGTTCGGCCTACAAGTGCTTTCTGAGCCAGGAAGAAGCCACCGCACTACGTGACCAAGCACAAAAGAAAGGCGACTCTCCCGCCTTCCGTTCTCCATGGCGGGAAGCTCCGGAAAACGATCACCCGGATGCGCCATACGCAATCCGAATAAGGGCCCCCAACGATGGCGTGACAAGAATTCAAGACAGGGTTCAGGGCGTTGTCACGATCCGGAACGAACAGCTCGACGACATGATCGTGCTCCGGTCCGACGGAACGCCTGTCTACATGCTGGCCGTCGTCGTCGATGATCACGACATGGGCGTCACCCACGTCATCCGAGGCGACGACCACCTGAACAACGCGGCCCGGCAAATGCTCGTCTACAGTGCCATGGGATGGGAACCTCCGGTCTGGGCTCACGTGCCGCTGATCCATGGAGAAGACGGCAAGAAGCTCTCCAAGCGCCACGGCGCACTCGGCGTCCAGAATTGGGCGGCCATGGGCTATCCCGCCGCAAGCATGCGGAACTATCTCCTGCGCCTCGGATGGAGTCACGGAGACGACGAGATCTTCACAATGGAAGAGGCAAAGGCGTGGTTTGACCTGACTGGACTCAAGAAGTCGCCCGCGCGCCTCGACACCAAGAAACTCGAGTACATTTCGGGCAAGCACATCGCCGAAATGTCCTCCGATGCCGAACTTGTGAATGGAATTCAGGAATACCTTGCGTTCTCGGGCAAGGACGTCCTGACCGTTTCGCAGAAGTCGGAAGTCAAACGTGCCATGTATTGCCTGAAAGGCAGAGCAAAGACGTTTCCCGAACTGCTTGAAATGGCTCGCTTTGTCTTGACTTCCCGACCAATTGTCCCGGATGCCGCACTCGTCGGCGAGCTGGATGCGACATGCAATCGCACATTGCCAGAATTGACGCCGCACCTGCAAATTGCTAACTGGGAGCGCGGCACGTTGGAGAGCATCGTGCGGGAGTTCGCCGAGGCAAAGGGCATCAAGCTCGGCAAGCTCGCCGGCACCATCCGGATTGCATTGGCCGGACAAAATGTTTCTCCCAGCATATTCGACATGATGCTGGTGCTTGGACGTGGCGAATCCATGCTCAGGCTGGCAGATGCTTCAACCTGACCGTTGGCGTTCGACAGGAGTGAAGCGCCTGATCGAGAATGAAACAAAGGGTATGTGGGACATGAAAGAATCTTCGAAGTCAGCCAGCCTGAGCATCAACGGCGATGAATTTGAGCTTCCGATGTTCTCGCCATCCTGCGGCCCGGACGTAGTCGACATTCGCAGGCTGTACAGTGACGCCGGTGTCTTCACCTACGATCCCGGCTTCACTTCGACTGCATCATGTAACTCCACGATAACGTTCATCGACGGCGACGAAGGCATTTTGCTGCACCGCGGCTATCCGATCGACCAGCTTGCGGAAAAGTCGCATTTCCTTGAAGTCAGCTACCTGCTTCTCTACGGCGAACTGCCATCGGCTGATCAGCTTGAAGACTTTGAATGCCGCGTGACCGCCCACACCATGCTGCATGAGCAGATGGTCAACTTCTTCAGTGGATTTCGCCGTGACGCCCATCCAATGGCGATCATGGTCGGCGTGGTTGGTGCAATGTCCGCATTCTATCACGACTCGACGGATGTCACCGACCCTTGGCAACGCGAAGTTGCCTCCATTCGGCTAGTGGCGAAGATGCCGACGATCGCGGCTTGGGCCTTCAAGTACCACATCGGACAACCTTTCGTTTATCCCCGGAATGATCTGGATTACGCCGCGAACTTCCTTCGCATGTGCTTCAGCGTTCCCGCTGAAGAATACGTGGTGAACCCGATCTTCAGCCGGGCAATGGACCGTATCCTGACACTCCACGCAGATCACGAGCAGAATGCGTCTACTTCGACCGTGCGGCTGGCATCCTCTTCCGGTGCCAATCCGTTCGCCTGCATTGCCGCCGGCATCGCCTGTCTATGGGGTCCGGCACACGGTGGCGCCAACCAGGCGTGCCTCGAAATGCTGCGCGAAATCGGGTCGGTTGACCGCATCCCGGAATTCATTGATCGCGCCAAGGACAAGGATGATCCGTTCCGCCTGATGGGCTTCGGTCACCGGGTCTACAAGAACTTCGACCCGCGCGCGCGGGTCATGAAGCAGTCTGCTGACGAGGTGCTGGGTCTGCTTGGCATCGAGAACAACCCGACCCTTCAGGTCGCTATGGAACTTGAGAAACTTGCCCTTGAAGACCCGTACTTCAAGGAACGGAGACTCTATCCAAATGTCGACTTCTATTCCGGCATCATCCTGGATGCGCTGGGTTTCCCAACCTCGATGTTCACGCCGATCTTCGCGCTGGCACGCACGGTAGGCTGGATCAGCCAGTGGAAAGAGATGATTGCCGACTCGCAGATGAAGATCGGACGTCCGAGACAGCTCTATGTCGGCGCCGGCATGCGCGACTACGTGGACGTGGAGAGCCGCTGAACATTGAACGCACTGCGCGGATCAGCGGCCTTCGAATTCTGCAGATCGGCCTTCGAGGAACGCCATCACGCCTTCGCGGAAGTCCCTGGTCTTGCCGCAGCGCCCCTGCAACCTGGCTTCAAGGATCAATTGTTCCTCAAGCGAATTCTCGTACGTTGCCCGGATCGCTTCCTTGGCGTGCCGGTAAGCCTCGGTCGGTCCCGATGCCAGTTGCGCCGCCCGCTCTCGCCAATGTGCCTCGAATTCGTCGTTCGGTATCGCTTCCCAGATCATGCCCCATTCCGCAGCCTGGCGCGCCGGCACCGGTTCGGCAAAGAGCGCCGACCCCATGGCGCGGGCAAATCCGACCTGACGCGGCAACCAATAGGTCCCTCCTGCGTCGGGGATCAGGCCGATCCGGGCAAATGCCTGCAGGAACACCGCACTCTCGGAAGCAATCACGATGTCGGATGCCAGCGCGAGATTTGCTCCCGCACCGGCAGCGGCGCCGTTTACTGCCGATATCGTCGGCACCCTGCAATCGAAAATCGCACGCAAAAGAGGCATGTATTCGTCCCGGAGCGTCCGCTCGAGATTGGCGTTGGACACCGAATGTCGTGCATCCGTCAGATCCTGACCCGAGCAAAAGGCGTCTCCCGTCCCGGTCAGAACGATCACGCGCGCCGCGTCAGATGCCTCCTCTATGGCATACAGCAGCTCTGCGCGCATTTGGCTGTTGAGCGCATTCTTGACGTCGGGCCTGTCGAGCGTGATTTCCGCACAACCGTCGGCGTATGACAAGCGAATGGTCTGATACTCCATCGGAAGAACGCCTCCTTGGTGGATGCCTTCGACATAGGTGAACGGGCGCGTCGGCGAAAGTGGCAACTGAAGATGCCGCCGCCGGCCTTCCGGGCAGCCTATTCGTCCATCAACTCCGCGAGACGCGCCTTTTCCACTGCCGTAAGTGCATCAGGCTTCGCGGACCGACGACGACGCACCAGGAAGGTCCCGGCAGCGACAAGCCCCGCCAGCAACAGGATCGGAGCTGCGGCCCACAGCACGAGATTGATCCCGTCCCGCCGCGGGTTCAGGAGCACATATTCGCCGTAGCGCTCGACGACGAAGGCGACAACCTCTTCGTCACTTTCGCCGTTGGCTATTCGCTCCCGGACCAAAAGGCGCAAGTCGCGGGCAAGAGCCGCATCGGATTCGTCAATCGACTCATTCCTGCAGATCATGCAGCGGAGCCCTTTCGAAATCTCCCGTGCGCGGGACTCCAAGGCCGCATCATCCAAGACCTCGTCGGGCTCGACCGCCCAAGCAGTCCCGGCAAGAAAAAGCAGAAGAACGGTACGAAAAATCACTTTGCCGCCACGTGCATCGTTTGCCGCCGCGCGCCGGCCGCCACGCGGAATCGCCGGTCGCTCAGCGAAAGCGCCCCACCAAGCGCCATGATGATTGCACCTGCCCAAATCCAGTTCGCGAATGGCTTTATGTAGGTGCGCAAAGCCCAGCCGCCGCCATCCTGCGGATCGCCGATCACCAAGTAGACATCGCGGAAGACTCCGTTGTCGATGGCGGCCTCCGTGGTTGGCACCCCGGCAACGGGATAGATGCGCCTTTCCGGACGGAGTACCGCCACCTCGCGCCCGTTCCGAGCCACCCGGACTTCCGCCATCGTCGAATGGTAATTTGGCCCCTGAACCTTGTTCACGCTGGCCAGAGTGAGTTCGTAGCGGCCAGCGTGAAAGGCCTCTCCTTCCCTGGCTATGCGTATGTCTTCGACCTCCCATGCAAGCAGGAGCGAGATGCCGATCATCGTGATTCCAAGTCCCGCATGCGCGACCACCCGACCCCAATCGGATCGCGGCAACCTGATGGCGCGACGCAGCCTCCCGGAATGCCTTTGTCCTGTTCGGGCCCAGAGATCCGCAACAGCGCCAAGGATGACCCAGCTGCCGAGCAAGGCCCCGACCGGACCCAACATGGTTTGCCCTGTTCCGATCGCCCAAATGAAGGCCGCAATGCCGAATGCACACACTGCCGCCAGCCATACGGCCCGAACGGTCCGGCCCGCTCTTGCCCGCTTCCAGGGCATTACGGCTCCAAAGGGAAGGATCACGGCTAGCGCCATGAAGAAAGGCGTGAACGATGCATCGAAGAAGGGCGGCCCAACCGATACCTTTCGCGTGAATGCAAGCTCCGCAACGAGAGGCCAGACCGTGCCAACGAATACGACGAGTGCCGCAACTGCCAGCAAGACATTGTTCAGCACAAGCGCGCTCTCCCGGCTGACCGTGCCGAAGACGCCGACGCTTTGTATGGCGCTGGCGCGCATTGCGAAGAGCAGAAGTGCACCACCCATGAAGATCCCGGTCAGGGCAAGCAGATAGACCCCACGTTCGGGATCGTTGGCGAATGCGTGCACGCTGGTCAGAACGCCTGAACGCACGATGAACGCACCAATCAGCGAGAACCCGAACGCGAGAATTGCGAGAAGCAGCGTCCAGCTCTTCAGCGCCTCGCGCTTCTCGACGACGATGGCGGAATGCAAGAGCGCGACGGAAATCAACCAAGGCATGAACGACGCGTTCTCGACAGGATCCCAGAACCAGAAACCGCCCCAGCCGAGTTCGTAATATGCCCACCAGGAACCAAGAGCGATGCCGACGGTCAGCGTGAGCCAGGCCAGTAGCGTCCATGGTCTGACCCACCTGCCCCATGCCGCGTCCACGCGACCTTCAATCAGGGCTGCAACGGCAAAGGAGAAAGACATGGATAGACCGACATACCCCAAATAGAGAAAGGGCGGATGGAAGGCGAGGCCCGGATCCTGCAGCAGCGGATTCAGGTCGCGCCCGTTCATGGGCGGCACATCCAGGCGGACGAACGGATTCGACGTGAAGATCAGGAAACTCAGGAAGGCGACGCCGATGGAAGCCTGGACTCCCAACACGCGCGCCCTCAGACCGTCCGGCAGATTGCCTCCAAACACGGCAACAAGGGCTCCGAAGAATGCCAGGATGAAGCACCAAAGCAACATGGAGCCTTCGTGGTTCCCCCAAACGCCGGAGACCTTGTAGATCGTCGGTTTCAGCGTGTGCGAATTCGCTGTCACCAAGCGAACGGAGAAGTCCGACGTGACAAATGCGTAGGTCAGGGCAGCGAACGCGACAGCAAGGAGCCCTGCCTGAATCAACGCCGCTGGTTCAGCCACGGCCATCCACGCATTCCAGCGCTTGTGGGCGCCGACAATGGGCAACACCGTCTGCAGGCAGGCTACGGCAAGTGCCAGAATCAGGGCAAAGTGTCCGATTTCGACGATCATGTGCCAGAACGTAGTGCCTGCCGAGCAGGTCGCCAAGTGCACAACGCAGTAAGCGCCCTCGGTGGCGTCAGATTCCAGATGACTGAAATCACGTCAAAATTTGAGGAACATCGCCATGGCGGAGATCGCCGTCTTCGCTGAGGCCGGCTGGCCGCGATCTCGGCAGTCCATTCTCAAACAAGGGAAACTCCTGGATCAATCGCCTTGCTCACAACAACTCCGCAAGCTTCAGCCTTTGAATCTTGCCGGACGGCCCTTTTGGAAGCTCGTCAAGGAAGTGAATCGCATCCGGTGACTTGAAACTCCCAAGCCGCTCCCTGCAGAACATGAGGAGATCGCTGGCCTCCAGCAGCGACCCGGTCCGAATTCGAACGGCGGCTTCCACGGTTTCTCCGTAGCGGCTGCAGATTCGAGAAAATGCGGCCGCTTCAATGACATCGGGATGTGCATAGAGCGCCTCATCCACCTCTCGTGGTGCGATGTTTTCGCCACCCTTGATGATGAGTTCGTTCAAGCGTCCGGTTACGAAGACGTACCCGTCTTCGTCCATGCGGGCCAGATCACCTGTCCGAAGCCAACCATCGCGAAACGTCACTTGGGTGGCTTCAGGGTCCTTGAGATATTCGCGCATGACATTGGGGCCGCGCACGACGATTTCACCTTCATCGCCGCACGCCACCTCCGTGCCATCAGCCCCCTGGACGGCCACTTCGCAGCCGTAGGCAATGCCCGGTGAGCCAATCTTCCGGAGCGCGGGCGGCTGGGGATTCGACAGGATCTGCGCTGCGGTCTCGGTCAGCCCCATGGTCTCGACAATAGGCACGTTGAAACGCGCCTCGAAGGCTGTCTGCGTTTCCACCGCCAAGGCCGAGGAGGCCGAGCGCCCGAAACGGATGCGCGCCCGGCAGGCCGGGTCAGGCTCTCCCGCGCCGTGCAGGAGATGCGAAATGATCGTCGGGACGACCGAGAACCACGTGACCTCGCCCTCCGCGGCCTGTTCCCAAAAGCGCGAAGCCGAGAACCTTGCCACCATCGCCAGAGAGCCGCCGGAGACGAGGCTGCCCATCACCGTCACGCAGAGCCCGTTGATGTGATAGATCGGCAGTGCGCAGAAGCCGCGGTCCTGCGAGGTCAAGTCATGGGCAATCGAGGTCGTCCAGCCGCCGGCCAGCAGACTTGCGTGAGTGTGGACCACCCCCTTTGGGTGCCCCGTTGTGCCCGAGGTATACATCAACAGCGCGTCGTCACCGGGCCCCACACCGAACAGCGGCGAATTGCCATCCGCGTCCAACGGCACGATGCTGATCGCGGTGCCAATTGCGGCGTCGAACAATGCCCGCGAGTCAGCATGCACATATGCGAGCCGCGCCTCTGAGTGTGCCAGCGCATAGGCAATCGCGTCGCGACCCGCTGCAAGGTTGATCATGGTTGCGCGAAATCCGCCAACCAGGGTGCCATAGAGCGCGGTCACAGCCTCCGGTCCGTTTGGGGCGACGATGGCGACGCTGTCGCTCTTGCTCGCGCCACGGGCGGTCAGCGCACCGGCAAATCGGCGCGCCGCGGCGCGCAGTTCGGCCCAGTAGAGCGTGCGTCCGGAATCGGGGAACACGACCGCCACACCGCCACCCCTTGCCCTCGCGTCGAGCCAGTCGCGAACCGTGCCCTCGGGCGGATGCTCACCTGACGGCTTCATCTTCCAGCATCTCGCCAATACCCATCGAAGATGTCGTCGAGCGAAGGTTCACGCGAAGGAATTTCTCGTACGATCTTGGTCGATTGCATGAAGTGCCGCCAGTGCAGGTTGTCGTCGATCACATTGCCGCCCCAAGACCCGCAGCCCATCGACAGCGAAAACGGCATTCCGTTTGTAAACGCGCCGCCGGTGGCAAAACAATGCGCCTGGTTGACGATGACACGGCTGGTCGGAATGGCTTTGGCGAGTGTCATGGCACGCCCGTCATCGGTCGAATGCAGGCCTACTGAATGCCCCGCCCCCTGGTGCAACTGGATCTCGCGCGCGATCCGTACCGCATCGTCAAAGTCCTCGGCACGATAGAGTGCCAGCACTCGACTGAGTTTCTCGCCCGACAGCGGATGGTCGGGGCCAATGCCGCTGGTCGGCACAGCGATGTATTCGGTGCCTTCGGGAACCACGAGTCCCAAGGCGGCAATCATTTTGTCCGAGTCCTGGGCGACGACCGAACGATTCAGATGTCCGTCTGGCCAAAGCTTGGCGACAAGGCCCGCCTCGTCGTCGATCAACGCACCGCCGGCCAAAGCCATCTTGGCCACGAAGGCCTTGTAGACCGCATCGACAACCACGGCTGAGTTTTCTGATGAACAGGACGTGGCGTTGTCAAATGTCTTCGACGCACGGATCTTCTCAGCCGCAGCGTCAAGATCGGCGGTCTCGTCGATGATTACTGTCGCGTTGCCCGTGCCGACAGCCACGGCAGGCGTGCCTGCGGTCTGAGCGCGGTGGACGTTGTTTTGGCTGCCAGTGCAGATGATCTTGTCACAGGCCTCCATCAAGCGCTGGGTCTTTTCTTTCGAGCCGGGCGCAGGAACCATGAGCACCAGATCGGAATCCTCGCCGATCTTGGCAAACTCGGCATGGATGAACTCCAGCAATCGCTCGCACGAGGCGACACCTTTGGGCGACGGTGCCACCATGATCGAGTTGCCGCACTTCAGCGCGTTAATGATGTTGTTGGCGGGCGTCGCGATCGGATTGGTCGAGGGCACGATTGCCCCGACGACTCCCATCGGACGGGCAATTTCGGTGATGCCGATCTCGGCATCGTCGCGGATCACGCCATGGGTCTGCACACCCATGATGTCGCGCATCAAACCCAGGGTCTTGCGATGGTTCTTGACAATCTTGTCGGGCACGTTGCCGAGCCCCGTTGTGGCCACCGCCAGTTCGGCCAACTCGCGGTTGCGCTCGGGCTCCATGATTGCCCAGGCGACGGCTTGTGCGGCTCGGTCGTAGCGGTCTTGGCTACCCTCTCGTTCGTATGCCGCCTGCGCAGCGCGGGACCGCGCAATGATGGCGTCGAGTTCTGCGATGGGATCGGGAGCGTTCATGGAACCATCCGTCGGGCATGGCGGCAGGGCGGGCAACAAGCCCACCCTGCACTTGGTCTCGTGGCATCAAAGTCCGGCGAGCAGTTCTTTCAAGGCAACTTCTCGAGCTTTCCACATCTCGATCACCTCGTCGCGGGTCATGATGTGCATGGGCGAGCCGCCAGCCTTCATCTTAGAGGCCACGCGGCCGTTGGCGAACATGGTCGGCACCACTTCAGCCAGCTTGTCAATGATTGGCTGCGGCGTACCCTTGGGCACCATCACGCCGCGGAAGTTCACCGACGAGTTGTCGATGTCAAAGCCCTGCTCCTTCAGCGTCGGCACGTCGGGAAGGAAATCGTTCCGTTCCAGATCGAAGACGCCGAGAATCTTGACGTTGCCGGCCTCGCGGGCCCGGAACGCATCAGACAGGTTGTTGACGCCGCCGAGAACTTCGCCGGCGATGACGGCCTTCATTGCGCCAGCACCACCCTGGTTGTTCGGGATGTAGGCCAGTTTCACGCCTGCGGCCTTTTCCAGCTGCAGCGCAGCGATGTGGTGGCCGACGAAGAGACCCGCACCGGAGAAGGTCAGCTTGCCCGGGTTGGCCGCCGCGTAATCGACCACGTCGTTCATCGAGTTGAACTCGCTGTCCGCGGCGACAACGAATACCGCCGGGTCGGCACCCCAGTTGGCGATGGGTTCGAAGCTGTCGGCGGAGTAGGACACGCCGCCCTCGATCGACTGAGCGATGAAGTGCGGGATGTTGTAGGCACCGAGCGTATAGCCGTCGGATTCCGCCTGCCCGGCGAACCAGTTCCAGCCGACGCGACCGCCGGCGCCCGGCTTGTTGATGATCGCGATCGGCATGCCAAGTGCATCTTCGTTGCCCGCAGTCATGGTCACGATTCGCGCCTGGAAGTCAGTTGCTCCTCCGGCACCGTAGCTGACCATCAACATGATCGGTCGCTCGGGGTAGTTCTCGTCGGCCAATGCGCTGCCGGCCAGGGCCGCCAGCGCAATGGCGGCTGATGCTGTCAGTTTCTTCATGTGGGTCCTCCTTTCGGACTGGTTGGTCTGCCGCTCTTGCGGTTCAGAAGAAGATCTCTCGCGGTGTGAAGACGTTCAGCAGCCTCGCGAAGAGACCGTACATGACCACCAGGAATCCGGCGGTGATGAGAATGCGCTTGATCCAGCTCTTCAGCTCGCCGTGCGGGGCAGGATCGTAAAGCGACAACAAGACGAAGAACGCGATGGTCGAGGCCGTATAGAATCCCAGAGCTTTCGCAGCCCAGAAAACGAAAATCAGCGACACGGCCAGGCCCGGCGCGATATTGATCATCGCCTCCCGGACCAGACCGTTGCCGATCTTGGTACGGCCAAGGAGCGCCTTGCCGAATGTCCAAAGAGCAAGCACGACGAACACCGTCGAGATGATCCGGGGGAATAGATACGCGGCCGCCGGTTCCTGAGTGTAGCTGATGTAAGCGACGGAAACGCCGACTGCAGAAACCAGCCCGCTGGCGAAAATGTGCTGCATGCGCGGCAGATCGGTCATGAGATCGCCCCTTTCTTGGCCACGGCCTCCTCCTTCGCCGTGTGACGGCGCTGGCGCAGTTCCAGCCAGACCGAATAGCCGATCGAGGCGACCGCGACGGCGATCAGCGCAATGTTCAGCGGCCCTGTGAAGAAGTAGCTGCCGATACTCGATGTCGCATTGGCGATCATTGAACCTTGCACGAAATTTGCTTCGGCGATCGGTCCCAGGATCAGACCCAGAACCAGCGGGGCCGCCGAAAAGCCGAAGCGTTCAAGGAAATACATGCCGGTTCCAAGGGCGGCCATGACATAAACGTCGCCCATCGAATGCTGCACGGAATAGCTACCGAACACGGCCAAGCCCAGTACCACCGCGGCCATTATCGCGTTCGGCACCTGTGCAACGCGCGCTGCCAGCCCTGCAACATAGAGGCCGAAAATGCACATCAAGATCTGTCCAATCAGCATCGAGTTAATGAAAGTCCAGGCCACGTCGGGATGATTGTCGAAAAGGTCCGAACCAGGGAAAATGCCATGGATCAGGAGACCCCCCAGCAGCACCGCCGCTGTGGGGGAGCCAGGAATCGACAGCGTCAGAAGCGGGACGAGGCTGGGCCCGACCATGGCGTTGTTGGCACTCTCTGCCGCGATCACGCCTTCGGGATGGCCGGTTCCGAACTTGTCGCGTTCCGGACTCATTTTCTTGGACTGGTCATACGCGACCAGCCCGGCGATCTGTCCGCCTACTCCCGGGATAAGACCGATGATCGAACCTGTGACCGTGCCGATAGACAACGCGCGCAGACGCGAGAACACCTCGCTGAAGGCCTTGGAGATCGGGTGGCGTTCGACGGTCAGGATTTCGGCATCGAGCGATCGTCGCCCGCCCGCGAACATGCTGATCACCTGCGGGATCGCAAAAAGACCAATCAGCGCCGGAATCACGTTGATCCCGCCCGATACGGCATCGTGAAAAATGAACCGCTGCGCACCCATAATGTCGTCGAACCCGACGGTGGCGAGCCAAAGCCCGATACAGCCGGACAGCAAGCCCTTCACGACAGAACTGGAATCGAGCGAGCCGATCACGGTTACACCCAGGATCGCCAGCCAAAAGAGGTGCGATGGGCCGAAAGCCAGAGCCCATTGCGCCAGGACCGGAGTGAGGAATATCAACAGGAGCACGCCAAACACGCCACCCACCGCAGAAGCCAGGAACGACAACTGCAGCGCACGTGCACCTTGCCCTTTCTTGGCCATTGCGTGGCCGTCAAGCGTCGTAGCGATATTGGCCGGCGCACCCGGGATCTTCAGCAGGATCGCGCTGACCGCGCCGCCCGCGACGGTGGACGTGTAAGCCGCGCCCAAAAGGATCAGCCCCTGTGCCGGTTCCAGCTTGAAGGTGAAGGGTATCAAGAGCGCCACCGCCATCGTCGGCGAGAGCCCGGGCGTCGCACCCAGAATCAACCCTCCAATCGTGCCGATAAGCAACAAGCCGAAATTGATCGGCGTGAACACATCCCCGAAGTAAGCCAGAAATTCCAATTCGGGCGCCCTTTGTCTTCCATGGCGGTTGACAGATCAGACTACGTGATGAAAATAGTTTTGCAAATGTTTTCATTTTTGACCGTGATCTGCTAGACAACACAATGATATGAAAGAGAAAAAGGCCGACATCATTGCTGTTGCCAAGGCCGCACGCGTATCTGCTTCGACTGTGTCGCGCAGCTTCAACCATCCCGAATTGGTCAAAGCGGCGACTCGCAAGAAGATCGATGTCGCGGTGCGGCGGCTAGGCTACATCCGCAATCGTGCCGCCCAGACAATCCACGGCATTCGCGGCGGCACGATCGGCCTGATCGTGCCGACAGTTGATCATGCAATTTTTGCCGAATTGATCCAGAGCTTTTCCGAAAACGTGGAGGAACAGGGATTCACGATCCTGCTGGCGTCGCACGGCTATCGGCTGGAACGCGAATACGCGATAGCCCGGAAGATGCTCGAGCACCGGGTGGACGGCATGGCCTTGATTGGCCTGGAGCACTCAGACGATACATATGGCCTGCTGCAGCAGCAGAACACGCCGACGGTCTTGCTCTGGAACTACTCGGACGACGCCCCGATGCCCTGCGTCGGATCCGACAATTACCTGGCTGGCCACCTGATTGGCGAGCATGTGGTGCGCCTTGGCCATCGTTCGATCGCTGCGGTTTTTCCGCCGATTTCAGGAAATGACCGCGCATTGCAGCGGCTGTCCGGCGTCGAGGATGCGCTCGCCGCCCGAGGGCTGAAGATCGCGGAGAGCTGGCGATTGGAGACGCCGTACAGCGTTTCGGCCGCGAAGGAGAAAGTTGCCGGGCTGATCTCGTTCCCGCGGCGTCCTACAGCGATCATCTGCGGCAATGACGTTCTTGCCTGGGGCGCTCTTCATGCACTCAGGAGGGCTGGAGTCTCGGTACCGGGGGACGTGACGATTACGGGGATCGGCGATTTCCACGGGTCCAAGGATTTCGAACCAAGCCTGACGACTGTCCGAATTCCGGCGCGTACCATCGGATCGAAGGCCGCCAGGTTGATTGTTACGCTCATCAGCAAAGAAAGCGCCTCTGAAAGCGGGGAACTTGTTTCACCCGAACTGCTGATGAGGTCGACCAGCGGCCCAGTACGCTAGCCCTGCCCGTTTCGAAGGTTCATCAATGGAGTGCCTTGCTGCGCCGCAGGCATCGTCGACGTTACGTATCTGGCCAATCGCAGACCTGGTTGAGGCGTCGACTTTGGGGCCTGGCCGACTGGATCCGGTATCGCCACCTGGGACTTCAAGCCACGATACGTCAGGGCATTCACGGGCCCGACAAGAAAATCCCAAGACCGTCGCAATGTCCCGACGCGCCCGTGCGTCAAGGCGGGGAATAGTTCTTGCGAATTGCCGTAAGGACGCCTCTCATTCATTTGATTTTTCGTTTCTTTTTAGTTTCCTCCCTCCTTGGTTTCTGCTCCGCCAGTCCCGCAACCTCGGATCCGGCGCCGGTCCGGATGACCACGTTCCAGAAACGACTTGATGCGAGTTGCGGGCAAGCAGAATTTCGCTGCAGCGAGCAGACACTTAAACGTCGCAAGTTTGACAAACCATTTGCTTCGATTTATTGGTTTGATCAACTGATTTCATGGCCAGGTGGCGACACGATGCGACAGGTCACGGACTATTCAGGCGTGCCGTCTCGAGCAGGGTTGAAGCTCATCCAAGACCGCTGGCTTTGGCTGGTACGCAGGATGATCCACGACGCCAGCCACCTGCACCGCGTGATCGCCGTGCCAAAGGTCGACGGGCAGCCGGCCTGCTGCGCCTCTATGTTGTCCAAATCGACCGCGCTCCCTTGCCACGTGTCCCATCCGCAGGACGGGCTTGCGGTCAAGCCGCTTGCGGTACCGGTGGTTGACGTCGTGCCATGTCTTGCCGGTAACCAAGTGCAGGAGAAACACCGGAAGTTCAGCGGATGCGGCGGTGTGCGAATCGAAGGGTTGCTGGATTCACTGCCACGCAAGTGCCCTCAGGTGAGCGTGATCAACGAACACCATATCACGCGCTCCTGGATCGGCTCGGTGCACCGGTGCCTGAAGGCAGGGTTCGGGGTCGAGCATTTCGGCGAGGCTGGAGGCGTCGCGACTCTCAATCGCCAATTCGGCATTGGCCGGAATTCGATCTTGAGATTGGTCGAGTGTCCCTCTTTAGGGCGGCCTCTGCGAACGGTCGGAGGGACGGAATGATGCACCGGTTCTGGGCTGACTTTACGGCACGCGACTTTGCGGCGCTGGATCGGGAGGGGCTCGTTGCGGTACTGCCGATCGGCGCAACCGAGCAGCACGGACCGCACCTGCCGCTGTCAGTTGACCAGACGATACTCGACGGGATCATCGCCGCTGCCATACCGCAGATTCCCGAAGACTTGCCGGCCTTGTTTCTCCCGACCTTTCCCGTGGGCAAGTCCAACGAGCACAGTGCATGGCCCGGCACGCTGACCTTTTCCGCTCAGACGTTCATTGCCATGCTGATGGAGATCGGCGACTCCGTCGCTGCTGCAGGCGTGCGCAAGCTGGTGATCCTGAATTCTCATGGCGGCCAGATCGCGCCCATGGACATTGTGGCGCGCGATCTGCGCGTCAAGCACCGGATGCTGACCCTTGCTGCAAACTGGTTCGCTCAAGGAGTGCCCGACGGACTGTTTCCAGAAGACGAGCAGCGCTTCGGCATTCACGCCGGCGACATGGAGACCAGCGTGATGCTTGCCCTGCATGGCGAGCTGGTTCAGATGGATCATGCACGCGACTTCCGCCCCGCCGTCGCCGACATCGACGGTACGTACAGCCATGTCGGGCTTTCGCCGGCCGGAAAACTCGGCTGGATGGCACAGGACATGAATGCCGCCGGTGCCTGCGGCAACGCAGCAGCCGCCACGGCAGACAAGGGCCGGACGGTGATTGATCACGCTGCACGGCAGCTGGTTTCGCTGCTGGATGAGGTTCACCGCCTGCCGCTCTCCTTTCTCGATACCGCCCCTGACCCGGATGGCGCCGGATGACCGGTGAACCGATCATCACGATGGACAGGGTTTCCAAGGAGTTCGGCGACGTGCTTGCGGTCGACAACTTTAGCCTGGGCATCCGCGCGGGGGAATTCGTCACCTTCCTCGGGCCCTCGGGATGCGGAAAGTCCACAGCATTGAAGATGATCGCGGGAATCTTGCCGCTTACAGCCGGCGAGATCACGATCTCGCCGCCAAAGGGCGATGCCGAACACGATCTCGGCTTCGTGTTCCAGGAGCCCACGCTGAAGCCTTGGGCATCGGTCTTCGACAACGTCTACCTTCCGCTGCGGCTTGCCGGCGTCAGGCGCAGCGATGGCGAACCCAGGGTGCGCGAGGCGTTAAAGGAAGTCGGCCTTTCGCGATTTGCACACTCCTATCCGCGACAATTGTCAGGGGGCATGAAAATGCGGGTGTCGATCGCCCGCGCCTTGGTCTCCCGGCCACGAATTCTCTTGATGGACGAACCCTTCGCCGCGCTCGACGAGATGACCCGCTCCAAGCTCAACAACGACCTGATGCAATTGTCCGACGACCACGGACTGACCGTGGTCTTCGTCACGCACTCGGTCTTCGAGAGCGTCTATCTCTCCACCCGCGTCATCGTGATGGCGGCGCGCCCCGGGCGCTTGGTGGCAGACATGCCTCTGAATGCCCCTTGGCCGCGCAGCGAGGACTATCGCATGTCGATCGAATTCACCGACGAAACCCGGCGCGTATCGGAAACACTGAAAGGCACGCTTCATGTCGACGAAATCGACCACTGACCGAATCCGCGATGTCCAGGAAGACACCGGTGCTCCGATCAACATCGGGCATCTGCGCCGCGCAAGGCGCGAGAGAATCCTTAGCTGGGTCATGCCGGTCACGCTGCTGGTCGTCGCCATCTGCCTCTGGGAAATTCTGGTCCGGTATCACGAGATTCCCAAGTACCTGATCCCGGCCCCGAGCCTGATTGCCGAGACCTTGGTAAGGGACTTCGCATCGTTGATGGCATCGTCGTGGTTCACGGTGAAGTTGACCTTTCTCTCGCTTGCTCTGGCGATTGTCGGCGGCGTCCTGCTCGGGGCACTGTTTGCCCTGTCTCGACCGGTGGAACTGAGCCTTTTCCCGTTTGCCGTGATCCTTCAGGTCACGCCGGTCGTAGCCATCGCGCCGCTCATTCTCATCTATGTCGACAGCACCTTTGCCGCGCTCTTGATCTGTGCCTGGATCGTCGCCTTCTTCCCGATCCTGACAAGCACGGTGGTCGGTCTTCGGTCCGCCGATCACAACCTGCGTGACCTCTTCACCATGTACCGTGCAACGCCGTGGCAGAAGCTGCGCTACCTTCTGGCACCGTCCGCCTTGCCCTATTTCATGGCCGCGCTCCGCGTTGCCGGCGGACTGGCGCTCATCGGCGCCGTGGTGGCCGAATTCGTGGCCGGAACGGCGGGCCAGCACACCGGGCTCGCCAGCCGGATCATCGAGAGCTCGTTTCGCAGCGAAATCCCGCGGATGTTCGCCGCGCTTTTTCTGGTGTCCTTGCTGGGCATCGTGATCTTTCTCCTGACCAGCTGGGCCTCGCACCGGGTTCTGGGACACTGGCACGAAAGCGAGATCCGTCGTGAACACTGAATTCAGCCATGTTCTTCTGAATGGCCGGACGGTTGCGCTCGGGCTGCAGCGGGGACGCATAGCCGCGATGGAACCGCGACCGGAACCGGCGCGCCACGTCGCCATCCCGCTGCCCGTCGACCCGCATGTGCACCTGGACAAGACCTTCACCGCCGGACGCTGCAAGTCAGCCAAGCCCGGCCTTTTTGGCGCAATTGACGCAATGGAAACGGATCTCGCGAACTGGAGCGAAAAGGATTTGCGTTCCCGCATGGGTCGAGCGCTGAAGGAGGCCAGCGACAATGGAATATGTGCGCTTCGCAGCCACGTGGACTGGTCCGCCCCGCAGGTGCCGCTCGCTTGGCACGTGCTCGGCGAGATGGCGCAGGATTGGCGCAGCCGTGTCCGTGTGCAGCGGGCCTCGCTGACACCGCTCGATCTGCTGGGCGATCCGGACCACGGGCCGGGTATCGCCGCACGCGTGGCCAGCGACGGCGAGGTCCTGGGGTGTTTCGTGTATCGAAATTCCCGGATCGACGAGTGGCTGGAAAGGGTGTTCGCGCTGGCCGCAAGACATGGCCTGCGTCTCGACTTTCACGTCGATGAGGGACTGGAGGCGGAGGCGGATGCCTTTGACCGCATCGTGGCCTTGACAGCTAGGCACCGGCATGCGGGTCGAGTCCTCTGCGGCCATGCCTGCTCGCTGTCGATCCGGCCTGAACGGGAAGTCGCACGCACGGCCGACGCAGCTGCGGAAGCCGGTGTCGCTTTGGCTGTGCTGCCTACCGCCAATCTATGGTTGCAGGACAGTTCCTGCGACCGGACCCCACGGATGCGCGGACTTGCACCCGTGCACGAGATGCGTGCCGCCGGGGTATCCATCCTGTTCGGATCGGACAACGTCGCCGACCCGTTCTATCCCTTCGGCAGCTACGATGCGATCGAAGTTCTGCGGCTGGCGTCGGTTTCGGCGCAGTTGGATCCGGCGGGATGGCTGGATGCAATAACCATCGGACCCGCCGAGGCGATGGGGCTGGATCGGCCGGAACTCGCGGTTGGTGCGCGGGCGGATTTCCTGCTGATCGAAGGGCACGATTGGAACGAGGCGCTGCGCAGCCCGCATGCCCGACGACTGGTGGTGCGGACGGGCGAGATTGGGCAAGACGACAGGGCGGCAGCATGAGAGCAACGGTTGAGCAACTGACGGCATTCCGAGACGACATCGGGAGCATCCCATGCCATGACGACGATGGGCTGCTGCAAAAGAAATCTCGTGACTACTACTGGTATTCGCCGATCCTCAAGGAGCAGCTCGATCACTGCCTTGGCCAGTTGCTGGTGCGCCCACGGACCGAAGAGGAAGTCAGGACAATTGCCGGATCGGTTGCCCGGCACCGGATTCCGTTGACCATCCGGGGCGGCGGCACCGGCAACTACGGGCAGTGCGTTCCAATCGACGGCGGCGTGATTTTGGAGATCACCGGCCTGTCGGCCATTCGCGAGATCACCGACGGACGCGTGATCTGCGAGGCAGGCGCCCGTATCGGGCAGGTTGAGAACGAAGTGGCCCGGACCGGACAGATGCTGACCATGTTTCCCTCGACCAAGCGGATCGCCACGATGGGGGGATTTGTGGCCGGGGGCTCGGGCGGCATCGGCTCGCTGCGCCACGGCATGCTGCGCGATGGCGGAAACATCACCTACCTGCGCATCGTTACAGTCGAGGAAGATCCCAGAATAATCGAACTCCGCGGAAATGACATCCTCAAGGCCCAGCACGCCTACGGAACAAACGGCATCATCACCGAGATGGACTATGCGCTAGCACCGGCTACCGACTGGATTCATGCAATCGCGCTCTTCGACGGTTATCGCACAGCGCTCGATTTCGCTGTTCAGGCCCAGGACGCGGGTCTCGACGCCTATCTCCTGACGGTCGTCGAACGCGGGTTCGCCCGCTTCTATCGCCGGCTCACCGACCATTTTCCCGCCGAGAGGGACGCGGTCTTTGCGATGATGGCACCGGATGCAATGCCGGAATTCCAGGCTCGCGTGGAAGACCTCTGGGGCTCCGTCAGCCTTGCAAAGTCCCTACACGGGATGGAGGCGGCCAACCTGCCTCCGGCCTGGGAATGCGGCTGGAACCACACCACGCTGCAGGCGCTCAAGCTCGAACCGGACATCTGGTCCTATTTGCAGGTGGCCTATCCGCGCCCATTCAATGCCGATCTCGTGGTGCGCCAGAAGGAGCGCTATGGCGACGAGGTGCTTTTCCATCACGAGATGGCGCGCATGGACGGCGAGGTCCAGGTCTTTGCGTTGCCGCTTGTGAACTGGCGTAGCCGGAACCGCATCTACGAGATCATTCGTGAAATGGAAGAGATCGACGGCTGCACGATATTCGATCCGCATGCGATCACGATCGAAGACGGAGGCATGAAGGAGATCGACGCAGACCAGATCGAATTCAAGAAGGAAGCCGATCCCCACGGCTTGATGAATCCGGGAAAAACCCGGGGCTGGCTGCCCGAAATGGAAAGGGCGTAATCCAAATTGTCATGCAAAAAAGGAGAATGAATCCATGATGAAAAGAACATTTGCCGCGCTGTCGGCAACGCTGATCGCGAGCGGTGCCTTCGCCGCCGACAAGGTCGTCTTTGCAACCAACTGGCTAGCCCAAGGCGGCCATGGCGGCTTCTATCAGGCGCTGGCCGACGGCACCTACGAGGAGCACGGGCTGGATGTGGAAATCCAGATGGGTGGTCCCCAGTTGAACAACCGCCCGCTGCTGGCCGCCGGCAAGATCGATTTCCTGATGACCGGCAACCTGCTGCTGTCGATCGATAACGTCCGCAACGAAATACCCACGATCGTCGTAGCGTCCTATTTCGAAAAGGACCCGCAGGTCCTGATCGCCCACAAGGGCCAGTATGGCGGCTGGGAAGACCTGGTGAACGCGCCGAAGATCCTGATCTCCAAGGACGGACAGTTCAGTTTCTGGCAGTGGATGACGGCCGCGCACGGCTTCAGGGACGAGAGCCTTCGTCCCTACGGCTACAACCTCGCCGAATTCCTTAATGACGAGAAGATGGTGCAGCAGGGCTACGCGACGGCCGAGCCGCTCTACGCGGCAAGCGCGGGGGCCGAGGTGGAGACCTTTGTGCTGGCCGACTTTGGCTGGAGCACCTATTCGACAACCGTCGAAACAAGGGTCGAGCTGGTCGAGAACAACCCCGACCTCGTGCAGCGCTTCATCGATGCGTCAACCATCGGCTGGTACAACTACCTTTACGGCGACAATTCCGTCGGCAACGCAGCCATCATCGAAGCGAATCCGGATCAGACACCCGAAAAGCTTGCCGCCGAGGTCGCGCAGATGAAGGCGCTCGGGATCATTGACAGCGGCTACCAGCTCGAGGCCGGAATCGGCGCGATCGACCTGCAGAGGGTCAGGGCCTTTCACGACCTTGCCGTGGAGGCCGGGATCATCGAAGCCGGATCGGTTGATGTAGAAATGGTCGCGACCGACCGGTTCGTGAACAAGATGGTCGGAATGGACCTCAAGCCATAGGTGCGCGGAGCCATGCGACTGCTTGTGGTCTTTTGTCACCCAAGTCGTGAGAGCTTTGGCGCTGCCCTATTCGACACCGCCTGCCGCACCTTGCGTGCGGCAGGCCATGAGGTGCGCGTGCGCGATCTCTACCGAGAGGGATTCGAGCCGGTCCTGAGCGAGCAGGAATGGTCCGACTACCTGCCGCACACCCGGACCATCATCGACAAGCACCCCGATCACGTCGACGACCTGAAATGGGCCGAGGGGCTGCTGGTGATCTACCCGACCTGGTACTACGGCCCTCCGGCTATGCTGAAGGGCTGGCTCGAGAGGGTGTGGCTTCCCGGTATTGCGTTTGAAGTGGCCGATGCCCGGTTCAAGCGCACCAAGGGGAAACTCGGGCATATCCGGCTCTTTGCCGGGATCACCACATCCGGTTCGCCCTGGTGGTGGATCCGCCTGATACGCGATCCCGGACGCAGCTTGTGGACCAAGGGCCTGCGCCCGCTGTTCTCGCCAAATTGCAGGGTGATCTGGCTCCAACTCTATGACATGAACAACTCGACCGAGAAAGACCGTACCAGTTTTCTCGAACGCGTCGAAAGGGCTTTGCGGCGCATTCCCGTTACGCCATGAGCGAATTGCGGTTTGCAGGCAAATCCGCCTGCACAGGGCAAAGCGACTTTGCTTTCCCGTCGCTTGGCTTCAGTGACTTGCTCGATTGCGCGGGCCGGACTATAGCGCGGACCAGCGAATTCTCGTTTGACGCCGGGGATGGCCCGGCTCTGGCAGGAGCCAGAGACAAAATGAGAGGCGTCTTCATGTTGGTACGATGCTCTCGGGGACTGTCTGAATTCCCACGTTTCAACCGGGTAGGGAAGATGCTCACAAGAACCGAACCGTCGAACGCCAACGTAGCCGAAGTCGCGGCGATGATGCCCACCGACATCACTCCGGTCGACGCGACGGCCATTTGCCCGGTCAGCACATGAAATCACGTTCAGACTTCGCCCAAAAACGTGAGGCCCTCAACGAAAAGATTCGAGAGGCCGCGATTGCGGAATTCGCCGAACACGGCCTGCGTGGCACCACTACCCAAGCCATTGCCGATCGCGCGGGTCTGACCAAGACCAAGCTTCACTACCACATCAGCGGCAAGGAAGAACTCTACCAAGACGTCATCGACCAGATCATCGGGATCTGGGCCGATCTGTTCGACGGAAGCGCTGTCAGCCGGGATCCCGAATCCGTGCTGAGGGACTACATCGTCCGCAAGGTCCGCTTCTCGCTCGAACATCCCAACAAGGTGAAACTGTTCGCAAACGAGGTCATGCGCGACGCGGGCATGTTGCAGGATCACTGGATACGGTCGCGCGAAGACGTTCGGCGCTCCGCCTCGCTGATCGAGGGCTGGATCGCCGACGGACGTGTACGTCCTGTCGATCCGGTTTTGCTGCTGTTCCACATTTGGGCGGTGACGGAATACTATGCCGTCATGGGCAAGCAGGTAAGATTCTTTCTCGAGCTCGAGGATTCGGACCCGGTGAATGCCGAGTACATCGCCTCCGAGATTGCCAATGTGCTCCTGAACGGACTGATTGAGGACGACACCCAGGAACGCGCCCAGGGCTGAGAGCAGAAAATTCGGGAGAATTCCGTTCTCCCTGGAAGACGATCACTGGACTTTCGGTGCATCTGAAATTGGCCCCGTCGAGACGTCTTCTTTCCTCGATGCCGAAAGATAACGCGGCGTGCAGCAGGTTGGTACGTCCACGCGGCCGTCGAGCGGGTCGAGGACGCAATTGGGCCCTGTTGCAAAAACTTGCTCACAGCTGTCATTGTGAGCAAGGCACCGGCAGTTGGAGACCTCTGACAGGCTGTGCTTTTGGAGACCCTCCCAAGACCCATGACTTCAAGCGGCGCATTTCAGGGGCGAGATCATTCTGTGGGCCGTCCGCAAGCTGCGAACAAACAGCAGATCATCAAGCGACAGGCTCCAGGCCGCAGCGACAGACGGTGTGGAATTCTCCATTGCATCCTCCCATGCAGTGGGAAACTCCCTTGAAACCGGACACGGGCACGTCAAGCACCCATTTTGTTCACCTTGGGTTTGATTTGTGGCCAAGTATGCGGCTTCGAGCCCATTGGGCCACAATGGAGCGCCTCTCCAGATCGGCGGTGAGATCCTCGACCAGCAGGTCGACTAAGGCTCCCTGCACCACGTCGCGCGCCAGATCTTCCCGCCCAACGGGCGAAGTGCTGGCGAACAGCACGGCCTTGATCCGGTGCATCCACTCGCGCCATTGCCGCTCGCTTGGCAGATCCTCCAAATCGCGGTCCAGATCCGTTTCGGCGTGATCGGTTCCGCATAAACCTGACCAAGGCCGCAGGACTCTGACGCGAGTCAGGACCCTTCGTGCTTGAGCGCCGTCAGTGCGGCAACATGGCGAGGCAGATCGCTGCGGGAATGCAAGCTATGCCGAATTCGGCATAGTTGGCAACATCGGGCGCCCTGGCGCCTTGCGGTTCGGAAGAGTGGCGTAAACCTCTTGCCAGAGTCGCGTGAGCCGTTCGACCGCAACCTGCCGCCCAAGAAAACGGCCGACGGGTGCCGAACCCTTGGGCAGGTCCATGGCTGCGGCGAACTTGTCCCGCGTGAACACCGGATTGGCGTCCAGAAAGCTCATCGCTCGTTCCTGCAGCCGCGTCGGCATCGTAATCTCCGCTCCTGCAAAGGGACTATCGGATTTCGCGGTGGCGCACTACCCGAGGAGGCCAGCAAATTCCCAAAATGTTCTGATCCAGGGCCGAGGCATTGGCACTTCTTCCTGGCGCTTGCGCGGGAGAGGATGGGTGATTGGCGGCGGTGAAGCACGTTAGAGGTCGAGGCTCAAGCCCGTGATCGTGCGCATGTCGGGTTCCCCTGCCATGCATTCCGTTCGCCCAAAAAGAGCGGCCACGATGTGTCAATCGACCCATGGAGTCATTTGCTGATCCTGGCGAGCCGCAAAATGGCCGCCTCGGCGTGATCCAGGGCGCGGCGAGCAATCTTCATTCCTTCTTCGACACGCATCTGTTCAACGGCAAAGTCCGCGGACATGTCGATCTTCGGCGCTGCCGCATTGAGATACAAGCTCCCCACTTCGTGCCTTTTCGGACAGATCCAATTTGGAAAGGAAGCCTTGAGACTCGCTTCATCCAGTGCGGAAAGGTGACCCGGCTTGATTCCACCTCGGTCTCGCACCGACAGGAATTCCGGATGGTGCCAGACATCGAGACCGAACTGGTTCCCACTTGGACGATATATGAACTCAGGCGTCTTGGGCCCAAACCCATTCTGAGGCTGGTTCGCGTCCCACTCCGAGGAGTCCTTGATCAATTGCAGCCAAGCATCCTTGAAAGCTATCAGTAGTTCTCCCTCATCGTTCATTCGTATGCGGCTCCTTTGACGTCTGGGTCACGGGCGCTATGCAGGCTGCGGCGATGTTGGTGACATGACCGCTCGCACAAGCGTGTGCCTCGACATGGATCCGCCGCCTGAAGACCTCGGGCAAGGCGCAGACGGCGGATCGGTCCCTCGGTTGCCATGTCGGGGCCGGGCGCTCAGTGGGCAGAACGGCGGGCTTGAACTTCAGACCGTGGCGGTGTTCCCGGCGTCGGCGTTCAGTGTCGGTACAGCCGAGACATTGACATTGCGGGACGCGTGCCATGCATCGTAAGCGCCCTGCATCCTTATCCAGAACAGCGGCGCGTTTCCGAACAGCTTGGCAAGGCGAACGGCAACCTCGGGGCTGACGGGTTTCCGCTCGCCCAGGATGTCGTGCAGATGCTGGCGCGAAATCCCGAGCATCCGCGCGATTTCGGCTTTCGGTTTCCCGGTTGCGGGGATCACGTCCTCACGGAGCAGTTCGCCTGGATGCGTCGGGCAGCGGTCAGGATTATAACTCATTCTCCCCTCCTAGTGATATTGCTCGTAGTCCAGGGAATAGGCGTCTCCGTCGCTGAACTCGAACGTGATGCACCACGGTCCATTCACATGGACCGTGAAGCGGGTTGGCGTGTGACCTCGCAACGCATGGAAGTCGAATCCAGGCACATTCATGTCCTCTGGCACCGTCGCGGCATCAAGGGCGTCCAGCCGCCGCAGGATCCGATCATGCATTCGCGAGTCGATCTTCGACCTGCCCGTTTCCCAGAGGGACTTCAGTTGCTTGTTCGCGAAGGTCTTGATCATGGCCATGTGTAAGCTGACAGACGACAGATGCAAGCCGAAAATTCACGTTCTTGGATCGCAGATGTTGCGCGACCCGTCCGAATGACATCAGAAGAAATGAATGAGGCGCAGTGTCGCCGATCGCGAAGGGCCTGCAAAAACACCCGATCCGGCTGACGTTTCGCGGCCGCCAAACTCTGAACCGTCAGCACCGAGCGGGTTGAAATAGTCGAAAGCCAAATCGGTGTTGTCGCCGAGCGCGTAGTTGACGCCGATCGTGGCAAGCTTGCTGCCGTCATCCAGGCTGATGATTGCGCTGGGGCTGATCGAGAGATCAGCTGTCACCTGAAACCGGCCCCCGGGTGCCAGAAAATTCTGCCCGCCGAAGAAGACCTGTCCGGTGGACATCCGCTTTGCCAGGCTTGCTGGCAGGGCGTCCAATGGTACCGAGGCATCCACGCCGAAGCCGTTGTGAAAATACTCCGCGAAGTAGGACGCGTTCCAATCCCCCAAAGTGCCGAAGTTCGTGATGTTGAAGAGCCAGGACGGGTGCGTCGTGCCATCTGCCAGCCGCCAATGGACATACTCTGCGTTCCAGGACGCGCCACCCAATGGCCCGCTCAGGTTCAGCCCCGCCACCATGTCACCCCGGTCGCGGGCATAGAGAAGCGCACCGTCGAGGCTGCCCAGAGTCGTGCTGCCGCGGATTGCCAAGGTGCTCTGGTCCAATGCGACTGACCCTCCGTACGTTTCGGCGCGCGGGACGGAAATGGCCTGGATGTCGGCGCCATTGTCGAAAAGGTATTGAGCGTAGAGCATGTCGACGCCGGGCTTGTAGCTGGTGTCGACCGCATCGGGCGAAAACGGCGCCACGATGTCGGAGGGGTGAAAGAACAGCCCGCTGCCCCACGTGATGGCTTGCCGCCCCGCCTTCAGGACCAGGTTGTCGCCGGTGAAGGCGACCGAGGCACGGTCGATGGCGCCGACCACGGTCTGATCCGGATCGTGCGACCATTCGCCACTCAGATCCAGCAATGTCCGTGGCGGGCCCTCGGCAGGCATCAGCTCTGATGCCAGGGCAATCTGGCTGCCATGCGCAGCCTTGAACTGCGTGTGAACCTCAAAGCGAATGGGTCCCTCGAACTTGTCCCACATTAGGCGCGCGGCCACGGTCAGCGCCCGGGTGTGAGAATAGCCCAGGTCAGCCTCCAGACCTGTTGCATCCGCGTTGCTCCACGTCAGCCCAGCTTCGGTCCGTACGCGAAAGTCATCGGCTTCGACCGGCAATGCGATGATTGCGGCAAGGAGAACCGCACTAGCCGCTGCTGCGCGCATCGCTGTCGATCCTGCCATCCACCATTTCGATGTGACGCATTGAGTGCTCCATCACCCTGATGTCGTGGGTTCCGATCAGAAAGGTCGTACCGTGCTCGCGATTGAGGTTGCGCATCAGGTCGACAAGCTCAAGCGCATTCTTTGAATCGAGGTTGGCCGTGGGCTCATCGGCAAGAACGATTTTCGGCCGCGACACCAGCGCGCGGGCGACGGCCACCCGTTGCTGCTGTCCGCCCGACATCTTGCCTGGACGGCGGTCTTCCATGCCGGACAGTCCGACCTCCTTGATCGCATTCATCGCTCGGTCGCGGCGTTCCGCAGCGGACACGCCCTGCAGCTGCAGCACGAATTCGATGTTCTCGCGCGCCGACAGGACCGGGATAAGGTTGTACGACTGGAAGACAAAACCGATCTTCGACAGCCTCAGGTCCGATAGCTGGGACCTGGAAAGCCCGCTCAGCGGCTGCCCGTCTACGGACACCTCACCTGAGGTCGGCTCGTCAAGGGCGCCGATCATGTTGAGAAGCGTGGTCTTGCCCGACCCGGACGGCCCGGCCAGCGTCGCAATGTCGCCGGGCATGATGTCCAGATCGGCATCCCTGAGTGCGTGCACGGCAAGTTCGCCCTTTCCGAATGTCTTGGACAGGCCGCGGCAGGTGACGATCGGTGGCATGCTTCGTTCCCTTCTAGGTCTCTCGCCGCATGGCTTCCACCGGGCGGCACCTCGAGGCCCGTCGCGCGGGCCAGAGCGTAACCAATATGCCGAGAAGCCAGATCAGTCCCGGGAACAGGATGAAAGCGCCCGGTTCGAAATCCAGGTAGATGATCTCGCCAGTCTGAACCATCTCCATGGCCCGTGCGAAAGCCGAGAAATCGATGCCGTCGCTGAGCGACCAGATGGTCACGGCTGCCAGCACCATGCCCAAAAGCACCCCGGTGCCGATCAGCAGTGCGTTTTCGATGGTGACCATGAAAAGAACTCGGCGCGGTTTCATTCCAAGCGCGCGCAGCAGCCCGAATTCCTGCGTGCGTTCAAAGACCGCCATCAGCTGGGTGTTGACGATGCCGATCGCCATCAGCGAAAAAACGATGCCGAGCCAGACCTGGACGAAGACACCCATGTAGCTGTCCATCGAGGCCAGGAACAGGTTGAGTTCCTTCCAGCCGCGGACGTCAAGGGCGGGTGCCGCGTCGGCCAGCGCCGCCACGGCGTCCTCCAATGCCGTATCCTCCTGCAGAACGAAGACGACCTGGGCGATTTCGCCCTCTAGGCCAAGAAACCTCTGCGACGCAGCGCGTCCTGTGAAGACGTAAAGGTCTTCAGTCGCCTTGTCGGCGTCGTAGATTCCGACCACGTCGAAGCTCTGTTCGGACATCGCGCCTTCCGCGTTCTGCGACATCAGGATCACGCGGCGACCGAGTCCGGTCTTCAGCCGCTCGACCATATGCAGCCCCAAGACGACCGAGTCGTCATCGCTGCCGGACAGATATCGCCCCTCGGCGATCCTGTCTGGGATCGACGAAATCCGTGCCTCTGCCACAGGGTCGACGCCGACGATCGTTGCAGGCAAGGTCTTGTACTCGCTTTGAACCACCCCCGGCACGACAACGCGGGTTGTCCAGTCGGCGACCGCGGGTGCATCCAGCGCCGAGGCAAGGTCCTGGTCGGGCGGGTCCATGAGCGTCTCAATTGAAGGATCGTCCATGAAACCTTCGGCATGGATCTGTCCTGACCCGAGAAGAAGTTGAAGTGTCGTTTCCTTCGAGCTTTTGGCCCAGGCAGTCATGAATGCATTGAAGAACAGAATCGACCACAGCCCGATGGCAACGACGATCAGCGTGATGCCGGTGCGACGCGGGTTCCGCCACAGGTTGCGCCAGGCGAGCGGCAGCATGGTCTTGAGGCCGTCGATCATGATGCCATCGCCTTCACAGGTTCCAGCCCCAGGACGCGGCGATAGGGCACGATGCCCAGAACCGCGATGGAAAGAACAATCGCAAATGGCCCGAACAGAACGCGAAACGGTGTCATCGCCGGATAGAACCGTGCCGGCATTCCCCAAGATTCATAAATCTCGGACAAACCTTCAATGCCGATGCCGACCTGCTGCACCCAATAGGTCAGGATCATGCCAAGCAGGATGCCCAGCCCGTTGCCAAAAAGCGAAAGAAAGATCATTTCCATCCAGACCATGCGACCGATCCAGCGCCGTTTCATCCCAATTGCCAGAAGCACCCCGAACTCGCGCGTGCGCTCCAGTACCGACATGTAAAGCGTGTTGAGCGTGATGAAGACAACGACCACCACCAGCGTGACATAAATCAGCAAGGCGGTGATCATGTCGGCCGCGATGGCCTCTTCAACATCGGGGCGCAGCTCGGCCCAGCTGAGATACACCACCCCGTGGCGCGCGGCCACTGCCCGCAACTCGCGCTCGGCTCGCACCACGTCGGGCAGTTCCTCTCCGGCAACCGCAATGGCATGGACGCCGCCGGCCATCAGAAAGGTCTCGGAAAACCGCGCGAGCGGCATCTGCGCAAAGGCACGGTCAAGCTCGGGCACCTTGGACTTGAATATCCCGACCACCTCCAGAACGTCGACGGCCACCGAGCCATCGCGTCCCGAACCCAACAGCGCGACGTAGTCGCCAAGACCCAGCCGCAGATTGCGCGCCAGTCCGTCGCCCAGCACAATCGCGTCGTCGTCTTCGGGCGTGAGGCTGCGGCCCTGCTCGACCAGACCGGACAAGGTAGAAACATCCGGCTCACGTGCCGGGTCGATCCCGAGGATAGCGACAGCAAAGCTGCGCTCTCCGCTCGCCAATAGCCCGAATCCGGTTCCGCGGGCCGTTGCCACCGTGACACCGGGAACACGCTCAAGGTCGGCCAAGAGCGCCGCCGGGTCGGCAATGACCTTGTCCATCTCGGGGTCGTCCTTGTAGCCCTCGATCTGAAACTGGCCGAAACCGTCTGCGATGCGCAGCATGCTGGACTTCATCGTGTCGTAGGCCGCGAGTTGAAGGGACAGCATGAACACCAGAAGCATAGACGTGAACGCCATGCCGACGACCGACAGCGAGGTTCGGATTGGTTGGCGCCAGATATTTCGCCAGGCGAGCGCGGCTATCAAGGGTCAGTCCCGTGGATTTTGAAGGTTGGACTTGGTGAACAGGTATGCGGGGATGGGGATGTCGAATTCGGCCGATTCAGTGGTAATGCGCGTGACCTGCCCGGGCTTTGCATCCGTCCGCATGGTCATCACGACAGGATAAGGGCGTCCGCCGATGCTGCCGACACGGTCGGTCGTCATGACCCTGACGCGTTTGCCCACCTGATCGTAATATTCGACCTCCATCAACACGCCGTCGGTGCGGATCGTCAGAACTTGTTTGCCCCACACCACTGGAACACCCCGTTTCGGAACCGATTCAATCACATGCGCCCGGCCGCCCGTTACGTTCACCATGCCCTTCAGCGTATGAGTGTAATCGTCGATCACCTTGTCCGACCGGGCCAGATCGTCATAGGAGAAATCCGAACCCATCCAGCTTTGCGACAAGGCACTGGCGGGCAGCTTGATGACCTGGTTGAGCTTTGGATTGAAGACATGGGTCGAATTGCCGACCTGCAGGGTCGCATTGCCAGCGGCGCGGGCCGGTGCGGTGAAACGGACAAGTGCCTTCTTTTCGCCCTGCGTCCAGCTTTTCATCGTCAGGTTGCGCGTACCCGAGGCGCGTATGATCGTCATCGATATCGTCGTATGGCTGCTGTCTGCGCGCCAGTTGTCGAAGGTCGCCCGCAGGATCGACTTAGCGTCCTGAGCCGTGGCCTTGTTCGGAACAAGAGCGCCCGCTGAAAGTGCGACAGTCATACCAAGCAGGATTGCAAGGACCGATCGGCGGAAGGGAGCCTGTAACATCGCGAGCCCATTCGTGGTCTCGCACGATTGCCAAGTCAGCGTTCGCACAACAATCGGAAATTCGGACCGGGTGCTTCGGTTGTCAAGATGCATCTGGCCGTGCGCTTCGGAAGAGCAAGCCATCCGGCTAAGCCTGTCAGTGACGTGCCGCATGTCCGCTCGAGGCAATGAACCATCTGTCCGGTCCATGGCGAAAACCTCCACAGGACGCGATGTATTGCCGTCCCGGCACAAGAATTTCCCCTTGGCGCCTGTTCTGAATCTAGCTTTCCGGCTTCCGGTATACGCCTTGTTCCTTTAAGGCATCAATCACTTCCACGGGCATGTAGGTCTCGTCGTGCTTTGCGAGGAGGTCATGGGCCAGAAACACGCCGTCCACGTAATATCCCTTTGCTATGGTGCCCTGCCCCTCTCCGAACAGGTCCGGTGCCGGATCTCCTCCGACATATGTCACGGGAACGTCCGCTGCACCGTCGGTGACCACGAAGGAGAACCGCACGCCGTCAACTCCGGTCATCGAGCCGTCCTTCACCAGCCCGCCCAGCTGGAAATACTCTTCCTCCGCGGGCGGTGAGGCCAGAACTTCGCTCGGGGACCGAAAGAACTGAAACGCATCCTTTGGCAAGAACCACAGCACGAACAGCATGCCGACAAGGCAAGCGCCCGCCAGTGCAAGGACCTGTATGCGCCGCCGCTTCTTCAGGCCTATCATCCGCTCCATCCGTGCGAGAGACGTGATTGATGAATCCTGATCCAATGGCCGACAGTTTGGCTCGGCGACTTCATGCAGGATCGACCGCACGCAGTTGCATCCTTGATTCTTGATCCAGGATGCAGTGGCAGCAGGTCGAACCGCAACTGCAGAAGTTCCGCAGGCGGCACCCAAGGGAGCCGACGTTTCACGGATATACGGGCGCGGCCATGAGCCCGGCTGTCTCATCTTCGCCAAGCATCAGGTTCGCGTTCTGGATCGCCTGTCCGCTCGATCCCTTTGTCAGGTTGTCAAGTACGACGATCACGGTCGCGACCCGCTCACGCCGGTCTCCCGCCACGCCAATGTGGCAGAAGTTCGAGGCCCGCACATGCTTCATCTGCGGAACCTGGCCGAACGGCAGGACATGGATGAAGACCTCGTCGCTGTAGACCTTGCTCAGTGCCGCATGGATCTGTTCGGGCACGCCTTTCACGTAGCAGGTCATGACTATTCCCCGCGTGGAGGGCAGAAGGTGCGGCGTCAGCGTGATTTTGGGCCCGCCGTCTGCCAGCTTTGCCAGTTCCTGGTCGAATTCCCCGAGATGCCGGTGAGTGCCGCCCACTGAATACGGCATCACGTTGTCTTCCATTTCGGCCATCAGCAGGTGTTCCTTCAGCGACCGCCCCGCGCCGGAAACAGATGCCTTCAAGTCCAGAGATATGTCGTTGAAATCTATGCACTTCTCCATGAAGAGAGGCCGCAAACCGTACAGGCCGACTGCCGCGTTGCAGCCAGTGCCCGCGACAAGCCGCGCCGACCGGATGTCTTCCCTGTAGAACTCGGTCAGCCCGTAAACCGCCTCTTCCTGCAGATCCATTGCCGCATGGGGCTTGCCGTACCACGCTGCGTAATCGTCGGGGTCACGCAGCCGAAAGTCAGCGGAAAGGTCGACGACCTTCACGCGCTTGGGAACGGCTGGGATGACCGCTTGGCTTGTCGCGTGCGGAAGCGCGCAGAACGCCAGGTCAATTCCTGACCAATCCACTTGATCGATGGCGACCAGGTCAGGCAGCTTCATGTGACCAAGATGCGGAAACACCGATGACATCGGTTGGCCCGCTTTCCGGTCTCCGGTCAACGCAGCGATCCGGATCGACGGATGAGTCGAGATCAACCGAACGAGTTCGGCGCCTGTATATCCGCTGGCACCAAGAATGGCGACGTCATGGGGCATCCGGGCCCTCCTTCGGAAAATCATGGATGTCTAGCGCGACAGGGGTCGCGCGGCAATCACGCAGCGTGAAACTCCGTCTTCCGTCGGAGGAACCGGGTTGCCTGATCGGTAACGCGCTGCGGGTCGCCTGTCGTCAGGAACATGGGGGTTTCGCCAGTGCCGCGCATTTCGGGATGCCGCTCCAGATAGTCGGCCAAGCTGTCGGCCACAAGGGCCGGCTGGCTGTACACCTTGACGTCAGGCCCCAACGCGGCCCGGAATTCTTCCTCCACGATCGGGTAATGGGTGCATCCCAGAACCGCGGCCTCCGGCTTTGGCATCTTCCGCCTCAGCGCCTCGACATGGCTCCGCACAAGCGCACCAGCCAGGATCAGGTCACCCTCTTCGATGGCATCGACAACGCCTGCGCAGGCTTGAGTTTCCACGTCAACGCCGATCGCACGGAATGCCAGCTCGCGCTGGAACGCGCGGCTCCTGACCGTGGCAGGCGTCGCAAAGAGCGCCACATTCTTCAGTTCGACTTCGCGGGGCGGCGAATTGTCGCCCCATTGCCGTTCGGTAAGGGCCTCGATCAGCGGCACGAACACGCCGAGCACGCGCTTGTCCGGCGGAACCCAG
The DNA here is from genome assembly GCA_022820365.1 of Silicimonas sp. Lineage (GTDB taxonomy): Bacteria > Pseudomonadota > Alphaproteobacteria > Rhodobacterales > Rhodobacteraceae > JAJEFO01. Next base: position 108,990 of record JAJEFO010000122.1, read on the forward strand.
TCTTCCTGGATCCGCCTGAGCGCGGCTGAAGACGCAGTGTTGCATGCGAGGACGGCCAGGTCGCAACCAGCTTGGAACAGCCGCGACACCCCTTTGGTGGTCAACTCGTAAATTTCGTCGAAGTCGCGAACTCCGTATGGCGTGTGCGCGTTGTCGCCAAGATAGACGATGGGCACATCGGGAAGTCGCTGTGCCACGGCCTTGTAGACGGTCAAGCCGCCCAGCCCGCTGTCAAACAGTCCTACCGCCATTCGCGTCTGCCCATCCACAACTCGCTCATCATGCGCCCCTGACCCGATGCCGGATCCGCCGTGTCGGATGGGCATATGTGCAGCGCCGTGGAATGTCCAATTTTGTCACTCCGGCCCAGCACGGGGCCGAGACGGCATCGTTCAGCGTCGCACGCGGCAGGGGTGCTATTCGGCGGCGGTACTTCTGGCCGCGGCTGCGCCGGCCCTGAAGGATTGCAGCAGCGCTTGCCGACGCTCCGCAGCCTTGCGCGCATTGGCTTCCTTAACCGGGCCAAATCCGCGCACCTCCAGTGGCAGTTCGGCGAGGGCGATGGCGGCGTCAATGTTGCGATCCGGGTCCGCCAGAACTTCCGACATGTCGTGCTCGTACTGCTGAATCAACTTTCGTTCCATGCGGCGCTCGGCACTGTAGCCAAAGGGGTTGAAGGGTGTGCTGCGCAGCCATTTCAGGCGAGCCAGCAGCGGCCACACCCGTTCCGCAAACGCGCCGAAGGCACGCTTTCTGGCTCGCCCGGACGCATCGCGTCCAAACAGGACGGGCGGCGCCAGATGGAACGTGAGCTTCAGGTTCCCGTCAAAGACTTCCTCGGCCTTGGCGCGAGTCTCGGAAAGAAGCCGCGCAACCTCGAACTCGTCCTTGTACGCCAGCACTTTGTGGTAGCCCTTGGCAATCGCCTCCTGCAGTGCAGGATCGCAGGCCTGCTCGACCAGCTCGCGGTACCGGAGAGCTAGCCGTTCGGACTGGTAGGCGGCAAGGTGACTGGCGCGAACATTGACCTTTTCTGCCAGCGTGTCCGGCAAGCGCGTCACGTCGCTCGTTGCAAGGCGCATTGCCTTGTCCACATTCTCCGCCGCCCATCGGCCGATCTCGAATGCGCGCACGTTCTCATTCACCCGCGCACCATTCAGCTCAATGGCCCGCAAAATGGCTGCCCGGCCAAGCGGCAGTTGCCCGAACTGCCAGGACGCTCCCAGCAGAACCATGTTTGAATAGATCGAATCACCTAGCGCCGCTTCGGCAAGCGCGAACGTGTCAAGGCAAGCCAATCCATCCCGCAGCGCGGCCTCCAGTGTCAGCCTGAGTCGGTCTCCGGGAATGCGGAAGTCGGGATCCCTCGTGAAATCTCCCGTGACCGTCTCATGCACATTGACTACGCCGCCGGTCCGGCCGGCCTTGACCAGCTGGAGAGTCTTGTGGCCTGCGGAAACGACAAGGTCCCCGCCAATCAACGTGTCCGCCTCGCCAACCGCAACGCGAATGGCGGAAATGTCCTCTGGCGCATTTCCGATACGGCAGTGAATGTGGACGGCACCGCCCTTCTGCGCGAGGCCCGCCATCTCCATCATCCCGGCGGCCTTTCCGTCGAGATGCGCCGCCATCGCGAGCAGTGCGCCAATCGTCACGACGCCAGTGCCGCCGACACCGGTGATTACGACGTTGTGGGTGCCCTTGATGGACGGAAGCTTCGGGGCGGCCAGCTCTCCGATCTCAAGCTCTATCGCGGCACGCTTTCGAGGCTGCCCGCCCGTGACGGTCACGAAGGAAGGGCAGAATCCGTTCAGGCAGGAATAGTCCTTGTTGCAGGACGACTGGTCGATCGCGCGTTTGCGCCCGAATTCGGTCTCTACCGGAATGACGGAAACGCAATTCGACTGAATTCCGCAGTCGCCGCACCCCTCGCAGATGTCGGTGTTGATGAACACGCGCCGGTCCGGATCCGGGAACGTGCCTCGCTTGCGGCGGCGCCGTTTTTCAGCCGCACATGTCTGGATGTAGATGATCGCGCTGACGCCAGCGGTTTCGGCCATGCGAGCCTGGACTTCCGGCAGCTGCGCTCGCTCATGCCACCCGACTTCCCCTGGAAACGCCGACCGGTCCGGCGCCTCCTTGGCGTCGAAGACGACGGCCACGCTCTTGACGCCCATGGCCAGCAGTTCGTGCGCAATTCGCTCTGGCGGCAGCTCGCCATCATTCTTCTGGCCACCGGTCATCGCGACTGCATCGTTGAAGAGAATCTTGTACGTGATGTTCACGTCGGCCGCGAGAGCGGCCCGGATCGCCTGAATGCCGGAATGGTTATAGGTTCCGTCGCCCAGGTTCTGGAATACATGCCTCCGGCTGGAGAACGGAGCCTCGCCGATCCAGTTCGTGCCTTCGGCCCCCATATGCGTGTAGCTGGTGGTCTCCCGATCCATCCATTGCACCATGAAATGGCAACCGATGCCTGCATAGGCCCGCGAGCCGTCAGGTACTTTCGTGGAAGTGTTGTGGGGGCATCCCGAGCAGAAATAGGGCAGTCGATCCGCGATATCCGGGGCATTGTCACCGGCACGCGCAGCCGCCACCATCTCGAGGCCAGCCTGGATCCTGTCCGTGCCGCGTCCTTCTTCAACAAGAATGCTGCCGATTTTCTCCGCGATCATCGCAGGGTCCAGCGCGAACCGGGTCGGAAACAGTTCCTCCTGGTGCATGCCGCCTGCGCCGCCCTTGTACCAGCCGTACACCCTGCGACCCCGGCGATCATCGAAGATCGCCTCCTTGATCTGCACTTCGATCAGCTTGCGCTTTTCCTCGACCACGACAATCAGGTCTAGACCCTCGGCCCAGTCATGAAAGCCCTTCATGTCGAGCGGAAATGTCTGGCCCACCTTGTAGGTCGTCAGCCCGAGGCGTCCGGCCTCCCCTTCGTCAATGCCCAAGAGGTTGAAGGCATGATTCAGATCCAGCCAGTTCTTGCCTGCCGCGACGAAGCCGATCTTGGCGCCTGGGCTGCCCCAGACCCGGCGGTCGATTCGATTCGCGTGAGCAAACGCCTCCGCCGCGAATCGCTTTTGGTCGATGATGCGTGCTTCCTGATCGATCCAGTTGTCGCCAAGCCGGATGTTTAGGCCGCCGTCCGGCATTGCAAATTCGGGCTCGACAAATGACATCCGGTCAATGCGGCCGTCGACGACGGAAGTCACTTCGACCGTATCCTTCATCATTTTCAATCCGCACCAGGTCCCGGAAAAGCGTGACAGTGCATAGCCGTAAAGGCCGAGATCCAGGATTTCCTGAACGCCCGCCGGGGACAAAACCGGCATGTAGGCGTCGACCAGTGCCCAATCCGACTGATGGCACACGGTCGAGCTCTCGCCCGTGTGATCATCTCCAAGCGCCATGAGCACGCCACCACGTGGGGAGGTTCCGGCCATGTTTGCATGTCGCAAGACATCACCTGAACGGTCCACGCCCGGGCCCTTGCCGTACCAGAGCGCGAAGACGCCGTCATGCGTCCCCTCCCCGCGCAGTTCTGCCTGCTGTGTTCCCCAGATTGCAGTGGCGGCCAGGTCTTCGTTCAAGCCAGGCTGGAACTTTATGCCCGCTGCCGTCAGGATGGCCCCCGCTGCAGCCATCTGCTGGTCGACCGCTCCAAGCGGTGAACCGCGATATCCTGACACGTATCCTGCCGTGTTCAGCCCAGCCGTCCTGTCTCGTGCCGCCTGCATCAGCATAAGGCGCACGAGGGCCTGGGTTCCGTTCATCAGGACCGTGCCGCAATCAAGGTCGTACTTGTCGCCTAACGTGACCTCGCGGATCGACATTTTCCTTACCCGGCAGTTTCGCCTCATCATAGGTCAAATTTACTGACCTACAAACTCAAACTTTGTCACGAGCACGTTTGCAATCCCGGTCATGACGGGGTTACTTCATGGAAAAACAAGCGGGCTATCGGGGAGGCAAGGTTGCATCATGGACTGGGACAAGCTTCGAATCTTTCACGCGGTGGCCGACGCCGGCAGCCTGACACACGCCGGCGAATCGCTCCATCTCAGCCAGTCCGCCGTGTCGAGGCAGATTCGCGCACTCGAAGTAAGCCTGAACACGACATTGTTCCATCGCCACGCGCGCGGTCTGATTCTCACCGAGCAGGGCGAACTCCTGTTCGATGCGACATCGGCCATGTCACGCCGCCTTGAGACCGCCGAAGCCCGAATTCGCGACAGCAAGGAAGAGGTCTTCGGCGAGTTGCGCGTGACGACCACGACCGGCTTCGGTTCTCTCTGGCTCGCGCCCCGCCTTCCGAAGCTCTATGAGAAGTTCCCCGATCTCAAGATAGACCTGATGCTCGAAGAGCGCGTGCTGGACCTGCCGATGCGGGAAGCGGATGTTGCGATTCGCATGAAGGAACCCAGCCAGGCCGACCTGATTCGCCGCAAGATCATGGCAGTCAAGATGCGCCTCTATGCAAATCCGGAATACCTTTCCACGCATGGCGTTCCTGAGGATATGGCGCAGTTGAAAGAGCACCGGCTGATCAGCCAGAGCGCCAACGCCACGCAAGTGAGCGCAGGAGCGCAACTCGTCCAGGAACTGCTGGCCCATGACGTCCCGTTTCTGCTGACCGTGAACAACTACTTCGGCGTCTTGCAGGCTGTTCTTGCGAATCTCGGAATTGGGGTCTTGCCCGACTACGTGACGCAGGACTTTCCTGACCTCCAGCGCGTCCTTCCAGACCTCGAGTCAAATGACGTCCCCGTGTTTCTCGCCTTCCCGGAAGAGCTTCGCCAATCCCGCCGAATCGCGGCCTTTCGCGACTTCGTTACCGAAGAGATCATCGCATACCGGAGGAAGCTGAAGGCGGGCGTCGTCACTTAGCTATGCACCAGGGACAACCCTGCATTGACCAATCTCCTTGCTTCAAAGGTTGATTGAACGCCGCTTGCGGCATACATTTGCCTTGAATGCAACGGCATGATCGGAGCATTCACACCTCCCTGTTGGACTGGCCGGGCTCTGCCCGGCCATTTTCTGAGTGAGGCTCTTGCTGCCACAAGACGAATTTGATTTGCGTTGGGGAGTGGCCCCCGGCATTCCGCAGGCACCAACGGAGGAGTCGATCCGTGAGCGACCACCTCAACGTCCATCTCGAAACCTGTGACTGGGTGCTTGCCGATGGTGCCACCGGCACAAACCTCTTCAACATGGGGCTGTCCGCTGGTGAGGCGCCGGAATTCTGGAATGTTGAGCGACCGAACGACATTCGGAAACTGTACCAGGATTCAGTCGACGCTGGCAGTGACCTATTCTTGACGAATTCCTTCGGAGGAAACGCGTCGCGGCTGAAGCTCCATGACGGCCAAGGTCGCGTTCGCGAACTGAATCGGGCTTCGGCTGAAATCGGCCGCGACGTAGCGGACGGAGCGGGTCGCCCGGTCATCGTCGCCGGCTCGGTAGGACCGACGGGCGAAATCATGGAACCGCTCGGCACGCTTTCCTACGCCGATGCCGTTGAGATGTTCCACGAACAGGCAGAGGGCCTGAAGGAGGGCGGCGTAGACTTGCTTTGGGTCGAGACGATCAGCGCTCCGGACGAGTATCGCGCGGCGGCCGAAGCCGCTGCAAAAGCCGGAATGCCCTGGTGCGGGACAATGAGCTTTGACACGGCAGGTCGAACGATGATGGGCGTAACCAGTGCTGACATGGTCAAGTTGGTCCAGTCGCTGGACGAGCCCCCGGCTGCCTTCGGCGCGAATTGCGGTGTTGGCGCGTCAGACCTCCTTCGAACGGTCCTGGGCTTTGCCGCGTTCGATCAGGCGTTGCCGCTGATCGCAAAGGGAAACGCCGGCATTCCCAAATACGTCGACGGACAAATCCACTATGACGGCACTCCGAATCTCATGGCGGATTACGCCGCTCTGGCTCGAGATGCCGGTGCCACGATCATCGGTGGCTGTTGCGGAACGACACCGGAGCACCTGCGTCTCATGCGCGAAGCGCTGGAAACTCGGCCGAAAGGAGAGCGCCCCACGCTAGAGGAGATTGCCGAGCGACTAGGTGGATTCTCGTCGGTCGACGACGGCAGTTCCCAAGTGGCACCTGCCGCTCGAACACGGCGCAGGCGACGACGCTGACGGCCCGCTCAAGCGGCCAGCAACGCTCTTGCCGCGGCCCTTGCCTCGTCGGTAACGGTATCTCCGGAGAGCATTCTGGCAATCTCGTCGACGCGATCCTCTCGCGACAAAGGCGTCACCCGGCTCACTGCCATGCCATCCTCAACCGATTTTTCGACCCTGCAATGATGCGTCGCTCGGGCTGCGACCTGCGGGCTGTGCGTCACCACCAGCACCTGTGATCCGCTCGCAAGGGTTTCGAGCCGTCTGCCAACCGCATCGGCCGTGGCACCGCCAACGCCACGATCTATTTCATCAAAGATCATCGTCAGGTCGTCCGCACCGGCGGTGAGGCATACCTTGAGTGCCAGGAGGAATCGGCTGAGTTCCCCTCCCGAAGCAATCCTGTTCAACGGACCGGCAGGCATTCCCGGACTCGTCGCGATCGTGAATGCGACGTGCTCTCCACCCTCGGGCCCGGGATCCGCTCTGGTGACGCGTGTCGAGAAACTCGCTCGCTCCATCTTCAGCGGAGGCAGTTCCCTCGCCATCGCCGCATCCAGCCCTTTCGCCGCCATTGCCCGTGCCTTTCCAAGTTCGGCCGCAGCAGTTTCGTACCCTTTGCGGGCATCAGCCACGGCTTGCATGCGCTCATTGAGGCCGCTCGATCCGTCATCAAGCGCAGCAAGCTTTGCTCGAAACTCGTCCGCAAGCCCCGGAAGATCGCTTGCCGGCACATCGTGCTTCCGCGACAGCGCCCGAATGTCAAACAGCCGCTCTTCTATCCGTTCCAGTTCGGCCGCATCAAACTCCAAGGCATCCAGAACCCTGTTCACGCCCTGCTCGGCATTGCCGACTTCGTCCAGCGCCTTCGACAGGGCCGTCATTGGCTCCTCCAGTGCGCCTTCGGCGCTCGCCGCCGCGCCCTCCAGCCATCGCGAGGCGTCACGCAACATGCCCTCCGCGCCTTCCGAACCAAGCGCTGCACGGGCACGCGCGACATCCTCGCGTATCTGCTCGGAGGCCCGCATGAGCCGACGCTTCGCATCCAGCGTGACATCTTCCCCTTCATCCGGAGCCAGCCGGTCCATCTCATCGACCGCGTGACGCAGGAAGTCCTCTTCACTTCTTGCCGCCGCAAGGCGAGCTTCCGTTTCGGCAAGCGCAGAGTCCGCATCCTTCAGGCTGCGCCACGCCGTTCGGCAACGCGCCACCTTCTGCTCAAGCCCACCAAACGCATCCAGCAACTGGCGATGAACTCCTGGGTTCAGGAGCCCTCGGTCATCATGTTGTCCATGCACTTCCACCAGGGCATCCGAGAGCTGCCTGAGAATCTCGCCAGACACCCGACGGTCGTTTACCCAGGATGTTTTCCGCCCATCTCGCGCATTCACTCGCCTCAGGATCAGGCCGTCTTCCGCTGTGAGTCCGGCTTCCTTCAACACCTTTCGAGCAGCATGATCACGAGGAACGTCGAATTCGGCTATGACCTCTCCCTGTTCCGCGCCCTCCCGAACCAGTTCTGCGCGACCGCGCCAGCCCAGCACGAAGCCAAGTGCATCCAGGAAAATCGTCTTGCCGGCCCCGGTCTCCCCGGTCAGCACGTTCAAGCCAGGAGAAAGCGTCAGCTCCAGCTTGTCGATGATCAGAAGGTCCCGGATGTCGAGACTTCTCAGCATGGCGCCTGCGTCAAATCCACTCGCCGCGAAGAGTCTGCCTGAGCACCTGTCTGAGCCAACTTTCACCCTGTGCCTCAGGCTCGAGACCACTGCGGGTTAGCGACGCGTAGCTGGACACGTACCATTCCGTTCCCTTGAAGTTGTGGCCAAGAATTGCTCCGGCCGTCTGGGCTTCGCTTTCCAGGCCAAGAGCGAGATAGCTCTCTACCAGTCGGTGCAGAGCCTCCGGCGTCTGGCTCGTCGTCTGGAAGTCCTCGACGACGACCCGAAAACGGTTGATGGCCGCAAGGTAATGGCCGCGCTTCAGGTAGTAGCGTCCCACTTCCATTTCCTTGGCAGCAAGGTGATCAAAGGCCAGATCGAACTTGAGCGCTGCTGATCGTGCGTGTTCGCTTTCTGGATACCCTTCCAAGACATCCTGAAGCGCCTGAAGCGCCTGAAACGTCAAGCCCTGATCGCGTCCTACGTCGTCAATCTGGTCATAGTAGGACAGTGCCACGATATACTGGGCCCAGGGTGCATCTTCATCAGCCGGATAGTTTGCCAGGAAGCGTTCGGCCGCAGCCCGTGCCGCCTCGTAGTCCCGATCCAAATGGTAGGAATAGGCCTGCATGACGAGAGCGCGCCGCGCCAATTCGGAATACGGATAAAGCCTTTCAACCTCGCCAAAGAGATTGGCCGCCTCCTCGCCGTCGCCGGACTCCAACGTGAATTCCGCTCGCTGGTATATCTCTTCGGCAGTGAGGTCTTCGGGCGACTCGGCATCTTCCGACTGCTGGAAGGCAGCACACGCTGCCATCATCAAAAGGCATGTCGCAGTCACGGCGAACCGTTGCGCACCCCTTGTCCACTTTCTCATTTGCGTCATGCCCCAGCCAGCTCGGTAACGGACTGCTTGGTAGCACGGGAGGATAGCGGTGCAAATTGGTTTTGAAAGGGATTCGCGGGCGGCGTTCAGGCCGCAATGCCAAGAACGTCCTCGCGCAGGAGGCCGGCCCCGGGAAGGCGGCTGGCCGTCCGGGCATCGCACTCGACCATCTCGAACGCCTCCGGATCGGAAAAGAGCCTGCGCAACAGCTGGTTGGTCGTGGCGTGGCCTGCACGCCGACCGATGTAGCGACCAAGAACCGGGAAACCGGCGAGCGCGAGATCCCCGAACGCATCAAGCATCTTGTGGCGCACGGGCTCGTCTGCATGACGCAATCCGCCCGGGGTCACGACTTTGTCACCATCCACGACAACGGCCGAGGTGACCGATCCGCCCAGGATCAAGCCGCGGGCACGCATTTCGTCGATATCTGCTTTCCGGCAAAACGTGCGGCTGTTGCAAAGCTCGCGCACGAAGCCACCGTTCGCCATGTTCAGGCTCTTTTTCTGGTGCCCGATGACCGTGTCTGCGAAATCGATCTCGAAATCGATCTTGAGGTCATCCGAGGGCACGAGCGCGGCCATGGCATCGCCGTGCGTCACCTCAACCGGTCGATGCACGCGAATTGCCCGCACCGGTGCATCGAGCACCTGCAAGCCGCGCGAAAGGATTCGAGCGACGAACGGCGCAGATGAACCGTCCAGCAAGGGTACCTCGGGACCATCAATCTCAACCATGGCATTGTGCAGGCCGCAACCGGCAAAAGCGGCCATGATGTGCTCGACCGTCGAGACACTGACGCCGTCGGCATTGGTGACGCGAGTATTGAGTTCCGTATTGCTGACTCGATCCCAGCGGGCAGGGATCAGCGGGTCGACACCGGTGACATCCGTGCGACGAAACCAGATGCCGTACTCGGCAGACGCGGGCTGCACGGTCACGCAAGACACCTTTCCCGTGTGCAGTCCGGCACCAGCGAAAACCACGGAAGATCTGACAGTTGTCTGCAAAAAATTATCCTGAATGCATCATCGGACCCCCATCCGACATGTGCACGTTACACGTGCGCGGCGACTGCCTCAAAACAATCATTGCAACATCCTGAAACAAGACTGCGGCAACTCGGCGGTTTGTCGCCCAGACCAGGACATGCCCAAATTTCTTGACCTTCCGAATGCGCAAGGCTTGGGAAAAGCCTGCCACGCACGGGATGCCTTAGTCGCTGCACCATCCGCATGGCCGTCGTGGAGGCGTGTCCACCTCGGTAAACGCTCGCATGGTCGGCTCAAGATTCTTGGAAGTGCCTCAACGATCCACTCGCGGCGCTGTACCGACCGTGTGCGAGGAACGAAGACAAGGAGAATGGCGCCAATTCCGGCCGCCCTGTCGAACGGCATTCAGGGCAGCGGCACCACGTCAAGCGCCCAGCAATTTCACAATTGCAAAATTCTCAAGCAGATTGCACAATTCGGGCAAGCCAGCGCGGGGGGCGGTGCATCCACCCGCATAATCGCCCGCACGGCGTTCCACTGCTTCGGCGCGGCTTGCAGACTCGCGCCGTCAAACATTCAGGAGAGACAAATGTTCAAACACGCCATCATAGCCTCCGCTGCCACGCTGGCATTTGCAAGCACGGCGTCGGCTGAAACCGATCTGCCATTCGCGCTCGACTGGAAATTCGAGGGGCCGTCCGCGCCCTATTTCGCCGCGATAGACAACGGCCATTTCGAGGCTGCGGGTCTGAACGTGGAAATCTCGGCCGGACAGGGCTCACTCGACGCGATCCCGAAACTTGCCACCGGCGCCTTCCCTGTTGGCTTCGCCGATATCAATTCGCTCATCAAGTTCCTCGACCAGAACCCGGGCGCACCGGTCATCGCGGTGATGATGGTCTACGACAAGCCGCCGTTCGCGGTGGTCGGGCGCAAGTCTCTGGGCGTGAGCATGCCAAAGGATCTGGAGGGCCGCATCCTCGGCGCGCCGCCGCCCGATGGAGCCTGGGCGCAATTCCCGGCCTTCGCCAGCGCCAACGACCTTGATGTCGACAAGATCACCGTCAATCCCGTTGGGTTTCCAACGCGCGAACCGATGCTTGCCGAAGGCAATGTCGACGCCGTCACGGGCTTCAGCTTTTCCTCGTTCCTCAATCTCGTCCGCCTCGGCGTGCCGGAGGACGACATTTCGACCATCCTGATGGCGGATTACGGGCTTGCCCTGTACGGCAATGCGATCATCGTGAACACTGATTTCGCTTCGGCAAATCCGGACGCAGTCAAGGGCTTTCTCACCGCCATCGTCGCTGGCTGGAGAGATGCCATAGCAAACCCGGCAGAAGCCATCGAAAGCCTGATCAAGCGCAATCCTGCCGCCGATGCCGCCCTCGAACAGCGCCGCCTGCAACTCGCCATCGATGCCAACGTGGTCACCGACTACACCAGCGCGAACGGCATGGGCGGAATTGACGACGCACGCATGGCCAAAGCACTGGAACAACTGGCGGAGACCTATGAGTTCAAGTCAGCGCCTGACGCCAGCCTCTACTTCACTGACGCCTATCTGCCCGACAAAGGGGAGCGCATGCTGAAGTAGGTCCCTGCGCACGTGCACAGGCCTCTGATAGATATCAAGGGCGTCCGCCACGCCTACCAGACCCAGTCAGGACCGCTCCAGGTGCTCGACGGTCTGCAGCTCTCGGTGCCCGACGGCGGCTTTTCCGCCGTCGTCGGGCCTTCGGGCTGCGGCAAATCCACGCTGACACGGCTCATCGCGGGTTTGATGAAACCTGATGACGGCGAGGTCTGGCTGAACGGAGACCTGGTAACGGGCCCGAAGTCCATCGTCGGCATGGCCTTTCAGAACCCAGTCATGCTCGAATGGCGCACGATCCTGCAAAACGTCATGCTTCCTCTCGAGATCGTTTCGACAAACATGTCGAAACGCGAAAAGGAAGACCGTGCGCTCCACCTTCTGGCACTTGTTGGCCTTGAAGGCTTTGAAGACAAGCGCCCGAGCGAGCTCTCAGGCGGCATGCGCCAAAGGGCTTCGCTTTGTCGTGCGATCGTCCACAAGCCCGAGGTCCTGATCCTTGATGAGCCCTTCGCCGCGCTTGATGCCTTCACCCGTGAAGACCTCTGGCAAACTATGCACGCCGTGAAGGCGGAAGAGCCGTTCACCGGTGTCCTCATTACCCATGACCTGAGAGAGGCGATCTTTCTTTCCGACGAAGTTGTGGTCCTCTCCGGCCGCCCTGCACGCACGCAATACGTGATGGAAGTCCATCTCAAGGGCCCGCGCGACATCGAACATCTTTACACGCCCAAATCTGCCGATGCCCTCAATATTCTGCGCCACCAGATCCAGATCGCCCAAGGTCGCGCGCCGGCAGAGGAGGCCGCGCAATGAGTTGGAAAAAAGTCGCGGTTCCCGTCGCCGCGCTGATAATCTTCGGCTTTTTCTGGGAACTGCTGGTGTGGGTCAATGGCTGGCCAAATTACAAGATGGCGTCACCCAGCGATCTCTGGCCCGCCTTCTGGAAATTCCGCTGGCTCTTCCTCGAATACGGGTGGGACACGTTCTGGCGCACTGTCGCCGGGCTGGTACTGGCGGTCCTTTGCGGCGTGTTCCTCGGCATGATCATGGGGCTGTCGCGCATTATGCGTGATGCGCTCTATCCATTGCTCGTGGGGTTCAACGCGATCCCAAAGGCCACGGTCGTGCCCATCATCGCGCTCCTCTTTGTGGGCCAGCACGACATGAACACCATTCTGATCGCCTTCCTGATCAGCTTTTTCCCGATTGCAGTTTCCGTCTCCATCGGGCTGTCGACGCTCGAGCCCGAATACCGCGACATCCTCGCGTCGCTCGGCGCGTCGCGTTTCACCATCTTCTGGAAGATCGCGCTGCCCAAGACCTTGCCAGAGTTCTTCGGCGCGCTCAAAGTGGCCGTCACCCTTGCATTCATTGGCACCAACCTGATGGAGATCGTCGAGCCGCATGGCCGTGGGCTTGGCCATCTCTTTGACAGTGGCAAGATCAGCGCCGACTATCCCCTGATGTTCGCCGTTCTCATCGCCTTGGCGCTCATGGGAATCCTGCTCTATTACGTGGTCGTAGCAATTGAAAAGGTATTCGCCGGATGGGCCGAACGGGCACCCACCTAGCAAACCCGCCGTCAACCGCCAGACAGAAACTTCTGCCCCCACTTGCACCATGAGCGAGAATGCTGCCGAAAGTTGCGGGAATCGGAACCGTCGCTTGCCGTTAGATGCCGAATCCTTAAATGACCCTGCGGCCGACTGCCCCAGATGTTCATGGATGGCGGCATCCGGCGCAACCGTAAGTCCTGCATCATTTCCCGGGCTGGCGGCGCAGCGGCCCGAGGACGACGCGGATGGCCGAAATTCGGCATGCGTCGTGTGCCGAGCATCGATCTCGTTGTCTTCCGGCGGAAACTAGAGATCCTGCCTGCAGGGCGTAAGGATCGCGCGCGCACGGATCGTGCCAAGCGCTGCGTGGAAATCTCCAGCATAAAGCGGCCATGTTCGGCGCCTATCGAAGCGAAGTGGACTTGAAGTCCTTGCCGGAACTCTCAAGCCAAGACGTTCCGGATTCGCCAGTCAGCACGAAGGTAAACCGGTAGCGAATCCAGACTCTCAGTTCGCCTGGCGACGGAGGAAGGCCGGTATTTCCAAGCCCTCGTCTTGTGCACCATGACCGTACTGCGCCTCCGCGGGCGGCGGCGTCGCACTTCCATTCCTGCGACCTGCCATCCGGTCGATAAGCCTGTTTATTCCGGATTTCGGTCGCTCGGCGGTGCCGGAATCCTCGGAGAATTCCTTGCCATAGCTGGCTTCTCCGGGAATGCGACCCGCCATCGAGCCAGGCTCGCGGCCCGCGACTCTCTCTAGGCGCGTGATCACTTCGGGAGACGGCGCACCAGGCACCGGTTGCACGGCCACCAGGGGCTCGGGATCTGCCGCGAGACGCGGCGCTTCTACTTCAACATGTCTCGCTTCGGCCACCGCGTCGGGCGGAGCTTCTCCGAACAGGCTCCGCTCTTCGTCGTGAATGGCGGATGCTGTCGCCGCAAACTCGGGCTCGAAGTCCCGTTCGGGCGCGAATTCCGGTTCGGGCTCGGCTTCGACCGAGACCAGTCCCTCGATCGACGTGCCTGGTTCAGTCTGGACATGCGACACGCAGTCTATTCCCGTCGCCACGACGCTCACGCGCATCCTGCCCTGTATGGACGTATCCAGCGTTGAACCAACAATGATGTTGGCCTCGCTCTCCACCTCGCTGCGAATGCGGTTTGCCGCCTCGTCAATTTCGAACAACGTCACGTCATCCGAACCGGTTATGTTGATCAGGACCCCCTTGGCACCCTGAAGGCTGATCTCGTCAAGAAGCGGATTGGCTATGGCCATCTCCGCGGCCTTCACCGCTCGATCCTCGCCTTCAGCCTCGCCCGTTCCCATCATCGCCTTGCCCATTTCGTCCATGACGGCGCGGACATCCGCGAAGTCAAGGTTGATGAGACCTGGGCGAACCATCAGGTCTGTGACCCCCTTCACGCCCTGGTAGAGGACGTCGTCCGCCATCGAAAACGCCTCGGTGAAGGTGGTCTTTTCGTTGGCGATCCGAAACAGGTTCTGATTTGGAATTATGATCAACGTATCGACCACCTTTTGCAGTTCCTCGACGCCCTCTTCCGCCTGCACCATCCGTTTTGAGCCTTCAAACTGGAACGGTTTCGTTACCACGCCGATCGTCAGCACTCCGAGTTCCCGAGCTGCACGCGCGATGATCGGTGCCGCACCGGTTCCGGTGCCACCGCCCATCCCGGCCGTGATGAAACACATGTGCGCGCCCGTCAGGCAATCGACAATCTCCTCGAGGGCCTCTTCCGCTGCAGCCGCCCCGACCGAAGGGCGTGCACCTGCACCCAGACCTTCCGTGGCCCGCAACCCCATCTGGACCTTTGTCGGCGCATTCGATTGCTGCAGCGCCTGCGCGTCGGTGTTTGCAACGATGAACTCGACGCCCTCGAGACTCATGTCGATCATGTTGTTGACCGCGTTGCCGCCTGCACCACCCACGCCGAACACCGTAATTCGAGGTCTCAAATCCTCATGCGAGGGGATTGTCAGATTCAATGTCATTGGAGTGCCCTCCTGCTCAATCTTTTCTTGCCTGTTGAAGCGCCGCTCTTGCGGTCGTCCCTGTCGTCTGCCTCACTCGTTTGCCTCAGGCCCCCGAACGGCCCGTGAATCACTAGGTTTGTGGCCGATACCACGAAATATGGCAAGCGATTTTGCGGTTTCCCCATCATGTCGCGCACGGCCCTTCATATTGCGGTGGGATGGCACTCGTCTGCCATTTCCACCAAGCTCCGCGTCTTGCCGACCTTGGCTGCGCCAAGGCACCCCTGCTAAGCGACATGATTGCGTGGTATCTGCTCTGCCTTTGCTCGTGGCCGTTTCCCGACCTTGTGGACAACTTACCAGATTCGCTTCGCGAGGTCGCGCATTATTTTGAAGAGCGGTGCATTTTGGGCCAAGCACGGCCTTCCCCGTTCAAAATTGCGTAACCCGCTATAATGTAACAAGATTACGACGGAATCTCGTTTCGAGATCCGGATCCTGAGCTTGCTGCCTTGCCTGAGGCAATGAAGCCGCGAGCGCCAAGTCGAGAATCAGATGCGATTCCGTGTCCGGTTTACCAGTTGACCCTGAACCACTTGACCGCGCGTCTCAGCGGACGCGCTGCCCTGAAATCATGCGACATCTCAAAGTCCCAACACTCGTCCTGGGGATGGGCCGCCAGGAGGCTGAGCCCCACGACGCTGGAAAATGCGCCGCCGGTCACGGCCTGGGGCAGACCGCGCACCCTGAGCGGGTGGCCGATCCTTACCTGCTGGCCGAGAATCCGCGTCGCCAGCGAATCAATCCCGGGCACCTGACTGGCCCCACCAGTCAGCACGATCTGCTGGCTCGGCAAGTGCTCGAATCCCGCAGCATCAAGGCGCTCGCGCACCGCCTCAAGGACTTCCTCGACTCTGGGACGCATTATTCCGATCAATTCAGCCCGGCTCACCGCCCGCCTTTCGCGACCCCAATTTCCGGATGCACCGTCGATCTCGATCATGTCGCGGTCATCCATGCCAGTCGCGACAACGCCGCCATGAAACGTCTTGATCCGCTCGGCCATGTTCGCCGGGATCTTGAAGCCCATCGCGATGTCATGAGTGACTTGCTCGCCACCGAGACGAACTGTGTCAGCATAGATCATGTGGCGCTTGAGGAAGATCGAGATGCCCGTGGTGCCGCCTCCCATGTCAACGCATGCCGCACCGAG
This sequence comes from Silicimonas sp., assembly GCA_022820365.1. GTDB lineage: Bacteria > Pseudomonadota > Alphaproteobacteria > Rhodobacterales > Rhodobacteraceae > JAJEFO01. The sequence goes on from JAJEFO010000122.1 coordinate 125,015, forward strand.
TTCCTGCTCGTCCTCGACCAATGCCGAAATTCCCGACACGTAGGAGGAGATTGCCAACCCGGCCAGCTCCAGATCGCAGCGACGAACGCAGTGGACGAGATTGCCGATCGGAGCCCGGTCCGCCGTCAGCATGTGCATGTCGCATGCCAGGTGCTGTCCGATATGGTTTCTCGGATCCGTCAGGCCCGACCTTTGATCCAGCACGAAGTTGACTGGTTGCGCGTGCAGTATTTCCCGCTCCGCCCCGTAGTCCGGGATGTCGCAGGATGCGAGAACGCCGGCGACATCGGATTCGGTCACGATCTCTCGCTCGACCTGCACTTGCCCTGCGAGACCATAAGATCGAGGTCTCCCCCCCGAAGCGCATGCAATCACGTGGTCGACGCGACATTGCGCCATTTTCTGCGCAGCCTGGACGGCGGTTCGAATCGCGCGCTCAGTCTCGTACGGGGCCGTCGTCTCTCCGAATTCAACGCCTCGTGACCGCGTGGTCGCCGCCCCGATGACCCGAAACCTCTCCTGACCTGCCAGATCACCGACGCCCTCATCGATTGCGGCATGCGCTTTCTCGTCGAATACCAGGATCAAGCAGGTGATCTTCGATGTGCCGACATCCAGAACCGCGATGACACCTTTTTGGATGGCGGACTGCCGCATCGCCCGCATTGCTTGCTGGTTGCGAAAGAGGTCACCCATCATCGGTCAGGCTCATCGCTTGCGCATCTTGAAACGACCTGATCGCCGTCGAGCCAAGGCGCAGGATCGGTCGCTGCGGATTGCGGAAGTCCACCACCGAAACGTCCCGTTCAAGCAGATCCTGCGCCACATTCAGCTCAACGACCCTGTTGAGGGCTGTAACCGGTTCCGAATCCGGCAGCTTGATTGTCTGCCCACGATCCAGAACCACGTCCCAGCGACGATCGCCCACCCGAACAAGGCCGCGCAGACGCTTCCTGATCGGACGGGCAACATCAAAGAGCTGCAGCGCCTCCGGAATTGCCGCATCTGCGCCATGTCCCGCGACCAGGGGCAGATCCGGCCGGAAACCTCGCGACGGCACGGCAGCGGTCCGGTGCCCGGTCTTGTCAAGCAGCACCAAGCCGTCGCTGGAACGCCAGACCGCAGCCGGAATGCGCTCATCGACTTCAACGATCAGGACACCTCTCGACCGGACTTGAAGCGACACACGAGCGACGGCATCAAGGGCCTGGACCGTTTCCTTCAATTCGGCGAGCTGCAGGTTGAAGGAAGACACCGGGAATTCGATGGACAGGGATTTTCGGATGCTCGCTGCCAGCTCCGAAGACGCGCCCTCGACAATCATCATCTTCACGGTAAATTCCGGGCGCTCCCCGATCTCCCTTCGAAGCTCGGCAGCGAACGCCACGGTCCTTTCCCACCGATCCTCGTCAATCGACCAGAGGCCGGCCAGCGCCGCCAAGGCGATCACGGGCAGCCCGTAACGCAGGAACGATCGCGTCGACGGGCGCAGCATCAGCCGATTCATCCTGTATTCCAGGCGGGAGGGAGCGGGATCCTTCATCGCACGCATGACGCGTCCTTCACGATCCAGTCGCAGAGTTCGGGGAAACTGGTTCCAAGATGTGCTGCCTGTTCCGGCACAAGTGATGTCGGCGTCATTCCGGGCTGGGTGTTCGTCTCCAATGCAAACAGGCCCTGCAGCCCCTTCGAGTCGTCCCACCGAAAGTCTACCCGGCTGACGCCCCGGCATCCGAGCACGTCATGTACCGTCCTGGCATACGCGAGGCACGCCTCCGCGATCTCGTCCGGGACGTTCGCCGGCAGTACGTGCCGTGACGCGCCCGGCACGTATTTTGCGTCATAGTCGTACCAGCCATCGGTCAAGATTTCGGTTACGCAGAGCGCCTTGTCGCCCATCACCGTAACCGTCAGTTCCCGACCCGGCACATAAGACTCGACCATCAGGGTCTCGGGCATGTCCTCGGCAATCTCCGGCGGCCGATTCGCTCGTTCCGGAACGATATAGACGCCAACCGAGGAGCCTTCGTTGTTCGGCTTGACGACATAAGGCGGCGTCATGACGTGCGTTGCCTTGACTTCCGTCCTGGGAAACAGCCCGCCTTCCGCCACGGGAATGCCCGCATTGGCGAAGGCCGCCTTCGCTCGCGCCTTGTCCATGGCAAGAGCCGACGCCAGCACGCCGGAATGCGAATAGGGAATCTGCAGCCATTCGAGAATTCCCTGGACGCAACCATCCTCTCCCCATCGTCCATGCAAAGCGTTGAAGACGGCGTCGGGAGATGCCTCCACCAGCCGCTCCGCGATGTCCGATCCGGCGTCGATTGCGGTGACGTCGTAGTCCATCTCGCGAAGGGCAGCAGCGCATTCACGACCCGAAGAAAGGGACACCTCGCGCTCAACCGAGAGTCCGCCCATGACTACCGCGACTTTGGGGAGTGCCCTGCTCGACATTCCTTCCACGCCTGTTTTCAGGGCGTTATCCGCCCTCGCTTGCTTGCCTCATGTCGTTTGGGTCGGTTCCCCGACCCTCGCAATCTCCCATTCTAATGCAATTCCCGTGTGTTGAAAGACTTTTGTGCGCACTTCTTCGCCGAGCGCCTCCAGATCTGCCGCAGTGGCACCTCCGAGATTGACGAGAAAATTCGGGTGCATAGTGGACATCTGGGCCTGTCCGCGACGCGCGCCGCGCATGCCGGCATCCTCAATGACCTTCCAGGCCTTGAGTTCGTGCGTGTCGTCCGACTTGCCGGTGGAACTGTAACCGGCCGGATTCCGGAACGTCGATCCCGCCGTCAGCGCCTTGATCGGTTGCGTTTCCTCTCGCTTGGCGGTTTGCGCTCTCATCTTCGCTGCCAAGGTCTCGGGTTCCCCAGGACCTGCACTGAAACTTGCCGAAGTGATGACGGCACCCTCCGGAAGGTCGCATTGCCGGTATCCGAAATTCATGTCCTCAGGCCCGAGATTCGCGCGGCTCCCGTCGCGCAGCACGACCTCGGCTGACGCGAAATGGTCTGAAACGTAACAGCCATAGCAGCCGGCATTCATCCGGATTGCACCACCGACCGCGCCAGGGATGGTGCAAAGGAACGCAAGATCAAGCCCCGCTTCCGCAGCCCTGTTCGCAACCTGCAGATCCAGGGCGCCTGCTCCTGCGGTCACGATGTTGCCGTCAACGGAGATGTCGGCAAATTTCCGACCCAAGCGGATTACGACGGCGCGAAGCCCGCCGTCGCGCACGATGAGATTCGACCCGACCCCCATCGGGAAGACCGCTACGTCTTCAGGCAAGACCGCAAGGAATGCGCTCAGGTCATCAATGTCCTTGGGCAGGAACAACCAGTCCGCCGGTCCGCCCACGCGGAGCCACGTCAACCCGGAAAGGTCGTAGCCCGGCACAAGCCGCCCGCGCACATCTATTCTGCCCACGCCAACCATCGCGCCGGAGCTAGCACTGCACCAATTTCAAGACCAGCACAAACCGGAACCGTGCCGCCATCCGACACGGCGAAATCCAACTGACGGTGCGATCAATGCAGACGGCAACGCGTTGAATTCAAAAGAGAGGAAGCTGGTCCCCCACCCTCGCGGGCCGCTTGAAGAGGTCGGTTCGCAGGGGAGGCAGTTTCGTCGCAAGGCCCAGCCGTCTCGCAGAAATCGAGAAACGGTGCGCGACCATTTCCGCGAAGACCCCGCGGCCGGTCAATCGCTTGCCCCATTCAGGGTCATAGTCCTGGCCATTGTGCAATTCTCGCACGCGACCCATGACCCTCTTCGCCCGGTCAGGAAAGTGTTCGGCAAGCCATTCCTGGAACAGGGGCGAGACCTCGAGGGGCAGCCGAAGCATGATCCAGCTTGCGGCAATTGCTCCTGCCTCCGCAGCTTTGGTCAAGATGGCCTCCAGCTCGTGGTCGGTGAGTGCGGGCACTACGGGCGCCACCATGACCCGCACCGGACACCCTGCCTCTGCAAGGCGTCGAATCGTCTCGAGTCGACGCTTCGGCGCAGGTGCTCGCGGCTCCATCTTGCGAGCCAATCGCGCATTCAGGGTAGTCACGCTTATGCCCGCCCGAGCCAAGCCGAGGCGACCCATCTCGCCAAGGATGTCCACGTCTCGTTCGATTAGCGTCCCCTTGGTCACAATTGCCACTGGATGCTGGTATTCATGCAGCGTCTCCAGAATCCGTCGCACGGTCCGATACTCGCGCTCGATCGGCTGGTACGGGTCGGTGTTCGTTCCCATTGCAATGACGACCGGGCGATAGGACTTGGCCCGAAGCTCCTGTTCCAGAATCTCGGGAGCCTCAGGCCGAGCGATGAGCCGCGTTTCAAAGTCGAGCCCCGGCGAAAGTCCGAGAAAGGCGTGTGTGGGACGCGCAAAGCAGTAGATGCAGCCATGTTCGCATCCCCTGTAGGGATTGATCGACTGATCGAAACCTATGTCCGGCGAGCGGTTGCGCGTGATCACGCGCCGCGGCCTCTCGACTGTCACTTCGGTGCGCAGCGGCGGAAGGTCATCTTCGACTGGCCAGCCGTCGTGAAAGGCCTCGCGCTCCTGCGACTCGAACCGGTTGGCCGGGTTCGTCCGGGCGGCGCGACCGACCGCCCGGAATCCTGCCAAATGATGAATTTGCGACATGTCGCCAGAATAGAACATACAGCGAACGCAATCAATGGGGATGTTTGATCCAAGGCTCTCTCGAAACATCGGCAGGAGCAGACCTTCTTCCGGATCATCGAGAGAGGGCGCGAATGTACATCATGCCAAAAATGCGCGCCCTTCAACGATGGATTGACGGGTGCATGTCTGGCATATACATATGCCATATGCCATTCTTCGAGGAAGTGCCCATGCAACCAAAGGTTCGCGAAGTCAGCTTGTTCCGGAATAATCGTAACCAAGCAGTCCGAATTCCCGTCGAGTTCGAGTTGCCGGGGGACCGCGCCTTGATGCGCAAGGAAGGAGAGCGGCTGATTATCGAGCCCAAGAGAAAGGCGGGATTGCTCGGTCTTCTGTCACAATGGGAACAGCTGAACGAGACGATCCCGGATATCGCCGACCCGGCCCCGCGCAGTGAAGACATCTTCTGATGATCTACCTGCTCGACACAAATGTCATAAGCGATATGGTGCGAAATCCGCGCGGGTCTGCAGCGACGGCTCTCTCCGAAAGAGACGACACGGAGGTTGCAACCAGCGTGATCGTCGCTGGTGAATTGCGCTACGGCTGTCACAAGAAAGGTTCGCATCTGCTGACAGAACGTGTCGAGGCGCTACTGGCCGAAGTAAGTGTCTTGTCCGTCGATGCCGAAACGGTAGCGGAGTACGGACGAATCCGTGCGCATCTGGAGGCGCGTGGACAGATGATTGGCGGGAACGACCTATGGATCGCCGCCCATGCGATCAGTCGCGAAGCGGTATTGGTCTCCGGAAATTCACGGGAGTTCAAACGCGTTCCTGGCTTGCAGTTGGAGAACTGGCTGGCTCCCGACTCATCGTGACTGTGACTGGCTGTTCCGGAGCCCGCCTGTGGGCTTGCGCAGCCAATTCCGCCTTCTTGGCGACGATCCGGCCGCTTTGTCAGTTGCACTGCATATAGTCGCCTAGCCTCGATTCCCAACTGAGTTTTCCTGGATGACATTTGCTCAGATGGCGCGGAGGCGCAACGTGCGTCCCCCGAGCCACGGGAGCCTTTCGGCGGTCTCGAACAGTCCTGCGCCGGCCAGGAAGGGGTTGTATGCGCGTCTCCCGTAGCTGACGACGATCTCGCTCTCGGTGATTTCAACCTTGGCGCTGGCATTGACGAACTTGCGGAAGAGCTGCGCCGGCTTCTGGTTCTCGCACCGGTGTCCGATGCGCTTTGCCAGGATGCGGTAGAGTGTCGAGGCCATGACGGTCAGCTGGACGTCGACATCGATCTTCATCGGCACCACGGCCGAGAGCGCGTCCATGTGGAAGAAGTCGATGGCGTCCGCGATGGTGTTCTCGATCACCATCCGCCGGGCATAGCGGTCGATCAGCTCGCGCGGCGGGGCGTCGAGCTGGTTGGTGATCAGCAGCGTCGGCCGGTCGTGGCCGAGGTCCCGGACGGCGATCTGGCGGACCGGGTCCGGGCAGTCCTTGAGCCTGACCATCTGTTCGAGAACGCGCGGCGTGCGGAAGCGGCGGGCGATGTTGGTCAGGCGCACCCGCCGCCACTTCTCCGGCGGCTCGGCGAGGAGGGCGTTGACCAGCCTGGCGGAGCGCCGGCGCAGGGTGAGGAAGCCGATGCCCATGGCGTCGAGCCTGGCCAGGTTGGCGTAGGTGGTCAGGCGGCTGTCGAACACCAGTTCCGCGGGCGGCTGCCCGGTCCGCCGCTCCCATGCCTCGACGAACCGCAGGACCTCGTCGTTCTGCCCGTCCTTGGTGACGGTGGCGTTGGCCCAGGCGAAGCCGCGGGTGCCCGCGTTGCGCGCCAGGAAGGCGAGGACGCCCTTCTGGCGCCTGGAGCGCTTCGAGACGTAGTGCTTCTCGATCAGCGCCTCGTCGCCGTGATAGGGGATGGCGTGGAAGTCGAGGTCGAAGGATCCGCCGCAGCCGGTGGCGGCGTCGAGGGCGACCACCTGCCGGTGCCATGCCTCCATGACCGTGCCGAGCCGGCGCGGATCGACCCGGCACGAGTACTCGGTCAGCGTCGCGCGCTTGGGCATGGCGTTGAGCCCGGCGAACAGCGCCATCCCCTCGTCGAGGATCTCGGGCATGACGTGGCCCTTGCGGCCGATCCCCCAGAGCTTGAGCGCCAGGAGCGCTGTAGTTTTCTGCTTTAATCCGATCCGTCTGGCAGGTTTTTTCCCGGATAGTTTCGTGCACGGATTGCCGGATTTCCGAGACAACGCGGGAAGCCGGGATTCCGAGGCGGCTGATCCTCTTTCCCGGCAGACGCCCTT
>JAJEFO010000105.1 GCA_022820365.1 Silicimonas sp.
CAGCACTGTCAGGGAGAGGAAAGGTCGACGTGATCGCGAGTTCGGGCCTCAGCGAGCTACGACGCAACACTCACGGCACCAAGGCAAAAAATCGGAGCGCCCGCCTGTCCACTCGCAACTGCTGCGGAGCAGCTTCGTTCAACACCGCTTATCTCGTGCACAAGATAGGCGGTGCTCTCCAAATGAGGCGGCCCTAGATGCAGCCATCACTGAATGGTTCCTGTTTCACATGATGATTCGCCCCAAGGAAAAGGCCTTGGCCAATCTGGTTGCCAAGGCAGAGCGCCAGCTTGAGCGAATTCTGCACTCAAGGATCGCAAGGCGTTTTTCCGATACCCACCGGGCGCATCCTGATGGAGACCGCGCGAGCGGAGCACGGCCTCGGATCGACTCCGGAGATCGTGCCCAGGCCCAAGGAAACAGGGGCTTCACGAATGTCAGCGAGCCTAAATTCGCAAACCGAACCGTGCTGGGTTTCGGGTGTTCCACAAAGGGCGACGAATTGGATTTGCCGCCATACCAATTCGGTGACCCTGACAATTCGAGCCACGGTCAGCGCAGCAGGGAAACTGCCCTAACCCCGCATGGTGCCGGGCAGATAAAGCGCCAGCGTTGGCAATGCCGTGATCATTATCAGGCACACCAGCATCGCCAGCCAAAACGGCATGATGCCGCGATAGATCTCCTTCATCGAAGCCTCGGATACGCTCTTTACGACAAAGACGTTCATGCCCACCGGCGGGCTGATCAGGGCCATTTCGAGGACGATCACCATGATGACGCCAAACCAGATCACCAAGTCGGACTGCGTGGCGATTCCGAGCAGTTCGGCAATTCCGGATGCCTGGATAATCGGCAGCACAATTGGCAATACAAGAACCATCATCGCGAACCCGTCGAGGAATGTGCCGAGGAAAATGAAAACCGCGAGCACAAGGGCAAGCAGTGCCAGCGGATGCAGCGCCATTTCTATCAGCGTTTCCGCAAGTTGCGCCGGAATCTGGGTCAGAGCAAGAAACGGCGAGAACACGCTGGCCCCGATGATGATGAAGTAGATCATGACAGTTGTTGAAACGGTTCTGAGCAGCGCATCGACGAAGCCGCGAAACGTGAATTCGCGGCGCGGAAGCGAGAAAAGGAATGCCAGCACTGCGCCGACCGAGGCCGCCTCGATCGGGGTGAAGACGCCGCCATAGATGCCGCCGATGGAGATGACGATGATCATCAGAATCGCAGTGCCCCGGATCAGGTACTTGATCCGGTCGGCAAGCCCGAAACGTTCGCCTGCCGGGCCTATTTCCGGGCTCATCAGCGTCAGGATCCAGATCGTCGCCATGAAACAGCCCGACAGGATCAGGCCCGGGATGACGCCCGCCAGAAACAGCCGCCCGATCGATTCCTCGGTCAGGATCGCATAGAGGATGAAGCCGGTGGAAGGCGGAATGAGAATGCCCAGCGTGCCGCCAGCTGCTACCGCTCCCGCACCAAATTTCGCGTCATAGCCGAACCGCTTCATCTCGGGCAGCGCGACGCGACCAAGCGTCAACGCCGATGCCACTGAAGATCCCGAGAGCGCCGCAAATCCGGTGCATCCCAATATCGTTGCGTGGGCCAAGCCGCCGCGAAAGCGCCCGATCCACGCATAGGCGGTATTGTAGAGATCGCGGCTCATTCCGGACGTGCTTGCAATGTTGCCCATCAGCACGAACAGCGGGATCACCGTCAGCTCCACGAAGGTCAGCGTGGCCCAGGTCTCGGTGAACAGCGTCGACACGGCGGCGGACCAGGAGTTCAGCAGGGTGTTTCCGATCAGGCCCGCCACGATCATCGCGAATGCCACTGGCAACCTGAGCGCCATCAGGATCAGCAAGAGCACCAATCCGAAAATCCCGACTTCGACCGAACTCATGCACCGGTGTCCTGTTGGCCGGAGCCGGAGGCCCGGAAATCCGAATAGGTCTCATATAGGACAACAAGTGCATGCAGCGCGCCGATTACGGTGATAAGGCGGATGAACGACAAGTGCGGGATCAGGATCATGTTGGTGGCTTCGCCAAAAAGCACCGCGTCTTCGGCCGCCTCGATCGAGCGCCACGCGATCAGCGCGAATGTTCCTGCCACCAGCAGTTTCACCGCCAGTCGCCGCAGGATTTCCAGCGCTCGGATCGGGATCGCCTCATACAGATCGACGCTGATGTGCCCGGCGATCCTCCAAGTATAGGGCGCGGCAAGCATCAGCGACACGACCATGCCCATTTCGACCAAGTCTTGCCGCCCCCGCAGCGGTGCCGAAAAGAGGTAGCGCAACAGGACGTCATAGAATGTCAGCGCCACGACAAAGCACAGCACAAGCCCGGCGGCCACGGACATGAGCATCGCAACCCGATCGATCAGCCTGTCCATGCCGCGCCCTTTGTTCGCGTCCCCGGCCGAAACCGGGGACGGAAAGTCCTCAATTCAACATCGCATCGATGATTTGGGTCGCCGGGACGCCTTGGGCATCGAATTCAGTCTTCAAGCTGGCGACCGCCCCAGCCGCAGCTGCGTCGAAGGCCGCCCGCTCCTTGTCCGACAAGACGATGATCTCGGCACCTTCCTTTTCGGCGAATCTGCCCATGGCAATCTCGCCAAACCTGGCCAGACCCGCCGCCGAGCGCTGCGAAATGCCGAGCCCGGTCAGCTTGTCCAGTGCGGCGCGGTCGTCGGCGCTCAGCTCGTTCAATGCTTCTTCGTTGGCCACAAGGAAAATGGTCGTTGGCATTTCCGGCAGGTTGGTGGTGACGTAGTTCGTGGTCTCGATCAGCTTGAAGATCAAAAGCGAATCCGAACCCATCAACGCACCATCTACGACACCGGTGTTCATCGATGTGTAGACCTTGTTGGCGGGCATTGGCACCGCCGTGGCACCGTAGGCCTCGATGATGGCGGCGGCCGAGGACGAAGCCACTCGGATTTTCAACCCGGCGAGATCATCCATGCCGTGGATTGGCCTGTCACGCATCATCAGCACCGCAGGCGGGGTCACGAATAGTGCCAGCGGCACGGTTTTCTTGAACTCGTCCCTGAGGTGCTCGTCCATTACCTTCCAGAGCTTTGCGGTGGCGTCCTCGTGGCCCTGGGTGACGCCGGGCAGCTCGATCAGCAGCGTTCTTGGAAAGACCGAGGACGTGTAGCCCGGCAGGCCGTACGTGATTTCCGCCACCCGGCTGACGGCACGCTTGTATTGCTCGACCGGGCCTTTGCCAAGTTCGCCTGAAGGATAGATCTCGATCTTCGTCGAACCACCGGTCGCGACGTCGATATCGGCTGCCAGCTTCTCGAAGATCGGCTCGTGCAGGACGTAGACTGGCGGCAAGAAACTGGCGAGCTTGAGCACGTTTTCGGCCAAGGCACCGGACGTTGGAGCGACGAGTGCAAGTCCGGCCGCTGCGTCGGCAAAGAAAGTTCTTCTGACGATGTTCACTGGACGACTCCCCGGTGAGCATTTTGCGACTTAAGGATTTTACTATTCCAAATAGTGGGACAAATCAATATATATTGGGACATGAATCGGAACTCCATCGATATCGCGCCCCCGCCCGGTGTCGGGCTCATCCAGAAGACGTTGCAAATACTCGATCTTTTTCAAGTCAATGCGCCTGCCTGGACACAAAGCGAGATTTCGCAGGAAACGGGAATGCCAAGATCCACGGTCAACCGGCTGGTGAAGTTCTTGACCGAACGGGGACATTTGACGGTGCTTTACGGTCAGAACCGCTATTCGCTGGGACCCGCTTCGGTTGATCTGGGGCGGCGCGCCGCCGCGCTTTTCGACTTTCGCGGCCTGTGCCGCCCCGTTCTTGCGCGGCTGTCGCAAGAGACGCAGGAAACGATCATTCTGACATCGGTGGTCGGTGCAGGAAACGCGGTACGCTGCGTCGACCAGATCGAAAGCACACGCGATGGCCTCCGGGTCTTTGAACAGATCGGCAATGTCTTGCCGTTGAACGCGGGGGCCGCCCCGCGAGCGGTTCTGGCCGCGTTGCCCGAGTCCGACCGCGAGCGTTTCCTGTCGGGGCAGCTGGCCGCGGTGACGGACAGCACGCCGACGAGCGCCGCGGGTTTGCGACGCAAGATTGCAGAAACCCACCGGCGCGGGTTCGCGGTCTCGAATGGCGAAACCTATGAGGGAGTAGTCGGGATTGGTGCGGCGTTCTACTGGGGCGATGGCAGCCCGGCGGGCAGTTTGGCCATCGCCCTGCCGGCGCAACGTGCCTCGGCAGGTGTCGTGACCCGGATGGGCGAGCTTCTGAAAGGCGCCTGCGATGAGGTCAGCGCCATGATGGCCGCAGGCAAGGTCGGCGCACCGACAACGCCGGAGTCATGAGGGCATGGGTTTCAGCCGAACCGGGGCTCGGAAACCTGGAGGTTCGGGACCTAGCCAAACCCGTGCCGGAGGATGGGCTTCTTCTGGTGCGTGTCACGCACGCAGCACTGAACTACTCGGACCTGCTGATGCTCGACGACCAATACCAAGTCCGGCCGCCCAGGCCCTTTGCTCTGGGACAGGAGATCGTCGGCATAGTCGAGGAGGCGCCGCGAGGGTCGGGATTCGAGCGTGGCGACAGGATCGCCAGCAAGGTGCTGTGGGGCGCCTTTGCAGACTTCGCCCTGGCGCGTGCCGATATGGCGATCCGAGTGCCAGACAGCTTCAGCCCGGCAAGCGCGGCAGCATTGCCGGTGTCCTATTCGACGGCGCTGGTTGCGATCGATTACTGCGGCAAGCTTGCTTCCGGCGAGCATGCACTGATCCACGCGGCCGCGGGCGGGGTCGGGCTTGCCGCGGTCGAGATCGCGTCTGCACGAGGCGCGACGGTGATCGCGACGGCCGGTACAAAAGACCGCTTGGCCGTGGCCGCGGTGCACGGCGCGACACATTGCGTCAATTACCGCAACACAGACTGGGTAGACCAGGTCAAGACGCTTACGGCCGGCAAGGGTGCGGACATGATCCTTGATCCAGTCGGCGGCGAGATCGGTGAAGCCAGCCTGCGTTGCATCGCGCTTGATGGGCGTTACCTGATTGTCGGATTCGCCTCGGGCGCGATGCCGAAGCTGGCGGCAAACCGGCTTCTTCTGAAGCGCGCCTGCGCGATCGGAGTCTACTGGGACCACGACAGGGACAGCGTGCTGATCGCCGACACCAACCGCGAGATGGAATCGCTGATCAAGGCGGGTCGGATCAATCCGGTGATCGACGACCGACACGGGTTCGACGATTTGCCGCAGGCACTTGACGATCTGAGAAATCGCCGGGTCGTCGGCAAGATGGTTCTGCGGGTCGATGCCGAACGGGAGGGTGCCGAATGAGCGGCGGCAGGGGATTGCTCGGCGGGATCCGAATTCTTGACCTTTCGCGAGTGATGTCGGGACCTTACTGCACTTCGATGCTTGCCGATCTCGGGGCGGAGGTGATCAAGGTCGAAATACCCGGGGTTGGCGACGAGGCCCGTTCTTTCGGCCCCTACAAGGACGGCCAGAGCGCCTATTTCATATTGCTCAACCGGAACAAGAAGAGCGTGACGGTCAACCTCAAGGCACCCGAGGGGCGCGCGCTGATCGAAAGCCTGATTCCCAAATGCGACGTGCTGGTGGAGAACTTCCGGCCCGGCGTGATGGCGCGGCTGGGTCTGGACGAGCCGTCCGTGCGGGCGCTGAACGAGAATGTCATATACACCTCGATCTCCGGCTTCGGCCAGGAAGGCCCGTTGAAAGACTGGCCAGCGTTCGATCTGGTGATCCAGGCAATGAGCGGGCTGATGAGCCTGACCGGGCCAAAGGGCGGTCCGGCGACCGCCGTAGGCGAATCCGTGGCCGACGTATGCACCGGCATGTTTGCCGCCTTCGGCACGATGGCGGCGCTCTTTGACCGCGAGCGCACCGGCAAGGGCGCGCATGTGGATGTGGCAATGCTGGATGCGATGATGTCGATGCAGCTGACTGGCCTCGCGCGGCAGCTCTACAAGGACGACACCCCGCAGCCTGCCGGAAACCGCCACCCGGTCACCTACCCGGTCGACAGCTTCGCAACGCAGGACGGCGACATCGTGCTGGTCTGTTTCAGCGACGGTCTCTTCCGCGCTTTGGCCGAAGTGATCGGCCATCCGGCGCTGGCGGATGACCCGGAATTCGCCACCAACGCCGCACGCAACCGAAACGAGGACAAGTTGCGGGCGTTGATCGCCGATTGGGCCGGTGGCCTGACGCAGTCAAAGGCAATCGCCGTCCTTCTGGATCGTAACATACCCGCCGCCCCGGTGTGGGATCTGCGCCAACTGACCGAGTCTGACCATGTGAACGAAAGGCACCTGGTTGTTCAAGGTCTGCAGGGCAAGCTCGGGACTGTCCCGCTGGTGCCGCAGCCCGCAAGACTTTCGAACGGCAGCGTCCCGGAGACTTTCACGAGCCCAACGTTGGGCGAACACACAGACGCAGTTCTCAAGCAGCTTGCCGGTCTGACGGACGCCGAGATTGCGGAGCTTCGCAGCTCGAAGACAATCTGAGGAACCGAATGCATGAGCTTCACCCGCAAGAACGATCGCGTTGTCCGCGCGCCCACCGGCCCGAGACTGAACGCCAAATCCTGGCAGACCGAGGCGCCTTTGCGGCTCTTGATGAACAACCTCGACCCGGATGTCGCCGAACGCCCTGAAGAACTGGTCGTCTATGGTGGCATCGGGCGGGCAGCGCGCAGCTGGGAGTGCTTTTATGGCATCGTAGAGGCGATCAAGACGCTGGAAGATGACGAGACCCTCTTGATTCAATCCGGCAAGCCGGTCGGTGTGCTGAAAACCCACGTGATGGCTCCCCGGGTCTTGATCGCCAACGGGAACCTGGTCCCGCATTGGGCGACCTGGGAAAAGTTCAACGAGCTCGACCGGCTCGGGCTGACGATGTACGGCCAAATGACCGCTGGGTCATGGATCTACATTGGTTCGCAGGGCATCGTGCAGGGCACTTATGAGACCTTTTCATCGATTCGCCGCCGACATTTCGACGAAGGCGTTGCCGGCAAGCTGGTGGTCACTGGCGGATTGGGCGGCATGGGTGGTGCGCAGCCGCTGGCGGCGACGATGGCAGGATTCAATGCGCTTGTGGTCGAATGTCAGCCGAGCAAGGTCGAGTTTCGTATCCGCACTGGCTATCTCGATCGTTCCGCGACGACGCTTGACCAGGCATTGGACGCAATTTCAGCGACGGGAAAACCTGTATCTGTCGGCCTGGTCGGCAACGTGGTCGACGTATTGCAGGACCTTCAGGTCCGCGGCATCGTGCCCGACGTCCTGACCGACCAGACATCGGCGCATGATCCTGTGAACGGATACTTGCCGCAAGGCTGGACTTTGGGCATGTGGGAAGACATGCGCGAGCGTGATCCCGGTTCGGTATCGGACGCCGCAAAGAAGTCCATGGCAGCGCATGTCTGCCTGATGAATGCATTTCGCAGGCAAGGCAGCGTCGTCCTGGAATATGGCAACAACCTGCGAGCCATGGCGCAGGAAGCGGGTGCCAAGGACGCATTCGAGTTTCCCGGATTTGTCGAGGCCTATGTGCGGCCGCTGTTCTGCGAAGGCAAGGGCCCGTTCCGCTGGGTGGCGCTTTCGGGCGATCCCGAGGATATTTTCAAGACAGATGCCAAGGTCCGCGAGCTGATGCCGGGCGATGCTTTCCTGCACAACTGGCTCGACATGGCACGCCAGCACGTGCGCTTTCAGGGACTGCCCGCGCGTATTTGCTGGGTCGGATTGGGAGACCGGCACCGGTTGGGGCTGGCCTTCAACGAAATGGTCCGAAACGGCGAGTTGAGCGCTCCCATAGTGATTGGTCGCGATCACATGGACTCGGGCTCGGTAGCCAGCCCGAACCGGGAAACCGAAGGCATGAAGGACGGCTCAGATGCGATCTCGGACTGGCCGATCCTGAACGCCATGCTCAACGCGGCCAATGGGGCGACATGGGTTTCTTTCCACCACGGCGGTGGCATGGGCATGGGGTATTCGCAGCATTCCGGCATCGCCATATTGGCCGACGGAACCGAACGGGCGGACGAGATAATTGCGCGCACATTGTGGAATGACCCGGCGAGCGGGGTGATCCGCCATGCCGATGCTGGATACCCTACTGCGCTGAATTGCGCGGCCAAGCACGGATTGAAACTTCCAATGGTCGACGCGACGTCCTAGATGCCCGTTGACATTCATGTCGCCGCGATCACGCCTGCGACGAGATGAATTGCCGCCGCGACGCTCTCGGCCGTCTTGTCGTACCGCGTCGCCCCCGCACGGAAATCCGTGATCCTCGCGAAGAAATTCTCGATCTGGGGCCGCCGCTGGTTGGCGGCCGAGCTGCCGCCAATGGTGAACTGGAGCCGCCAAATGTCGGCAACGTCGGTTCGCCCCCGACAATGCGGCAAGCCTCAACGGAGCGGACGGAAACCAGGAGGCGAGGCCAAGTCGAAAAAGCAGTGGCGTGCGAAGAGAGTGGCCGTGATGTCCACAAGCAATGCACGGGTTCAATCTCAAGCTGAATGGAATAAGCTTTTCATCTTCCCCAAAACATCTGTGAGACTTCGGGCAACGGTAGCAAGGGCATAGAGGGTGGAGACGTCAAATATCGGGGCGCCCTTTGCCCGTCTGAAACTTGCAGAGCTGCAGTTCGTGTGACGCGTGACGAAATCAAGGAAAGAGCCCAACTGGCGGATGCTCCGCAAGAAATGAGTGTCGGCTCTCCTTATGATCGCTAGTGCTTGGAAGCCTTTCCGACGCCGAATACCTGACATATCGCATCTGATCGCTCGATGGCATCGAGCAAAAAACTTGCAAGGCCTGCACGCGACACGGAAGAACCGTCTGGCGGCAGCCTGTCGACTTCAGCGCGGTAATTTGTGTCTTCAACATTCGTCAGGAATCCGCATCGAGCGACAGTCCAGTCAAGGTCCGTATCCTTCAGGGATTGCTCCATCTCTCGTGCACTTCGAACGGTGTGCCGAACAATCAATGGAAGTATCCTTTCAAGCAATGTGCGCGGTGGGAAAAGCAGGGCCGTGGAACTCACGAGAACTCGCTTCAGGCCGGTTTCCCTGCTCGCCTGAACGATTGCGGATGCAGACCTTGGATAGACGGCAGTGGATGCCTTGGTCGGTCTGCTCCCGCCAAGCGTCGAAACTACCGCATCCCTTCCGCGAAATACATCGACAAGGAATTTCGGATCGGTTGGATCACCAACCATGACCGTCAGCGCTGCCTGATGAATATCAGTGCGTTTGTCTTCAGACCGAACCGTTGCCGCAACTTCATGACCCCGATCCAAGGCCAGTTGCGCGACAAGTTTTCCAGTTTGGCCATTTCCGCCAAGGACTGCGATTCTCATGTGTTGTTCCTCAAGACCATTTGTCCAGCTTGCCTGTGCCGCTTTGCGACGTCGAGGACGGTATTCTTGCTGATCCGAGGTCACGACCGATCCAGCGGTAGCTTCGTCCCTCGCTGACGGCCTTAATGACCTTCGGTGCGAGCTTGTCCGATTTTGGCCGCTGTCCTGGCTGGCAGTCGAGCTTCTTCCCCCGCGCCTTCGCTGCGGCCAACCCCGATTTCACTCACTCGCTGCTCAGGTCGCGCTCGAATTGAGTGATCCCCGCCAGCATTTTGGCCTTCATCCGGCCATGTGGCGTATCGAGTTCGAAGGTCGTGCTATTCATTGCGACGCCCGGCCATGGTGAACGAGGCCCCGTTCATCCTGGACGGCCTGCTCATGAATGAGGCTGGCCGACGGATCAGGGAGCAATATGCCGACACGTAGAGCACCGCCTGTCTCGTGCACGAGATAGGCGGTGCTCTCTACAGGTTGACCTAAACGGATCGAAGCTGCACATATGGGCATCCCAAAGAACACACAGCGAACAAATCGCGGTGTTCGTGACTCCTATGGGACGGGATCTTCCCGGATTTCCAAGGGACCTTGAACGGCCTTGCCGGGCTCTCCAGCCTTGGCCTTGTAGACGGTTCCGCGCGAGATCCCCATCTCGCGTGCAATCCTGGTCGGTGACTGCCCTTCGGAAATTCTGGTCCTGATTTCTTCCATGTCGATCGTCGGAGGCCGTCCGCGATAGGCACCCCTCCGCCTCGCCGCGGCGATTCCTTCGGCCTGCCGCTCGCGGCGCAGGTTGGTCTCGAATTCGGCAAAGACGCCAAGCATGTCGAAAAACGCCTTGCCGGCAGCGGTCGAGGTATCCACGGGCTGCTCGGTCGCGGCGATGTTGGCGCCCCTCTCCCGGAGCTTCGCGACAATGACCTGAAGATCCTTCATTGAGCGCGCCAGACGGTCGATGCGCGTGACCACCAATGTCTCGCCCGGATGGATGAAGTCGAGGATAATCCCGAGTTCGGGTCGGTTCTCGATGGTGCCGCCGCTGCCGGTCTCGGTCCGGATCACGCTGCAGCCCGCGGCCTCGAGCGCCGCGATCTGGACATCCAGGTTCTGGTCCGAGGTCGAGACCCTGGCATAGCCTATGCGGGCCGTCGAAGTGTTCACTTTGGGCATGCCTCTGGCGTTTGGTGTTCATTATGTCGGAATCGACCCCGAGTGAACACCTGAAAAGCGGTGATCGGGTGTTCATCCAGTCCGTCATCAAGGGTATACCCAAAATGACGATCATGCAGCCCTCCGCTGGAAGTCAATGCGCTCGTCGAGATCAAGATCGAAGCGGACGCAGGGATTGATGTACAGGTGGAACAATGGCGAGATCCCGCGCATGCCTTCCGACGACCGCCGATCTGCCCAACCCGAGTCTTTCAGGACCGATTGCACCATGCGTGAGATGACGTAGACAAGAGAGGCCTGAACGAACTGGAGTGCCAGCGACGAAGCCTCTTGGTCGCTGACCCGGTTGGTTGCAATCTCTCCGCCCTTCCCAAATAACATGAAGCCGTTGGCTCTTAGCCAAAGGAATTGGCTCCCTTCGTGCGTACTGGGCCGAGAGCGGTCAACACGGCCTGGATGCGTGGCTCGCCGAAGCGCGCGGCGGATGCTTGGCCGTCGTAGCCGACGGCTGAATAATGCAGCGCGTCGAGGGTTTCCACGTCGATTGGGCAGTCATTGCTGATGAGCTGGATGGCGAGAAGACACCAATTGGCCTTGGAGCCGGCCTCCGAGAGGTCACAGAGGTTGCACAGCGTGCGCTTGACGCCGAAGTCGTACGTGCTGTTGATCACCGTCTCGGTCTGCAGGCTGGCGCCGTAGGTGGTCAGTCGCTGTGTGGTAGCAGAGGTCGTCAATGCTCTGGACCAGGGGCTCGACGTCGGCCTCTGGGATGGAACGGGAAGGATGGTCTGGAATCCGACGGCTGCGCTGGCCCTCAACCTTATCGGGCTGTCCCACCGCGTCCGCGAAGAATTGGCGAATGGCCGATAACGCGGCGTTGGCCGTACGCGGGAACAGGTCCCGCTCCATCCGTCCCAGCAGCTAGGACTGGACCTCGTAGGCTGACAGCGCTTGCGGTGCGCGACCCCGGTGCCTAGATGCAGGCCAGGTGATTCACATGCGTCCGCCGCGACAGACCCTTCATGGCCATCACCTTGATCATTCTCGTGCGAACCGGAGAGTGGCCGGACACCTTCTTCGATGTCATGAATGACTCCCTTCGATGCGATCGCGCCGACCTCCAGGTGCCAAGAGAGCAATGCCTCTTCAGGCCGGCACGCATCAGCCTCGATGAAGCAAACGATGCCAGTGTAGTTTTCTGCTTTAATCCGATCCGTCTGGCAGGTTTTTTCCCGGATAGTTTCGTGCACGGATTGCCGGATTTCCGAGACAACGCGGGAAGCCGGGATTCCGAGGCGGCTGATCCTCTTTCCCGGCAGACGCCCTT
>JAJEFO010000129.1 GCA_022820365.1 Silicimonas sp.
CAACCCAGGCATCGATGCAGGGAGAGACAGCGCGCTGCGCGCGGATCGCCGCCGTCAAGTGTGGCAGGATTCGCCGTCAAGTGTCGTAAGAATCCCCGTCAAGTGTTGTAGGATTCCCCGTCAAGTACACAAGATTTTGCACGGGATGCCAGTGGCGCGCGATTCCGAAGTGCTTTCCGCCGTTTACGTCGGTCCAGAACCATTTCTACGCCTGGTGCCGCACGGGGGTTCTGGAACGGATGCTGGACGCTCTGCGCACCCTCGCGCGCGAGCTCGAGGGCCGCTCGGCGGAGCCGACGGCGGCCGCGATCGACAGCCAGTCGGTGAAAACCACGGAGATGGGCGGGCCTTCGGGATACGACGCCGGGAAGCGGATCAAGGGCAGGAAGCGCCACGCCACGGTGGACGTGGAAGGGTTCCCGATCGTGATCGCGGTCCACGAGGCCTCGGTGCAGGACCGGGACGGCGCGCCGGAGGTGATCCTCGGCATGCTGGAGAAGGCGCCGCAGGTGACGAAGCTGTGGGCGGACGGCGGCTACGCGGGACCGAAGCTGGAGGAGGCGCTGAAGGACCGCGGCCTCGGATCGATCATCGAGATCGTCCAGAAACCGAAGGAAACAAGGGGCTTCACGGTCCTTTACCGTCGCTGGGTGGTGGAGAGGACATTCGCGTGGATGTCGCGGTGCCGACGCCTGGCGAAGGACTTCGAGCGGACACTGGCGAGCTCCTTGGCGTGGGCGCAGCTCGCGGCCTGCGGGTTCCTGATGCGCCGAGTGGCACGGGGGCTAACGCCATGAATTCAAATAACAAAGTCAAATCAATGACTTATGATTCAAGCTCTGAAGGACGCGCGCGCCGTCACTATCATTGACGTGCGCATCGGGAGTCTCGCCGCGGGGGCATACGGGCGACGTGAAGAGCCTTGGCGATCGAGTCAGCGAGTTGCGCATTCATTACGGATCTGGCGCTATCCGGTCTACTTCACGAGTGTTTTTTGCTTGTGTCTTCGGCATTGGCTTCCAAATGGAAGCGATCTTTTCCTTCTTGCCATGGAGCGCAGTGAGGAGACACTAAAGGAAAAGATCATTGTCTTTTCGGAGGCCTTGGCATAATTGAAGAGAAAATGAAAACGATCTTTTTCTTTTTGGAGTCGCCATGACGTCCGTTCTCATCACCGACGCCGCTTCCTTGGGTGCTGAATTGCGCAGAACGCGCAAGGCGCTCAAGATCACGCAGGAAGAGCTCTCTCTGCAAACCGGAATCTCGCGACCGACCATCCGGAGCGTTGAACGGGGCAAGGAGACTGCCCACGTAGGATTGGTTCTCCAGTTGTGCCAAGACCTGGGGGTCGCGATCGAGCTCAAGTTTCCGGAACAGGCGAGCCGACCGTGACCCGCCTAGATGTCTATCTTGAGGCGGTTCCGGAGCCCATTGGCGAGTTGTCTTCGGAGCCCGATGGCGACATGGCTTTCCGATACGTGACGGACGCGATCCCTCACGCGATCTCCGTGTCGTTGCCCGTTCGTGACGAACCCTTTGGCGACGTTGCAGCGCGTGGCTTTTTCTCCAATCTCCTGTTTGAAAACGAGATGCGCGACCAAGTCATGCAGCGCCATGGCATCGCGGAGCGCGACATAGTCGGGTTGCTCGCACATCTTGGCGCTGACTGCCCCGGGGCGATCAGTTGCGTGCCGGAAGGGGCACCACCGGGCAAACGGCCTGGGCGTCTGGACATCGACTACGACGCATTGGACGACGCTCCCGTGGTTTCCGAGGCTGTGCCCGCAAGCGACCTTGACATCACGCCCTTGCCGGTCGGAGGTGCGGTGGCCCGCATAATGGCCTCGCTTCGCGATCACCGGCGCCTTCCTCCTGACTGCGACGATCCTTCGCCGCTCGCCGGCGTTCAGGGCAAGGTGGCGCTGGCAGTCTTGCCGAACGGGCGTCTCGGTTTGCCCAAGCCTGGCAGCGGCGCGCCGACAACGCATGTCCTCAAGGTTCCGCGCGTGGGCGCCATGTCCTCCGTCGCCAGCGAACACCTGGCCACGCGTCTCATGGGCCGAGTGCTAAAGCACCCGGTCGCCCATACGCGCATATTGGGTGAGGGGTTGCTGCAAGGGCTGCTGGTCACCCGATTTGATCGGCAAGTGACGGCGGGGCGCGTGCACCGCGTGCACCAGGAGGACTTTTGCCAGGCGCTCGGGCTCGGCCACACCTTGAAGTACGAACGCAATGGTGTGGAGGGGCGTGCCTTCACGGCGGCGGCCATTGGCGAGCTCTTGAGGGCAACGCGCGTGCCGGGGCTGGCGCGCCAAGCCTTTTTCGAGATCACGCTTGCCAACATGATTCTCGGCAATTCCGACAATCACGCTAAGAACCATGCGCTCCTTTATACATTTGCGAAGCCGGATTTGGCGCCTGCTTACGATGTCGACCCGGTCTTGCTGGAGACAGGAGTGACCCACGAGATGTCATTTCGCATAGGTCGGGCACGCATGGCGGACGACGTGGGACGCGATGACCTTGATGAGTTCATGAGCGCTCTTGGCGCGCGCGGCTATGTGAACGCCCAAAAAATGCGTGTGTTCGACATCGTCCAGGCGCTTGTGCAAGCGGCGGGAGATTTGCCGCGACCGAGTGCAAAAGGTCTTTGCGACGCAATTCTCCAGCAGGCGCACCATCTGTCGGAAAATCTGAAGCTCGGTCTCGACGTTCCCGAATTCGATGCGGTGCCTGTCAACCGAGCCGAGGACGGGTAGGGGTCGAACTGGCACGCAGTCTTTTCGCCAACTTCGGTACCGAATCCAGTTTCGTCCATCTGTTGCGCCCCAACTGCGGCACTAGGCCGGACCAACGCGCGCCCCGATCACGATCTCTGTCCTGGCCTGTGACGACAGCAGTGCTGACGACACGGCAATGTCGTCAGCTTTGCACGGAACCAAAGGATCGAACCCCGCAATTTCACGCCACCTCGCTGCGACCGAGGCTGCTCACTCTGTTCCACGTTTCCCCTGTTCTGCGTTTCTTCGACATCGTAAGGAACAATCCTTACGATGCTGCACTACGCAAAGGGACCACAGATCATGTCGATCATCCACGAAGTCGCAACAATGACCGCGAAGGGCCAGATCACCCTGCCCAAGACAGTCCGTCAGGCATTGAGGGTCGATGTCGGCTCCAAGGTTGCATTCGAATTCCAAGACGATGGACAGATTGTCGTCAGCCGAGCCGACGCCGAGCATGAAGATCCGGCCATCGTCGCGTTTCTTGACCTGCTTGCCGGTGATATCCGGGCCGGGCGGCATGTCCAGGCGATTCCGGACGATCTGGCACAGGGCATGCTCGAATACGCGCAGCGTGATGCAGGACCGGACGAGGACATCGACGGCGAAGTCGCTCTCTGATGCAGCATCACGGTTGGACGCTGCTTTTCCACGATTGTCTCATCGTTCAACTGCGCAAGCTCCACGACGCAGTGCAGCGCGCACATCGACGTGATCCCACCGAGTTCGCATCCAATGCGAACGTCAAGTTGTTCCACGCACTGAGCCGGTTGATGCTGGAGATCATCCCGGAGGATCCGTCACGAGATGAATATCGCCAGGGCAACACGCTCGGTCCACGCTACCGTCATTGGCGACGTGCCAAAATCGGCAGACGGTTTCGATTGTTCTTCCGCTATGACGCTAGGGCCAAGGTGATCGTCTACGCGTGGGTCAATGACCAGTCCACGTTGCGCTCCTCCAAGAGCAGAACCGATCCGTACAGGGTGTTCGCCTGAATGCTGGCGCAGGAATACCCGCCTAACAACTGGGCATCACTTATTTCCGCATCAAGGCAGAATTGGCAGACGGAAAAGTAATCGCTTCCAATCCGCGGCAGCGGCCTGCACGCAACGGCCGACCGCGCGATGCGGACATGAAATCGCTTCATCGGTTGTTGGCGGGCGTCGATGTCACCGGGTCGCTGCCAGTGAGGCCCGTTGGCTTACCTTCATGAGTTCGGAAGTTGAGCTTGTCTCCTTCACGCATTTGGACGCAGATTGTGCACCGAAACAAGTATGCACATGACGCGCCCGAACATTCTCTTCTTCATGTCCGACAACCAGCCGGCAGACTTGCTGGGCTGCAGTGGCAATGATGAAGTTCGCACTCCGCATATCGACCAGTTGGCCGAACGCGGGACCCGTTTCACAAACGCATTCTGCGTGAACGCCATGTGCTCTCCTTGCCGCGCTTCGGTTCTGACCGGACTGATGCCCAGCCAGCACGGCATCCATAACTGGCTTGACGACAGGCTCATCGGCCACTGGCCAGAGAACTGGTCCGCGATCGCGGAGTTCGCCAACATCCCGTCAATCATCAGGCAGGCGGGCTATGCAACCGCAATGATCGGGAAGTTCCATCTCGGGGTGCCGTTCGTGCCGCAGCTGGACTTTGATCACTGGGTCACTTTTCCACACGGCCACACGACCAGCTTCTACGGCAACGAGGTTATCGATCAGGGCGCGCGATACAGGTTTGCCGGCCATACGGTCGATTTCTTCACCGACAAGACCATCGAGTTTCTGGAGCATCAGGCCGACCAAGACGAACCGTTCTTCGCGTTCGTACCCTACAACGGGCCCTACGGGCATTGGCCGGCGATCCGAGGCCGTGCCGACAACAAGTTTGCCGACCACTATGACGAAGCGGACATGCATTCGATCCCGCGAGAGGGCATCTCAAGCAAGGTGCTCGACCGGTTTGGGCTGCGCGTGATGGAAGGCGGCCTGCGCGAGCAATTCAAGGGTCCGCTGCTCTTGCCGAACAATGTTGAGTCGCTTCGGAACTACTTCAGCCAGGTCAGCTTGATCGACGACGGGGTAGGGCGCATACTTGCGGCACTTGAGCGGCTCGGGCTCGACCGGAACACGGTGGTAATCTACACTTCGGACCACGGGTTTTCGCTCGGGCACAACGGAATTTGGGGGCACGGTGCCGCGAGTTTTCCGGCGAGCGCCCATCGAGCTTCGTACCAGATTCCGCTGATCATGGCTGGAGGCCCCATTGCCGAAGCGTCGGTGTGCGATGAACTGGTCAGCCAGATCGACCTGTTTCCGACGTTGGCAGCGATGGCGGGCGCGACCGACGCGCGACCAAGCCTGCCAAGCAGCGCCCGAGATCTGGGTCCTGCCCTTCGGGGTGCAGTACAGGGTCGGCCTGACGCGATCTTCTTCGAGCAGGAGGAAACGCGCGCCATCCGGACCTGCGAATGGCTCTATGCCATGCGGTTTCAAGGCGCAGCGTCCTATCCAATGAACGACGAATTGTACTACTTGGCCAATGATCCCTCGGAACAGACGAACCTGATCAAACTCCCGGAGCATTCGGCAACAGCCGACGACCTTCGCGACAGGATTTCATCGTTCTTCGATATCTACTCCGAGCCAAGGTTCGATCTTTGGCGGGGCGGCAGTGCCAAGTCCAACGTGACCTATGACAGGTTGTGGAAGGACGCTTGGGGAGAAGATTGGGTGCCGGAATTCTCCGCCGCGTGACGCAAGGCAGGAGCCGCCTTCGCGCCGTTTGGATCAGGGGTCGCTGTTTTGCCCAAGTGTGTCTTGATAGCTCGTCGAGTCCTCGACAGGATCCAATTCCTGCTCTCGGGAAGTGTTGCCGTGAATTCAGATCGGACCGTCGCTCTCCGGGTCTATCCGTGGCTGCCGAAGGGCAATTGAGCTATGCGCCGCTCAGAACCCGACGTTCCTTTGCTCGCTCGCTGGCCATTCTGCCTTGGCGGAACGAAACGGGGCGGCCTGTCTTAGCCAGACCGGGCCGCGCCCATCCAGTGCAACTGGAAAGGCGACACGATGTGCAGGACCCCAATGCGTCATCTCTGCCTGTTCAGTGGCGCAAGTCTCGCTTGACGTCGGGGCAATTGGATTTCGAACGCCATTGGAAATCAGCAGATGAGCCGTTCGCGCCAGAGATAGTTTGGCCGATCTGGCACGTCCGTCAGCCCTTTGCAGGCGCAAGGCACGTAGTACGGCGGCGGCCATCAAATAGCCGGTACCATGATCCAGAGCCTGGATCGGCAATTGCACCGGTCTGTCCGCGCCAAAGCGCTTCATACCCTCTTGTGCAAGGCCCGAATTGACCTGCACGATGGTGTCGAAGCCACGCCGCTCCCGCCATGGTCCCGTCCGGCCATATGCCGACAGCGACACGTCAATGATGTCGGGATTGATCTCGCGACGGCGGCTGTCGTCATATCCGAGCCGATCAAGCGCGCCGGGGCGGTAGCCATGTACGACCACATGCGCCTCGGACAACAAGGATTCAAAGCGCGTCCGGTCGTTCGCCTCGTTCAGATCGAGACTCGCGCAGGCCTTGCCAAGCGTCATCTCGGGTTCGAGCCCGTTGTAGTTTTCTGCTTTAATCCGATCCGTCTGGCAGGTTTTTTCCCGGATAGTTTCGTGCACGGATTGCCGGATTTCCGAGACAACGCGGGAAGCCGGGATTCCGAGGCGGCTGATCCTCTTTCCCGGCAGACGCCCTT
>JAJEFO010000068.1 GCA_022820365.1 Silicimonas sp.
CCCAGACGGGCTTGTCGAGCCCCATCTTGATCCGAAGCCCTTCTCGCATTGCTTCAGTTGCACGCGGACCGAGAGCCACGGCTGCCGGATCGCCAGGAATGAGATAGATCATGCAGAACAGGAGGAGCATCGCCACCGAAACGATGACCACGGCAAGTCCAAGGCGTTTGGCTGAGTATCGCAACATGGGACTGGGTGCTCGGGCAGGGCCTTTCTCGCGTCAGGCGGGGGCGAACCGGAAAGGGATGGACTGATCGTCTTGTCTCGGGCCCGGCCGGGGCTCTTCACGGGAATTCATCTCGGGCTCCTTGACGGTTGTTTCAAAGGTCGCATGGGATTCCGGGCAAAATGGTCGCTCTTTCCAGCGATTCGTTCGTGTAAAGGCAATTCTTGTACTTCGATAGTGACACAGAATTCTTGGTTGAGAAGGGATGCCGTCGCAAAACTTCACGGGTTGAGCGGATTTCCTGCGCTCAGCGGTTGAATTTGCAGTTGGGGTCACTGGAAACGGGGCCTGACCGACATGATGAAATTGCAAAGGCAACAGAATGCCGGGAGGCCATTCCATGTCCCAGTCCCCGAACATGCTTCGACCTGCGGGAACCCACTTGCGTCCGAACTGCGGCGAACTTCCGGATTGGGCTTGGGTAGCCACAGTTCGCATCAGGTCACGCGATTGGTGCCGGATGCGGAAGGAAGGCTCGATTGTGCGTGAGTGGAAAGAGCTACACTGATTTTCTATTCCGAACTTCCTTCGACATCATACTGCGCATTTCGGCCAGGGCTTCGCGTCGCTGCTGCTCGGGCGGAACTTCAGGCAATCAGATTCACGAATCCGGCTGGCACGCGCAAGAATGACCTCTGTTCTCTCGGCATGGTCAGCGCCGTGATTCGACGTGGCGCTATCCTTCCATCTCGATCAGGAGATCCTTGGCGTCAATCTGCGTGCCGGGGGCCACATGCACGGACTTGACCACGGAATCGCGGTCGGCGTGGATCCCGGTTTCCATCTTCATTGCCTCGATGGTCAGCATGAGGTCGCCTTGCTTGACATTTGCTCCCTCCTGCACTGCGACCGACGCGACGATGCCGGGCATCGGTGCGCCGATGTGGCACTTGTTGGATGCATCGGCCTTGATGCGCGCCGCCGCCGCACTTTGAGCCGAACTGTCGGCGATTCGCACAGTCCGGGGCTGTCCGTTTAGCTCGAAGAACACCTTGGCGATGCCCTCTTCGTTGGTTTCCGCCACCGCCTGAAGCTGAATCTCCAGCGTCACCCCCGGGTCGATCTCAACGGAGATTTCCTCGCCCGGTTCCATGCCGTAGAAGAACGTGTGAGTCGGCAGCGTGCGCACCGGACCGTAGATGTCGTGGCGTTCGGTGTATTCGGCAAACACCCTTGGGTACATGAGATAGCCGCCAAGGTCTTCATCGTTGAATTCCCGTTCGAACCTGTCGTTGATCTCGCGTCGTACTCCTTCGAGGTCCACGGGCGCCAGGTCCGCGCCGGGTCGCGTCGAAACCGGCTCTTCACCCTTCAGGACCTTCTCCTGGATGCCCTTGGGCCAGCCGCCCGGTGGTTGTCCAATGTCCCCGCGCATCATGCCGACAACGCTCTCCGGAAATGCGACCTCGCGATTCGGATCAAGGACATCTTTGACGCTGAGGCCCTGACTCACCATCATGAGGGCCATGTCCCCCACGACCTTCGACGTGGGCGTGACCTTCACGATGTCGCCGAACATCCTGTTCGCGTCAGCGTAGGCGTGGGCGACCTCGTGCCAGCGTTCCTCCAGTCCGAGCGAACGGGCCTGGGCCTTGAGGTTCGTGAACTGACCGCCCGGCATCTCGTGCAGATAGACCTCGGAGGCAGGAGCCTGAAGGCCGGATTCAAAAGCGGCGTAGTGCCCGCGCACCCCCTCCCAGTAATTCGAAATCTCCCGAATTGCACCGATGTCGAGAAGCGTATCGCGCTCCGATCCCTTGAGCGCCTCGACCACGGTGCCGAGGGTGGCCTGCGACGTGTTGCCCGAAAGCGCGTCCATTGCGCAATCCACGACATCGACGCCGGCTTCGGAGGCTGCGAGGATCGATGCGCACGCGATGCCGGCAGTGTCATGCGTGTGGAAGTGCACGGGCAGCCCGACTTCCTCCTTGAGCGCCTTGACCAGCGTCCGGGCGGCAGCAGGCTTCGCGAGACCCGCCATGTCCTTCAAGCCAAGAACATGTGTGCCGGCCTCCTTCAGTTCCCTTGCCATGGACACGTAGTACTTGAGGTCGTACTTAGCGCGATCTGGATCGTGAATGTCGCCGGTATAGCAGATCGCGGCTTCAAGGATTCCACCGGTGTCCAGAACGGCGTCCATCGAAACCCGCATGTTCTCGATCCAGTTCAGCGGATCGAAGATCCGGAAGAGATCGACGCCATTGTGGGCTGCGCGCTGAATGAAGAATCGGACCACGTTGTCGGGATAGTTCGTGTAGCCGACGGCGTTGGACCCCCGGACAAGCATTTGCGTGAGCAGGTTCGGCATTGCGGCGCGGAGATCGCGGAGCCGCTGCCAAGGACATTCCTGCAGGAACCTGTAGGCCACGTCGAAAGTGGCACCTCCCCAGCATTCGACGCTGAACAAGCCGGGCAGGTTCGCCGCGTAAGCCGGAGCCACGTTGATCATGTCGATCGAACGCATCCGCGTTGCGAGGAGAGACTGCGGGCCGTCACGCATGGTCGTGTCGGTGACCAGGACCCGTTCCTGCTCCAGCATCCAGTTCGCGACGGCCTCGGCACCTTCATTCTTCAGGAGGTCACGTGTGCCCGGCGCCGGATCGCGGGTCTGGAGTTCCGGCGGCGCCGGTGCGCGGAGGCTTGCGGGTGGTTTGGGGCGGTCTCTCGTCTCGGGGTGGCCATTGACGGTCACGTCCGCGAGATAGTTCAGGATCCGGGTTGCCCGATCCCGTCGCGGCTTGAAGTCGAAGAGCCCGGGTGTCTCGTCTATAAAACGCGTGTGATACTCGTTGTTGAGAAACGTAGGATGCTTCAGCAGATTCTCGACAAAGGCAATGTTGGTGGACACGCCGCGAATCCGGAATTCACGAAGCGCGCGATCCATCCGGGCGATCGCGGCTTCAGGGGTGGGCGCCCAGGCGGTGACCTTTTCAAGAAGCGAATCGTAGTAACGCGTGATGACCGCCCCCGAGTAGGCCGTGCCCCCGTCAAGCCGGATCCCCATGCCGTTCGCGCCTCGGTAGGCCGCGATGCGCCCATAGTCCGGAATGAAGTTGTTGGTCGGATCTTCCGTCGTGATCCGGCACTGGATTGCATGGCCGTTTAGGGCGACGTCGTATTGCGACGCCGTGCCCGTCGCCTCCATCAGGCCCTTGCCTTCAGCGATCAGGATCTGGGCCTGGACGATGTCAATTCCGGTCACCTCTTCGGTCACGGTGTGTTCGACCTGGATGCGCGGATTCACTTCGATAAAGAAGAATTCCCCCGAATCCATGTCCATCAGGAACTCGATGGTGCCAGCGCATTCGTAGTTCACCTCCTCGGCTATCTTCCTGCCAAGGCCGGCAAGCCTTTCGCGCTGTGCGCCCGAAAGGTAGGGCGCGGGCGCGCGCTCGACCACTTTCTGGTTCCGGCGCTGCACGGAGCAGTCGCGTTCCCAAAGGTGGTATATGTTTCCGCGGCTGTCGCCGAGGATCTGCACCTCGACGTGGCGTGCGCGCTGGATCATCTTTTCGAGATAGCCCTCGCCGTTGCCGAAGGCCGCTTCCGCCTCGCGGCGTCCTTCCAAGACTTTCTCCTCGAGTTCGTCGGGCGACATGATCGGGCGCATGCCGCGCCCGCCTCCACCCCAAGAAGCCTTGAGCATCATCGGATAGCCGATTTCTTCGGCTTGCTTGCGCACGAGTTCCATGTCGTTGCCTAGAACGTCCGATGCGGGAATGACCGGCACCCCGGCCTTGATCGCGACCTTGCGCGCGCTTGCCTTGTCGCCAAGTGCCCGCATGGTCTCGGATTTCGGGCCTATGAAGGTGATGCCGGCTTCGGCGCAGGCCTCGACCAGCGCGGGGTTCTCTGAGAGCAGTCCGTATCCCGGATGAATCGCGTCGGCCCCGCTGTCCTGGGCAACCCGGATCACCTCGTCGATGGAGAGATAGGCCGCAACGGGGCCCAGCCCTTTTCCGATGCGATAGGCCTCATCTGCCTTGAACCGATGGAGGCACAGCTTGTCCTCTTCTGCGAAGATCGCGACGGTGCGCTTGCCGAGCTCGTTTGCCGCACGCATGACGCGGATGGCGATTTCGCCTCGGTTGGCAATCAGAATTTTCTTGATCTCGGCCATCGTCCGTACCTGCTTTGCATATGCGGCATGTGTTATCCGCCGCCGGTGGTGTCGGCAATCTCCGATTGGCCAGCGGTGGGGATCGTGGAACGGGAAACACGGCATTTGCAGCAGGCCAGGGACGTGGCCCTGCAAGAAACTGCGGGGCGTTCAAGTGTCTGGAATCGAGGACGGGATCACGCGAGCGGCAAGTTCGGAAAGTCGCTGTGCACCCATCTGGCCCATGTTCGCCATCATGTCGTCCGACAAGACATGAATCAGATGCGGCGGCCCTTTCCTGCCGAGTGCCCCGACCGCGTAGTGGAACGCGCGGCCCAGCATGACGAAGTCTGCTCCGAGGGCGAGGGCGCGAAGGATGTCGAGGCCGCCCATGACACCGCTGTCGAATGCAATCGGCGTCTCCGGGACGGCGTCTCGGATTGCGGGCAGACATTCGATCGAGGAAGGACCGGCATCGAACTGTCGTCCCGAGTGGTTCGAGACCCAAATGCCGTCTACGCCCATTTCGACAAGTCGTTTCGCATCCTCGGGTTTCTGGATGCCCTTGACGAGAAACTGGCCGTCCCAAATTTCGCGGATCTCCGTGATGTCCTGCCAGCTCGGTTCGCCCCTGATCACGTGTCCGGCATGGGCGACCGAATTGTAGTCGTCCGACTGGTCGGCGTAATCCTCGCAGAACTTCAGGCTCGGAATGCCTTCCCGCAGCGTTCCCAACGTCCATGCGGGATGCAGCATCATCGAGAGGATCATGCCGGCAGTGACCTTTGGCGGTATCGTCAGTTCGGCGCGCCGCTGACGCTCGCGGCGGCTGTCGACCGGGACGTCCACCGTCAGGACGAGCGTGTGGAAGCCGGAATCTCTCACGCGACGCAGCATGTCGGCGCGAAAGTCCTTCCGGCCCGGCATGTACATTTGGAACCAGCCCTGGTCGCCAATGGTTGGGGTCAGGGATTCCGGCAACACGGTTGCGACATGCGACATGACGTAGGGAATTCCTGCCTCGGCGCAGGCGGCTGAGAGGATTTTCTCGGCCCCCGGCCACATGATGCCCGACATTCCGACGGGGGCGCATCCGAAGGGAAGGGGATAGTCACGTCCAAGAAACCTGGTGGACAGGTCGAATTCGAGCGGCCCTTTCAGGACCGCGGGCCAGAAGCGAATGTCCTGGAGCGCCGACCGATTGCGTCGGGTCTGGTCTTCGTCGCCGGTGGAACTGTCGAGATACTCGAACACGAAATGCGGCACGCGCCGACGTGCGCGCAGCCGCAGGTCAGATATGGCGGGATAGCGTGTGTCGAGATTCATGCGGGCAATTAGGCGCAATCGCCTGGATTTTGGAAGCGGATTCGTGAATTCGCAGGCGGATGTTGCCCTGCTTCAGTGCGACGTCGTTCCATTGCCTGTGTCGGGGCTTCACATTCAAAGTCACGGTAGTTCACGAGCGTGATCCTGATTGGCCATGTCGGCGATTTCACCCGATTCTAGGTGGAGAAGGCGATGCGCAGGTCGCACGGGAAGGCAGACTTCCGGGCTTTGTCGTTCTGACGCGGGCTTGCCGCCTCCACGGCGCGGTCGGATTGCAAGGGTCGTGGGCGCTTGGCCGAACTGGCGCCGAGACCGGAATGTGAACATCGACAGTCCTGGGCAGCGGTGACGCCACGAGGTAGGTTTGACAGCATTGAATCGGGAACAAGCATATCCAAAAGCCATGCATGTAACCGGCTCTATTTACATTGCTGCATTGGCTGAGTTTGACATGCCGCAATCGACTCGGTCCTCGAAGCATTCATGAAATTGTGTTACGCTCTGTTCCTTCCAGAAGTCATGAATCACACCAGAGCAACTTTGGGAATCACAAACGATTCGGACTTTTGGCAGGATGCTCAAGCGACACACGTTCCGGTTGCGTTCTGGACAACTGAGGCCGCGCTGAATATCTCCCTGAAACGTTACCGCATGAAAGTCGCTGCCATCGGTTCGCGTCGTATTGAGGTCAGGGTGCCTAACCGTGACGCAGCCCTTGTTAAGTCGATTGCCGTGTCACTGCGGTCCGGTGGAAAACGTGCGGATTTGATTCGTGATTCGCTGAAGCCTATTGTTGCAACGACCAAGGCGAGAAGTGGAGCTGAGCTGGTCGCATTTTTCAGAGCGTCTCCGCTCGTCCAAGATCAACTCGACATAACACGAGATAGCTCATCTGGGCGCAGCGTCGATCTGCCCTGATGGCATTTCTGCTCGACACCAACATTGTCAGCGAAACTGTTCGGCCTTGGCCGGAGCCGCAGGTGTCGCAAGAGAGCGAACCGTTCGATCAAGACGCATGATTCGACGTACATCGTAGCGCGAACGGATAGAGAACGTGCTTTTATTCCGAGTTTGCGCGAGTTAGACTTGCCGGATGAGCGATGCCCTCGAAAGCGAAGAGTTTCCCGACAGGATGCCACTCTCGATGCAGGCTATTGCCGCGCGCGGAACGCCATACCTTGAAGATCTCAATCCTGCTCAGCGAGAGGCCGTGGAGAATCTTGATGGCCCGTTGCTGATGCTGGCGGGTGCCGGCACCGGCAAGACAAAGGCATTGACGACGAGGATTGCGCATCTTCTGAACACGGGAACGGCGCGACCGAACGAGATCTTAGCCGTCACGTTCACCAACAAGGCTGCCCGGGAGATGAAATCGCGAGTGGCCTCACTCCTTGGCCAGACGATCGAAGGAATGCCGTGGCTTGGCACGTTCCACTCGATCTGTGCCAAGCTGCTTCGCAGGCATGCGGAACTCGTCGGCCTCAAGGCGAATTTCACGATTCTTGACACCGATGACCAGCTCAGGCTTCTCAAGCAAATCATTGTCGCTGATGGAACCGACGAGAAGCGCTGGCCTGCGCGCCAGTTGGCGCATCAGATTGACGGATGGAAGAACCGTGCCTGGACGCCTGACAAGGTGCCGGCGTCCTTGGGCTCGGTATTCAACAACCGGGGCGCAGATCTCTATGCCCGGTACCAGGAGCGGCTGAAGGCACTGAACGCAGCAGACTTCGGCGACCTTCTGCTCCACATGCTGGAAATCTTCAAGAAACACGAAGATGTCCTCGCGCAGTACCAGCGCTGGTTCCGATACATCCTGGTAGACGAATACCAGGATACGAACGTTGCCCAGCACCTTTGGCTGCGTCTTTTGGCGCAGGCTCACAGGCAGATCTGCTGCGTTGGCGATGACGACCAGTCGATCTATGGCTGGCGAGGCGCCGAGGTCGGTAACATCCTCCGATTCGAAAAGGACTTTCCGGGTGCGCACGTCATTCGCCTCGAGCAAAACTACCGTTCCACTCCCCAGATCCTGAACGCGGCTGGCGGCGTGATTGCCCAAAACAAGGGGCGGCTTGGGAAGACGTTGTTCACCGACCGCGATGAGGGCGAGAAGATCCGCCTGATCGGCCATTGGGACGATGGGGACGAGGCGCGCTGGGTTGGTGAAGAGATAGAGGCGCTGCAGGGTGGAACGAGGGGCATGCGTTCCTTCGAGTTGGGCGAGATCGCGATCCTTGTGCGCACGTCATTCCAGATGCGCGCTTTCGAGGACCGGTTCCTGTCGATCGGACTTCCGTACCGTGTCGTCGGCGGTCCGCGCTTCTACGAGCGTCTCGAAATCCGGGACGCGATGGCCTATTTCCGCCTTGCCGTCTCTCCAGACGATGACCTGGCGTTCGAACGGATCGTCAACACGCCGAAGCGCGGGCTTGGTGATCGTGCGCAACAGAAGATCCAAGCCACCGCCCGGAAAAGCGGCGTTTCGCTGATCGACGGCGCACGGACGCTCTTGGCCGAGAAGGGCCTCGCCGGGAAGGGCGCAGGCGAATTGCAGAAGCTGATCGACCTGATCGCCACGTGGCACGCCCATGTGACCGAAGGCACCGATCACCTGGAGCTTGCCGGCCAGATACTTGACGAATCGGGCTACACCGAGATGTGGCAGAACCACCAGACCCCCGAAGCCGAAGGAAGGCTGGAGAATTTGAAGGAACTGGTGAAAGCACTGGAGCAGTTCGAGAATCTGCAGGGCTTCCTGGAACATGTCTCGCTGATCATGGATAACGATTCAGACGATGCTGACGAAAAGGTCGTGATCATGACGCTTCATGCCGCCAAGGGGTTGGAATTTCCGGCCGTGTTCCTGCCCGGATGGGAGGACGGGCTGTTCCCCTCGCAGCGCACGATGGACGAGTCCGGAGCGAAAGGGCTCGAGGAAGAACGTCGATTGGCCTATGTCGGACTGACGCGTGCTGAGGAGCTTGCATATGTGAGCTTCGCTGGCAACCGGATGACATATGGGCAGTGGCAGTCGACGCTGCCTTCGAGGTTCATTGACGAATTGCCGGGCGCGGCGGTGGAGGTCCTGACGGCGCCCGGGCTCTACGGGCGTACGCAAGCGGCGTCCTCGGACATGGCATCCAGGGCGAGTCGGGCGGACGTCTACAACTCGCCTGGATGGAAGCGCTTGCAGTCACGTTCGGGTCGGCGGGGTCTTGGCCAGCCCCGGGAGGCGAAGAACACGATAATCGATCTTGATGCGGTTTCGGCGTTTACCGAGGGCGAACGCGTGTTTCACACGAAGTTCGGATATGGCGACGTGACCGGAATTGAGGGCGACAAGCTGGAGATCGATTTCGACAAGGCGGGCAGGAAAAACGTGCTCGCGGCCTTTGTCGTGACGGCGGAGGATGCGGGAGACGTGCCGTTTTGACTTCTACACGTCCGGCGCAGGTCGATCTCAGTCGGCCAGTTGCCGTTTCGGAATACTGCGACGCGATCGCCTGACGCCGTGGTTCAATCGGCATCCGTGTCCTCGGCTCCAATCATCCGGTCGACTTTGACGATGCTGCTGTTGCCGCCGCGCCTTTCGTCCACCCTTCCACAACTCGGTTACTGAGCAAGCGTTTGCCCTCCATGCAGTCATTGATGCCGCGTTGGTGCACCAAGTCACTTGTCAGGTCGGGGCGCATACTTCCGCAGCGACCTGATCGAGAAGTCGACGGGAATTCACCAGCGGTGGTCCGATGGCGCTCCGGAAAGCAAATGTCACTCCGTTGTTCGCCTTTGTTGACGCCCAGAGTTCGTTCCCCTAGAATTTCCCGTGTTCAGCGTCTCCCGGACTAATACAGCGGTTGGAGCGTGAACTAAGCCGAGGGTCCCTTAAGGGACCCTCTTACCCATTCACTACGGTACAATAGGCATATCCTTATGCGCACAGCCGTCTTTGTCGACGCTGGCTATCTCTACTCAGCCGGCTCCAAACTCCTTTCGGGAAACGCTCTCCCGCGCAGCTCCGTCCGGCTTGATCTTGACGCGGCACTCAAGGCTCTACGAGATGCAGTCAAGGCAAGCTCGCCATCTACTTCTCTACTCCGCATCTACTGGTACGATGGAATGCCGCGTACCGGGCCAACCGCCGAGCAGCAAGCGCTTGCCGACGCCGACGACGTCAAGCTCCGTCTGGGCGTGATCGCCTATACAGGCAGACAGAAAGGTGTCGACTCCCTCATCGTCACTGACCTAATCGAACTCGCGCGCAATCAGGCCATCACTGATGCCGTCTTGCTTTCAGGCGACGAAGATGTCCGAATAGGCGTGCAGATCGCCCAGACCTACGGGGTCCGCGTCCACCTCCTCGGCATTCAACCCTCCGGCGACAACCAAGGCAACCAGTCGCGCCTTCTGCGCCAGGAATCCGATACCTCGGCGGAGTGGCATCAGTCGGACATAGAGGCCTTTCTCGGCGCAAGTCACTCCCCAGGCTCCCTCGGGGACGAAACGGATCGACCCCCCGACGAGATTCCGAATACCACCCAACAGCTCAACTCGGTTGCGGACGACTTCATCCGGGCGCGGTCTCCCACCGAACTCGCGGTCCTTTCAGGCCTCGAAGTCAACGATGCGATACCTGCCGAACTTGACGGTGTGCTCCTTCGCAGTGCGGCTGTCGCACTAGGACGCTATCTCGACTCCCCTGAGAAACACCATCTCCGTCAAGCGGTGAAACATCGGGCTACGGAGGGCCATCCACGTGCTGACCAATCTTGACAGCAAGACTCCACTGCCGGCGCGGAGGCCAGCCGGATTCGCTGGCACGCCACATAAATGACAATCGAGCCCGCTCGGCGACCGGGCGGACGACCATCACCAAGCGCGCGGCGGATGTCGCCGGATTCATGAATCTACAGCACAACACCCCCAACGTCGTGAATGCCCGCCGCGGCAGGAAGTTCGAGGAACTCGCCGGTGTGGCCGTCACCGGCAGAACCGGCCTGGAGCACGACCCGAACACCGAATTCACCTACGCCATCGATACATCACACCGCATCGCGAACGATCCCCGAAATCGCCGCATGGGCACCGCGCTCGCGACCACCAAACAAGAAAGATCAGGGTGATCTTCGACCTTGGACGCCCCAATTGTCGTTCTCAAGGCACTCGCAAGAGTCCGGCTAGCCCTTCTCCCAGAGGATGAGTTGGCCAATTTCGTAGAGGCTCTGGAGTGGTCCGCAACTCGGGCCACAAACAACCTTTCGTCTCGGAATTCCCCGTCTTCTGTACCTTTCCGCCCAGCCACATGCCAATCAGCCCAGCCACATGCCAAGTGACCAAATTGTTGCCTTGTTTCTTCGACGCCGACCGACATGCGTCGACGTCCCGTATGCGTTTCTTTCGCTCGCATTTGGCACCGCCGCCAACCGGGTCTCTCCTCCCTCTTCAAGACAGGACTGCGCGACTAATAGGCAAGAGTTCAATCTGCCCGCCAGTCAGCACCTCTCGGCCCCGATCCTCAACAATTTGATCACCCATCGGGCCGTGACACGTCGGTAAATCCAATCCCAGATCCTGAAAATGGATCACTTAATTGACAACTGACTCTAAAAGAAGTCCTCAACATACGTAGCGGGAGCGGCGGGAGATGTGCCGTTCTGACTCAGAAACGTCCGGTGCAGGTGGAATTCAGCCGGCCCAGTTGCCGTTCCGGAAAACCGCGACACGATCGCCTGTCGTTGTGATCCCGTCGACATCAGTGTCCTTGGCTCCGATCATCCAGTCGACATGGACGACGCTGCTGTTGCCTCCGCGCCTTGCGATCTCGTCCGCCGATGCCCCGTCGCTGTCGCGCAGGCAGTCCTTGTAGCACTGGCCAAGCGCGACATGGCAGGCTGCGTTTTCGTCGAACAGCGTGTTGTAGAAGAGAATGCCGCTTTCCGAGATCGGGGACGCGTAGGGCACCAGCGCCACCTCACCGATGCGGCGCGCACCGTCGTCGCTCTCGAGGAGCTTGCGAAAGACCTTCTCGCTCTTTGATGCATTGGCCTCGACGACACGGCCCTCCTTGAACCGGACTTCGATGTCCTCGATGAGGGTGCCCTGGTAGGCGAGCGGCTTGGTCGCCCGGACGATGCCGTCAACCCGATCCTTGTGGGGGACCGTGAAGACTTCCTCCGACGGAATGTTCGGGTTGCAGACAATGCCGTTCTTCGCTTCGCTTGCACCACCCATCCAGCAATGCCCGTCAGCCAGGCCAACGGTCAGGTCGGTGCCGCTGCTTTTGAAGTGCAGCGCGGCGAATTCCTGGCTGTTCAGCCAATCGCGCCGGACGGCAAGGTTCGCATTGTGCACGGCCCATGCCGCGACAGGATCGTCTTGGTCGGTGCGGGACGCGGAGAAGATCGCCTTGGCCAGTTCGGCCTGTGCCGCGTCTTCATCCAGATCCGGAAACACCAGCTTGGCCCACGCGCGTCCCGGATAGGCTGCGATCGACCAGTTGATCTCGAAGCCCGAGATCTTCTCGAGCGCCGGACGAAAGGCTTCTGCATTGACACGCGTTGCTCGGGCGACGTTTTCCGGATCTTCTGAAGCGAGCGCCATCGGGTTCTCCGCAGCTATACCCAGCCGCGCCGTGTTGCTGCCAAAGGCGTTGGCCATGCCCTGGTAGAGCCAGTCGGGCGCTTGTTCGAAGCTTTCAGGGCGTCCAAACCTGTATCGGGCTCGGGTGACGTCTTCGTCGCTCAGGATTGGCGTGACGAGGCCGCTGCCGCGGCGATAGGCGCATTCGGTTACGCGTCGTACAAGCGGCAATGCCTCGGCGGAGGCCGTGATCAGGAGATTTTGGCCTTCTGCCAGGTTTACGCCTGTCGAGACGATGGTCTCGGCCAAGCGATCAAGCTGGGACGTGTCGAACGGAAGGTCGTCGGGCATTGGGCGGAGCCTCCTCGGTGCATTGGAGCGTCATGTCACATCAACGCAGGGAGGAGAAGTCCGCGGTTGGGGAAATGGCGCGGACAATGACGGATCACTCGCCCGCGCAGGGCTATGCCTGGGTCATTGCACGAAATTCGAAGATTGCCAGAAAGTGGATCAGGCTGCGCGCCTGGCCTCTTCGGCCGCGGCAAGCTCTGCAGCGTGCCGACGCTCGCTCTCCTCGCGGCTGAGTGCCACGGAAGTGCGGACGCCGTTGCCCACGAAAGCCATGAGGCCCTTCACGACTCGCTCGTTCGGGTCAATGCCGGCGCAGGTCAGGACCTCGCGCCCATCGCGCGACCGCGCCCAGCGAGCGATCTGCTCGGGGCCGTTTCCATATTTTTTGTCATCGGCAATGGCGTCATCAAGCGCGGCAAGCACTACGGCTGCAAAGAGCTTCCGTGCGCGATTGCCCTGTTCATTGTTGAATGCAGTGCCGTCCACAAAATCTACCATATTTAGTCCTTCGGTCCTTTTCCTCGCAAGTGATTGGCATGACGTCCCTTATGCAGGTATTGGCACCACTTTTGCTATTCTTTTTCGGAATATCTGCTATGCGTTACACGCATAGCAGTCTCGGATTTCGCTGATGCCATCCATGTTGCAGTTGAGCATTTGGTCAAATATAGGGCAGGCATGTCTTGAATCAACAAATCATCGGGTTTGTCGCATGCCAAGGATCAACGGAAACGAGATTCGGCCCGGCAACGTGCTGGAACACAACGATGGCCTCTGGGTCGCGGTGAAAACCGAGCATGTCAAGCCCGGCAAGGGCGGCGCATTCGCTCAGGTGGAACTCAGGAACCTTCGAAACGGCTCCAAGCTGAACGAGAGATTCCGTTCGGCCGACAAGGTCGAGCGCGTTCGGCTGGAGCAGAGGGATAAGCAATTCCTGTACGAGAGCGACGGCATGCTTGTCTTCATGGACAGCGAGACCTTCGAACAGACCGAACTTCCCGCAGACATCCTCGGTGAGCGCCGACCGTTCCTGCAGGACGGCATGACGATCCAGGTCGAGTACTACGAGGCTGAGGCCTTGAA
This sequence comes from Silicimonas sp., assembly GCA_022820365.1. Classification (GTDB taxonomy): domain Bacteria; phylum Pseudomonadota; class Alphaproteobacteria; order Rhodobacterales; family Rhodobacteraceae; genus JAJEFO01. The sequence continues at coordinate 13,665 of JAJEFO010000068.1, forward strand.
CGCGTCACTGCCGCAGAAAGTGACGTGCACGGTCAGCGAAACCGAGCCTGTTGTGAAGGGCCAGACGGCGGCGAACAGTTTCAAGCCGGCGCTCCTCGACAATGGCGTTCGCATCACCGTTCCACCCTTCGTTGGCGAAGGCGAGAAGGTTGTGGTGAACACTGAAACCATGGAATACGCCGAACGGGCATAGGTGCGGGCAGCATCACATTCGCCGGATCGCCGCCGCACAGGCGCTAACTTGATCGGTTTGGATGCCTGGACGACGTGACCTCCGTGATTCACCTACGATTCCTGCCATTCGTCTCCTGCGCGACGAAGGTCTGCTCAGAGCCAATTCTACCGAATTCTGCAGTTTGACCGAACGGTTGGTATCGCCGTTCGGGTCGATATCGTGCTGAGGTTGTCACATCAACTATTGGGCAGCGTCCATCATTTGGATCAACTGAATGAGGTTCCCACAGGTGTCGTCGAAGACCGCCATTCGGACAGGCCCTGCATCCATCGGCTCAACAGTAAACTCTACTCCCAGATGGCCCAACCTTTTTCGCTCCGCATCAAGGTCTTGCACCTGAAAAGAGTGTGCAGGAATGCCATCGGAAACCAGTGCTTCTTTGTAGGGTTTCACAGCAGGATGGTCGCTTGGCTCAAGCAGTAGTTCCGTTCCCTCAGGGTCTTCACTCGACACGACTGTCAGCCAACGATTTTCACCTAGAGGAATATTGTTCTTCACCTTGAATCCGAGGACATCAGTGTAGAATTTCTCTGCTTTGTCTTGGTCATCGACAAAGACGTTAGTCACGTAAATCCTCATGATTTCTCTCCGTTCTGTCTGTACTTCATGAGCCATGATGCAGCATCAATGCGATTTTCGCTCGCGCTTCAAAACGTCTACATCGGACAAATCCTCGACCCCGGCAGAAGCCGCCCAAGCTGAGGTTGACCGCAACGAGAACCCACAAGGGCCATAAGGCATCGCCAGCCGCAAAAGGGATTGCGCATCTGCGACTTTCCGGCTGCGCTCGGAATGCAATTGACGATGGCGTTGCGATAGCTTTGGCGGCGAGGCTCACGAATGCGGCCACTTTGCTCCATGAATCCTGGAGACATGCGATGCGATTTTCATCACGTGCCCCGAAGTGGCGTTTTCGGTGTCCTCGGTGAATCGTGATGCTGGTGTGGCGACCGCAATTGCGCCTACTGCTTCGCCGCGAAAGCCTATGATCGCCGCCGCGATGCCAACCACGTCGCTCTCATATGTACCGGACGCCTTGGCATAGCCTGTCTCCTGCACCTTCTTGATCTGCCTGAGCAACTTGTTGCGGTCCATCTCAGTGTTGCTCGTAAAGCGGAGCAACTTCCCGCCTAGGACTTCGTCAACCCGCGCACCCGGCGAGGCAGACAGAAATGCCAGTCCGGACGCTGTTGCATGAAATGGCAGGGCTTCTGAGGGATCGATATAAACCCGGGTGCCCTTGATCTTTGTTTCCACGATCCCGGATGTCATCAACCTGTCGCCAACGAGCATGCTTGAATGTGCCGTTTCGCCGGTGGATTCCGAAAGATCGTGCAATGCGCGCGTCACCTCGCCTGCCACTGGATGAGTAACATCGCGCAGCATCGACAGCCGCGTCAGAGATGGCCCGAGATAGTAGGATTTGTCCTTCGGTGACTGTTCCAGAATGCCGTGACGAGTCAGGTCAGATACGTAGCGCTGTATGTTCGATTTGTCCCAGCCGAGCTGCCGGGCAATTTCAGACAAGCCCAGGTTAGGGGCGCTCTCTGAAAATAGATTCAGCACACTCAGTGCTTTATCCACAGTGCTCACATTTTTTCTCCCGGACAGGACGCGAAATTGTTGACTCGCGGACACATAAAAAAGATCATTATCGCACCAGCGTGTCAAATATTGATCATATCAGGGAGGAAGTGATGAAACACACGATAGCGTCCATTGCTGCTGCAGTGGCTGTACTGAGCGGCGGAGCAGCCCTAGCGGAGTACCCGGAGAAGCCCGTGAGCTTCATCGTGCCTTGGCCACCGGGAGATTTGGAAGACGTTCTAACCCGCATGATCGCCGAGGATTTCCAGGAGGAGTACGGCGTGGCGGCCGCGGTCGTGAACAAGCCCGGCGGCGGCGGTGGACCTTTCCCCGGAGCGATCGAGGTGGCGACCGCCCCTGCTGATGGCTACACGATCGGATCCTTCGTGATCGGTGTACCTTTACTTGGCCACGAAATCGGCATTCCCGAACTCACGCCGGCAAAATTCGATCCACTTGGCATCTTCGTGACCTACCCGTTCGTTATCGTCGCTGGCGGCAATGCCCCATATGACACAATCGAGGAAATGGCCGAACACGCAAAATCCAACGAGTTGGCGCTTGGGCATTTTGGAGCGAACCTGATTCCGACTCAGGTCACCATGGCTTACGCCAAGGCTGCTGGGTTCGAGTGGGGCGCCGAGGCCGCCTACCCAATGCTCGACTGCAATACTCTGGCTTCGGGTGATGCCGATGTCATCAATACGACGCTGCAACTGGTGTTGCCGTGCCTGGACAACATCAAGGTTCTGGCGTCGGTGACCGGGGACCGAATTCCGATCACCCCGGATGCGCCAACGATGGGTGAACTTGTTCCGGAATTGAACATCGCCCTGTGGAACGGTCTGTTTGTGCACAAGGACACGCCGCAAGACGTGCGTGACAAGATAATCGCGGTTGCCGAGAAGACGGTGATGAGCGAGCGTGCCCAAAAGCTGGCAAGCGAGACAGGTGCCGGCGTGTACTGGGTGGGCGCAGCGGCGGCGGTCGAGCAAATTCAGTCGGACATGCAGACGACGGCTACAATCAAGTCGATGCTGGAATAGCCGTTGGCTGACCCAAGGGGGCTGGCGCGATCATGCGCCAGTCCTTCAATGGCACCTTAGCCGGTTCTCTGGATGCGCACATGACCCAGCAACACGAAGAGTCCACCCAGCGTCCGGGTGATCTGATCTTCATTGCTCTGTTCGTGCTGTTTTCCATCTTTCTTCTTTCCCAGCTGGCTGCTGAGACGCGATTTGTCCCCAACGGAAAGCTGGTGGAGCAGCCACGTTTCTGGCCTGCCATCGGGGTACTCTTGATGGTGGGATTCGGACTCGCGCAAATCGCGTTGAGGTGGCGGGTCAAGGCGGGCTGGGATCCGGGCGAAGTGGCGGTCTGGCTGCGCGCCTTCGAATACCTGATCTGGTTCATGGCCTATGTCGCAGTTGTGCCGGTGCTGGGTTATCTTGCCACGACCATTGCATTCACGACTTCGCTGGCTTTCAGGCAGGGCTACCGCGGAGTCAGGAACCTGGGCGCCGCCGCGCTGCTGGGGTTGACGATCGTCTTGGTGTTCAAGACCGGCCTTTCCGTGAAGATTCCGGGAGGCGCGGTCTACGAGTACCTGCACGGGCCCCTGCGCAACTTCATGATCGTGAATTTCTGATCATGGAACTGCTCGGTTCTGCAATTCTGATCCTTGCACGTTGGGACGTTGTCGCTGCTCTGCTGGTAGGTTCTGTTGGTGGCGTAATCATAGGCGCAATTCCCGGTGTCGGGGCGGCGGTGGCCATTGCCATTCTCTTGCCGGCCACCTTTTCGCTGGACCCCATAGTGGGACTGTCCGCGTTGCTCGGAATTTATGGATCGTCCATGTACGGCGGTGCCATTCCGGCCATTCTCATCAACACGCCCGGAACTGCCGTCAACGCTCTCACCACATATGAGGGCACGCCAATGACCGAGCGTGGAGAGGCTCGGCGCGCGCTGTCGCTGGCCTATTCCGCTTCCTTTTACGGCGCTGTTTTCTCGATAGTTTGTCTCATCCTCTTGTCCCCGGTTCTGGCGTGGATCGCACCCATGTTCGGAAGCCGGGAGATTTTCTTGGCGGCCTTGTTGGGGGTCATCCTCGTCGTCCTGGCACATCGAGGTCAAATTCTGCTTGCAGGCATGATGGCAGGATTCGGCATCTGGCTGAACACGATCGGGCTCGAGACGCTTCAATACTCGCAGCGATACACATTTGGGCAAACGTGGCTATCGGGCGGCGTGGACCTCATAGTTGTTGTTCTGGGCATTTTTGCCATCAGCCAAGCATTTGTCCTGCTCGTCGAGCCCGACAAGCGCGCCCATGCCGAGCCGATCACCGGAGGGCTGTTGTCAGGGTTCAAGGAACTGGCGGTCTACAAGCGCGTCGCCGCAGCTTCCGGCAGCTTTGGCGTTATGATGGGCATGATTCCGGGCGTGGGCGAGTTCACCGCCCAGTTCCTCAGCTACACCTACGCGCAGAAGACCTCGAAAACCCCCGAGGCCTTCGGCAAGGGGTCGCCTGAGGGATTGATTGCCTCGGAGACGGCCAACAATGCAGTGCCGGCTGCGGCGATGATCCCGCTGCTTGCGCTTGGCATTCCGGGCGAGGCGCTCACCGCGATGATGCTGGCAGTGTTCTACGTCCACAATGTAATTCCCGGACCAGGCCTGTTCCAGAACCAGCTGGACTTCGTCGTCGCAATTTACCTGGCGCTGCTTGTCCTGAATGTTCTGGTCTTGGTGTTCTTGCTGTTTTCGACGAACATCCTGCTGAAGGTCATCGAAATCCCGACCCGTTTCATCGGAATGGCCGTCCTGACGCTATCGTTTGTCGGGGTGTATTCGCTGCGAAATTCCGCCATCGACTGCGCAATGGCGGCCGGGTTTGGAATCTTCGGGTTCATCATGAAGCGGTTCAGCTTGCCGATCGTGCCGATCATTCTCGGCATGGTGCTCGGCGGCATAATGGAAAACAAGCTTCGCACGTCCATGATGCGGGTAAAGACGCCGTTCGATTTCGTCGATCGCCCGATCGCGTTCTTGCTGTTCCTGATCATCATCATTGTTCTGGCAAGCCATGCCTTCGGCCTTTGGCGCGGTTTCAGGTCATCGCGGGAAAGCAACCGATGACAGCGTTCTCGGGCAGATCCCAATCCGAAACACAGTCAGTCGGACTTCCTGAATCGAACGTGCCAGGAACAAGGGGCGAAGGGAGGAGGTCTCGTGAAAGACAGTAACTTCCTGAAGGAAAACAACGCCAAGCACCTGTGGCACCCAATGGCACATCCTGCGGACATGCGTGCCAATGCGCCACAGATCCTGACCAAGGGATCGGGCGTGCGGATCACCGATCTCGACGGGCACGAGATCATCGATGCCGTCGGTGGACTCTGGAATGTGAACCTTGGCTATTCCTGCGATGCCATCAAGGATGCCATGTATGCGCAACTCAACGCGCTGCCCTACTACTCGATATTCCGCGGCACGACCAATGACGTTTCGATCGAACTCAGCTGGATGCTTCGCGAGTTTTTCGATCCGGATGGCCTGACCCGGGCGTTCTATACGTCCGGCGGGTCCGATGGTGTCGAGATCGCGCTGCGCCTGGCGCGCCAATTTCACAAGTTGTGCGGGGAAGAGGGGCGAATCAAGTACTTCAGCCTGAAGAAAGGCTATCACGGCACGCACACTGGCGGAGCCTCGGTGAATGGCAATTCGCCCTTCCGGACGCAGTACGAACCACTGCTGGCCGGATGCCATCAGATGCCGTGCCCGTGGACCTATCGCAATCCCTTTAACGAAAGCGATCCCGAGAAGCTTGCCCAGCTTTGCCTGCAGGCAATCGAGGACGAAATCGCCTTCCAGGACCCGGCGACTATCGCGGCATTCATCATGGAGCCCATCCTTGGCGCTGGCGGCGTGATCGTTCCGCATGCCAGTTTCATGCCCGGCGTGCGCGAGATCTGCCACAGGAACGGAATACTGCTGATCGCGGACGAGGTGATTACAGGCTACGGTCGCACCGGAAGCTGGTCGGGCTCGCGCCACTGGGGCGTCAAGCCGGATTTCGCGGTGACGGCCAAGGCGATTACCAACGGGTACTTTCCTTTCGGAGCGGTCATGGTGAGTGAACATGTGGCCGATGCGTTCGAAAGCGACGAAACGGGCCGCGCCTACATTGCGTCGGGGTACACCTGTTCAGGTCATCCCGTAGGTGCAGCGGCCGCGATCGCAACGCTCAAGGAGACGGTTCGGCTGGACGTCAAGGACAACGCCGCGGCGCGAGGCACGCAGCTTTTCAAGGGGCTCAAGGCGCTCAAGGAAAAGCACAGCATCGTCGGAGACCTGCGTGGGGGCGAAGGTCTCATGACCGCGTTGGAACTGGTGGAGGATCGCGAAACCAAGACGCCGATAGATCCGAAAGCGGCCAAGCGTGTTCATGACGCGACCTACGAAGACGGCGTCATCGTTCGCGTTTCCGGACCCAACATCCTTTTGTCACCGCCGCTCGTCATTTCGGAAAGCGAGATCGAAGCGATCCTTTCGGCGCTCGATACCGGCCTTGGCGCGGCCTGACGCCGGGGAATCAGGGTTATCATGGCAGCGGACCTCCCACCCCGAGCGCCAGTCGTCATCATCGGCGGTGGCGTCATTGGCGTCTCCACGCTTTACCATCTGGCCCATCGTGGCGTACCCGCCGTGCTGGTCGAACGCCGCAAGATTGCAAGTGGCACGACTTGGCACGCCGCCGGAATCGTTGGCCAGCTTCGCGACAGCGCGGCCCAGACTGAACTGGGAAAGTACACGGCCAAACTCTTCCGGGACCTTGAGGTCGAGACGGGTCAGGCGACGGGCTACAAGCAGAACGGGACGATCAACCTTGCACTGAGCGATGTGCGTCACGAGCAATTGTTGCGCAGCAATGACCATGCGAACCGTGTCGGAATTCCATCCAGAATGATGCCCATGGAGGAATTGTCGGAGCATTGGCCCGGCCTCGTCACGGAAGACGTGATTTCCGCCTTTCACGTGCCTTCAAACGGGCAGGTAAATCCGCTGGATGTGACTGTTGCGATGCAAAAGGGGGCCAAGGCGCAGGGCGCGGAGGTGTTCGAGGCTACCAAAGCCCAGTGTCTGGAAATCCGTGATGGAAGGGTCGTCGGTGTTGTCACAGACCGCGGTGCCATCGCGACGGACAAGGTCCTGATTGCTGGCGGGATGTGGAGCCACCTGTTTGCAAAGTCGCATGGCATCACGGTTCCGCTTCATGCATGCGAACACTTCTACATCGTGACGGAACCCGTTGAAGGTCTGCCTTCGACCCAACCAATCCTCAACATCAGCGAAGAGCGAACCTACTGGAAGGAAGATGCCGGAAAACTGCTGATCGGGGCGTTCGAGGCGCAGGGCAAGACGTGGGCCAAAGATCATCCGATCCCTGAGGACTTCGAGTTCGATGAGCTTCCATTCGACATGGAGCATCTGGAGCCCGAACTCGAACGAATGTTCGCCCGGATGCCGTCGCTGGGCTCCATGGGCATTCAGACATTCTTTTGCGGTCCGGAGAGCTTTACGCCGGATGGCCGCCCGTACTTGGGGCCGATCCCTGAAGTGCAGGGCGTCTTTGTCGCGACAGGCATGAATTCCAACGGTATCCTCAATTCCGGCGGCGTCGGGCTGACCATGGCGGAGTGGTTGATCGACGGAATTCCTTCGCGATCGATGGGTGCGCTTCTGGCGACACGCGCACATCCCTTTCAAGCCAACACGCGTTACAATCAGGACCGGGCCGCGGAATCCGTGGGCTTTCACTACGGACTGCACTGGCCCGGGCACCGGGTCCACTCCGCCCGGGGTGTCCGCCGCGTGCCGCTGCACGACAGGCTTGCGGCAGACGGGGCGTGCTTCGCTGAGCGGATCGGGTGGGAAGTCCCGATGTACTTCGACACCGAGGGTGGGGGCTGGGTCGATGCACCTACGCTTCGTTGGAAGCCCTGGTCGCATTTCGTGCAGCAGGAGTGCATCGCGGCGCGCGATGCGGCAGTTCTGGTCGATCAGTCCATGTATGCGAAGATCGTTGTGCAGGGCCCTGATGCGCAGCGCATTCTTGATCGGGTCTGCGGTGCTCGGATGGATGTCGAACCCGGGGCTTCGGTTTATACGCAGTTTCTGAACCAAAGGGGCGGGATCGAGGCAGATGTCACCGTCACCCGCCAGAGCCAAGACTGCTTCATGATAGTCACTGGCCATCCAAGCCAAATTCGCGATCAGCAGTTCATCCGTTGGCATGCCGACGCAGACATGCGCTTCGAGGTCTTTGACGCAACTTCAGCACATTGCCTGCTTACGATTCATGGCCCAAAATCCCGCGAGATCCTGCAGGGTCTCAGCCTTGACGACTTCTCGAGGGAAGCGTTTCCCTTCGGAGCCGCTCGCGAGGTTGATCTGGCCTATGCCCGCGGATGGGTGATCCGACGCTCTTTCCTGGGCGAACTTGGCTTTGAGATGCTGTTCCCAACCGAGTTTGCAGCGGGGCTCTACGAGGCCATTCGCGAAGCCAGTCATCCGCAAGGTCTCCGGCACATGGGGATGTTTGCGCTCAATGCCTGCCGGATCGAAAAGGGCTTTCGCCATTTCGGTCATGACATCGGCGAAGACGATACACCGTACGAGACCGGTCTCGGCTTTGCCGTGGATCTCTCGAAGGACGAATTCGTTGGCAGGGCGCGTCTTGCTGCACAGAAAGAAGCGGAAGCACCGGCAACCAAGTGGCGGACCGTCTGCATCAAGGTTCCCGATCTGACTGCCGAAGGAGGACCATATCTCATCCACGACGAACCCGTCTGGAAGGGCGGCGAGATCGTCGGTTTCGTAACGTCCGGCGATTGGGGCTTCCGGATCGAAGCCATGGTCGGATTGGCAAGTCTGCACGGCGGCGACGGGGTCAGACAAGACTGGATCGATGAAGGAGGCTTCGAAGTCCAGATTGCCGGGGAGATGTATCCGCTGAAGGTTCAGTTGGCGCCGTTTTACGACCCTAGGGGCGAGATCATGCGGGGCTAGACCAGGAACTGGGAGGACAAGATGAGTGACGCAAAGACAATTTTGGTGATCGGCACCTACGACACGAAGGATGCCGAACTGAATTTCGTGTGCGATTGCATCCGCGAGCTTGGCGGCAACGTGATCTCGATGGACGTAAGCGTTCTAGGTGATCCTGACGCTCCCACTGACATTTCAAAGCACCAGGTGGCCGAGGCCGCGGGCAAGACCATTCAGGATGCCATCGACAGCGGCGACGAGAACCACGCCATGCAGATCATGGCCCAGGGGGCCGCGAAGCTGACCGCAAATCTCCATGCGAGTGGGAAGATTCATGGCATGCTGGCATTGGGCGGCACGATGGGCACCGATCTTGCCCTTGATTGCGCGCGTGCCTTGCCGATCGGCGTGCCGAAATACGTGGTCTCGACCGTTGCCTTTTCCGCCCTGATCCCACCCGACCGTCTTTCGGCGGACATCCAGATGATCCTGTGGGCCGGCGGTCTTTACGGGCTGAACGACATTTGCATGGCCACACTCAGCCAGGCGGCAGGGGCGGTCTGGGGTGCCGCACAGGCCGTGGTGGCGCCCGACCCGGACCGGCCGGTCATCGGCATGGTCAGCTTCGGGTCTTCAGCATTGCAATACATGGTGCACCTGCGCCAGCCGCTGATCGACCGAGGGTTTTCGCTGGCAGTGTTTCACGGCACCGGCATGGGCGGCATGGCGATGGAGAGCCTTGCCGAACAGGGCTATTTTGCCTGTGTTCTGGAGCTTGCCGTGGCCGAGATCGGCAACTTGATGGTCGGCTCCATCGTCAATGCCGGCGCTGACCGGATGACCGCGGCGGGGCGTCGGGGCACGCCGATCATAGCCGCTCCAGGGTTCGGCGATATGATCGACTTTGCAGCCTGGCAACCAGTGCCCGAGCGATTTCGTGACCGCCAGTTCCACGCCCACAATCGGCTGATCGCCTCGTCCGCCCTTACTGCCGGGGAACGCTGCGACCTGGCCAGGGAGGTCGCAGGGCGGCTCAAGAAGTCGAAAGGTCCAGTCCAGTTTGTACTGCCGACCCATGGCATCCACGCCTGGGACACCGAAGGCATGCCTGCACACGATCCCGAGGCGCTGGCAACGATGGTCGAGGCCTACAAGGCGGAGATGACCGCGCCTGTCGAGCTGACGGTGATGGATTGCCACATCAACGATCTGGCGTTTTCGGAGAAGGTCGTGGAAATCATCGACGGCTGGGTCGCTGACGGCACCATCAGGATGGAGTGAGCCATGGTGGATCAGAGATACCAGGTCTTGTTCGAACCGGTCCGGATCGGGCCGGTCACGGCACCCAACCGGTTCTCGGTGGCACCTTACGCCAATGGCAATTCCTACCTTCAGCCCAATGGCGCCATCGGCAACCGTGCGATGCGGGCGGAAGGCGGTTGGGGCATCGTGGGGATGCAGCTGACGGAGATCGATCCGACGTCGGATCTTTCGGGTCTTCCTTATGAACGACTTTGGGACGACGGCGATGTCAAGGTGCACGCGCGCTCGGTCGAAAAGATCCATGAACATGGCGCGCTGGCGTCGATCGAGCTTGGCCATACGGGACTGAGGTCGCGCGGCATCGAAAACGGCTACCCGATCCTTGGACCGTCAAGCATGCCCTCGTTGAAGCCGGACATGCCCTATTCGGCAAAGGCAATGGACAAGTCCGACATCCGGCGCCTGCGACTGTCGCACCGAGCAGCGATCGGGCGGGCAAAGAGGGCCGGCTACGACATCGCCTATGTCTATGCGGCGCATGATGCGTCGATCCTGTGGCATTTCCTGCAGCCGAGTTACAATTTTCGAACCGATGAGTACGGCGGCTCCTTTGAAAATCGCCTGCGGCTTCTGCGCGAGGTCCTGGAGGACGCGCTGGACGAAGCGGCCGGCGAAATGGCAATCGCCCTGCGCTTTGCGGTGCACGAAGCGTCAGGCCCCAAGCGCATCCAGTTCGATGGGGAAGGACGCGACGCGGTGGAAGCGTTGGCCGAATTGCCCGATCTCTGGGATGTCAACGTTTCTGGCTGGAGCGTGGACAGCAGCACATCGCGCTATGAGCAGGAAGGCTTTCAGGAAGACGTAACAAGATTCGTCAAGCAGGTAACGCGAAAGCCTGTCCTGGGCGTCGGTCGCTTCACGTCGCCTGATGCAATGGTCAGTCAGATCAGGCGGGGCGTGCTCGACATCATCGGCAGCGCAAGGGCTTCCATCGCGGATCCCTTCTTGCCTGCCAAGGTCCGAGAGGGCCGGGTCGACGACATACGCGAGTGCATTGGGTGCAATGTGTGCGTATCGGTCGAAGTGTCCGGCATTCATGTGCGCTGCACCCAGAATCCCACTGTTTCCGAGGAGTGGCGCCGCGGCTGGCATCCTGAATTCGTGCCAAGATCGGAAGACACAAAATGCGTCCTGATCGTCGGCGGGGGGCCTGCCGGGCTGGAGGCCGCGCTGACGCTGGCGCGCGCGGGGCACGAGGTCACGGTTGCGGACAAGGCGTCGGAGATGGGCGGCCGGGTCGTGAAGGAAGCGGGAATCAAGAACCTTTCTGCCTGGGGTCGGGTGCGCGACTATCGGCTCTATCAACTGCAACAGATGGCAAATGTCAGCCTGTTCCCGAACAGCAACCTCGATGCTGACGGAATTTCGGAGTTCAACGCCGACGAAGTTCTCATCGGCACAGGTGCGCACTGGCTGGATGACGGGCGCGGTCGTTCCAACCTGACGCCAATCGCGGGATTCGCTGATCATGCACTGACCCCCGATGACATCTTGAATGGGGCGGTGCCCGGAGGAAGAGTCGTCATTTATGATGACGATCACTACTACATGGCCAACGCGCTTGCGGTGCATCTCGCGGACAAGGGGCATGACGTTCACATCGTGACCGGTGCGCCGATAATCGGCGGCTGGATGATGAGCACGCTCGAGCAACCAAGAATGATCGCCGAATTGAAGGCGTGCGGCGTGAGGATGCATCCGAACTCGACGGCCACGAGTTGGGAAAACGGTGCCCTGCACGTCGTGCGATCAGATACCGGTGACCGGGTCGGCCCGATTCTCGGATCGACGTTGGTTTCAGTTACCAATCGGATGCCGGACGATGCCCTGTCCCGCGAGCTGCACCGTCGCGATATTCCGCATCGCACCATCGGCGACGCCGAAGTCCCGGGAACGATCCAGGCCGCCGTCTATTCCGGCCACAGACACGCCCGAGAACTTCTGGGAAGCGAACCAGAAGACCGCATCTTCAAGCGCGAACGCCCGACGGTTTTCATTTGAGAGGGCAGGTTCAACTTGGACGCCAAGAAGACCCTTCCATGCCATGCGTTTTCGAAACGCGGTGCCAAACTGGTCAACGCGGGCGGATACGCAAAAATGTTGCGTGCAGCATTTGACGCATCAGCACGGCGAGCGGCGTTTGCGCTAGCAGCCTCTACTGACCCGTGAATTCAATGCTTGCGGCGGCCTGACGGTCCGTCAAGCAAAATTCGCAGGTCCCAATGGAAATCCAAGACTGTCATGTACCGGACTGACAATGAACGACAAGAATCTCTTTCTGGAATTGCGTAATTTCATTCGCGTTCCGATCAAGTCCGGTTCCGGAAATGTCGGATCAGGATCTGTGGCGACGCCAGGTCTCGATCATCCAGCCAAGCATGATCGCGTTCAACAGATGCCAGGCGAAATGCGTGCCCAACGGGAAGGCCGTGCAGAACAGTTCATCCACGGACCGGGCCGTCAGCGATACGCAAAGGATGCCCGCTCCGACTGCGAGGTTGCGGGACGTCACCGGGGTGGATCGCAGCAACAGCGCCGAGTAAGCGAAGATGAGAAGGGGCAGGGGCCAATAGAAGCTTGATATCGTGAAGAACGGCAGGGCTTCGAAGACCCGCGTCAAGACAAGGGAATATGGCACGAAGGCCAAAGTGCCGAGGCCGGACACCCAGATCGGCCAGCCCATGAAGTCCCGGTTTGCAAGGTAGAGATAGGCAAGCGTGAACGCCACGATTGCCGCGACGTCCGAAATTGCGGCCCAGCCCGTTGCGAAGGTGTGGAACAGTCCCGACCCGACTCCGATAAGGAATAGGAGTACCGACAGCATCTGTCCTGCCGGCATGCCGCGCGTTCGTTTCCACATCACGATTGCGGCCACGAGAAAGGCCAAGTTGGTGACCGCGTTAACAGGTTCCGACCAGAACGCAGGGTCCGTCCGTTCGCAATATCCGTCGATTGTGCCTGTCAAGTCCATGTCGTCTCCTGTTATCCTGATCCAGAGGTAGATGGGAGGTACAAATGAAACTCACTTGGCTGGGCCATGGCGGATTCCGGATTGAGATCGAGGACCATACATTGCTCGTGGATCCTTGGTTGAGCGGCAACCCGGTCTTTCCGGAGGAGAGCCGCGACGCTGCCATAGAAGGCGCTACCCACATCCTTCTGACCCATGGGCATGGCGACCACACGGGAGATGCGCTTGCACTGTCTCGGGAGACCGGGGCGCCGCTCGTCGGCATCTACGACCTGATGGGTCATTGGGAGGCGACCGAGGGCGTGGCGACGGTGGGATTCAACAAGGGCGGCACGGTGAATCTGGGCCAGGTCGCGGTCTCAATGGTTGCGGCGACACACTCGTCCTCGCTCGGTTCCGACGCTGGACCGATCTATGCAGGCGCCGAGGCCGGATACATCATTCGCGGGGAAGGGCATTGCATTTATGTCTCGGGTGACACTGACATCATGGCAGACATGGCCTGGATCGGCGAATATCATGCGCCGGACATCGGGATTCTCTGCGCTGGCGGGCACTTCACGATGGACATGAAGGGCGCAGCCTGGGCGGCGAAGAAGTACTTCGATTTCAAGACCGTGATTCCCTGCCACTACAAGACCTTTCCGATTCTCGCCCAGTCGGCGGACGAACTTGTGGCTGGCCTGCCCGGAGTGGACGTGCGCACGCCGCAAGTGATGGAGACGCTTGAAATCTGATCCGTGTCGTCCGTCGTGAGGCGACTGCCGATTCGGACGAACCTCGACGACATCGAAAGCTTCGATTGGTGTCGGCGTGCGTCTCTGACCGGCATCACGCTTGCGAGGCAGGCGCATCCTCACGCCCTGTCGCTCAGTCAGCGCTTGTCGTGGAACATTTCCCGGAGCAGCTTCGCGGAAGCCTCTGCGCCAATGCCGTCATAGACCTCGGGTGCGTGGTGCGCCTGTGGATGCGAGAATACGCGCGCACCATGGGCGACCCCACCGGATTTCGGATCTGGCGCGCCGTAGTACAGGCGCGCGATTCGTGCTGCCGAAATCGCCGCCGCGCACATCGCGCATGGTTCCAGTGTCACGTACAGGTCGCACCCTGTCAGGCGTTCGGACCCGAGGCGCGTCGTTCCGGCGCGAATGACCAGCATTTCCGCATGAGCGGTCGGGTCGGAAAGTTCGCGTGTCCGGTTTCCATCGCGCGCCAGGATCTTTCGGTCAGGGCCGATCAGGACGGCGCCCACCGGCACTTCGTCCCGATCTGCGGCAGCGCGTGCCTCTTCCAGGGCGCGGTGCATGTAGCTTTCAAATTCCATGCTTTCCCTTGCAGTGCGATTTGAGCGGCATCAAGGGCAAGCGTACCTCGACCCGCATTTCGTCGCGGAACGAATGGTCGGCACTTGAACAATGTGGGGAACCCGACGATGCCTGCTGCGATCACAGACGGCGCGGCTCCACGTGCCTTCCCGAGTCCACGGGCGCATTGCGCAGGGTGATTGCGGTGGCGTGATCCAGCATGTCAAGATCCTCTGTTCCTTGGCATGAGGATGAATTCCCAGGGACTGTTGAATTCGCCGACTGGTACGTCGATCAGCGTCGGGCCAGCATGTGCCATGCCCTCTCGCAAGCGTGCGCGCAGTTTGTCCGGTGTGGTTGCGCGAAGACCTTGTGCACCGAACGCTTCGGCGTATTTTACGAAATCGGGATTGGCGAGGTCGTTGGCGATGAAGCGACCCTGATAGTGGTCTCTTTGAAGGCCTCTCACGTTGCCGAAGTGCCCGTCTGAGAAGACGACGGTCGTGAGCGGGATTTCGTGAAGGACGGCGGTCGCCATTTCGTTCAGTGTGAACATGATCCCGCCATCGCCGCAGAAGTTCACTACCGGTACGTCTCGCCGCGCGTCAGCCGCGCCGAGCGCAGTGGCATAGCCGTAACCAAGCGTCGCCTGGTATCCAGGAGTAACAACCGTCCTTGGCAGGTAGCTTGGGAAACCGAACCGTGAAACGTATCCCATCTGCGTGATCTCATCGACGAGAATGCCGTTGCGCGGCAACTCGGCTCGAATGGCCTTCAGCCATGCAAGCTGTGCGGCGAGCTTCTTGGAAATCGTTGCGTTTACTCGGGTCTTTTCGGCAAGCACCGTTTCGACCCAATCGTTGCGCTTGTGTTCCTTGCCTTCCAGCACTGACAGCAGTGCAGGCAGTACATCACCAAGGTCGGCGCAGAGACCGAACGTTGGATTTCTGATCCTCCCGATCTCTTCGGGGTCAATCGTCACATGAATGATCTTCAGGTCGTCATCCGCACCCCAGGCCATGACCTGCGATTGCAGGCGTGACCCGAGCCCGATCACCAGATCGACCTTGGGCCACACTGCATGCGCGACCGGCATTGTGATGTGCAATGGTGCGTCCGCGGACATCACGCCCTGCCCATTTCGAAAGGCGACGACGGGAGCGGAAAGGGCTTCAGAAAGTCGCCGCACGTCTTGGCTGACATCCAGCGCGCCGCTGCCAACGACGATCAGGGGCGACTTCGCTGACTGCATCAGCTTTGCGGCCTCGGCGATCGCGTCTTCATCCATGGCGGGGCCGGGGTCGGAGGTCACGATCAATTCGCCGGCAAAGCCTGTATCCGACGTCCAGAAATTAACGGGGATTTCCAAGCCGACCGGTCGCGGCGGCCCCGATTTCAAGGCACGCCATGTGCTTCGAAGGGTGTCAGCGGCGTCCTCCGGGCGACCAAGCGTCGAGGCTTTCTTCGTCAACCGCGTCAATATGCCCAATTCGTCCGGAATTTCATGCAGCACGCCGAATCCCTTGCCGATCGTGTCGTTTGGAATCTGACCAATCAAGGCAAGAACTCGCGAATGGATCGCATACGCGGTCGAAAGTGCGCTGGTCGAGTTCAAGAACCCGGCGCCGGGGACAACACAATATGCCTGGGGGCGGCCAGTCGCCACTTGCGCTCCCACGGCCATATATGCCGCGCCTTGTTCGTGGCGGGTGTGAATGATCCGCAGGCTGTCCTGTGTGTCATAGCAGACATCCAGGAACGGATCGAGTTGAACCCCGGGCAGGCAATAGAGCGTGTCCACACCATTCGAAATCAGTGAACCGACGGTTAATTCAGCGACTGTTTGCGTCACGCCGCTCCTCCTAAGCTGCAACCTCTATTCGGCGACATGAAATTCTTCCGTAGCCTCCTCCTCGGCGGACATCTCCAGAAGAATGTCCAGTGCCTCTTTGACCGCGTTGTATCGCGTTTTTCCAATCCTGGACTGGACGCGCGCGTCGAGATCGAGCGCCTTCGCCCAAACCCGATCAACGACCTCATGGCCGACTCTTGTAACGCACAGGCGCTTGCGCCGTCCGTCGTTCTCATCGTCAGAGCGGCGAATGAGCCCTTTCTTTTCGAGTTCCAATGCAGCTCGACTTGTATGAGTGGCGTCTAGGCTGGCAAGTCTCGCAAGCTCTCGAATATGACAATCGCCAAATCGCGCGAGGTTCAGCAGAGCGCGCCATTCTTGAACGCTCAGCCCTTCCTCATGAAGAGCATCGGCCCGAAACATGGCGCGCAATCGCCGCACGACGCGATCCATGTTGATGTTGATGAACGCGCCGAAGTCTATGTCATTTCTAGGCTTTTCCAGCATATCGCATGCAATCCCGAACACCATGCTTTCACCAAGAGTGCGTTAGATCGAACCGGATTTGCAAGGAATATTGTAGCGAGCGCTACAAAAAAAACGTAGCATATGCTACGTTATTCTTGACCGGCACGTGATTCTGACTCACACTTGGGCAGCTGCGGCAATGCGGCCCGTACAATAGGAGGCATCATGTCGATCAATGTGACAATCGTCGCAATTGCTGCCCTTGTGCCAAAACGGTTATTCGTTTCGTCTCCGATTACGAAGACTGCACAGGCGATTTCAACTTGCTGCTCAAAGGCTGTGTCAAACAGCGCTGCACCACGCTTTCCGATGATTTGATCGTGCCCATCGTACTATCAGGCTCGCGCTACAGTCACTTTGGCCTCAGCGATCGACTTCCCGCCAGAATACTCGACTGTGCCAGCGCCACTCAGCATCGGGTATGCAAGGGCTCTCATCTTTGCAAACCGTCCAAACCGTCCACGCCGAAACCAACCACTGCGACGAGCCATTCTTCTAGCTCCACGGTGGCGCGCGGAATTTTGGCTTCACTGACCTGGCCCGTGTCATGGCTCTGGCAAACTAGGAGTGACGAATGACGCTCCATGCCTGCGAAGGCCAGGGAAACCCTGCCGCCGTGCTGCGGAACTTGGTGAGACCCACGATCTCCGGAGCGTGCGCGACCATGCTGCGGTCCGCGCTATGTTGACCGAACGCCTTGCTCACCATTTGGCTCGGCGGGCGGGCGAATGCCCACGCGTCCGTTTTGCCGCCTGACGAAAGGGACCTAAAGCAGATGCAGATCGATTATTCAGGAGTCACGGTTCACGATCCCGAAAGATCAACCCGCGGTTATGTGCTTTTTGCGCCCGTCCAATCCAGTCAGGCCGTGTTGGTCGATTATGAGGGCAATGTGCATCATCGCTGGGCAGTTCACGGCAAGTGCACTAATTGGTGCTATTTGCTGCCAAACGGCAATCTGTTCATGAACGAGGCCGGGTCAACGCCTGCGCCAATCCCATTTGGAGCCGGAATGATGCGGGAATATTCACCCGATGGCAGCGTCGTCTGGGAACATGAAGACACGATGCAGCATCACGATGCACGTCGACTGGAGGACGGGCGGACTGTCTATCTTGCCTGGGAGAAGATGGACGAAGTGCAGGCCGCTGCAATAGAGGGCGGCGTGCCCTGCAGCGAGGCAGAAGGCGCGATCTACGGTGAAGTCATACGCGAGATTGACGAGAACGGCGCGGTGATTTGGGAGTGGCGGTTGGCCGATCACGCAGAATGGCCATTCCATCGAAATGCCGTCCGACGGAACTACGGCCACGCAAATGCGATCCATCCGCTGGAAGACGGTGACTATCTTCTGAGTTTCAAGGTCTTGAACCTCTTGGCCATCGTGTCGCGCGAGAGCGGAGACATCGTTTGGCAGTTCCAGGATGATTCGCTCGGCGGGCAGCATGACGTCCAGATGACGGAAAGCGGCACCATTCTGGTCTTCGCGAACGGAACCTATTCGTCCGACCTGGCCCACAGTCAAGTTTGGGAAATCGACAAGGACAGCAAGGAGATCGTCTGGCGTTTCACCGAAAAGAAGAACCCGATGAACTTTTTCTCCACACACCTCTCAGGCGTACAGCGGTTGGCTTCCGGCAACACCCTGATCTGCGAAGGCGCAAAAGGGGCCATCTTCGAGATCACGCCGGACCGCGACGTCGTCTGGCACTATGTCAACCCGAGTTGGCAATCCCATCCGAAATTCACAAGCATCAACTGGGTCTACCGCGCGCGCCACTATGCGCCGGACAGCCCCGAAATCGAAAGCCTACTCTGACGCGGGGACCATCCATGCCTAGCAGTATCCATTTCTACCAAGACCAGGTTCTTGACTACGGACAGGGAACGCTCAACGCGGCGCGAAGGATCGTCTATTGCCGGTTTGGAGAATTGGCGATCAACGGAGAGACCTTGAGTGCCGGCAATGCGGTTTTCGTTGGAGAGGACGCCGAAATCACGGGCGAATGCGACTGGTCTCAGCTTTGGCGTTGGGAGGTTGACCTGCCCAATGCCGAGCAATCCTTGATTCGCGGAGACGGCGTCCTGACGCTGCATCGAATGAGCCGTGTCATTGGAATGCTGGACATGATCCCGGGAACTGAATGGCTGTTCCGCCTCGACCAAATCACGGCACCGCCCGGCCGCGTGACCGATCCGCACAAGCATCCGGGCCCGGGCATTCGGTGCATGGTCGAAGGCACCTTCAACATCAACCAGGATGTCGAGAGCTACCGCGCGTTGAATCCCGGAGAGCCTTGGTGGGAATGCGGGGAACAGCCCGTGATCGCCTGGGGCTCAAAGTCCATGCATGCGCGCTTCTTGCGTGGTATGGTCATGCCAGCCGACAATGCCGGCAAGACGGACACGATCAGGAACAAGGCAGGCGAACCGAGCAAGAGACGCGGCCAGCACCGGCTGCTGGTCGATCAGATCATCACTGCTCCGGAGAGTGCCTTATGAAGTTCGCCTCGCTCAAGAAGGTTCGCAACGGCTTTGCTTCGGGTTTCTTGATGCCTGCCCTTTCCGATTTCAATCTGAGCGGTTTGCGCAGTCAGCTACGAGAGATCTTGGGCCTTCCGACCGCAAGATCAGGACGAGGGCCGTGCGGTCCATGCTCGGCCTTGCCCACTACCGGTTCAGGCAGAAGCTCGATTGGATGTGTCGCAAGTACGGCAAGCGGCTCGTCATCGCCAATGAGGCCTACACCAGCAGGACGCGTTCATGGGACGGCTTTGTCGACCGGAAGCTGGGCGGCGCGAAGACGGTCTCGGACGGCAGCATCGTCGTCGACCGGGACATGAACGGCGCACGCGGCATCATGCTGCGCGCGCTCTACGGCAACTTGGGCCGTTTCCGGGCGGCGGGCGCGGAAGTTGCGCTCGTTGCGGAATAAATCAAGTGTCCCCTGAAACCAAACTGGTAATTTTTGGACACAAAGATTGCGACAACCCCATGACCTGCACATTCATTGCCACGGCTGGTTTTTCTCTACGGGCCTTGACGAGGCCGTTTGCCAGTTCGGCAATTCATCCTGCTCCGGATTTGGCAGTTTCGGCGGCAATTCCGTGACTTTGGCCCGGCTTTCCCTGCCCTGTGCGTGATTCCGGGCACGCCGATCTGCCTGTCTGGCGCTGCCAGGCAGGGTCTGTCGACCTGATCGGGAGTGGCCGATTGCAGGGCTACGCGGCGGACTTCGCGCATGGCTGCGTGTTCCGGTTCAGCTCCCTGGTCGTCGACGCGACCGGGTTGCCGGGCCTGGGGACGAGGCTGATCGCCAGCCTTCGGAGGCAGCTTTGGTTTTCCGGGCCATTCCCGCTGCGGACTCGGCACTTGTCGTTCCACGTCGCGGCGTCGTAGAGGATGCGGTGGACGCACTCTCACGACCAGAGCGCGCGGTTGAAGCCCAGGAGCGCCTCGGCATTGGCGGTCTCCGGTGTGTGCATGCCGGGCGACCGAGCCTCGAAACGGGTTCGATCGGATGCACCGGAACTTTCCCTTTGGCCGAAGGCAACACACGTCAGCAGATTTGGCGAGGCGAACTTGCCGACAGACGTGGCCTTTCTGCTGCAGTACTACACGCTGGCAGACGATGACATCCAGCATATTCGCGCACGGCGACGCCCAATAAATCCAGTTGGGCTTCGCGCTCCAGCTTTGTGCCCTCCGTTGGTCGGGACGCCTTCTGAAAGACGGCGATCTCATTCTTGGGGATGCGCGGAAATTCAAAGTCGCCCAACTGGGCCATGCAGGCGATGCCCAGCTTACCTACGCCGCACGGCGCCAGACATGGCAATCTGGTGCGGGACGGACCGTGTCGTGATCGATTTGAGGGGTGGCGCGGTAGTCGGTCCGTCGGCGAATTCCTCGAAACAGTCGAATTGCAGGAGTGTCCGAAATGGCTCTGGAATGCTGGATGCGTCTCTAACTGCACCGAATACGCTCTAGTTATCGCCTATGCCCTCATGCTGCCAGGGCCTGGCAAGGTTCGAGAACCGCGTGAAACGTCCGTCGAATGCCAGCTCCACCGTTCCGATGGGGCCGTGGCGCTGCTTGCCGATGATGATCTCCGCGCGGTTGTGGACCCGTTCCATGTCCTCCTGCCACTTCGCGATCTTCTCTTCGTCGTGGTCGCCGGGCTTCTCGCGTTCCTTGTAGTATTCCTCCCGAAACACGAACATCACCACATCCGCGTCCTGCTCGATCGACCCGGATTCCCGCAGGTCTGCGAGCAAGGGGCGCTTGTCCTCGCGGGATTCCACCTGGCGGCTCAGCTGGCTGAGCGCGATCACGGGAATCTCCAGCTCCTTGGCGATCGCCTTCAGGCTCTGCGTGATCTCCGAGACCTCGTTGACCCGGCTGTCCCGGACGGTGGACGCCCGCACGAGCTGCAGGTAGTCGACGACCAGCGCGTCGAGCCCGTGCTCCCGCTTCAGCCGCCTCGCGCGCACGGCCAGCTGGCCGATGGGAAGGGCCGGCGTGTCGTCGATGTACAGCGGGCAGGCCTCGAGCCTCTTGGCAGCCTCGACGAACCTGCGGAACTCGGTCTCGTCCATGTCACCGCTCCGCACGCGCTCGGACGGTATTTCCGATGCCTCCGACAGGATGCGGGCGGCCAGCTGCTCGGCCGACATCTCCAGCGAGAAGAAGCCGACCACGCCGCCGTTGACCGTCTCCTCGCGGCCTTCGGGCGACGTCTCCCTGCGGTAGGCGCCGGCAATGCTGAACGCGATGTTCGTCGCCAGCGACGTCTTGCCCATCGACGGGCGCCCGGCAAGGATGAGCAGGTCCGACTTGTGCAGCCCGCCGATCCTCCTGTCGAGGTCCGCGAAGCCGGTGGAGAGGCCGGCCAGCCCTCCGTCCCGCTTGTAGGCGGCGCCCGCCACGTTCACGGCGGTCGTCAGGGCCGCCAGGAAGGACTGGAACCCGGTCGGGGACCCGCCCGACTCGGCCACTTCGTAAAGGGCCTGCTCGGCTTCCGAGATCTGCTCCGCGGGCTCCGTCGCGACGTCCACGCTCGCGGCCTTTTCCGTGATGTCCCTGCCGATCTGCATGAGCTCCCGCCGGATCGAGAAGTCGCGGATCATCTGCGCGTAGTCGCGCGCCGCGAAGGGCGAGATCGCGGACCCGGCCAGCTTGGCCAGGTACGCCGGCCCGCCAAGCTCCTTCAGTCCCGGATCGTCCTCAAGGAAGGCCTTCAGGGTGATCGGGGAGGCCAGCGTGTTCTTCGAGATGCGGCTCTTCGCCACCTCGAAGATCCGGGCATGCACCGGATCGTAGAAGTCCGTTGCGGAGACCAGGGCTGCAATGCGGTCGAAGACGTCGTTGTTGGTCAGGATCGCGCCCAGGAGCTGCTGCTCGGCCTCGACGTTTTGCGGCACGGATTCCTGCGTTTCCGCCCCTGCTTGCCTGATCTGGGTCACTTCGTTCATGCCTGCCCTTGCCTCCGGTCACTATTGATTCGTCGAATGCCAGCGTATCTAACCAGTGCGCCCGCGCACGGTCGATCTGGAAATCATGTGGATTGCCTGTGGATGCGCAACGCGCCGCATCATATTGAGGCCAGCTGGGGGTCGAGGTCAATACCTGGTGTTCAAATTTGCCAATCAGGCAGTGCGCGCTTCCTGCCATGCACGCGGGGCCGCAAGGAAGGACTCCACCTCCTTCAAGGTGTCGGCATCAAACTTGTTTCCGGCCTTGGCGGCCTCGAGAACGTCCTTCCAAGTGCATAAATGATGGAGTGCAACTCCATGATTTTCGAGCCGTTCCAATGTTCCCGGAAAGATCCCGTAGTAGAATATGACGGCGGTATGAGAGCAGGCGGCACCGGTCTCTCTGATGGCGTCGACAAAGGACAGTTTCGAGCCGCCGTCGGTTGTAAGATCCTCGACAAGGAGCACTCTATCCCCAGCCTCCATTACGCCCTCGATTCGCGCGTTCCGGCCGTGGCCCTTGGGTTTCTTGCGGATGTAGGTCATGGGCAGGCCGAGTCGTTCCGCAACAAGGGCGGCGAACGGAATGCCAGCGGTCTCTCCTCCGGCGATATTGTCAAAGGCATCGACCCCAGTGCGGCGCAAGACGCTCGCTGCCAGATAGTCCATGAGGCGGCTGCGAATGTCCGGGTAGGAGATCAGTTTCCTGCAATCGATGTAGGTAGGTGAAGGCAGTCCGCTTGACAGCTTGAATGGCTCTTCAGCATTGAAGTGCACCGCATTGGCTTCCAGGAGCATCTCTGCGCTCTGCCGCGCGATTTCAGCATCATCGGGGCTGCTTGAGGAGATGAAGACCGTCGGGAACATTTTTTTGCCTCGCAACTCGGTTTCACTGGATGTGTCGTCCGATTCGGACGGAACCGGCGATCATGGCGCGACTCGCCAATGGACCGGCGTGCCGGGATTGAAGACCGTCACCGGGCCCGCATCGGTCCGCACTTCCTTGGGGAACTCGACCGGATCTCCCTTACGCAGCGTGATCTCGGCATCGTTTCGGGGAAGCCCGTAGAAGCTTGCCCCGTGAATCGAGACAAATCCTTCCAGCCGATCCAGGGCGTCGGCTTCGTCGAAGACCTCCGCCAGGCACGCGAGCGCAACGGGTGCCGTGAAGCATCCGGCGCATCCGCACGCACTCTCCTTTGCTTCGGTTGCGTGAGGTGCGCTGTCGGTTCCCAGGAAAAATGCCGGGTTGCCGCACGTGGCGGCCTTGACCAGCGCCGGTCGGTGGGTGCCGCGCTTCAGGATCGGCAGGCAATAGAAATGCGGGCGGATTCCGCCCGCCAGCATGTCGTTCCGGTCGAGCATCAGGTGCTGGACGGTGATGGTCGCACCGAGGTCGCCGTCTCCTTCGGTCGCATAGTCGGCGGCCTCGGCGGTCGTTATGTGCTCCATCACGACGCGCAGGCCAGGCGTTTTGCGACGAATCGGGTCGAGCACCTCGTCGATGAAGGCCGCTTCACGATCAAAGATGTCGACCTCTGGGCGTGTCACCTCGCCGTGGACGCAAAGCGGCAATCTGATCTCGGCCATCATTTCGAGGACGCCTCGGATCTTGTTGAAGTCGCGCACCCCGTCTGCGGAATTCGTGGTGGCTCCCGCTGGATACAGCTTGACCGCCTTGACGAGCCCGCTTTCGGCCGCAGCCTTCACGTCGGCCGGATTCGTGTCCTCGGTCAGATAGAGCGTCATCAGCGGCTCGAATTCGGAACCCTTTGGCAGGGCTGCCAGGATGCGGTCGCGGTAGGAGGCGGCATCGCGCGCCGTGACGACCGGCGGCGAGAGATTCGGCATGATGATGGCGCGGGCGAAGTGTGCAGTGGAGCAGGGCAGGACGCCCTTCATCATGGCGCCGTCGCGCAGGTGCAGATGCCAGTCATCTGGCCGCCTGATGGTCAACGTGGCGCCATTCATGCCCTTCCTCTATCGGAACGGGTGCCGGCGTGCCAGAGTCTCGAAATCTGACGAGAATCGGTTAGGATTGTCTTCGGAAGACGCAAATGGGTGAAATGATGCTGGTGGCATTTCTCTTGGGACTGGCAGCGGGCTGGGGAGCCACTCATGCCGAAGACCATGCAAAGTGGCTGTTGTCGCTGACCTTCTCGATCAACGAGGACTTGATCAAGGCGGTCGAACTGCGCGCGACCGCGCTCGCGGGATGCGTATTTCTGGCGGCGGTCGCATCGTGGCTGGTGTCGGAGGATCATGCCGTGCCGTTGGCAATTGGCGTGCTCGTCGGCGTCTTGCTGCCACGCCTTCAGGAACGCGTTCGTGCCGCAAGGACACCCGACTACGATAGTTGAGGTGACACCGGCGGCAGGCGGCGACCATGTTTGACGGGAGCGCATTCGGGTCTTGCAGACCGGCGGCGCATCGCGTTCATGCTGGACTTGCAAGTTCAGGCTGAACGGTCGGCGTCGAGTCCTTGACGGTTCGACCGGACCTTTTGGGCGGGTCGTGGTGGGGTCGACTCAGAAAAACGCCTGCAATCCGGTTTGTGCCCTGCCAAGAATCAGCGCGTGAATGTCATGCGTGCCTTCGTAGGTATTCACCGTCTCCAGGTTCATTGCATGGCGAATGACCTGAAACTCCTCCGAAATCCCGTTGCCGCCATGCATGTCGCGCGCCATGCGGGCGATGTCGAGCGCCTTGCCGCAGTTGTTGCGCTTCAGGATCGAGATCATCTCGGGAGCGGCACGGCCTTCATCCATCAGCCGGCCGACCCGCAGCGTTCCCTGAAGTCCGAGCGCAATTTCGGTCTGCATGTCTGCCAGCTTCTTCTGAAACAGCTGTGTGGCCGCAATCGGCCTGCCGAACTGCTTGCGGACAAGTCCGTATTGCCGCGCTGCCGTCCAGCAGAACTCGGCAGCTCCCAAAACGCCCCAGGCGATACTGTAGCGCGCGCGATTCAGGCACCCAAACGGACCCTTGAGCCCCTCGACATCGGGCAGGAGCGCCTCTTCGCCGACTTCGACGTCGTCGAGCACGATCTCTCCGGTCACGCTCGCTCTCAATGACTGCTTCCCCTCGATCTTCGAGGTCGACAGTCCCCTTGTGCCCTTTTCGAGCACGAAGCCTCGAATCTTGCCGCCGTGGGCGTCAG
This sequence comes from Silicimonas sp., assembly GCA_022820365.1. GTDB lineage: Bacteria > Pseudomonadota > Alphaproteobacteria > Rhodobacterales > Rhodobacteraceae > JAJEFO01. The sequence continues at coordinate 39,149 of JAJEFO010000068.1, forward strand.
ACTTTGCCCAAACGACGAAAACATCGGCGATCGGGGAGTTTGATATCCAGGTCTTTGAACCGTTCAGCCGATAGTAGCCGCCAGCCATTTCGGCTCGGGTCTTCATCGCAGCCGGATCGGAGCCCGCTTCCGCCTCGGTCAGGCCGAAGCAGCCGATGAGGCTGCCTGCGGCGAGGCCGGGAAGATACTTCTCGCGCTGTGCGTCCGTGCCGTAGGCGAATATTGGATACATCACCAGCGAAGACTGGACCGACATCATGGAACGGTAGCCGGAATCGATTCGCTCGATTTCACGGGCCACGAGCCCATAGGTCACATAACTGGAGCCAAGACCGCCGAACTTTTCGGGAATCGTGATGCCCAGCAGTCCGGCCTCACCCATCTCCGCCACGACTTCCGGTTCCACACGCTCCTCGGCGTAGGCTGCCCGAATGCGGTGTGCGAGACGGCCGTCCGCGAATGCACGAGCCGCCTCGGCCAGCATGCGCTCGTCTTCGGTCAACTGGTCGGCGAGGCGAAACGGGTCCTCCCATGCAAATTCCGAGAGATCCGGTGCGTCCTTGGCCTCGATCCTGTCCTGCGCGTTCATGCCCGGATCCTTCCTGCGGCCAGCATACGCGGAGCGGCAGCCCCAACTACTTTGCGGGCCCGATCATCATGACCATCTGCCGGCCTTCCATCTTGGGCATGTTCTCGACCTTGCCGATTTCCTTGATGTCATCGGCAACGCGTTCCAGAAGGTCGCGGCCCAGGTTCAGGTGCGCCATCTCGCGCCCGCGGAAGCGCAGCGTTACCTTTACCTTGTCGCCTGATTCCAGAAATCGCGTCACGTTCCGCATCTTGACGTCATAGTCATGGATGTCCGTGTTGGGGCGGAACTTGACCTCCTTGATGTCGATGGTCTTCTGCTTCTTGCGAGCATCGCTTTCGCGCTTCTGCTGCTCGTACTTGAACTTGCCGTAGTCCATGATCTTGCAGACTGGCGGCGAGGCATTCGGCGAGATTTCCACGAGATCAAGCCCGGTGTCTTCGGCAAGTTCGAGGGCTTGCTCCGGCGAGACAACGCCCCTGTTTTCTCCGTCGGCTCCGATGAGCCGGACTTCAAGCGCACGGATTCGGTCGTTTACCCGTGGGCCTGTGTCACGCACCGGCGGTGCGTTGTGCGGTCTGCGTGCGATGGTGATGCGTCCTTTTCTTGTTGCTACAGGTGCACGAAATTATGTCCGGACTAGAGGGGATTCAACCAGATTTGCAAGACAAAACGGCGCACGCAGCTGCAGTTTCCTGCCGCCCCGTTGCAAGTCTTCGCACTCGCCCGGAGAGATGGTCTTTCAGCCGGGTCTTGATCGAGGGCCGGGCGTGCCGACAAAGGCAGGCCCGAATCAGGCCTCATATGCCGTCGCCCACAAAGGCCTTTTCGACAACGTAGTGCTTTGGATCGCTGTTCGCGCCCTCTTCAAGCCCGAAATCCTCAAGAACGGCCTTCATGTCCTTGATGAAGTCGAACGACCCGCAGACCATGCCACGGTCCCTGTCTGGGCTGACGCCGTCGATGGCCAGGTCGGTGAGAACCTTGCCCGACATGAGGTTGTCGGTGATCCTGCCCATGGTCGGGCTGCGTTCTCGCGTGGTCGAGGGGTAGTATCTCAGCCGGTCCGCAAAGCCTTCGCCGATGAGCTCGGCAAGCAGGTCGTCGGTGCGGACGCTCTCGATCAGCTCGCGGCCATAGTCCAGTTCTGCCACATCGCGGCATGTGTGCATCAGGATGACTTCGCCGTAACGTTCATAGGTGTCCGGATCCCGCACCAGCGAGGCAAAAGGCGCGATGCCGGTTCCGGTCGCAAAGAGCCAGAGGCGGCTACCGGGGAGCAGCGCGTCAAGAACCAGCGTTCCGACAGGCTTGGTGCGAAGGATGATCTGCTCTCCTTCCCTTACATGCTGGAGCCGTGAGGTCAGTGGACCGTCTGGAACCTTGATCGAATAGAATTCCAGCTCGTCGTCCCATGCAGGAGAGGCAATGGAATAGGCACGAAGAAGGGGCTTGCCATTTTCCCCCAAGAGCCCAAGCATCACGAATTCGCCAGAGCGAAAGCGCAGGGATGCCGGCCGGGTCACGCGGAAGGAGAACAGCCGATCCGTCCAGTGCCGGACATGTGTCACGGTCTGGGCGTCGGGCAGCGTTACCGTCTTGGCATTCACAGTGGTTACGGGCATCTGGTCGGTCATGGCATTTGCGCCGGTTGCATCGGCGTCCCTTCCTAATGATTGCGTTGGGTGGAGTAAACGGCCTTATGTGCGCAGCCGGGCCTGGTAGTCGTGGGACCGCCAGCTTGACCGCCGCAGCCATTGTTCCTCGGGCTGACGGGTTGCAAGCTCTTCATCGATCTCGACTTCGTCGAAGCCCGCGCGACGCGCCATAGCGTATTGATCCGCAATCACGTGGCCGCTCGCTCGAATGCGGCCGCCGTATCCCATCAGCCGCAGGACGCGGGCAATTGTGAATCCGCGTCCGTCAGCGAACTCCGGGAAATTCACTCGAATCAGGTCGATGGCATGCAAGTGATCGCTCAGTGTCGTCGGATCAGCATCCGAGGCGAGTTCCACGGCAAGTCCTGCCTGGCCAGCCGGAAGTTGGTCGGGCGGCACAAAGTCCCAGTCCCGCTCTTCCGTGCGAAACCCGCTGTCCGTCACCAGAATCGTCATGAGAACTCTCCTGTCGGCCCCTTGCGGTGCATCCGACCCTCGAAGAAGTGAATCCCGCACTCGTCCTTGTCGTGTCCTCGCCAGCGTCCGGCGCGCAGGTCCTCTCCCGGTGCGACGCGCGTCGTGCAAGGACGGCATCCAAGCGACGGAAAGCCCCTTGCGACGAGAGAGTGGCGTGGCAAGCGGTTGTTGCTGATGTAGTCCTGCACGTCCGAAGTCGACCAATGCGCGAGCGGGTTGACCTTGATCCGTGCGCGGCCGTCCGCCTCGAAGAAATCCAGTTCCGTCCGCTGGCCTCCCTGATACCGCTTGCGACCCGTCACCCATGTGTCGAATCCGGCCAGTGCGACTTTCAGCGGCTCGGTCTTGCGCAAGTGGCAGCAGGCATCGGGATCGCGGCGATGCAGGTTGCTGCCTGGATCGTCCCGAAACACGGATTCCCGATCCGGACGGATCACGCGAACATCTGTGAGCCTGAGATGCCGGGCGACCTCGCGCTGGTATGCCAGCGTTTCCGGAAACAGCATTTCGGTGTCAACGAAGAGGACGGGGGTTGTCCGGTCGATGACGCTGACCATGTGCAGGAGCACGACGGCCTCCGCGCCGAACGACGAGACAAGGGCTGCGTTGCCCATCTCGGGGTCGTGAAGGGCATACGCCAGAACTTCCGCCGCCGCATGATGCGCGAATCGGCGATTCAGTTCAGCCGCGCGCTCAGCGGGCGGGGCGAGGGGGGCTTCAAGCGGCATGGGCGTCCACCCGTTCCGGATACAGGGCCGCCTTGAAAGGCCCGATCCCAAGCCGCCGGTATGTCTGGAGGAAGCTCTCCCCCTTGCTGCCGCGCAGGTCGAGATAGGCGTGGACCAGCCGTTCGATGGCGGGCACGATCTCTTCCGCCGAGAAACCGGGTCCGGCACGTTCGCCGATCGCCGCCGTTTCGGTCCCGTCGCCGCCGAGCGTGATCTGGTAGTTTTCCACGCCGGCCCGGTCGAGGCCGAGTATTCCGATGTGTCCCACGTGATGGTGCCCGCAGGCGTTTATGCATCCCGAGATCTTGATCTTCAGATCCCCGATCTCGTGTTCAAGCTTCAAGTCGTCGAATCGTTGCGCAATTTCCTGCGCAATCGGAATCGAGCGCGCGGTCGCCAAGACGCAATAATCCATTCCCGGACACGCAATGATGTCCGAGATCAGTCCGACATTGGCGGTGGCCAGCCCGTGCTTCCTGAGAACCGAATGCACCTCGGGAAGATCCGACTTGTGCACGTGGGGCAGGATGACGTTCTGCTCGTGACTGATGCGCAACTCGTCATGGCCGAAACGCTCGGCGAGATCCGCCAGGGCGCGCATCTGGTCGGATGTCGCATCCCCCGGCGTCGCACCATGCACCTTCAGCGAGACGGTGACGATCGCGTAGCCTTCGGCCTTGTGAGGGGCAAGGTTGGTATCGGTCCATGACCGAAAGGCTGGATCAGCCTCCCGCGCCGCGTCGTATTGGCCCAGGGGTGCCGACCGGAACGCGGGGGGCGCAAAGGCCTGTTCGATGCGTGCCAGCATCGCTAGGTCCGCCCCACCGAACTGCGATCTCAATTGTTCGAACCGGGTGTCCACGCGGTTTCGGAATTCGTCCAGGCCGGTTTCTGCAACCGTGATCTTGATTCGCGCCTTGTACTTGTTGTCCCGCCGTCCGAGTGCGTTGTACACGCTGACGATGGATTCAAGGTAAGGCAGCAGGTCGGTGCGCGGCAGGAACTCCCGGATGACCTTGCCGATCATGGGAGTCCGCCCGAGGCCGCCGCCGACAATGACTTCGAAGCCGGGTTCTCCAGTCTCGTTCCGGATCATTCGCAGTCCGATGTCATGGGCGCGTGTCACGGCCCGGTCGTTTGGCGAACCGGTGACGGCGATCTTGAATTTCCTGGGAAGGAACTGGAATTCCGGATGGTCGGTCGACCATTGGCGTATCAGTTCCGCCACGGGCCGCGGATCCGCGATCTCGTCGGCGGCGGCACCCGCGAAATGGTCGGCCGTGACGTTTCGGATCGTGTTGCCGCTCGTCTGAATCGCATGCATCTCGACGTCTGCGAGCGCATCCAGGATGTCGGGAGTGTCAGCCAGCCTTGGCCAGTTGAACTGAATGTTCTGACGTGTCGTGAAGTGGCCGTACCCCTTGTCCCAGTCCTCCGCGATCATCGCAAGCTGCCGCATCTGCCTGGAATTGAGCGTCCCGTACGGTATCGCGACGCGCAGCATGTAGGCGTGCAGCTGCAGGTACAAGCCGTTCATCAGGCGGAGCGGCTTGAATTCGTCCTCGGTCAGGTTGCCGTCGATCCGGCGTTCGACCTGGGCTCGAAACTGCGCAACGCGCTCCCGCACGAAGGCGTCGTCGAAATCTGAATACTGATACATTGGCTCATGCCTCTTCGAAGTTGCTTGCCGGGGCGACGGCCTGTTCCTGCTGCTGCTTGCCATGGAAGTAGTTTGAGGGACCCTTCGTTCGCAGCGTTTCGCGAAAATGAACGGGAATCGGGCCGCTTTTGCTCGGCGCGGCGTCGGCCAGATAGGCCCCGACGACAAGATCGGGTTGCGAGATTGCAAAGAGAAGCCGATCCTCGGCGACCGCCTCGTCCTCGATGAGTTCGGCTTCCGACATGTTGCGTGTCCAGCGGTCGTCGGCGGTCAGCCAAACCGTGTCTCCTTCAAGAAGCGAACTGGCAGTGACGACCTTCGGTGAATGACGGTGACGGCTCATTGGGCGGCCTCCCTTTTCGGACGGGCGACGGCTTCGGTGCCGCGGGGCGCGAGGCCGTAGAGGACGAGGGCTGGGCCGGTCATGTCGGCCTCGGCGATGTCTTCGGAAAGGTAGGCCAGCTCCGATGCAATCACGCGCTGGTTGGCGCACGTGGCGCTTTCGACGACGGTGACGGGGGTGTCGGGCGCCGCGCCGTGCATCATCAGCCTTCCCTGGAGGAAGCGGGCGGACTTTTTGCCCATGTAAATTGCGACGACCTCGCCCGGGCGGGCGAGAGCCCGCCAGTCATGTTCGGCATAGCCTTCGACATCATGGCCCGTAATCAGCCGCACGCCCGAGTTGCGCTCGCGGCGCGTGAGGCTCCGGCCGATGCCTGCTGCGGCAGCGGAGGCCGCGGTGATGCCCGGTATCACGGAGCAGGAAACGCCGGCTGCTGCGCAGGCATCGAATTCCTCGTCGAGCCGGCCGAAGACGGTCGCATCGCCGGACTTGAGCCGCACGACATGCCGGCCTTCCGATGCATGCCGCACCAGCATGGCATTGATCTCGGCCTGCGGCGTCGACGGGCCAAATCCACGCTTTCCCGCGTTGACGATGAGAGCCTCTCGCCGCGCCAGATCCAGAATCCCGGGCGTTACCAGCCTGTCATGGACCACGACGTCGGCGTCGTGGAGGGCACGCCTTGCCTTGACAGTGAGAAGATCCGGGTCGCCCGGACCCGATCCGACGAAGGTCACGCTCCCGATTTCGGGTCGTGCATTCATGTGCTCTGCCAGCAAGTGTTGCAAAGTGCCGGCCAGAGCGGTTTCGCCGCCTTTGTCAAAGGCGCGCGGGCCGACTCGCGAATAGTAGTCCGACCAGAACGTCCGGCGCTTTCGGCCGAACGGCAGCGTCTTCGCCATCTGGCGAAATCCCTTTGCGACCTTGGCGAGAGGTCCAAGCGCGGGCGGCAAGCTCTCTTCCAGTTCGGCCTTGATCGCGCGCGCCAGCACCGGCGCGGCGCCTTCGGTTCCGACGGCCACGACCACGGGGTCGCGGTCCACAATGGCCGGCGTGATGAAATCCGAGGTCTCCAGATTGTCCACGTGATTGACCAGGATCCCGGCCTTGCGCGCAAGTGCCACGACACGCTTGTCCTCGTTCGCGTCTTCGTGTGCAGCGTAGACCAGCACCTTGCCGGCGAGGTCTGCGGCCTCGATGGCCCGGGGCACCAGCGTCAGCTGGCCGCTGTTGGCCAGCGCGCGGATGTCAGCGTGGGGAGCCGCGGAATACACCGCGAGCCTGGCATCCGTCTTTGCCAGGAGCCGCAGCTTTGCCAGCGCGGTCTCATCCCCGCCCGAGACGGCGATGTCGCGGCCTTGGACATCCAGGAAGATCGGAAAATGCTTCATCATCACTCCACTTGGAGGTAAAACATAGAATTTTTTCCCAAGTTTGTGCAGATGCAACTTGAAAATAGGGACGCATGTTCTAAATTTGTCGAAATGCAAGACAGGTGTCGGGATTTCGAGAGACGACGGGAATGGCAGCGCGAATTGATGATCTGGACAGGAAAATCCTGCGTGAGCTGCAACGGGATGCAAGCCAGTCGCTGGACGACGTTGCACGCAAGGTCGGGTCCTCGAAGACGCCGGTCTGGAACCGGATTCGCAAGATGCGCGAATCAGGCGTGATCGGGCGGCAAACCGTCGTTCTCGACGCGGAAAAGCTTGGTCTCGAGGCCTGTTTTTTTGTTCTGGTCCGCACTTCGGCACACGAGGCGGAGTGGCAGGCCCGTTTCCTTGAAGCACTCATGTCGAGGCCCGAAGTGCTCGAAGCGCATCGGCTGGCCGGTGATGTCGATTATGTCCTGAAGGTGCGGGTCCGGAACGCGCGCGCCTATGACGAGTTCTACCAGGCGCTGATTTCCGAGGTCGAGATATACAACGTGACGGGGCTGCTCTCGATGGAAGAGATCAAGTCAACGACGGCATTGCCGATCTGACCGAAATTCGCGTGCCCGCGCGTCGGCAAATGGGTTGGCCCGGGGTTGAGGGACACTCGCAAGGTGTGCCAGTCAGGCAAAGGAATGAGCAGTTTCGAGGTGCATGCATGAGCGGTCTGCTGGCGCTACTCGACGATGTCGCCGCAATCATCAAGCTGACGGCGTCACAGGTCGACGACCTGGCCGGGCAGGCGGCACGGGTAGGCGCAAAGGTTGGCGCAACGGTCGTCGACGATGCCGCGAAGGCCGGCGCGAAGGCGGCTGGCGTGGTCATCGACGACGCGGCGGTGACGCCGAAGTATGTCACTGGCCTGCCCGCAGCGCGAGAACTGCCCGTCGTTTGGAAGATTGCCAGGGCGTCCTTCTTCAACAAACTTGTCATCCTGCTGCCGCTTGCGCTCCTGCTGGATGCGTTCCTGCCTTGGCTCGTGACGCCGCTTCTCATGCTTGGGGGCTGCTACCTGTGTTTCGAGGGTGCAGAAAAGGTGTGGCACGTACTGCACCCCCACTCCGAAACCGGGCACATGGAACCCGAATCCCTTGACGCGGCCCACCTCGAGGAGCAGCGCGTGAAGGGTGCAATCAAGACGGATTTCATCCTTTCCGCCGAGATCATGACGATCTCTCTTGCTGCGGTCGAAACGGACAGCCTGGTTTCGGCGGGCCTCGTGCTGGCAGTGGTCGCGATCGGGATAACCGCTCTCGTGTACGGCACGGTGGCGCTGCTCGTGAAGATGGATGACGCGGGACTGAAACTGTCCCAGGTCGGTCGATTGGCCGCAACACGCAGCTTTGGCCGCTGGATGGTCAAGTTCATGCCTCAGTTGATGACGATCATCTCCATCGTCGGGACTGCAGCAATGCTCTGGGTTGGCGGCAACATCATCGTGCACGGGCTGGAGGTGCTGAACTGGCATGCGCCCTATGACGTGATCAAGGAGGTCGCAGCCACGACCGCCGAGGCTGTCGGCGTGGCCAGTGGCTTTGTGAAATGGACCGTGACCGCGGCGCTTGACGGCATTGTCGGGCTGGCGCTGGGGCTTCTCCTGATTCCGGTTGTCACGCGTGCGATCATGCCGTTTCTTTCGATTTTCTTTCCCGAGAAGAAATCGGGGCACTGACCGGCAACGAACCGAGACCGTCGCATCGGCTGGCGCGTCGACCGCCTGTCCAAGGCGGTGCCGGTCAAGCGCATGCCCCTGGTGGATGGTTTCAGGGTGCGGCGTTCAACGCGGTGCTATCGGGCTGCGGGCCGGTTCCGCGCGACGAACCTGGGAAGCATCGCGGAGAAGTCCTTGCCCTTGCCGCCCTCGTCTTCGACGAATGCCGAATAGATCTCGGTTGCACGCGCTCCGATCGGGGTGTCGGCGTCAACGGCCTCGGCAGCCTGCTGAGAAAGGCGCAAGTCCTTCAGCATGAGTTCCGCCGCAAATCCCGGCTGGTAGTCGTTGTCTGCCGGCGAGGTTGGGCCGATGCCTGGCGCCGGGCAGTATGCGTTCATGGACCAGCTGTATCCCGAGGACGTGGAGACGACATCGTACATTGCCTGCCGGTCGAGCCCGAGCTTGTCGGCCAGCGCGAAGGCTTCGCAAGTGGCTATCATGGTGGCGCCGAGGATCATGTTGTTGCAGATCTTCGCTGCCTGGCCGTTTCCGGAGGGCCCGCAATGCACGGCCTTGTGCCCCATGATGTCGAAGAGCGGAGTGACAGCCTTCACGGCATCCTCGGTTCCTCCCACCATGAAAGTCAGCGTGCCCGCTTCGGCTCCGCCAATGCCGCCGGAGACCGGTGCATCTAGCGCATGCACCCCTGCCGACCGCGCCAGTTCGGCGACCGCCCTCGCACTTTCCACGTCAACGGTGGAGCAATCCAGCATGACTGTTCCTGGTGCCATCGCCGGGATGATCTCGTTTGCAACGCTGCGAAGAATCTCCCCGTCGGGCAGCATCGTGATGGCCACTTCCCGCGCCGCCACGGCGGCAGTGGCCGTGTCGGCCGCGTCGACGCCTTCGGGAACCGGTACCGCGATGTCGAAGCCCGCCACGTCGTGACCCGCTGCTGCGAGATTGCGCGCCATGGGCGCTCCCATGTTGCCGAGGCCGATGAATCCGACTCTCATGAGACATCCTCCAGTTTCAGTTCTTCCGGTCCTAGCGAGCTGAGCATGTCAGCGACTTCCTCTGCTGTCGCTGCGCCAAGTGAATCATGCACCCATTTGGGTGACCTGTCCTTGTCGATGACGGCTGCTCGAATGCCTTCAAGGAAGTCTCCCTGCTCGGTCACGCGATGTGCGAACCGGTATTCGTTGACCAGCGCCGTCTCGATGCGGTTGGCAGTCCGTGCGCGGTGAACAAGCTCGACTGCCGCGGCGAGGGAAAGAGGTGCGTGCGGCTCAAGCCGTGCCAGCGTCTCACGCGACCACTCGCTGTCCGTCCGGGCAAGGGAATCGAGAATGTCCCGGAAGGTCTCGCCTCCGAAGTGCCGGTTGATTTCGGCTTCGACCGCCGCAAGCGGGCTTTCCGGTGCGGGGCGTGCGACTCGGTCGATTTCGGCCGGGTCGCCCGATGCTTCAAGACGCGCTGCTAGATCCGGCCACACTTCCTCCGGAACGTAGCGGTCGGCGAAACCCGCAAAGATCGCGTCCCCCGGACCCATGCGAGTGCCTGTTGTACCGAGATACTCGCCCACGCGTCCCGGTGCCCGCGCCAATAGCAGTGACCCGCCTACGTCTGGCACGAGCCCGATGCCGCATTCCGGCATCGCGATCCGGGAACTGTCGCCGACGACACGATGCGAGGCGTGACAGCCGATGCCCACGCCGCCGCCCATGGTGAAGCCGTTGAGAAACGTGACGACCGGCTTCGGGAAGTTGGCGAGGGTGGCGTTCAGCGGGTATTCCTCCCGCCAGAAGCGTCGGACGGTTTCATGGTCGCCGCGCGCGAGCGTGTCGTGGATGTCGGCGATGTCGCCGCCAGCCGAGAACGCTCTGTCGCCGGTCGCGTCAATCAGGATCAGGGCGATTTCGTCGTCCGCCGCCCACTGAGAAAGTGCGTCGCTCAAGGCCCGAATCATGGGCAGCGTGACCGCGTTCAACGCACTTGAACGGTTCAGCGTGGCTCGACCTGCGAGGCCTTCCTTGCGCAGGATGATTTCGGTCATGAATCCGCCGTCAGGTGGCGCGAGACGATGACCCGCATGATCTCGCTCGTTCCTTCCAGAATGCGGTGTACCCTCAAGTCCCGGACAATCTTCTCGATCCCGTACTCGGCAAGGTAGCCGTATCCGCCATGAAGCTGGAGGCAGGTGTCCGCGACTCGTGACGCGGCTTCCGTCACGAATGCCTTGGCCATGGCGCAGCGTTTCGTGGCGTCGGGCTGAGCCGTATCTAGCGCCCAGGCGGCATGACGAAGGAAGGTGCGCGCGGCCTGCAACTCTATCTCGCAGTCGGCGATCTTGAATTGAAGCGCTTGGAACTGATCGAGGCGTTGGCCGAATGCCTGCCGCTCAGACATGTAGGCGATCGTCCGGTCCAGCGCGCTTTGCGCGGCACCTAGCGAGCAGGCGGAGATGTTCAGGCGGCCGCCATCGAGCGCCGCCATCGCGTACTTGAATCCTTCGCCTTCCTCTCCCAGCAGGTTGGCGGCCGGCACGGCGCAATTGTCCATCTGGACCTGGCGCGTTGGTTGGCTGCGCCAGCCCATCTTTTGCTCAAGGCCACCGAATGTCAGGCCCTTCACGCCGCTTTCCAGCAAAAAGGCCGAGATGCCATCGGGGCTTTCGCCGCCGGTGCGCACCATGACCACGTACGCGTCCGAGTATCCTCCGCCGGAGATGAAGGCCTTTGTTCCGGTCAACTGCCATCCTTCATTCGTGCGTTTGGCGCGAGCGCGAAGTGCGGCGGCGTCTGAGCCCGAGCCGGGTTCAGTCAAGCAGTAGGAGAGCACAATTTCCATATTGATTGCTGGATGCAGGATTCGGCTCTTCAACTCGTTGCTGCCAAGGGTTTCGATCATCCGGACGCACATGTTGTGAATTGAGAGGAACGCGGCGACCGAAGCGCAGGCTCCGGAAAGGGCTTCGAACACGAGCGTTGAATCCAGACGGTTGAGTCCGGCGCCTCCTGCTTCCTCATTGACGTTCAGTGCGCCGAATCCCAACTTGCCGATTTCGAGCCATAGGCTTCGTGGAATGGTTCCATCCATCTCCCAGCCCAGTGCATAGGGAGCGATCCTTTCGGTGCCAAATGCTCGAGCCGTGTCGTAGATTGCCTGCTGTTCGTCGCTGAGCGCAAAATCCATTGTGCGTCCTGCTGCATGGGGTGAACGCCCTTGCAGTTAGCCTGCCGGCCGTCGGGAGTGCAAGCCTGCGGCTGGCATGCAGGTACTCACCAACGTGCCCTTCGTTTCATGACTTGCGGCAGAGCCGATCTTGATCGCGTTGGCATTGGGTTGCGCGCTCTGTGCCGGCGACAGCAGATCAAGGCGTGCTGGCAGGTGAATTGCCGGTCCAGCATTCAACTGCCTGTTAATGCAATTTGTATTGAGACCTCACGCAAATTCCTTGGAGGCTCCGCCGTGCCCCTCCATGCGAGATGTCATGGTCTGTCCGATCTGTGGGTGTGCTTGGCAGGGTCTGTGTCGCGCTGCCTATGGCTTTGGCGACTCCTTGAAACTTTCACCTGAAGCCCTTAACGTTACTACTGAGTAGTGTCGTCGTTAAGGAGATGCAATGTCTGTCAAGGCGTCGGTGTCGATCACGGACCGGCAGAGTGTGTTCGCGCGCAGGCTTGTCAGCGATGGACACTATTCGAGCCTGAGCGCCGTCGTGCAGCGGGGACTCGAACTCGTGCGGTCCGAGACGGAACGCGAGGAAGCGGAACTTGCCGCCTTGCGGGCATTCTTCGAGGACCGTGCGCAAGGTCCGTTTCTGTCAGGGGAAGAGGGTCGGCGGCAGACGGAACGCATGATCGACAGAAAGCGCCGTGCCCTTAGAGCTTGACCTAAAAGTCCAGTCTATGCACAATATATTGTTATCAAACCCCGGATAAATCGGAGTTTAATACAATATATGGTATTTTGATTCAGCCTCTTAGGCTTTGAGGTTGTTCGCAGTGTCCGATGCGACTCTGACCTCGACTTGATCTTTGATCACCTGCAAAGCGCCTATCGAGATTTCGGTGACGCACCGGATGTCGCTTTCAAACGCGCAGCGGAGCGAGTCCGTGGAGTCGAGGACGACATGGCGAGCTTGGGCAATGTGCCGTTTCAGGGAACCTTGGAGCCATCGATCATGGAGGGCCTGTGCTACGTGGCAAAGGGACGGGCCGTGTTCTACTTTCTGATCGATGAGCGTCACCGTGAAGTCCGGGTGCTCAGCATCTTTTTCGGGGGGCAGGATCATCGGCGGCACATGCTTGAACGCATCAAGGCACTGGTGCCTGAACAGTCGGGCGGAGGGGAAGATCCCCATGCCTGACTGACCTGAGTGCATCCAGGGTCTGCATGGGGCCTTGGGGCAATGTCGGCCTGCATGGTGGGCTTGACCGTCGAAATGGGTTGTTCATGCCAATCCAACCAATCCTGGATGAGCCTTGCGCCTCGCCGCTGGCCGATGGTGAAAGGCAAAGGTTGCCCGAACCGGAAGACTGACGCCGATGCGCCAGTACCTGCCACGATGGCTCTGGCCACGAGATGTGCCGTGGGATTATGGCCTCTCGGTCGTGTTCTCCATGTAGCTGGCGGTCGACTGGTCGCCCTTGGTCCGCAACGGCCATCGAGTCGCGCACCAGCCCAGTGGGGCGTTTCGGACTGAAAACGGAGAGTCAGGATCCTGTCTGGATTCTGGCACAAGGTCCCACGACAGCAGCATTGGCAAATTGTGCTATTTGGGCAGTTCCGCCATGATCATTCATGCTTGGCCAATGGCCTTGACGTCGAAGGCTGCGGCCATCAGCTGGCGCGTATAGTTGGTCTGCGGATTGTCAAAGACCTGCGCCGCGTCGCCGTGTTCCACGACGTCACCGCGCTTCATGACAATCACCTTGTGGCTCAATGCACGCACGACCTTCAGGTCGTGGCTGATGAACAGATAAGCCAGCTTGTGCCTCTTCTGCAGGTTCCGGAGCAGTTCGACGATCTGGACCTGGACGGTCATGTCCAGAGCGGATGTCGGTTCGTCCAGCACCAAGAGCTTCGGCCTCAGGATCATTGCCCGCGCAATGGCGATCCGTTGCCTTTGGCCACCGGAAAACTCATGCGGATAGCGATGCATCGTCGCCGGATCGAGCCCCACTTCCGTCATGATTCCTGTCACCATCGAGCGGTGATCGCGTTCGGAATCCACTGGGTGGATCGCCAGGCCTTCCGCAATGATCTCCTCGACGGTCATTCGGGGAGAGAGCGATCCATAGGGATCCTGAAACACGATCTGCATTTCGGACCGCAATGGCCGCATTTTTTTCGAGTTTAGTTTCTGGATCTCGCGGTTCATCAAGATCACAGGACCTTCCGACGAAATGAGGCGCAGAATCGCCAGCGCCAGCGTTGTCTTCCCTGAGCCGCTTTCGCCCACGATTCCCAAGGTCTCGCCGGCACGTACGGAGAGGGTCGCGGAATTCACCGCCTTGATGTGACCGACCGTGTGTCTCAGGAGTCCGCGCTTGATCGGAAACCAGATGCGCAGGCTGTCCGTTTCGATCACGGTCGTCGCACCCGCTGGCACAGGGTCGGGCACGCCTGCGGAAGTCGCCGACAGGAGTTCTCTCGTGTAGCGGTGTCTCGGGTTGTCGAACAGCGCACCGGTCTCTCCCTGCTCAACGATCTCGCCGTCCTTCATGACGTAGACCCTGTCAGCGAACCTGCGCACGATTCCAAGATCGTGGGTTATGAAGAGCATGGACATGCCCTCGTCGTCCTTGAGCCTGGCCAGCAATTCCAGGATCTGCGCCTGGATTGTCACGTCCAGGGCGGTCGTAGGCTCGTCGGCGATCAGGAGGCTCGGCCCGTTCGCGAGGGCCATGGCGATCATGACCCGCTGACGCTGCCCGCCGGACAGCTCGTGCGGGTAGCTCTTCAGCCGTTCTTCGGGGTCCGGAATTCCCACCCTCTTAAGCAACTCTAGAACCCGAATTCGCACGGCCCGACCCGTCAACCCCTGGTGCAGTCGGATCGATTCCGTCAGCTGCTTCTCCAGCGTGTGCAATGGGTTGAGCGACGTCATCGGCTCCTGGAAGATGAAGCTGATGTCGTTGCCGCGGACGCGCCTCAGTTCTGCCTCGCTGGCCCCAGAAATCTGGGCGCCTTCGTAAATGACGGAACCGGTGATTTCCGCACTCTCTGGCAGGAGCGAGACGGTCGACAAGGCGGTTACCGACTTGCCGGAGCCGCTTTCTCCAACCAGTGCCACGGTCTCGCCGCGCTGAATGTCCAAGCTGACGTTCCTGACAGCGTTGGTTTCCGCGCCCTCCTGCCGGAAGGTCACGTTCAGGTTCCGCACCTGCATCACGGCACTCACGGGCATCCGTTCCCTCTGGGCCTCGTTGACGGCGGATGCAGAGGCGAACCGAGACCGATGCGCGCGCCGGATACCGCAGCCAGCAAATGTCTTGACGCACCGTTCAAGCGAAAGTCTTCCTGGGATCGAAGGCGTCGCGCACGCCCTCGAAGATGAAGATCAGCAGCGACAGCATGATCGCGAACGTGAAGAACGCCGTGAACCCGAGCCAGGGTGCCTGCAGGTTCTGCTTTGCCTGCAGAGTCAGTTCCCCGAGCGATGGTGCCGAGGAGGGCAGGCCGTAACCTAGGAAGTCCAGGCCGGCCAGTGTGGAAATCGCGCCCGTAATGATGAATGGCAGGAACGTAACGGTCGCAACCATGGCGTTTGGAAGCACGTGCCGGAACATGATGGTCCGGTTGGAGACGCCGAGCGCCTGTGCGGCACGAACATATTCGAAATTCCGTGCTCGCAGAAATTCGGCGCGGACGACTGCCACAAGGGTTGGCCAGCCAAACAGCACCGTGAGAAAGACAAGCATCCAGAAGCTTCGCCCGAAGATCGCGAACATGATGATGATGACGTATAGCGAGGGCGTCGACGACCAGATCTCGAGGAGGCGCTGAAAGACAAGGTCCAGCCAGCCCCCGAAATATCCTTGCACGGCACCTGCGATGATCCCGAGCACGCTGGCGGCGGACGTTACGATCAAGGTGAACATGATCGACAGCCTGAACCCGTAAATGACCCGTGCCACCACGTCTCGCTTCGTGTCGTCCGTTCCAAGCCAATTATTCGCATTCGGAGCGGAAGGAGCGGCACCTTGAATGTCGACAATCGTGTCAAAGCGATAGGGAATCACGGGCCAGATCATCCAGCCCCTGTCGACGGGCTGACCGAGCGCCGTGCCGCTTTCCTCGATCTCGGCCAGTATGCCTTCGGGATCGTCGTAACAGTCGATCACGCCGCCCGATATGATCAGGCAGGCAATATCCTCGTACTGGTATTGCGCTTCGATCGGGAGATCGCCTCCGAATTTCGTCTCCGGGTAGAAATTGAAGATGGGCATGTAGTATTCGCCCTTGTGCCGCAGCAGGATTGGCTTGTCGTTGGCCAGGAACTCGGCGAAGAGGCTGAGGCCGAAGAGCGCACAGAAAATCCACAGCGACCAGAATCCGCGCCGGTTGCGCCGGAAATTCCGCCAACGGCGCTGGTTCAGCGGGGAGAGCCACGGACGCCTTGTCCTATACCCTATGTCCGCCATCCTCAGACCTCCCGATGCTCGAAGTCGATGCGGGGGTCGACGAAGACATACATGAGATCCGAAATGATCCCGACAAGAAGTCCAACCAGCCCGAAGGCGAAAAGTGTCCCGAAGATCACCGGGTAGTCACGCGCGACCGTTGCCTCGAAACCGAGTCGACCGAGCCCATCGAGCGAGAAGATCGTCTCGATGATCAGCGACGACCCAAAGAATATGCCGATGAACAGGCCCGGAAAGCCTGCAATGACGATCAGCATGGCGTTCCGAAAGATGTGCCCGTAGAGCACCCGCCTTTCGCTCAGGCCCTTGGCCTTGGCGGTTATCACGTACTGCTTCTTGATCTCGTCCAGGAACGAGTTTTTTGTGAGGAGCGTGAGCGTCGCAAAGCCGCCGATTGATGAAGCAATCACGGGCAGCGAAATGTGCCAGAAGTAGTCCACGACCTTTCCCGGAACGGAGAGTTCGTCCCAGTATTCCGAGGTCAGCCCCCGCAGCGGGAACCACTGGAGGTAGGTGCCGCCGGCAAGAAGGACCAGAAGCAGGATGGCGAAGAGGAATCCCGGGATGGCATAGGCGACGATGATCAAGCCGCTTGTCCAGGTGTCGAAACTCGTTCCGTCACGCACCGCTTTGCCGATGCCGAGCGGAATGGAGATGACATAGGCGATCAGGGTCGACCACAGGCCCAAGGTGATCGACACCGGCATCTTTTCGATCACGAGGTCGACAACCGAGATCGAGCGGAAATAGCTCTCGCCGAAGTCGAAGCGCAGGTAGTTCCACATCATGTTGAAGAATCGGATATGCGCCGGCTTGTCGAAGCCGAATTCGCGCTCAAGATCCTCGATGAACTCCTTCGGCAGACCCCGCGCACCGATGTAGCCGGAGTCGCTGGCGTCCGATCCGATGCTGACGTCGACGTCGCCGGCTCCACCGGAAAATGACTCGAAGACATCACCGGCACCTTCGAGACGTGCAAGAATCTGCTCGATCGGTCCGCCCGGAACAAACTGCGTCAACGTGAAGTTGATCAACATGATCCCGAACAGTGTCGGAATGATCAACAGCAGCCGCCGCAGTATGTAAGAGCCCATTGGCGGTCTACCTCAGTGCACCCGCCGCCTTGAGCGCCTCGGCCTTTTCTGCATTGAACCACCAGTAGTCCAGGTATCCCAGCCCGAATTCGGGAAGGTTCTCCGGGTATTCGAACATGTCAAAGTAGGCGACCCAGTTTTCCTGGAGTGTCCAGACCGGCACGATGAAATAGTCACGCCGCATAATCCGGTCGATGGCACGGACATGGGCCGCGAGTTCTTCGTAGGTCTCGACCTCGAGGAGCCGGTCAGCGAGTTCGTCCACGACCGGGTTGCAGTACCCTGCAGGATTGAAGATGTCGTCCCGCTCTTCGCACCCGTATTTCTGAGTCAATCCCGAGCCCTCGACCAGCCCGCTCGGGTAGCCGGTAAATCGCATGTCGAAGTCGTTTTCCTGCCGTCGGTTCTGGTACTGACTTGGATCGATCCGGTTGTAGGTGATGTTCACGCCAAGCGTTTTCAGGTTCTCGACATAAGGCAGAAGGATGCGATCAAATGCCTGCGAACGCTCAAGGAGTTCAATGTCCAGCGTTTCGCCCTCCGAATTGCGCAGCAAGCCATCGTCGCCAGGACTGTATCCGGCAGCTTCCATGAAGCGGAGTGCCTTCCTGAGGTTCTTCCGGTCAAGGGGCCTTTCGCCGCTTTCGTGCGGCAGGAGTGCGGGTTCGGTGAAGATTTCCGGAGGCAATTGATCACGGAACTCTTCGAGAAGCTCCAGTTCGCGTCCCTCGGGCAGGCCTGACGCTTTCAGGCGATCGTTTTCCCAGAAGCTCTCGCGCTGCTTGAACAGGCCGTACTGCAGGTTCTCGTTCGTCCAGGTGAAGTTGTACATGTGGCCGAGCGCCAGTCGCAGGTTCCGGTCCTGAAACTTGTCGAGACGCATGTTGAACACGAAGCCGGTGGCTCCAGGCAAAGATCCGTCCGGCAAGGTCTCCCGCTTTACCCAGCCCTCTTCGAGCGCGGGAAAGTCGTAGAGCGTTGCCCAATTGATCGAGCTGTTTTCCTGCCGAAACGTGTATTCGCCCGCCTTGAAAGCTTCGAAAGCGGCCGAACTGTCGCCGAAGTACTCGACCCGGATGCGGTCGTAGTTGCCGCGTCCCTTTCTAAGGTAATGGTCCGCACCCCAATAGTCGGGGTTTCGCCGGTAGACGATGCTCCGTCCAACATCGAGGCTGTCCAGCATATACTCGCCGGTCCCGGGGCTGATTTCCAATCGGCTTTCGTCCAGGCGTGCGCCCGTTTCCTGGTACCATTTCATTGACCAGACGGGCAATGAGCCCATTTGCGTGATCAGTCCCTTCTTGGGGACCTCCTCGGCGAAGGTGAACTTGATGGTGTGCGGATCGAGGATTTTCGCCTCTGCAATGACCTGCTTGATGTAGTTGGCATAGGAAGGGGTTCCCTGCTCGATCAGCAGTTCGTGCGTGAACAGCACGTCCTCTGCCGTCATCGGCGTGCCATCCGAAAACGTCACGTCATTGCGCAGGTGGATGATCACCCAGCTCTCGCTTTCCGGGTACTCGATGGTTTCGCAAAGCACGCAGTAGTAGGAGCCGACCTCGTCGGAAGTCGTCTCCATGATGTCTTCGTAGCCGATTGTCGAAAGAGCACCCCAGCTGCCCCTGCCCGTTGCATAAGGGTTCATGCTGTCGAAGGTGCCGATTGTTGCAATGCTGATCTCGCCGCCCAGGGGTGCGTAGGGGTTCACGTAGTCCAGATGCGGGTCGTCCGGCGCGTATTTTAGCTCATCATACTCGTTGAAGCCGTGACTGACGATGATATTCTCGGCTTCGTCGGCGAGCGAGACCTGCGCGGGAAATAGCCAGACCATGCTGGCCAGGCCGAGGCACGCCCGGCGCAAGTTTGGCAGATCGGTTGTGCGGGAGGCGTTGCGGGGCATATCAGATTCTCCGTTCAGGATTCAGAATGCATAAAGATTTCATCGAGTAATACCTAAATTTGGAAACGATGATCGTTCAAGCAAGAAATGCTGACTTGTTGGTGAGGATGTCGTGTGCACGAGCATTCCTCGAGATCAATTGTGCCTGCATCCAGCCGCAATTTGCGCCGGCTTT
>JAJEFO010000038.1 GCA_022820365.1 Silicimonas sp.
ATGGAGCCAGGGAGCCCGGACGCAAGACAGTCAGGCAGAAGGGAGAACGTGATCTGGCTGTCCGGGCAGTACCAGCGCGCGACATGCGCCTCGCCGCAGGCGGTCTTGCGAATATAGGTGCCATGGCGGGCGAAGGTGCATCGGCCCGTCCCGTGCACCGGGCAGGTCTCCAGCGACGCGCGCCGCCATGCGCGGGACTGGACGTATTTCTCCAGCGTCATGTCAGTCAGGAGGCGAAACTGCATTCCGTGAGAACCGGTCGAATCCAAGGATGGCTCTCGACGGCGTCGAGGCGCTGCCTGCATTCTACGTCAAAGAGGCTGCTGGAAAAGGGCTGCCTGGGAAAGAAGACCGTCCCGGATTGTCACTGATCCGCTGGGGAAACCGCTCACTTAATACGTGGGAAGAAACCGCATGCTCATGCTCGATTAATGTGAGACCCTACAGCCCTTCAGCATGTCCAGCCAGCGCGTGCCCTGCCGGCTCGGGGCTAGGCGCGGCTCCCAGAACCGGTCCAGTTCCAGCCGGTCCCACAGCGTCAGGGCCAGCCAGCACGCCCCCCACTGGCGCGGGTCGTGCAGCGACACTCCCGCGACGTTGATCTTCACCACCTCGCAGTCCAGCGCGGGCGCCTCCCGGTCCTCGGGAAACAGCGCCACCTGCCGCGATCCCGACCCGCCTTCCAGCACCTCGATCGCGCGGCACCACGCCGCGCGCTGGCTGTCGTTGATCTCGCCGAGATACAGGACCTGTCGCTGCACGACCCGGCCGCCGCTCACGCGGCAGTTTTCGACCACGCTCCAGTAGCGGTGCTCCTTGCCGTCCTTGAATCGCTTCTTGCAGCGCACGAACATGAGCGGAGACTCCGCCGCCGCCGCTTCCAGATCAAGGGGGTAGGTCGGCACTACACGCAACTTCTGGAGGACGGGCCCTTGAAAACAAGGTGTTTCCCGCGCCGAAACCCGCCAAATTAGTCAAAAAACGCGCTGAGTTTCTGAAGTCGGGCTAACCGTCAGCGCGCGCTCACGGCTCGGCATTCGATGCTCGAATGCATTGAAACCCTGGCGATTGCCCCGGACGCCGGCATCAGCGTCTACGCCATCAAGGAGAGCACCGCCTATCTCGTGCACGAGATAGGCGGTGCTCTCCGTTTAGGCCAAATAGCCGCCCGGGCATGGACAACACAGGAGCGTTAGCGAATGGAGCGGGCAGGCCATTGCACGGGCGGCGGCGTCCGCCAGACCCGCGATTCTCATGCTCGCACGGGGATGAGATGAGGGAGAATTGTGGCAATGGAAGGAGTGGCAACACGCGTCACCGCAGACCAGTGGCGGTCAAAGATCTGGAGGCGGTCGTTTACAGCAAGGACTGGTAATCATCCATGACGGTGGCAACCTGAAGGAGCCCTTGTGCCTCGGCCTTGTGAATGAGCGCCGCAACGTCAAGGGCTGGGTTGTTGAAACGCTCGCGCATGCGTCTCAAGGCCAGAATTGCTTCTGACGGATCAAGCTCGATCGTGTCCGCGATGAAATCATCTGCAGAGATCGCATCAATCCCATGCGGAGCGAGGGCCCCCGCTGGAAAGTCCGCAAGGTTGTCGGTCACAATCACCGAGGCCGACGTAGAAATCGCGGCGGCCAGGACATGGTTGTCGTTCGGATCGGGAAGATCGAGCTTGTCTTCGAACACCTCGTATCCCGTCACCAGAGCTTCCGGGAAAGCCAGCTCGATGGCCGCTCGCTGTCGAGCCCCATCTGTTGCGCCCTTGGTGATCTCAGAGATGGCCTTCTGAGTTTCATCGAGAATGCGATTGCTCCACCGAGGCCGGAATAGTCCCGCCTCGGCCAGGCTGAGCAGCATGTTTCGGCGGAGTGCTCCACCCAGAACACATGCATCAAGTAAGGCCGTGAACCGATCCGCGTATCGGCTTATACAAGGCCTTCCTCTGCATCTATGCACGCAAGGTCACACAGCGCATCCGATCGGGAGGCGTCGCGCTTTTCCTTGTAGGCGAAGAGATCATCCGCCCGCACTCGACGGTGCCGTCCGGTTTTCGCAAATGGCATTTCACCTTCCTCCAGAAGCTTGACCAGGAACGGTCGAGACACATTCAGAAGGTCGGCTGCCTGCTGTGTCGTCAATTCCGCCTCGACCGGGATCATCCGGAATCCACGACCACTCGAGACAAGCCGCAACACTTCGAGCAGTGACGCGGTCAGTGCAGGCGCCAGTGTCACAGTCTGAACCTCACCGCATTCAAGCGCGAGGGAAAGCGTCGTCGGTTCGCCTTCCTTGATCTGGGATGCGACAATCGTTCTGAGTTGTTCGGCGTTCTTGATCTCGACCTCGTCGGGCAAACGATCAAAGAACGCCTCTTTTCTGAGGGCGTTCATCTGGTCTCTCCGGGTTACGTTTCTTGCTTTGGACATAGGGTATCCATCATTCGAAACAATCGCAATACTCAATATATTCGAATATCACTGCCATTGTAGGCCTAATGGGCTCGAAGCTGCAAATCTGGCCGCGAAATCGACCATGAGCAGACATCTGATGCTGCCGATCAGGACGGCTCCCATGTAACGGAATTCCGAACATCCGAAACATCGACCAGTTCGAAAACGCGGGACGTCACTTTCTGAGGTGCGAAACCCCGAGTTCCTGCCACATCCATGCAAAGTCGTAAGGTTCGATTGCGTTGGACCGACGCATCCGTGCCTCGCCAGTTTCCAAATACTTCAGCCATGCAACGACCTGTTCTTCTCCCTTCGGTGTCTTGACGGCCGCTCGCGGAGATTTTCCGCCCAGCATTGGAATGGGCTCATCCAGAGTTTGACGATAGTGTCGATCATAGTACTCCTTGATGAACTGGCTTTCGACCTCGGGCGGCAGGTTCGCCTGCTCGTTGGGTGCGGGCTTGCCGACATGTTCGGCCATGGCCTGTTCAACAGTTTGACGGACCATGATGGGATCTGAGACCAGATATCCGAGAACTTCCTTCAGCCGAACCTGCAATCTGGCGGCCCGTTCAGCGGAGTTGACATTCGCTTCCAGCTTCTTTCCCTTCAGTTCAATCATGCCAAGGGCCAAGGCCCCGCTGCCCACATGCGCCTCGTAGGTCACATGGCCGGCCCGCTTGGGCTGGGATTCTTGCTCTTTGCTTGGTTGCGCAACCCAATTCCAGATTTTGGACGATGCGGCTTCCATGTCTGGAGCGTCATCAAGAAGCACCTGAAGCTGTTTCTGCGTCACGCCTTCTGCAAAGGAGCAGTGCAACTAGATGAACTCGATCTCATCCCCTTCGGCATTGAGCAGCGTGGGCAGTTCCACATCCGCCGGATCCAGCACGGTTCCCATCAACCAGGCCTCAGAGAACAGCGGGGCTGACAATTTCAGCACCATGGCCAGCGACAGGTCCTGAATCAGTTCTGGTTCAGGACATTCGTCCTGCTCACTGAACATGTCTTCGAGATCCAACTCGATTTCACCCGCCCTCAGGCAGACTTCCTCAATGACCTGTTCGGTAAGCTCCGGCTCGTAGGGCAACGCCCCGCCCGCGATGACATGGCGGCCCCGCACCTCAACGATACGCATCGCCAACTGCTCCCATTGGAGCATGGTCTTTGTGCCTGACCGTTCTTCGACAAGAATTGGGTCGCCCCCCAGAATCATGTCGCGTGCCGTGAAGGATTCACCGGGACGAATCTCGCTGACCTCATAGAGGCTCATCACCGAGCCTCGGATGGCTTTCAGGTAGGCTTTGGGAATGGCTTTTTCGTTCCAGCCGCGGCGCTTGAGATAAAGATCAACCACATTGCCATCTTCGGTGTCCCGGCTGAGGAAGTCATTCATGGCCATCTCATTCAGGACAGAGACCCAATGCTGGCCGATTTTGTCAGCCATTTCTTCGAACGTATCGAGATCATGCAGGTCACACCAGGCATGCAGATGATCGTCTATCGCGTCTTCACAGTGCTCAGGCCAAGGCCCGCGTACCATCCATTTCACGAGGCCATCGAATACGGTATCCGGAATCTTGATCGTCACTCTTTCATTTCCTCTGCCAAAGCCCTTCAAACCGGCCTGCGGCCGTGCGTGTGTAATGTACGGCATGCCGTGGGTCCCGATGCCCGAGATAATCCTGCATCAGGCGCAGGTCATGCCCTTTGCTGGCTAGCGCAAAGCGGCAGGAATGTCGCAGCATGTGCGGATTGACATGCCCCAGGTTGGGGAGCATCAAAATCCTGGGGGTCAATGCTTGGCGGAGAAGAAGGTCTCGTGATCCACCGTCTAAAATTATTGTGCTCCGGCGTGGCTTGAGGCAAATCTTGCTTGGCGGTGACGCCGATTGACCCCCAGGTTTTTGATGCTCCCGATGGAGCGGAGCTTGAACAAATCGCGATCCAGCAGGGATTTTGAAGAAAGACGGAACCAGACCAACCCCCCGGCAACTGCGGCAAATTCTTGCAACAGAGCCCAAACGAAAGGCCCTCCTATGGAAACTGCAACCGGCTTTCCCTCCCACGGTTTCTTGATTGCGTTTTTCGTGGCGCTCTCCCTCTCCTGGTCTGACGCGCCAAACGCCCAGGAAGCCGCTCCCCTGCCGGAGTATGTGGTCGATGCATTTGGCGCACCGCCTGCGATTCCGGCAGGTCCGCTCCCTGACGGTTTGCGGTCAGCCGTTCAGGTGGCCTTTGTCGACAGCATTGCTCAGCAGGTCTGGGGACCGGATCAGACCTCGGCACTGGAGGAAATCAGTGCGTCAAGAGATCCCCGGCTAGTCTGGGTCATCAGTGATTTGCTCCGTTTCATTTCCGATCGCCGCATTAGCGCATCC
This sequence comes from Silicimonas sp., assembly GCA_022820365.1. Lineage (GTDB taxonomy): Bacteria > Pseudomonadota > Alphaproteobacteria > Rhodobacterales > Rhodobacteraceae > JAJEFO01. The sequence goes on from JAJEFO010000038.1 coordinate 4,835, forward strand.
CTGACCGACGCGGCCTCCAGCCTGCTGGAAAAGAGATTTCCCGGACCCAACAGCTGGGGGGCCATCACCGACCACCTGATTGCCTGGGACATTCCTTCGCCACCTGGCTACTTGCCGGTTAAACGCGCCATATTCACCGGTGTCATTCCTGGCTGGGACAAGATCCTTGTGGAAGGCGACATCGACTGGCGGCATGTCTCCTGGGGCGGAGTGTTAATCGATGATCGCGCCTATGACAGGACAGACAGCACGTGCAATTGCATTCCTGCGGCTGACAACCCCGAGGTGAGCAGCGCTGAAGAGGCCACCTGGCTGAAAGACAGCGACATCGTCTTTGGCATTGAGGTGAACGATGAATTCCGCGCCTATCCGCGGCGCATTATGGAAGTGCGTGAAATGGTGAATGATACCCTGGGCGGAAGAGACCTTGGCATTCCCTATTGCACACTGTGCGGCTCGGCGCAGGCCTATTTCACGGATCAGCTGCCTAAGGGAATTGAGCGGCCGGTTCTGCGCACCTCAGGGCTGCTGATCCGGTCTAACAAGGTCATGTATGACATCAATACGCACTCAGTGTTCGACACGTTTCTGGGCAAGGCCGTAACCGGGCCGCTTGCGAAGCGGAACCTTCAGCTGAAACAGGCCTCGATCGTGACGACGGACTGGGGAACCTGGAAGCGGGAGCATCCGGAGACAACGGTGCTTGTCGAAGCGCTGGCGCTCGGACGGGACTTCGATTTCCGCAACGGGCGGGACGCCAATGGCCCGATTTTCCCGGTCGGCGATGTCGACCCGCGCCTGCCGGTTCATGAAGACATCATTGGCGTTGTGACTGCTACTGGAAGACCGATCGCCTTTCAGCGCAGCAAGGCGATTGCAGCGCTGAAGCGGGGCAACAGGATTTCCCATGAAAACGTCCACCTGCAGCTCGATGCCGGCGGTGTGAAGGCCGTTGGTGCAGACGGGTCCGACCTGGGCAGCCATCAGGCCTTCTGGTTTGCCTGGTCGCAGTTCCATCCTCAAACCGCCCTTTGGCCCAACTGAAGTGGCC
>JAJEFO010000085.1 GCA_022820365.1 Silicimonas sp.
CCCAGGCATCGATGCAGGGAGAGACAGCGCGCTGCGCGCGGATCGCCGCCGTCAAGTGTGGCAGGATTCGCCGTCAAGTGTCGTAAGAATCCCCGTCAAGTGTTGTAGGATTCCCCGTCAAGTACACAAGATTTTGCACTCTGGCTGCCGGCTGCCGTAGTCGTGCAGGCGGCGGCTCGGTTCCTGCCAAAATCGAGCGGGGCTCCGGAAGCCGGGATGTGGATGATGGCCGCAATCATGTCGGCGTCGTCCCTGATCGTGCTGGCACCGTGCGGGCTGCCTCTCGCCCTCGGCTGCCGAAGGCTCTGGCGCCTGGGCTACCGCCGGGCTGCTTGGTGGCTGGGGATTTCGCTTGGTGCGCTGACTGCGGCAGCATCGGTTTTCGCTGGACTGCTCGGACCTGTGGCGATCGCTGTGTGTGCGCTGCTGCTCAGCATTCCGGTCTGGATGACTTGGTGGTGGCTCGCGCGTCGCGCGTGACGCGGCAGACGCCGTGTCGGCCGCGGAACTGTTGCCGGAGCTGGCCGAGCGGCGCTGACTTGATCGGATGGTTTTGGCATCGGCGACCGGAAGCAATCAGAATCCGCGATCACGTTTCTATTGAGACGGTGATCTGATGTTGTCCGCTTGTGCACTCCATGCAACGCTCCCGCCCCGACTCGTGCCGGATTTCGGAATGATCGGAACAAGCCGTTGCAGGTTTCCCGGATATTCCGTGCCGGTCTCGGTGTCTCTTCGTCAGCACCTGGCGTCCACCCTTCGTGACCGTCTGTCCCCGGGACCGTCGTGGGACAGTTCCAGTCAGCCGTCGTTGCCAAGGGGCGGGGAGGATGTCCCGTCTTGCTGGAAGGTGTTGCTCAGGCCCAGGAACGAACCGAATATGCTGCCCTCGCTGCCGTCGCCCTCCTCGAAGTCGACGCCGCTGAAGCCGGCGATCAGCCGGGGGTTTCCGTCAGTGTCCTGACGGCTGGAAAGGGCGCCGCCCCACCAGCCCTCGAAAGAGGTGATCGTCCGTTCCGGGTGCCTCAGCGTCAACCTGCCGCGTTCGAACAGGCCGTCTTCCCCGATGATCGCGGTCGCGAGGTGAAGTTCATAGTCCTTGGCCAAGCCCTGGACGTCCTTCGGATCCCGTCCCAGGAACACGCCGAAATGCGCACGCCTCGTGACGAGATCGCCGACGCAGCCGATGCAGCCCCTGAGGGTGCCGTCGGCGAAGTCTGCATTCAGGACGAGTACGCCCTCGTACTCTTCGATCACGAATTCGCCCTCGTCCTCGCCCCAATCGCTGCCGAACGTGTAAGTGTAGAGCCCTCCGGCCTGACCCGCGTAGGCGGCTGTCCCGTCGGCCGGCACTTGCGGAATGACACCGTGGTCCAATTCCGGACCGTCAATGACTATGTACTCATCCACCTCCTCGAACGAGAGATCCGGAACATGCTGATCGGGAAAATGGACCCACCAGCCAAACGCCAGGTAGTCTGCAGGGTCGTCCGGATCCCAGCTCAGCAGGGCGTGAGCCACCGACGTGCCCGCCTCCGTCTCCTTCAGGAATGTCAGGGCACGCGCCAAGTGTCCGTGCATGGGAGTCGGGGCAGCCATTATCCCGATGAGATCTTCGTCGCTGTGGACGGAAGCTTCCGTTCCGTCATCCAGCGTCACGAAGAACCGCAGCGCCTGGCCGTCGAATTCCGTATTCTTCTCGAGACTAAGTCCGTCCGGTTCCTTATCGGCAGTGCAGGCCGCCAGCGCCAGCGTCGCGCAAAGCGAAACCAGGACCGCCCTGACGACGGATGCTGCCGGCCCTGCACGGGCGGACCGCGCGTCGCGCATCGTGCGGGCGCCGCGCGCTCCGGCATATCGAGCCGACCGTTCTGACGCCGCGCGATCAACGGAGAACGCAGCAGCAGAAATGCCTTCCAGACGCGCAATGTCGAGGGCTTGGTCAAGGGCCTTGATCGTGGAACGCCGCCCGTGCGGGAAGTCCTGCGGACTTGACGGGACGGGGCTCTGCTTCAGTGCTGAACGCTCCATCGCAGGCGCCCTCGCGCATGCCAAGGCCGGAAATGTTTTCCGGTCTTGATTGGACCCATATTCCGACTTGTTGCCAAGATTGACTTCGAGCATGTGAATCTCACTCAGTTGCGGTGCCAGCGGCGGACACGCAGACTTCCACCGCCGCCAAGAAGGCCTGCCAGCGCGGTGCGCAAGGCGAGGCGTCGTGAACAGGCTGCGAGCATTCCGCCTTACAGGCTCATTCCTAACTGCATCGCAGGCCGTCTTCCATAAAACTGTCCGTGTGACATTCATGTTTCATGATGTCAATTGACTTAATTTTCGAGTTTTCTTTCTGCCTGCCACGTTGCGGACTGCGTGACACACTGCGACCCGGCACTTGGAATCGCCGTAGTGCATGCGGAATAAGTGCAGGAGGAGCTGAGCGTTTTCAAAACCGCACGGGTTCGTATGCAAGCCAGGGGAAATTAAGAAGACCGCAGCCAGAGCGTGGGCGGCGCTGTTGAATTCGGGACCGCTTCTATTCGTGATCACATGGCTGGTTTGGAATTACTCTGTTCATCAGGATGCCAGCACAAGAACAGGTAAATTGCCCATCAATCATGGGCCGAGAGAAGATCAGCCGCTTCGTCACGACATTGCTTATGGGATTCGTTCCGGTCTCGCAATGCCTTGAAAAGCGCCATTTTCCGTTCGACTTCCAATTCCTGAAAGTCCTTATCCTGAAACCTCAACAGTGACTTAGTCAAGGTTCTATCGGAAGCGTACGCCTTGATAACAGCAGCCAGTGTCGGTTTGTCCAGCAACGACAATTCACTCTGGTGTGCATTGAAGATGGTGTGAGACATATCTGCCGTTGTGAACGGAACCTCGCCATTCTGGATTCGGAGCTTCAAGGTTTCGATATCTTTATCTGTCATGGCAGAAATCAGCCCGACTTCTGTAAGCAACGCATCTATGAGTCTTTTTCGAGTTCTTTGATCTACATAATTTCTCCTCCAAATGAAGATCAGAAATCCTGCAATCAGGCCGACCATCACAGTTGCCAGATTTGCAAACATTGGTTCCATCATTGATGAGTACGAAAACGCGAATCCAAAAGAGAAGGGGTCAGCGGACGGAAATATTCCGCTAAACGATGGGGAGGATTGGTCCGTAGGTCATGACAGTCTCGACTTGAAGAAGTTGCGTTCCTAGACCGAACGTAATGTCGCAATGGACGGTTGTCAATGTTGTGAAGCAAGCTTGCACTCTCGCGATCCGGCAGTGTGGGGCGGAATCAATCGATCCGTGTCTACGATCCAACTGACTTTTGGCCGTACGCGCTGGATGCGTCCCGGTGGGGGGCCTTTCACAGTTCCACACTTGCATAGGTGGTTCAGGCGGTCATTTTCCCGCCCTCTCTCGCGAGTGGCACCACGCACATGAATCGCCCAGTGCAGCCCCTCGATCCTCCGACAGAACTTCTTGTGTTCCCGGGAGCAGTAGCCGAGCGACGGGATGCGATCTGACCAAGCGCCCGAGGTCGATTACGACCGCCCTGATGTCAGGCTCGTGTCGTGCGAGCAATCTCACGACGTCCCTTTGAGCCTGCGACTCCAGCCGTGTGTGGAGCAGGTCGACGTCCTCCTCCGGAAACGCCTTGGTCGCCGCGGCCTCAGGGTGCTCCTGCGCGAGGTCGGCCACGTCGGCCACTTGGTTGGCGATGGCGGCGTCGGAGGCGAGACACTCGCGCAGGTCGGCGGCGCTGCCCAGCCAGTGGTCCTTGATCCGGATCCCGATCTTCAACGCCCAGAGCCGAATTCGGCATTCTCGCGGCCTCGGGGAGGGCGTCAGAATAATCCGCCGTGCAGTAGCCTCGATCAAGCTGCAGCAAATCAAGAACACTCTCCAGCCAAGGCGGATGCCAAGGACCACTGAGTCCCATCGGCACGTGCGCTGGTAACTCGTCGATGCTGCGCCAGCGCCGAGGAGTCCGTCACGACATTTCGTGGCGGCGCAAACAAATCCGCGTTGTCGGATGCGCATCCGCCTGTTTCCCAATTTCCAACAATGCCGGCCGCCCCTGCCTGCGGCCCTGCTACCGTGCGGCTCCGAAAGCCGCCGAAAGGTCGGGGTGCTCCAGGATCCCGGCGGCACCCTCGTGGCGCGCGCCCACGAAAGCGCCTGTCACCATGCCGGGATCGTCCCCGGCAGCGAATGTCGAGACGAACACTTCGGTTCCCGCCTCCGTTGCCACCCCGATGGTGTAGCGAAGATCGCCATCACCCCAGCGGAAACCGCTGCCCGGCACGCCGGGGTGAGTCTCCCGGGCCCAAGATTCGAGCTCACTGAAATCGGCCCTGCCCCGCAGGCTTGCCAGGTCGATTCCGATCTCCGCGTCTCCGGCCACCGGGAGGCCCGCGCCGCTGAATCCCAAGAGCGATCCGGCCCAGGTCGCCATGCGCAGTCCTGACATTTCCGGGTTGTCCCGAAGCTGTGTCGCGGGCACGGACCCCCAAGCCCACGGCTTGCCAAGACCGTTGCGATAACCCGCCCCGAACTGCACGGTATCGGCAGCCGTTCCGCCAAGGTCGGTCTGGCCGAGGAGGTGAAACCCGTCCTCTTCCCACGGTCCGAGATCGGCGACCGTCAGGTCGGAGGCCCGCGTGCCGGGGGTGATCTTGATCTCGGCCAACAGCGCCTCGCCCTCCACCGTCAGCCAGAGACGGGGCACGTCGTTCAGGTCTCGCGGCAGGTGGGGCGCGAGCAAGGCGTCCGGATACGCCTCCGGATCGACATGCGCTCCCATCCCCCAGGCGTGCAGGATCTCGTGGGCGACGACGAACTCCATCCGCGTGGCATTGGGACCAACAGCCTGTCGGTCAACATAGGTGAATCCGCCCAGAACCCTTCGCGCCTCGCGATCGAAGTTCGACCCGCCGATGCCGAGAACGTTCGGTTCGTAATCCTCGCCCTCTTCAAGTTCAGGCCAGAATTCCCTGCCGTCGGTGAAGTGGACATGGATTTCGTCTTCGGGAATATCCTCGGTAGCGAGCCGCTCCGAAATGTCGCGACCGAGCAGGATGCGGTGCCGCCAGGGCAGGCTGGTGTTGATGTTGCGCAACGCGGCGATGACGGCCCTGCGTTCCGAAACATGCGCCGTGCTATCTATGCGGAGGGTTTTCTGCGCCCCGAAGTCGACGAAGACCAAGTCGCCTCCGCCTTCGCGATCATTCTGCGTCTGGAAGGAGCGAAGGAAGCGGACCACTTCTGCAGCGCTTACGCTGCCGTCCCGACCCAGCGGATCCCCCCAGCGCCCGGAGCCGACCGCGAAAGCCCCGCGACGGGACCGGGTTTCAAGGTCACTGATGTCCGGTCCTTCGTTTGCAAAGGCCGGGCCGATCCCGACATAGCGGCTGCCCTGAGATCCGCGGATTTCGGTCGGCAGGGGCTTGGCCAGGGGATGAGGTGGCGGAGAGGGCGGTTCCGGCGTGGGGATCGGAGACGGCGGCGGCGTAGCGTCCTCACCGCCTGACGTCGGTCCGCCCCCACCGCCACAGGCGGACAACAGCAAGGCCGCGGCGAGGAATGCTCCCGCCAAGCTGCGTCGGCAAGTTTCGTGAAACTGCCTCATCGTAGCAGGCTCCTCATCTCTCACGCCGTTAGTCGCCAAGTGTCATCACCAGACCAGGGCAGCGCGTGACGTGGTCCATCCCAGTTCTCCGGGCGACCCGTCTTTGGCAAAACCGGGACCTGACGATTTTCACGCGCGCAGACTGCCTACGTCAACCCGCTCATGCGAGATTCAGAACCGGCGGGGCCGCTCAGTCCTCGCTACAATTGTTCAGGCTTCGACTCGCCCGCAGCGGTGCCAGCCACGGTGACGAACCCGCTCCTCTCAGAACTGGCGCACGAAGTTGATCTCGCCGTACGTGCGCTCGTAGTCCTGAAAGACGGCGTTCGAATCGCGCACGGTATGGCCCAGCGTCAGCCGCGGACTGAACCCGCCGATCGTCAGATCGCGCTTGGTCAGGTTAACGCTCAGACCCGACGTCCGGTCCTCACGCAATCCCCCGTCCGTGGTCGAAAACCCGATCTCGTCATACCGGGTCCAATTCACCGAGCCGTCCAGCCCGACAGTGAACCCTCGGGGCAGATCCCGGCTGACACCTAGGTTCAGCCCGTAGGACTTGTTCCGGCGCGTTGGCTGCTCCGGACGGTCACGCTCTCCGAACATGGATGCGTTCAGCACCGTAACCGGCGTGACTTGGTAGCGGACGCCGAAGCCGAGACTGGTGATTGGGCCGTCCCGGTCAGGCTGGCCTTGCCAGCTGCGCTCGCGCCAGGACCCGTTGAAGCTCAGTAAGGTCCTGCGCCCGAGGTTCTGCCGGCCCTCGACGCGCAGCCCCAGTTCGTCATGGGATACGCTTGACCCGCTCCAGTGACGGCTTGACTGTGCAAGCAGGCTCGCTTCCGTGCCGGGTGCGATCAACCAGCGCGGGCCGACATGGGCACCCAGTGCCATCCTGTCAAAGCGGCTGCCCTCATAGTCGCGGCGCGAGATGTTACCGCCAAAGCGCAGCCGCGTGCGCTCGCCCAGCGGCTGCTGGTATTCCCAGCCGCCCCAGAGGGCAACACCCACCCCGGATGTCGGCTTTTCGTCGGGAGTGAAGGGCAGCCGCCCGAAGGGGGTGTCGACCAGTTGCGCCGTCTGAGCCGGAGCGGCGCCGATGTTGGTGTCCGGGGCCAGGCCGATCCCGCCATATGCAGACCAACGGCGACGGGCGCGGATTTCGGCCAGGAAGCGGTTGACGTTTGCCACGACGGGTGCGGGAACATCTCCGGCCAGGACCCGTTCGAATTGCCGGCGGGCGAGGCCGTCCTGACGCTTCAGGAAGAAGGCTCGGGCTAGTTCCAACCGGACACGGATCAGCTCGGGATTGGCGGCAAGGATGGCTCGAAACGCGGCGATGGAAACATCCAGAAACGCATCACGTTCGGCCTCAGTGATTCTCGGACGATGGGCCAGCCCCAAGGAAACCATGCCGGTCTCAAACAGCAGATCGCCTGCGCGCGGATCGCGGGCCGCCAAAGGGCTGAGGATGGCGAACGCCGCCTCCCACCGGCCGTGGCTCAGAAGCGCAGCCGCCGTTCCAATCTGCGTATCCGCCGTAGCGGTGGCCGTCTGCGTCACCGGAGCACTGACGTGCTCGTCGGCCGATACGGCCTGGATAGCAAGCAGGCCGGCCAGTGCGACCGCCAAAAGACGCGAAGCGAGGTTCAAGCCAGAGTGCATGCGAATTCCCTTCATTCCTTGTGACCTGTTCGAGCGCTGAGCGCGACAGGCTCGTAAACGGCAAATATGGGAGCCGCGGGGCGGCGACAAGGGGTATCAGCGGTTGTTGGCCAATACTGGGACGTCCCGCGTCCGCGATGTAGGACAACTGCGCCATTCGGGACGGATTGCGCGCACCCGCAGGCGATCTAAAAAAGAAAGGGCGGCACAGAGCCGCCCTTCCTGGAATTCATGCCCTATAAGGCTGTATCAGTCCGCTCGCGTTGCATAAGCCCCGGCGGCGTCCCCGTCAGAGAAGTGGACTGCGAAGCCGCCATAGATGCCCCTCGGACGCTCGGTCCCACTGGTACCGTATGCTTGGGCACTCCACATGCCGTCGCGACCACCAGTTACCGCCGTTCCTTGGTTCTGCGTCCCTTGGGCGAGCGTTGCCTCTCCCAAGCTTACACTCCAGCCTGAATTGACGGCGTCACCTTGGAAGTTGTTGATGGTGCCGGTGACCGTCGGAGCAGCCCCGAACGCCGCATTGAGCTTCACGGAGGCAGTGAATCGACCGCTGTCAGTGGTCTTGCTGTCGCCCGAACCCTGCGTGCGAGACGACATCCCGACGGCGCCGCCCGAGTAGCTCGCCTTATCGCCGTCATCAATCCCATCCTGAGCTGACGCAAGGCCCAAGTAGGCGCCATCTGTGCCTTGACCAATGGCTGTGGCGAAGGTGTTGACAGTCCAGTCGCCACCGGTTTCGGTCAGCCAGTGCCCGTATTGTGCATACAGGGTCTCGGCCACATAGGGTGTGGCATCGCGCGTTGCCCTGTCCGTGTTGCGAACATAGTGGACTGCGGAATTTGCAGCAGTCTGAGCGAAGTACCAGCTACCCATTAGCTTACCACCCGCCACTTTGCAGTCAGTTCCGAGGCAGTATGCGGTTCCCGGGATGCCCATGTAATTTGCGGCATCCGCAATGCCTTGCAGTGCACCATCAGCAATGTCCGCACCGTCTGCCGGCCGGTCACTTTCAGTAGCCCAGACTTTCGCCACAGCCATGCCGTCGATCGAGGCGACGCTTACGCCCGCTCTGTCAGTACCGATGGGCATGGTCATCAAATTGTCTTCGCCAACGAGCTCAGCCCAAGTCATGCCCTTGGCGTCGTCTGTGACATGCCTGAGTGCTGCCGCGACGTCGGCCGCGACTGGAGCAGTTGTGCCATGCGCAACCCGTGCACCGCTGAGATTACCGGCAGCCGGCGCGTCGGACAACGCGAGCGCGCCAGCGATGTCCGTGCCGACCGTATTGGCTATGGACCGTGGTGTGCCCTTTTCATTGGTGCCCTCAACCTCCGCAACAGCGCCTTCCAATTCGGTGCCTGTGCTGATGCCCTTGATTGTATCAACGTACATTTCGGCCATCTCGACCACACGGTCGACTGACGTCATTAGCGTAGCCTTGTGCGGATGGTCGTCGGCAAGCGCCATGACATCCATCTTGGCGGCCTTGGCGTCCGCCAGGGCATCCTCGGCATTCGAAAGGGCCGTTCCCACATCCATCTCAGCGTCCAAGATCGCTTGAGCGGCCATCATCGCGGCTCCGGAATCGCCAGCGGCAGCCAAAGTCGTCAGCATATCGTCGTACTTCATTGCGCTCTTCAGGGCGTCCGCTGCCATCTTGTTGGCCGCCATGGCGTCGTTCTCGGCGGTCTGAATAGCCAGCGAAAGGCTCTCAACAGAGGCTGGCGGCGGGGGCTCCGGCGTTGTCGTCGGGGGCTCCGGATCCGGTTCCGGTGTGTTCGACCCGCCACAGGCGCTCAGCAGCGCCACAAGCGCTAGTGCGCCGGAGGTCCGGATAAGAAATTTTGATTGCGTCATGTCTGACCTCATCTACGTTGCTTTGACATTTCTGCACCGAATCTGCGGCACAAGCAACCCGGACACAGAACTTGCGCAAGCCGGGTATGGATGTTATGCGAATCGCAAGCCCCGAAAGTCAAGGGACTTTGCTGGCAAAAAATTGCGTTCTGGGGATACCTGTTGCCCCTTTGCCACTTTGAAATCCGCCTCCCTGTTAATGCCGCTCGGTCACCGTCTTATTGCACGTAAACTCAAGTGCCGCAAGTCCGCAGCGCCGTCCCGAACGGTTTCGCCATTCCCGCCTCGCCCGTCACCGAGCCCCCAGGACAAACCCTTCTGGGGAAAGGGGAACCACGGTCCGCGCCCAGATTTCGCAGCAAGGTTTCGCAGCGCCCGGACACGCGCTTGGGCGAAAAACCGCCGTGCCTAGAACCTTCTCCGCAGGTCGCCCCATGCTAATCCAGTGCCTTTCCTGCCAGCCATTCCTGCCAGCCATTGCCCTTGTCAGCGCCAGCAGGAACGGGTCGCGACCTACTCAGCCGGCGTGGCCATCTTTCTGGACAGCGCCCGCTTGCGCCTCTTCGCGAACCGCTTCTTGAGGCGCTTCACGCGCGCCTTCTGGTAGGCGGCGATCAGCGGCGCGGAAAGGTAGTAGGACGCCACGCCCGC